>NZ_JBITGT010000010.1:0-394341 GCF_044457285.1 Streptomyces sp. NPDC050560
CGGAGGAGGGAGTCGACGCGGCGCGTCGGCGACCGACGACAACGCGGCGTGGGGGCACCTCCCGGCCGAAGGCTGGGGGAGTGCGTGCCGGGCCGCCCCGACCAGACGGGCTTTTGAAGACACGACCTAAGGGGGCGGAAGCGTACCCGGCGGTGCGGGGGTGCGCCATCCGGGGGAGCCGGGGCGGGAGGCGGGGGCGCGACGGCGCGGAGGGCGGGGTGTGCACGCGCGGCGCGCGCCGCGCGGGGTCGCCCTCCCGGAGGAAAGCGGTGGTGGGAGCGGGGAAAGGCGCGCCGACACGACCGGGGGTGCGGTAGCGCCCGGGGGCGGCGTGGGTGAGGATGGGACCCGCGACGAACAGCCGACAGGAGGGCAGCCCTTTGTCCCGGCCGCGATCCGGTCCCACCGTGGCGCTGCGCATGGCCGCGGCGGATCTGCGCGCCCGCAGGGAGGCGGCGGGCGTGTCGCTCGCCGGGGCCGCCCAGAGCCTCGGCGTGCACCAGGACACGGTGCGTCGCATGGAGAGCGCGGAGACGGCGCTGCGGCACGTGTACGTGGAGAGCCTGCTGCGCGCGTACGGCACCGCGGAACCGGACATCAAACGGGTCCTGGAAGTGCTGCACGAGGCGAACAAGCCCGGTTGGTGGCACGAGTTCCGCGACGTGCTGCCCGACCACCTCCAGGGCACCATCGACCTGGAGTCCGCGGCGAACATGATCCGTGTCTACGCCCCCCAGGTCCTCCCCGAGCTGCTCCAGACCCCCGACTACGCCCGCGCCATGCTCCGCCTCACCCACCCGCGCGAGCCCGCGGAGCGCACCGAGCGGCGCATAGAGCTGCTCGCCGAGCGGAAGCGACGGGCCTTCGAAAGACCCAGGCCGCTGCGTCTCTGGGCGCTGATCGAGGAGTCCGCGCTGAACCGCCCGGTCGGCGGCGCCCAGGTGATGCGCGCGCAGCGCGAGTCCCTGGCGCGGATGGTGGCCGACCCGATGTCGCCCATCGCCGTCCAGGTGGTGATGCCGGACGGCGGTCCGCACCCGCTGCTGACCAGCGGCCCCGCCGAGCTGATGCGCTTCGAGCACCCCGCGCTCGCCGACCGCGCCGTGGTGCGCGGGCTGCACCCCGAGGTCACCGTGCACGACGGCATCGACGTGGTGCGCACCTTCCAGGCCGCCATGGACACCGTGTCCATCGTGGCGAGGCCGCCGCGCACCCCGCTGCCGCCCGCCCGCGGCGCCTGGTGAGCCACGCGGGCCGCACGCACCGCGCCCGCCCGGCGCCCACGCCTCACACCGGCTCGCGCGGGACGGTCAGACAACGTTGCCTGGCCCGCAGGAAGCTCTCCGTCGCCGCCGCGCCCTCGCCCCACGGCCAGGGCGTGTAGTACGGGCCGAGGGCCGCGAACACCCGGGCGGCGCCGCGGAACTGCCCCGCGGTGTACAGGGCGTGGGCGAGCACGCTGAGGTCGGACAGGTTCTCCGGGGGCTGCGCGGCGCGGTCGAACCAGCCGTCGAGCGCGGCCGCCGCCTCCCGCGCGGCAACCTCCGTGCCCCAGTGCGGCCCGAGCGAGGGCTGCCGCCGCGCCCGCTCCGCGCGCACATGGAGCGGCAGGGCGTGCAGCGGGGAGCCGCCGGGCGCGCCCGCCACCGACCAGAGCGCGAAGTCGGCCGCGTCGGCGGCCCAGCCGGAGGAGCCGCGGGAGCACAGGTACTGGAGCATGCGGTGGTACGCCTCGCGGTTGTACCGGTCGCGCCGGTCGGCCTCCGCCAGCAGCTCCCAGGGCCCCGGCGGCAGCATCGCGCCAGGCGGCGCGGAGCCGCGCCCGCCGCCGAGGCCCGCGAGCCGCAGCAGGCACACCCAGGGCACCGGGTCGGCGGGCGCGGCGCCCGCGGCGACCTGGCACGCCTGGCGGGCCTGGTGGCCCAGCGCGTGCGCATGGCGGTGGCCCGCGCGGTGGGCGCGCAGCGCCCGCTCGACGGCCACCCGGCCGTGCATCACCGCGGCGGGCGCGCTGCGCGGCTCGGCGGAGCGCCAGGCGCCGACGAGGTCGGTGCCCGCGACGGCGGCGCCGAGCACCTCGGTGCGGCGCGTCCAGCGGGCGGGGTCGCGCGCCGCGGCGGTGGCGTCGAGCAGGCTCCGCATCGCCGTCCAGCGGCCCTCGCGCAGCTCGCGCAGTGTCGTGCGCAACTCGGTGTCATGGCCCGCCGGATGGTAGGCGGGGCGGAACGTGTGCGGTGGCGCGGGTGTGGTCATCGATTCCGACTCCCGGCGGTCGGCGGACACGGGCGGGAACGGACGGGAGGGGGGTTCCGTCGGTTCTGTGGGGGGAGTGCGGCGGCCGTGGCCAGTGTAGGGCGGTGGGGGTGGGGAGTTGAGAGCTTTGCGCACCTTCCTCGCGGCTCCCTCGCCGCCATCGGCGGGGTCCGGCGCGAACGCGCTGGTCGTTACGGTGCCGGTGGCCGACGGCGCGTGAAAAGACCTTAGAAGAAAGGGAGTTGGGGCGGGAGCGCGTTCCGGTCACGGGGCGCGCGGGGAGGGTCCGTACGCCGTTCAACGGAGGCGTCGACGCGGAGTGTTGTGCGAACCCGCAAAGGTTATTTGGTTAGACCTCTAGACGCCGGGATACATCAACACTACTGTCACCTGGCGTGAACGCACCCACCGCCGGGCGTTCGGATTCCGGCGGCGGGACCCCTGACACGACCCGGCCGCAGGCGCGATCGGGCCCCGTCCCCTCCGGCTGCCGCGGCCGGGGCGTCCGAGGCGTCGACCATCTTCCCGACCAAGACCCGGTACGGCAGGAGACCGCCCGTCTCCCCGGTCCGACGGCACCGTCGAGCACGCGCGAGGCGAACCCGGCACGCCTCGACGGCGACACCAACCGCCACCCGCCCGCGCCCCGTACACCCACGGCCCGCGGGGCACACGGAGCCACCCACGGCCACGCCGCCGCGCGCACCCGGCCGCGATCCACCACGCCGCGCCCGCAGCCGCCGCGGCGTGCCGCCCGCCATGGAAGGAGGACCCATGCTGCGCGTCGACCACCTGGTGAAGAGCTACGCGCCGGAGAAGAAGAGCAGACGGGCGCGGAAGGCGGCGGGGGAGCCGGAGCGTGCACCCGCCGTCGACGACGTCTCCCTGGAGGTCGAGGAGGGCGCCCTCTACACCCTCCTCGGGCCCTCGGGCTGCGGGAAGACCACCACGCTGCGCTCCATCGCGGGCCTGGAGACCCCCGACTCGGGCCGTATCACCGTCGACGACCGGGTGCTCTTCAGCGCCGAGCCCGGCGGGCGCGCGGGCGCCGCCACCGTCAACGTGGAGGCCAACGAGCGCAGGCTCGGCATGGTGTTCCAGTCGTACGCGATCTGGCCGCACATGACCGTCTTCGACAACGTCGCCTTCCCGCTCCAGATCCGCAGACGCGCCGAGCGGCCCTCGAAGTCCGAAATCGAGGCGAGCGTGCGCCGGGCGCTCGACGTCATGGAACTCGGACACCTCGCCGAGCGCTCCGCCACCAAGCTCTCCGGCGGCCAGCAGCAGCGCCTCGCGCTCGCCCGCGCCGTCGTCACCGAGCCCCGGGTGCTGCTCCTCGACGAACCGCTGTCCAACCTAGACGCCAAGCTGCGCGAGTCCCTGCGGCTCGAACTCAAGCGGCTCCAGAGCGACCTCGGCATCACCTCCATCTACGTCACCCACGACCAGGACGAGGCGCTGTCGCTGTCCTCGACCATCGCCGTGATGCGGGCGGGCAAGGTCGTGCAGACCGGCCGCCCCCGCGACATCTACGCCCACCCCAGTTGCCGGTTCGTCGCCGAGTTCATCGGCACCTCGAACTTCTTCGGCGGCACCGTCGCCGCCCAGCGCGACGGCTGGGTGCACGTCGACACCGCCGCGGGGCCGCTGCGCATGCGGCGGCCGGAGCAGGCACTCCCGCCGGGCGCCGAGGTCATCGTGTCCGTACGCCCCGAGGACGTGGAACTGGCCGCCGCGAGCGCCGGGGGCGCCGTCCCCAACGAGTGGGCGGGCAGGGTGCTCACCCAGATCTTCCTCGGCGACACCATCGACCACGTGGTCGCCGTAGGCGGCCTGGAGATACGCAACCGCTCCACCCCCGCCACCTCCCTGCCCGCCCAGAGCGACGTCTTCCTGCGGATCGACCCGCGGAAGGTCTCCCTGGTGCCGGTCGAGTAACGGCCGGCGCACCGGCCCCCGGTCCCCGACACCCACCGCGACGAACGGAGATCCGCGTGTCCTACGAGACGATCCTGATCGACAAGGCCAAGGGCGTCACCACCGTCACCCTCAACCGCCCCGACAAGCGCAACGCCATGAGCCCGCGGCTGCACGAGGAGATGTCGGACGCGCTGCGCGACCTCGCCGTGGACGACGAGACCCAGGTACTGGTGATCACCGGCGCCGGGGAGTCGTTCTGCGCGGGCCAGGACCTGAAGCGCTACTTCCACGACATCCGCGACGACCCCAGGGCCCGCGCCCAGGCCCGGCAGAACTCCCACGACTGGCGCTACCGGCTGCTGCACCCCTTCCCCAAGCCCACCATCGCGATGGTCAACGGCTACTGCTTCGGGGGCGCCTTCACCGTGGTCTCCTCCTGCGACATCGCGGTCGCCGCCGACGAGGCCGTCTTCGGGCTCTCCGAGATCAACTTCGGGCACATCCCCGGCGGCATGGTCGCGAAGATCGTCACCGACTCGATGATCCCCAAGCAGGCCCTCTACTACATCCTGACGGGCCGTCAGTTCGACGGGGCCACCGCCGCCCGTATCGGCTTCGCCACCATGTCGGTGCCGCTCGCCGAACTGAAGGACACCGTCGACGGCATCGCCGCCGACCTCAGGGCGAAGGACCCGCTCGCCCTGACGGCGTGCAAAGAGGCGTTCAAGTCCGTCGACCTGCGCAGGCTCTCCGCCGAGGAGTCGCTGGCCTGGCTCACCGCCAAGAGCGACCAGCTCATCAGGAAGCAGTCGCAGCGCGGCGAGATCGACGGCATCCAGGGCTTCCTCGACAAGAAGTACCGGCCGGGCTTCGGCCCCGCGCCCCGGGAGAACGCCTGATGGCGCACGGCGGCGGGCCCGCGGACGACGGCGCGCGCCGCCGGGGGGTCCACGCGCTGCTGCACCCGCGCACCGTCGCGATCGTCGGCGCGGGCGACCGCCCCGGAAGCTGGCCGCAGCGCATCCGCGGCAACCTCGAACGCTTCGGCTACGCCGGCACCGTCTACCCCGTCAACCCGCGCCGCGAACAGGTCTGGGGCGCCGCCTGCTACCCCGACCTCGCCGCGCTGCCCGAGACCCCCGACCACCTGGTGGTGCTGATACCCGCCGCCGCCGCGCTGGAGACCGTCAGGCTCGGCGCCCGGCTCGGGGTGCGCAGCGCGACCATCTTCTCCAGCGGCTTCGGCGACCACGCGGGCGGCCCGCCGCTCAGCGCACTCACCGCCGTGGCCGACCGGTCGGCGATGGCCCTGTCGGGGCCCAACTGCCTCGGCAACATCTCCGTACCGGCCTCCATGGTGACCACCACCGACTCCAGGCTCGGCGAGATCATGGACGGGCCCGTCGCCGTCGTCGGCCAGAGCGGCGGCGTGGTCACCGCGCTGCACCGGGTCCTGGTCGGCCGCGGCATCGGCGCGCGCTACATGGTGTCGAGTGGCAACGAGACCTGTCTGACCACCGCCGATTACCTGCGCTACTTCGCCACCGACGACGGGGTGCGCGTCGTCGCCGCCTTCGTGGAGAGCGTCCGCGACCTGGACGCCTTCCTCGGCGCCTGCGACGCCCTCGCCGCCCGCGGCAAGCGCCTCGTCGCCCTCAAGGTCGGCCGCAGCGAGGCGGGACGCACCGCCGCGCGCAGCCACACCGGCGCCCTCGCGGGCTCCTTCGACGCCTTCGAGGCGGTCACCGCCGCGCACGGTGTGATCAGCGTCGGCACCATCGACCAGGCCGTCGAGGCATGCGAGTTCCTGTCCCGGGTGCCCGCACCGACCGGCGGCAAGGTCGCCGTCATCACCGTCTCGGGCGGTGTGCGCGAACTCGTCCTGGACGGCGCCGCCGCGGCAGGCGTCCCCCTCGCCGCGTTCTCCGACGCCACCCGGCGGGCCCTCACCGAACTCGTCGGCCCCGAGATGGACGTCGGCAACCCGCTGGACTCCGGCTTCGCCGGGCTCTCCGACGCCGGGGTCCTGGTCCGCTGCGCCGAGACCGCCGCCGCCGACCCCGACGTCGGACTCGTGCTGCTCCAGGAGGAGTTGCTCGGGCGGCCAGAGCCGGGCAAGGAGGCCACCCTCGCCCGCTACGACGCCGCCTTCCCCGGCGGCACCGTCGGCGGCACCGTGCCGGTCGCGCTCTTCTCCATGGCTTCCCTCGCCGTCACCGGCCATGGCAGGGCGCTGCGCCGCCGCCTGCCGCACCTCGCCTTCCTCCAGAGCACCGACAAGGCGCTCGCCACGGTGGGCGCGCTCCTCGCCAACGGCGCCGCCGGGCCCGCCGCGCCCGCGCCCGCCACGGGCCGGGCCGCGCGGCGGGACGGCGCACTCGCCCTGCTGCGCGACCTGCCCGCACACCTCACCGAGGTCGAGGCGAAACACCTCATCCGCCACTACGGCTTCACCACCCCCGAGGAGACCCACGCCGACACCCCCGCGCGTGCCCGCGCCTGGGCGGCCGGGCACCGGGCGCCGTACGTCGTCAAACGGGTCTCGCGGGAGAGCACCCACAAGTCCGACACCGGCGGTGTGCTCCTCGGCCTGCCGGACCCGGACGCCGTCGAGGCCGCCTGCCGGGGTCTCGCGGAGGACGGCGAGCCCACCGAGGGGTTCCTCGTCGCCGAGCAGGCACCCCCGGGCGTGGAACTCGTCCTCGGCTTCGTCCGCGACCCCGAGGTCGGCCCCGTGGTGATGGTCGGCGCCGGGGGGATCTCGGTGGAACTCTTCGGCGACGTCGCCTTCGCCCCCGCCCCCTGCACCCGCGACCAGGCGCTCGCCGCGCTGCGCCGCACCAGGGCCGCCGCCCTGCTCGGGCCCTGGCGCGGCCGCCCCGGCTGCGACCTGGACGCGGTGGCGGACGCGGTGTGCGCGATGGCGGACCTAGCCGCGGACCTCGGCGACATCGTCGAGTCCGCCGAGGTCAACCCGCTGCTGGTACGGGCGGGAGCGCCGGGAGCGCTCGCGCTCGACGCGGTCGTGCTGCGCCCCGCGCCCCCGCACCAGCCCGCACCCGCGCCATGACCCGGCAGCAGGGCCGGGCCCCTGGGGCCGCACCGTCCTGACGGGCCGTACGAGAGGAGGGCCGATGCCCGCACACACCGAACCGCCCGCGGCCGAGCCACGCGGCGAGATCGAGGTCACAGCGGCCGGGGAGGCCGACGGCGTCGCCACCGTGGTGCTCGCCCGCCCCGCCAAGCACAACGCGCTCACCCCCGGCATGCGCGCCGCGCTGCTCGACGCGTTCCGCTGGGCGAGCGAGGAGCCCGCGGTGCGCGCGGTGGTGCTGCGCGGCGCGGGACGGTCCTTCTGCGCCGGGCAGGACATCCGCGGCGAGCGGACCGCGTACGACTCCGTGCAGCAGGGCATCTGGCACCGCGAACACCAGAACCTGGGGCGGGCCGTGGCCGACTGCGCCGTCCCGGTCGTCGCCGCGCTGCACGGCCATGTGCTCGGCCGCGGCCTCGACATCGCGCTCGCCGCCGACATCAGGATCGCCGCCGAGTCTGCCAGGCTCGGCTTCCCCGAGGTCCGGCACGGCATGACCATCGGCGGCGGGGGACTGCGCCGCCTGGTGCGCGCCGTCGGCGAGTCCCGCGCGATGGACCTGCTGCTCACCGGCGACAGCGTGGACGCGGCCACCGCGCGCGCCTGGGGCCTGGTCACCAGGGTCGTCCCCGACGACCGGCTCACCGACGAGGCCCGGGCGCTGGCCGCCCGCCTCGCCGACCTGCCGGGACCCGCGCTCTACGCCACCAAGCACCTGGTCAGAGCGGCACTCGACGGCCCCGTGGAGGCCGGCTCCTGGACGGACACGGCGGTGGGCAGCCTGCTGGCCGCCGACCGCGCCGCCGCCAGAGCCCGCCCACGGGACCCGGACGACACCGGGCACCACGCGCCCGCCGAACGATAGCCCCAGGGAGGCAGCATGCGCACACGGATACCACTCCTCGCCGCGGCGGGCCTCGCCACGGCGCTCGCCCTGTCCGGATGCCTCGGCGCCGGCGCCCGGGTCCCGGCCGCCAAAACCGACCCTCAGCTCGCGAAGACCGAGAAGCTGACGGGCCCCGCCAGGGAGCGCGCCCTGTACCGGGGGGCGAGGAAGGAGGGCTCCGTCACCTGGTACACCGGGCTCATCCCCGACCAGCTCGTCATCCCCATGAAGAAGGCGTTCGAGGCCAAGTACCCCGGCGTCAAGCTGGAGTACTACCGGGCCGGCAGCTCCGAGATCGCCACCAAGATGCTCACCGAGGCCCGCGCCCGCTCCCCGAAGTCCGACATCTGGGACGGCGCCCACGCCGCCGAGGTCCTGAAGTCCTTCGGCGCCTCCGTCGAGTACCGCCCCCCGACCGCCACGGACTACCCCGCCAAGATCAAGGACAAGGACGGCTACTGGACCGCCGCCAACATCTACATCAAGGGCATCGCCTACAACACCCGCCAGGTCAAGGGCGACGACGTGCCCAAGACCTACGAGGACCTCCTCAAACCCCGGTGGAAGGGCCAGCTCGCCTGGACCCCCGAGGCCACCGGGGGCGCCGACTTCATCGGCAACGTCCTCGGCGGCATGGGCGAGAAGGCCGGGATGGCCTACCTCAAGAAGCTCGCCGAGCAGAACCCGGCCGTGGTCCAGGTCAGTTCACGGCAACTCGTCAACCTGGCCATCGCGGGCCAGTACCCGCTGGTCATCCAGGTCTTCAACAACCACGTCGCGATCAGCAGGAAGGACGGCGCCCCCGTCGGCTTCGCACCGCTCGGCTTCGCCTCCGAGGAGCTGAACCCGATGGGCCTGACGGCCGGCTCACCGCACCCGTACGCGGGCCGGCTGCTCCTCGACTTCATCCTCTCCGCCGACGGCCAGCGCATCTTCCGCGAGGCCGACTACATCCCGGCCGACCCCAGGGTGAAACCCGTCGACCCCGGCCTCGCCCCGGACACCGGAGGCTTCAAGGTCAACCTGATCACCCCGCACGCCATCGAGAAGGAGAACGCGAAGTGGGTGGACATCTTCGATGAGCTCAACGGCTGAGACCGGCATGGCGACACGCGGCGTCAGGGCCACCGTGGGTGTCCTCCTGGTGCTGCTCCTGGCCCTGATGGGCCCCGTGGTCTACCAGCTCGTGATGGGCAGCGTCACCTCCGTCTCGCTCGACGGTGCGATCTCCTTCACCGCCCATTACTACGCCGACCTCCTCGGCGACGGCGACAGCCTGCGGGCCGCCCTCAACACCGTGCTCTTCGCGGTGGGCAGCACCCTCGTCGCCACCGTCGTCGGCGGCTTCCAGGCGTGGGTGGCCGAGCGCACCAACGCCCCGCTGCGCAGGCTCGCCTACGCGGGAGCCCTCACCCTCATCGGCATGCCGTACCTGGTGTACGTGATCGCATGGGTGCTGGTGCTCGGCCGCGGCGGCCTCGTCAACTCCGCGCTCGCCGCCCTCACCGGCTCCGACAACCCGGCGATCTTCGATGTGAACAGCCTGGTCGGGATGGTCTTCATCGAGGGGTTCGTCTGGTCGCCCATGGCGTTCCTGCTGATCGCCGCCTCGCTGAAGCAGGCCAACCCGGCCTTCGAGGAGGCCGCGCGGATGTCGGGCGCCGGCATCGGCGTCATGGTCCGCCGCATCACCATCCCGCTGGCCTGGCCCGCGGTCCTCGCGGTGGGGCTGCTCACCCTGATCCGCTCCATGGAGGCGTTCGAGGTCCCCGCGATCGTGGGCCTGCCGGGCAACGTCCAGGTGGTCACCACCCAGGTGTACACCGCGATCCAGCAGGAGATGCCGCCCGACTACGGGCGCGCGAGCGCCGTGTCGGTGGGCCTCATGGTGGTGGTGGGCCTGCTGCTGTGGTGGAACGGCACCCTCACCAGGCGCGCCGAGCGCTACCAGGTCGTCACCGGCTCCCACTACCGGCCCGCGGCGCTCAACCTCGGCCGCTGGCGCTACCCGGCCGCGGCCGGTTCCGCGCTGGTCTTCCTCGTCGTGGTCGCCGTCCCGCTCGCCATGCTGGTGTGGGTCTCGGTGGTGCCGGTCTACCAGGGCGTCGACGGCTCACTCTTCCACTTCACGCTGCGCAACTTCACCGCCGCGGTGCACACCCCCTCGCTCGCCGAGGGCACCGTGAACACCCTGCTGCTGTGTCTGGGCGCCGCCGTGGTGTCCTGTCTCGCGGCGAGCCTGGTCGCCTGGTTCGTGGTGCGCCGCGCCACCGCGAGCAGGCTTCTCGACCAGCTCATGAGCCTGCCGCTCGTGGTGCCCGGCATCGTCGTCGGCCTCGCCGTCTCCCAGGTCGGGCTGACCTCGCCCGTCCCGCTGTACGGCACCGTGTGGGTGCTGGCGCTCGGCTACCTCATCACCTTCCTGCCCTTCGCCATGCGCTACGCGTACACCGGCGCCATCCAGATCCAGGCAGCGCTTGAGGAGTCGGCGAGGGTCGCGGGCGCCCGCTACCCTGCGGTGTTCCGCAGGATCGTGCTGCCGCTGCTGATGCCCGCGATGGTCACGGGCGGCCTGTTCGTCTTCATGCAGGGGGTGCGGGCGCTGTCCATGCCGGTGTTCCTCGCCTCGCCCCAGCACCCCGTCGCCGCCGTGTCCCTGTACGAGCTGTGGTCCAACGGGAGCACCACCACCGTCGCCGCGTTCGGGGTGCTCTGGACGGCGGCCATGGTGCTGGTGGCGGGCGTCCTCTCGGCGCTCGCCCGCCGCAGCCGCGTCTCGCTCTTCTGACCGCCGCCCCGCAACGACCGCCCAGGAGCCGGTATGACCGAGACCGCCACCACCCCCGCCCTCCATATCGACGGGGTCGCCTTCTTCGGGCCCGTGCTGGGCTCGATCCCGCGCGGCGAGGAGGCCGCCCGTGTCTTCGACGGCGCCGGCGCGCTCGCCCATTACCCGGACTTCTTCGAACTGAAGCGCACCCGCACGGGCGAGCTGAACTTCGACTGACATCCCGTACCGGACGGAGGCGACCGCCCGCCGCCGCCCCATGCCGCCCCATCCGGAATCCCCGGTTTCCCCTTCCGCGGCCGACGCTTTTGCGGAGGGATTCCATCCGGCCCCGGCGGCAGGGAAAAGCGGGTCGATATATTCCGCATCCGGTGGGCGAAACGCGCGCGGCGCTTTCCGAAAGGGCGCGCGGTCTTTTACGTGACGGCCGCCGCCGCGCGGATTCAGCCTCCCTTTTCCCTCGTCCCTCCGGCTTCCCCCGTTTCTCTCGTTTCCCCGGATTCCCCTGTCTCCCTTGCTTCCCTTGGTTCCCTTGCTTCTCCCGTCTCCCGTCCGACGCCGTGGACGGTGAAGCTGACCCGGGGACCGAGCCAGACCCGGTCGTCGTCGTGCATCCGCGCCCGGCTTCCCGGCCTCAGCACACGGTCGTTCAGCCGGGTGCCGTTGCTCGCGCCCTGCGGGACCTCCGTCACCCAGCTCGCCCCGTCCGGGGTGTGGACGACGGTCGCGTGCCGCGCCGACACCGACGTCTCGTCCGCCAGCAGCCGGTACGCCCGCGGGGCCCAGCCCCTGCTGCGCCCGAGACGCAGCTCCTCGCCGCGCGCCACGTCCAGATGGCCGCCGTCGAACACCAGCCGCAGCGGGCGCACGGGCGCCCCGGGCCGGACCGCACTTGTCGCAGGTGCCCCGACCGGGGAGAGGCACCCCGGGCACACGGCCATGCCGGACGGGACGACCGTGCCGCAGGTCGCACAGCGCGCGCCGACGGCGGGCGGGGCGGGACGCGGGGCGGGACGCGCCGGTGCGGGAGTCGGGTCGAGCAGCCGCTCGTTCGCCTCGACGTCATCCCACCCCGGGACCTCCCACCCCGGGACCTCCCCTTCAGGGGGCGCCGTGCCCGCCGCCGCGTCGTCGCCCACCGCGTCCCACGCACCCCCCGCGTCATCCGTGTCGTCCGCGTCCGACCCCCGCACCGGCGACACCCCCCTTCTTGAAGACCACCGCCGTGTCCACCCGTCCGCTCTCGGTCTCCCGCACGTCCGTCACCACCACCGTGGTGCCGGGACCGATGTCCGACGCGGCGAACAGCTCCCGGGCGAGCGGGTTGACCAGATGCGTCTCCAGCACCATGCCGATGCCGCGCCCGCCGTTCCACCTGTCCCGGATGCAGTGGTCGAGGAGCGCGGCGCGGGCCGGCTCCTCGATCCGCAGGACGAGCTGGTGCCCCTGCTCCAACTGCCGCTGGATGTTGCGGATCTGGAGGTCGAAAATCTGCTCGGCTACCCGGTCCGAGATGAAGTCGAACACGACCACGTTGCCGCCGATCCTGTTCATCAGCTCCGGCCTGCCGATGACCTGCTCGAAGTGCTTCTTCACATTGTCCTTGACCGTCGCCTCCAACTGCCGGTAAGGCGTGCCGGGTCTGACGATCCACTCGCGCTCCCCGGTCTCCGGGTCCGTGCGCTGCACCCCCAGGTTGGAGGTGAAGATGAGCACGCACTCGCTGAAGTACGCGGTGATGCCCTGCCCGTCCGTGAGCCTGCCGTCCTCAAGGACCTGGAGGAACTTGTCGAGGATGCCCTTGTCGGCCTTCTCGATCTCGTCGAAGAGGACGACGCGGAAGGGGTTCTCCCGTACCGCCGAGGTGAGTTCGCCGCCCGCCTCGAAGCCGACGTAGCCCGGTGGCGCGCCGACGAGCCGGTCCGCGGAGTGGGCCGCGGAGAACTCGCTCATGTCGAAGCGCAGATACGCCTGGTCGCTGTCGAAGAGCACCGAGGCCACCGACTTCGCCAGCTCCGTCTTGCCGGTGCCTGTCGGCCCCGCGAAGAACAGCACCCCGCGCGGCCGGTGCCCGGGACTTGTCGCCTGGGCGCCCGACAGGCCGAGCGCGGCGCGCTTGAGGATGTCGAGGGTCATCGCGACCGCCGCCTCCTGGCCCAGCACCCGGTTGGGGATGGAGTCCTTGTCGCCCGGGTCCTCACCGCGCAGGATGCGGCGGCGCAACTCGTCGCGGCCCCACGGGTTCTTCTCCACCCCGAGCCGGTAGATCCGCACGGCGTCCGGCATGGCGGCGAACGGCATCCCGCGGGAGCGCGCGAGCCGTACGCTCCCCTCCATCGCCCGCAGGCTCATGCCCGCGGCCGCCCGGGTGAAGGCGTCGACGGCCCGTGCCCGCTCCTCGCCCGCGGCCTCCGAAGGGGAGGGACCGAGCGGGGAGGAGGGCGCCCCGGGCTCGTCGGTCCCCGGGTAGCGGTGGTAGCGCTCGCCCAACAGCCGGGCCATCGTGGTGCGTTCGTCCGCGTCGGGCTCGGGCACCGCGACCGCGCGTATCCGCTCGCTGCCGGAGACCAGCCAGCCGGGCACGTCGCGCTCCCCGTCGGCCACCCAGATCACCGGGTTGAACCTGGCCGTCCCGTTCGCCGCCGTCCCGGGGACCTGCGGCCCCGGCCGCAACGGGTCGGCCCCGTGGGCCAGTTTGAGGCAGGCGAGAAAGAAGTCCCGCTCGTCCGGGGTCGGTCTGGACGGGTCGGTGAGCAGCCGGGAGGCGTGCTCCACCACGAGCGCCACCCGCAGCGGCGGCAGCGGGCGCCCGTCGCGCACCGTCTCGCGCCGCTGCTCGGCCCAGCCGGTGGTGACGTTCCTGAGCTGCTCAAGCGCCGCACGGCGCTGACCCGCCGTCTGGCCGGGGAACTCCCTGGCCCCCTGGAGCAGTTCCTGCACGGCGGCCTGCGTCCTGCCCTCGCCGGCCTGCGCCACGTGGAAGCCGCGCACCTGGTCGCAGAGGACCAGCGCCTCGTAGCCGATCTCCCGCAGCGGGTTCCACAGCACGTCGAGCAGCGGGTGGAAGCTGTCACGGCCCCGCCGCCGCACCAGGTGCAGATCGCGGATGTTGCCGTGCAGGACGTACTGCGCGTGCACCCCGAGCGTGCCGATCAACTCCTCGACGAAGTTCGGCAGCCGGTCTTCCTTGGACAGACGCATCGTTCCCCCCTGGGTGTGCCGGTCTCCCCGGCGGCCGTCCGGCCGTGCGGTGTGTTCAGCTTCCTGCGCCGCCGTCCGCGGTCCGGGTCCGGTACCCGCGTGCGTCCCGCGTCGCGGCCTGCCGCCGGGCATCCGCGCCGAGGGCGTCGTCGAGCAGCCCGTCGAGGAGTACGGCGTCCTCGCCGAGCACGCCCGGCAGCGCCCCCTCGGCGCGTTCGACCCTGAACGCGAGCCCCAGTCCCGCCGCCCCGGTGATCTCCTCGAAGTCGGCGAGGTGCCGCCTGGTCTGCGCGCAGCGGGTGTCGTCCAGGGCGCGCTGGCCCGGCGTCCGTTCCCCGGCCGTGTCCTGGTACATCGTCGCCACCCGCAGGACGCCGCCGACCACGGTCGCCCGCAGCCAGTGCCCGGGCTCCCAGCCGTCCGGCACCCAGTCGAGACGGATCTCCTGCCCCTCGGGCCACTGCGCCCCGGCCGGTCCGCCGAAGCGCCTCGCCAGTTCCGCGACGGCGCCCGCGCACTGCTGCGTGAGGTAGACCGCCTCCAGCGCGTCCCGGCGCTCCTCCACCCGGCGTGCGACCAGGTCGCGTTCCGCCCGGGTGAGCGGGGCGCCGTCGTCCAGGGTCCGCCGCAGCAGTGCCAGCGCGTCCGGCGCCACGGGCAGGTCCGCCACGCCCTCCCCGGTCTCGTACTCCAGGAAGTCGAGTTCCCGTGCGGCCCGTTCCTGTGCCGCGCGTGTCTCGCGCGCCTCCCGGTTGGCGTCCCGTACGAACTTCCGCGCCTCGACGAGGTGGTTGCGCGCCCGCGACGGCTCGTCGGCCGCGCGGCGTACGGCGTGCCCGACGGCGGCCTGGGCGAGTTCCGCGGTCGCCGTGGCGGCGTACGGGTCGAGACCGCCGAGGATCTCCGCGCCCAGCCGGCCGACCTCGCCGGGGCCGAAGGAGCCGGGCAGCGGCCCCCCGGCCCCCTCGGGCGCCTCCGCCCGCCCGTCCTCGGCGCCGCGCTCCGCCGCCAGCCGCTCCAGCGCCCTGCGCCGCGCGTCCCGCAGGCCGCGCCGCCAGTCGTCGTCCGCCCCGCCCCCGTCGTCGAGACGCAGCAGCGCGGCGGTGCGCCGCTGCTCCCACGCCGCGTGCCGCTCCTCGGCCGCCCGCAACCGCTCCTCCGCCCCGGCCAACTGCTGCCGCGCGTCGCACAGCCGCGCCCCGACGGGTTCGAGCGGCGGCGGCAGGTCGGGGACCGGCGGCGGCCCCGCGGGGCCGTGGGGGGCCCGCCCGGCGCGCGCCACCCGCGCCCGCAGGACCCGCCTGCGGGCGTTGCAGCTCACGGCGGCGAACGCGGCCGCCTCCCACTGCTCGGCGGCCGTGGCGGCCACCCGCTGCTGCCGTTCGAGGCAGCGCTGCTCGTCCGCGGCCCGTACCGCCGCCGCGGCCAGCACCCGGGTGGTGAGCAGCGCCGCCCGCCCGGCGAGCAGCACCCCGCTGAGCGAGCCGAGCACCTGCGCCGCGGCGTCCGCCGCGTGGTGGGCGGCCTGGCCCGCCAGGTCCGCGCCGTGCGCGTGGAGATGGCCCGCGACGTCGCCCGGGTGGACCACTCCGGTGTGCGGCAGCGCCTGCGCGGCGACCGGCGGGGGCGGCGCGAAGTCCACGGAGGGCGCGATCGAGGTGATCGAGGGAAAGGCGACGCCCATGCTCATGCCGCGCCTCCCGCCGCACCGCGCCCGGCCGGTGCCCGCCGGTGCGCCGCCCGCCGCTCCCGGTGCCCGCGCCGTCGGCGCCGCCAGACCCAGCAGCGCCTGACACTCCACGCGGCGACCGCGACGGACGACGCGAGCGGCCACAGCCACGGCACCGTCGAGAGCGCCCGGTACGCCAGGTAGACGGCGAGCAGCAGCAGCCCGGCGGCGACGAAGCGGCCTGCGCCGCGGCGGGCCAGCCGGGCGGGGCGCTCCGCGCTGCGGATCAGCAGCCCCGCGAGCGACCGGTCGGGATGGTAGAACGGCGGGCCGATGTAGACGGCGGTCCACAGCTCCACCGCGCACACGAACGCCGCGGCGGGCAGCGCGAACAGCCAGGCCGTGACGACGTCGCCCTGGGAGGCGCGGCCCAGCACGTCCGCCAGGCCCGTGACGAAGCCCCACGGCGCGGTGACGACGGTGGCGCCGAGCAGCGCCCAGCCCAGCGTGGGCGGCCGGTCGAGGCGCCGCAGCACGGCCACGATCCCGTCCTGGTCGGTGGCCAGCATCCGCTCGTACTCCTCGACGACGCGCCGCTGTCTGCGGTCCTCCGCCTCCGCCACGGCCTGCCCCGTCAGCAGATGGGCGCTCAGCAGCCGTACGTCGTCCTCGTGGTCGGTGAGCAGGGCGTCGAACCAGGGCACCCGGGCGGGCAGCGCGGCCCGGGTGCGCCGCAGCGCGTCGGCCAGCAGGCTCCTGGTGCGTTCCGGCTCGCGGGCGAGCTGGAGGAGCCAGGCGTCCACCACCACGCCCCGTTCGAGCGCCGCACGCGCGCGCGGCACACCGCGCGCCTCGTGGCGCCGCAGCTCCTGGGTGACGGGCCGCCACCGGGCGCGCAGGGCACGCCACGCGCTGTCGGTCTCGTCGAGGCCCTGGCCGCCGGGGCGCCCGGCCAGCCCCGGCAGGACGTCCTGGTGGTCCGCCAGGTGCCGTACCAGCGCGACCGCGTCGGCGCCGCCGTCCCTGGCCGCGGCGCACAGCCCGCGTATGCCGCGCGTGTCGAGGCCCACGCCGTGCCAGGAGACGTCGAGCCCAGGACCGAGCCAGTTCAGCAGCCTGACCACGCCCCCGGCGGACGGCGGCTGCTCCAGCTCGGCCCGCAGCTCCGCGAGGTCCCGCAGCTCCTGCGGGCCGCGGCCGCCGACGTGCTCGAACTGGCCGAGCCAGGCGACGAGTTCGGCCCTGGCGTCGTGGTCGGCGAGCATCCGGGCCGCCGCGCCGTGGTAGTGGTCCAGGTCGAGCGCGAGCCGCTCCGTGCCGGTGAACTCCCTTCCCATGAAGGGGAACGGGCGGATCTCGGGGCGCGGGTCCTGGTCGGGGAGTACCCGGCCGCCGGTGCGCGGCGCGACCGCGGGCGCCCTGCCGTCCAGCCAGTCACGCACCTGTGCGGCGCCCCAGCGCCGCTCGGGGGCACGGGTGAGCAGTCCCTCGCAGAGCGAGCGTGTCCTGCGGTGCCCGATGCCCGTGAGGTCCGGGTCGTGCGTGGCGATCTCCGCCAGCACCTCCTCGTCCCGCCGGAAGTCCACGGGGTGCTTGCCGAGGGCGAGTTGGGCCACGACCATGCCGAGCGACCACCAGTCGCCCGCCTCCGACACGGTCTGCCGCAGCAGGCCCGCCTCCGGCGCGAGATAGAGGGGCTTGCCGCGCCAGTCGGTACGGCGCTCCAGCGCCTCGTCGGGCCGGTGCACGGCGGCACCGAAGTCGATGAGGACGAGATCGGCCCTGTCGCCGTGGCGGCTGTGCACCATGACGTTGTCGGGGGTGATGTCCCGGTGCACCACACCCCGTCCGTGCAGCGCGGCCACGGCGCCGTAAAGCTGGCGCACCGCGGACTCGACGGCCTCGGGCGGCAGCCCCTCCGGGTGGTCGGCGCGGTACGCCTCCAGGGTCTCCTCGCCGTGCGACCAGTACAGGTGCCAGGGGTGGCCGTGCGCCTCGCCGGTCTCCAACAGCCGTTCGAGATGCGGGGTGGTCGGCTGCGCCAGCTCCCGCACCGCGCGCTCGACGTCGGGGCCCGGCGCGTGCATCCGGTGGTACCACTTGAGCACCAGGGGGATCGGCACCGCCCCGTGACGGCCCGTCAGGTCGCGCACCCGCAGCACCACGGCCTCCGCGGGCCGCCGCGCCGCGGACAGTACGGCGACACGTTCGAAGCGCCGCGACAGCTCGTCCGGCACACCGTCCAGGACCGGGCGCGTCTCGACGAGGCGGGCATCGGTGATCCCCCCGTCCTCGGGGGCGTAGAAATCGGTGGGTGGCGTCGTCATCTTCCGGCCTTCCGGGCGAACACGGCGGGGGGACAAGCGGGGCGGTGCGGGCGGCACAGGCGGGGCAACGGGGCGGCCTCCGCGGCACCTTGGGCGGGCGCACGCGCGGGGCTACGATGCGCGCTATGCCCACCCTGCCCCCGCACGAGAGCGTCGTCGCCGAACTCAGGGAGCTGCGCCGCCGCGGGCTTCCCGGGCTGCGGCGCTGCACCAGGCAGGCGCTGCGCGACGCCGCCGTCGCGGCCCGGCTGTGCACCGGCGCCGAGGACGAGCAGAGCGGTATCGAGGAACTGCTCGGCGAGGCGGTACGGCGGCTTGCGGGCGGCCGGCCCGTGCGGGACGACGACTCGTGCGACCCGCTGGCCCGCGCCGCCGCCCACTCCTTCGGGATCTTCCCCGCGCGCCGCGGCGTCCCCGGCAGCGACCGGCGCAAGGCGGCCGCCGCCGTCTACGGCGTGAGCACCGAGCGCTTCCGCAGGAGCCAGGAGCACGACGTCGTCGACGAACTCGCCGCGGCCGTCCTCGCCCTGGCCCGGGAGACCGCCGCGGGGGAGCGGGCCGGGCGCGGGACCTCGGGCGTCGTCCTCCAGCACATGCCCCCGGCGCCCGCCGCGCCCGCCTCCGCGGCGCCCGGCTGCCCCGGCGCGCCCGTACGCCCGCCGGGACGGCGCCCGGCCGCCGTGCCCGCGGCGGCGCCCGCCGTGCCCGCGGGCCGGATCACCGTCCGGGTCTCGCCCATCGAGCAGGTGCGGGACGTGGACGTCCTCGTCTCCTCGGAGAACACCTACCTGGAGATGTCCAGGACCTTCCGCCCCACCGTCTCCGGCGCCCTGCGCCGCGCCGCCGCGCTGCGGGACGCCTCCGGCGCGATCGCGGACGACGTCCTCGCCCGCGAACTCGGCGTCTGGCTGCGCACCCACGGGCTGACCGGCAGTCCGGTACGGCCCGGCACGGTCGTCGCCACCTCGTCCGGCGCCCTGTCCGCGCAGGGTGTGCGGCGCATCCACCACGCCGCCGTCGCCACCCCCGTCGGCGACGGCGACCGCTACCACGTGACACCCGCCGTGCTGGCCGAGGCGGTCCGCGCCTCGTTCGAACTGGCCCGCCGCGAGGCCGTGTTGCTGTCCGTGCCGATGGCCTCCATCTGCTTCCCGCTGCTCGGCACCGGGCGCGGCGGCCTGCCCGTCGACACCGGCGCCCGGTGCCTGCTCGACGCGGTCAGGGAGGAGTTACGCCGCGACCCCTCCTGGTCGGTGCTGCTCGTCGCGCTCGACGAGAGCCGCGCACGCCGGATCATGGCCGCCAGCTCCGCCCCGTGAGCACCACCCCGGCCTGCCGCAACCGGCTTTCCAGCGCGGTGAGTTCACCGCGCAGCGGCACCCCGTGCAGCCGCATGAGGCCGTCCTCGTCCCTGACGACCTGCAACCGCGGGCCCTCGGCCCCCCGCGCCAGATACGGGGCGTAGCGGACGACACCGAGCGGTGTCAGGGGAATGATCCGCTGGTTGGCCGAGCCCCGCCACGCAAGGCGGGTCGGCTCCGCCACCCGGAACCTGCCCACCACCACCGCGTCCGCGCATCCGAGCGCCGCACGCCGCCCCCGCGTCAACTCCCCGGGCTCGTGGCCCGTGTACACCAGCAGGTCGGGCCCGGCCCCGGCGCCCCCCTCGTGGCGCCGGGCCCCGTCGCGCAGCCGCGCCGCCCCGGCCAGCAGCGCGGCGAGCGCCTCCGCCTGCTCAAGCGGCTCGCCACCGCTGACCGTCATGCCCTGCGCACCGTCGTCGAGCGCGTCCCGCCACCGCGCCAGCACGTCGGACACCTCGGCCGCCCTGCCCGCCGCCCGGTCCCAGGTGTGCCGGGACATGCATCCGGGACAGGCCAGCGAACACCCCTGGAACCAGACGCCGAACCGCTTTCCAGGACCCAGCGTCTCCAGCGGATAGTGCGTCCCCGCAAGGCGCAATTCCACGGCATCTCCTCCTCGCACCGTTGGGAGTATGAAGTGCGTTCCGGTGCGCCCGCAATTGCGCGAGGGCCTGTTTTCGGCTATCCGCTGGGCGGTATCCGGTTGTTTTCCGGACCCCCGCCGAGAACGATCAATTCCCTTTCCCGCGCCCGTCCCGCGGCGGCGGACGCTCCGTTACTCTTCCGGGCATCGCCGCGCTTTCCGCTACGGATGTGCGCGAGAACGGGGGGTCATTCACAATGATCAATAATGCTGGAATAGGTGTTCGGGTGCCCTGGTTGCCTGCGGCCCGCGCCCGATGGCACGGCCGCCGGGATTCCGCGGGCCTGCGCGCCTTCCTGGCGCAGACGGCGGGAGGCACGCCCGAGGACGACACCCTGCCGCCCTATGTGCTCGGCCTGCGGATGCGGGCGAGGCGGCGCACCGTGCGGCTGCGCACCCGCACGCTCGCACGGCACCGCGCGCTGCTCGTGCGCATCCAGGCCGAGTCGGTGCGGGTGGTGGCCCAGTACACCCTGCGCGGCGAGCCGGCCCCCGCCGCGCTCGCCCGCTACGGCCAGATGGTGGGGGAGTGGCGCGCCGCCGCCACGGTCTGCCGCCAGCGCGCGCAGCAACACCTCGACGCCACCAACCAGTTGACCGCCTGCTACTGGGACGCGGCCTGGGCAGGGGCCCGGCGCGACGACGACGTCAGCGGCGCCCGCCCCACCGGCCGGCTCCCCGGCGAGGCCGTCCTCGACCACACATGGACCCACCTCGACGACGCGCTCGTCAGCGACCGCTGGTACGCCGAGGACGGGCCCCGGCGCGGGGCCGACACGTCCGCCGTCGCCGACGCGCTGCACATCCTCGACCAGCAGTCCGCACACGGCGGCCCCGGCCGGGCGCGCGGACGCGACACCGCGAGCGGCGCCCGCAGGGGATGACCGGCCCCGGACCCAGGAAGGCAGGTAACGCCATCGTGCCCCACCACTCAGCCAGGACCGGCCGCCGGTCCTCCCTGCGCGCCGCCCGCCGGCTCGCCGTCGCCCTCCCGCTGCTGTGCGGGCTCTGCGTCGTCTCCTGCAGCAAGCAGGAGGACTCCCTCGACACCCCCTGCGGGGTGGTCGTCGACGGCTCGGGTTCGGCCGCCGCGGTGAAGGAGGGCTTCGACTCGGAGGCGAAGCTCAAGGACACCCTCGTCGACTTCCTCACAGGACAGAAGTGCGGAACGCTCGACTTCGCCCCCGTCACCCGCTCCTCGCGCAGCTCGTCCTGCCGCCAGGACCGGGTCGACCTCGACCCGCCCCAC
Organism: Streptomyces sp. NPDC050560; assembly: GCF_044457285.1. Lineage (NCBI taxonomy): Bacteria > Bacillati > Actinomycetota > Actinomycetes > Kitasatosporales > Streptomycetaceae > Streptomyces > Streptomyces sp. NPDC050560. Next base: position 21,395 of record NZ_JBITGT010000010.1, read on the forward strand.
GAGGCCACCACCGACCAGAAGGCGCTGCGCGCGAGGGCCAGGCAGACCGCCGCCGTCGCGGCGCTCGCCGAACTCAAGTGCGCCCGCACCCAGAACGGCTCCGACGTCTGGGGCGCGCTCGCCCGCATCGGCGAGACGGTGCCGTCGGACCCCACCCCGAAGCTGCTCGTCGTGAGCGACTTCGACCAGGCCGACCCCGAGTTCGCGCTGTCCCACCACGACCTGTCCACCAAGGCGGCACGCACCGACGTCGTCGACACCCTCGTACGCGCCAGAGGCCTGCCCGGCATCAAGGGCATGGACGTCCTGCCCGTCGGGCTCGGCATGCAGTACAAGGCCAAGCCGAGCGAGGCCGACGACTTCGACTCCTTCTGGACGGAAGCACTCGAAGGGAGGGCCGAGGCCCATGTCGACAACGCATACCGGAGCTGACGAACCACAGCCGCGGCGGCGCAGGCTCACCCGCCGCGCCCCCTTCACGGGCCTGCCAGGGCGGACCGCCCCGGGGCCACGCCCCGCCCCAGGACCCGGGGCACCGGGCGCGCACCGCCCCCTCGTGCACACCGACCCCGCCGAGCGCGCCCTGCTGCGCACCGCCAACAAGCGGGGCCGCCGGGCGGCGCGGCGCGGCACCCTCGACCCCTGGGTGCTGGGCGGCGGCGACCTGGTGTCCTACTTCGGCACCCTCGCCTCCGTACGGGACTCGCTCGTCCACCGGTGGGAGCAGGAGCTGAGCGACCGGGAGAACGCCGCCCGGGTACGGGACGCCCAGGCGGCGTCCGACGTGGCCTCGGGCGAGCGCGACACCAGGCTGCTGGACGAGCGGCTGCGGGAGGCCCGCCGTGACATCGAGGCGGCCAGGCGCCAACTCGACCTGCTCGCCTCCAGGTCCGCGCGCTGGCTGCGCTTCCGCGACCGGCTCCGCGAGCGGATGGAGGAGCGGTGGCTGCGCACCCGCTTCCCCGACGCGCCCGGCACACCGGCGCCCGACAGCCCCCTGGCACCCCCTCAGGGGCAGTCGGCGGTGGGTGCGGGTGCGGGGGAGCCCGACGGCGACGACTGGGTCGCGGTGTCCACGAAGGGCGCGGACGACGACACCGACACCCCCGCCCCGCTGTGGGACGAGTACCGTGCCGCCCGCGAGGAGACCCGCGACAGCGCCTCTGCGTTCGGCTGGGAGGGCCTGCAGACCCGCCCGGGGCTGCCCCGGTGGCTGACCTGGGCGCTGCTGCTCGTCGTCATGGCCGTGGAGGTGCCGGTCTACTGGGTCGCGTACCAGCCCTTCCACGGCGTCGGCAGCTCGGGCGGGGACCTGCTGTCCGGCACGCTCGCGGTGTCCTCCGCGGTCATCATGCTGACCGTCCCGCACCTGGCGGGGCACATGCTGCGCTGGCGCGCGGGCACGGGCTCGCCCCGGTCCGGCTGGGTTCCTGCGCTCTCGCTGCTCGGCGTGTGGGCCGGCCTGACGTGGGCGCTGGGCACCCTGCGCGCCAAGTACGTGCTCCAGCACGACACTCCGGTACCGCCCGCGGACGGCGCCGATGGCTTCCGCGGGCTCGACGACCCGTCCGGCTCCACCGGGACCCTGGTGGACAACCTGCACCTGTCGTCCCAGACGGTGACCTGGCTGTTCACCGCGCTGCTGCTGCTCTCCGGCGGTGTCGGGCTGCTGCTCGGGCTGTTCAGGGAGCACCCCTTGCTCGACGCCTTCCGCTCCGCCGTGGAGCGGCACGCGGAGCTGGGGCGGCGGCGCGAGGAGAGCATCGCCGCCACGGAGCGGGCCCGCAGCGTCACGGAGACCGCCGAGTCACGGCAGCAGGACCGCAGGGACGCCACGGACGAACTGATCGCCGCGACCCGTGAACTCCACGAGGCCGCCGCCCACGAGTACCTGGAAGGGGTGATGGCGGGTGCGAGGGACCCCGCCCTGACCGAGTCGGCGATGCGCCTCTCGCGCAACCGGCCCCTGCTGCCGCCGCCACTGCCCGCCGCACCGGCGGGCGAGACCGGCTGAAACGGGCCCGGCGGGCCAGGGCCGTCCCACAGAACTCGCCGCCCGACACACCGGGCCCGGCAACAACCGTGGCCCGACACACCGCCGCCCGGCGCGCCGCGCCCCCCACCTCGGGGGCGCCCGCGCGCCGGGCGGCTCCGCGCTGCCCGCCCCCGCTCACCCGCCGGGCCCGTCCCGTACCTCCGGTACGGAGATGACCGCGTGCAGCGGCGCGAGCAGCCTGTTGACGGCGCGCGCATCCTCCGCCGACCCGAGCCGCAGGCCCTCCCGCGTCCCGGGGGCGAGGGGCACGGGCGGGCAGCGGTCCCCGAAGAGCTGGAGCGCGGGGCGCGGACGGCAGCGCTTCGACGTCCACCACAGGCCCTGCGCCCGGGGGCAGCGCTCCCGGATGATGCGCACCCAGTACCGGGTGCCCGCGTACTCCTCGGTGTCGATCAGCCAGTGGTCCTGCCACACGGCGGCCAGCCCCTCCGCGGTGGTGAGGTCCACCAGGCACAGCTCCGCCGTGGTGCGCACCGTGGACAGGGTGTAGCGCGACGCCTGCGCCCACGGGATCTGCCGCACCCCGCCGACGCCGAACTCGACCGACCGCAGCAGCACTTCGCTCAGCGCGGTGACCGGGTCGAGGGCCGCGTAGAGATACGGGTACGGGTCCTTGCCCGTCGGGTCGAAGCGGCTGCCCTTGAAGAACTCGTGCGCGACGTTCGGGTTGAACGCCCCCGCCTCGTAACGGTGTTCGTGGCAGCGCCACAGCTCGGTGCCCGGGGGCAGGACCGTCAGCAGCGGCTCCATCGCGACTGTGGGCGGCAGTTGACCCGCCATCAGGGGGCTCCCACGAGTTCCGCCGCGGCGCGCTCCAACTCCCCCTCGGGCAGCACGCCGAGCAGCGCGGCGGGGGCGCCGCCCAGCCAGCGGTTGGCGCCGAGCCACCAGTCGGCGGCGCCCCACGGGTCGAGGTCGGCGCGCAGGAGCCCGTTGATCCGCAGCACGACGGGCAGCGGCTCCGCGGTGCCCGCCGCGAACTGGAAGCGGGGGTAGCGCACGCCGCGTTCCGGGTCGCGCAGCCGGATCAGCCCGGCGGGCGGCGGGCCCTGGCCGCCCCGGAGCGCGGTGTGTTCCTCCTCGGAGAGCGCCGGGACGGCGAGGATGCGCTCTCGCGCCCTGCGCAGCAGTTCACCGGGGTCGGGCGGCGGGGCGCCGAGCACGTCGAGCACCGCGTCGACCGCCGCGGGGCCCGGCAGCTCGCCGGGGGCCCCGGCGTAGCGGTGGCCGCCCAGCGCCTCGGACACGGGGTGCCCCGGCGGCAGCGCGGACAGGGTCCGCTTCAGCCGGCGCATCGCGCGCGCCACGGCGGCGGGGTCGGCCGCCGCCTCCCTCATCTCCCGCAGGGTGGCCGTGAGATCGGCGAGGTCGTCCGCGTCGAGTTCGGTGACGACCGTGGTCCAGTGGTAGGTGAGCAGCCCGAGCAGCTCCTGCGAGGTCATGCGCGCTCTCCTTCGGGCGTGGCGGCGGGTGCCGCCGGTGCGGGGTTGCCGTGGTGGACGAACGCCGCCCAGATGTCGGGCCGGTCGCGGAAGTCCTGCGAAAGCCGTCTGGCCCGCAGGCCGCGCAGGGCGGGGACGTGCGCCCGTTCTTCCGGTGCGGTGAGCATCCAGCGCTGGGCGGCGCGCAGCGCGTCCGGTGGGGCGAGCCCCCGGGAGAGCGCGTCGTGCAGGACGAGCATCATGATCTCGGACGACTGGTCGTCCACCCGCCACCGGGTGCCGATGGCGTCGGCGGCCAGCCGGTGCACCATCACGGAGGTCACGGTCAGCGCCTCGTCGTGGTCGCGGGTGGTCAGGTCGGTCTCGCAGCCGCCGCACACGACCAGCGGCCCCGCGGCCCGGAACGCGTCGCCCTCCGCGGGCGCTTCGAGCAGGGTGCTCAGGGTGAGCTGCCCGCCGCTGCCGGTCCGTCCGGGCGTGTCGGGCGCGGCCAGGTGGAGTGCGGACCGTGTCGGGTCGGGCCCCGCGACCCCGTGGCAGGCGAGGTGGACGAGCGAGGCGGGGGCGGCCGGCCCGCCGCCCAGCAGGGCGAGCACGGTGTCGGGGGTGGCGGGCGCGCCGTCGGGCCGGTGGACGACCGCCCCCGGGTAGAGCACGGCCTCCAGGGTGTCGATCTCCTCCTCGGCCCACTCCAGGTCGTCCACGGCGTGGTACACCAGCGCGGGCCGCCCGGCGGGCTCAAGCCGCCGCCGCGCCGCGGCCCGCAGGAACTCCCTGCCGGAGGCGGCATGGGCGACGACGGCGACGTCACACGCCCGCGTCGGACCCGGCGCATGGTGCCAGGCGGGCGGTGTGAGCACGGCCGCGGGCCAGGGCACGACACCCAGGTCACCGCAGGGCACCAGCACAAGCCGCAGAGCGTCGGCGCCTTCCGGCACGCCCGCCACGCCCGGCACGCCCGCCACGCCCGGCACGCCCGCCACGCCCGGCACGCCCGCCACGCCCGACATGCCTGGCGTGCCCGGCACACTCGGCGTGCCCGGCACATCCGGTACGAGGGCGCCACCGGCAGCGGCATGAGTGCCGGCACCGGCACCACCGGCATGGCCATGGGCGTGGACACCGGCACCGGTGGTGACGGGGGAGCAGGCGCCGCCGCGGTCCGCCCGCTGCCACACGCCGAGCCCGTCCAGCGCGGGCCCGAGCACGTCGCCCGCCCAGGCGCACATCCCGTCCAGGGCGCGCAGCCAGCGCCGTTCGGCCCGCCGGTCCTCCCTCGGGTTCACACCGTCACCGCCCGCGTCCCCGTCACCGTCCCGCAGACGCTGGAGGTCGGCGCCCGCCGCCAGGTACTCCGCGACCGGCGCGCGCCCCGCGGGCGCGAGTACCGGCAGGTGGACCACGCGTACCGGGCCCCCGGGCGTGACGGCCACCACGGCGCCGTCGCCCTCCTCGACACCGGGCACCAGGTACAGCAGCGCGTCAGCCGCCGACTCCCGCAGTCCGGCGCGGAGTTCGGCCACGGGGACGGGCGCGGGGGCCAGGTCGGCGCCGTCGCCGCGTAACGCGTCCAGCGAGCGGCGCCGCAGGTCGCCCGGGAGACCGGGGGCCGTCCTTTCCTGTGTGGCGAGCAGTTCGAGCGGGGAGCGCCGCGCCGGATCGGCGGGAGGCCCGTCGGTCTCCGCGCTCGCCGCCGCCACCAGTTCCAGCGGGGAGAGTCCGCCGACCGGGTCCAAGGCGCCGCCGGAGGGGCCGTCACGCCACCGCTTCGCCAACTCGCCCTCGCCCAGGGCCGCCAGCCGGTCCGCCACGTCCGCCGACACGGCCGCGGCGCCCAGCACCAGGGAGCGGCCCGCCTCAAGGCAGGCGATCGCGTCCTCGGCGCGTCCCGCGCGCAGTGCCCAGAAGGCGGCTCTACGGCCCCGCTCGGCCGCGGTTCGCGCGACCCGCAGCCCGCGCCCCACCCCCTGCTGGAGCAGCACGTCCTCGGCGGCGAGCCGCAGGGAGTCACGGGCCGACTCCACCGCGGCGCACAGCTCGCCACCGTCGGGCGTGTCGCCCCGCGGCGCGGCACGCTCGGCGCGCAGCGCCGCCAGGTCCCAGGTGAGCCCGGCGCCTCCCGGCACGCCGGACGGCAGCTCCGCGAGGGCCCGCTCCATCTCCGAGACGGCCTCGTCGAGCGGCCCGGGCTCACCGGTGAGCCCGTGCAGGGTGTGCAGGGCGATGGCGACACCGCTGCGCGCCCTGGACCTGAAGTCCGAGCTGAAACCGGGGCTCTCCAGCGCCTCCCGGCTGCGTCTGACGCCTTCGGCGATGCGTCCCGGGTCGGACTCCAAAATCGCGGTCATGGCGAGCAGGGGAGCCCAGGCGGTGTCGAGGAAGTGCCGGAGCGCCGGCAGCTCCACCGGTGTGTCCAGGGTCCGTGCGAAGTGGTGGGTGGCGGCGCGCAGCAGGTCCGTCCTGCCCTCCCCTGGCGGGGCGAGCACGACGCGGGCCAGACAGGCGCTGCCGAGCAGGAACCCCAGCGGGGCGTGTGTCCACTCCTCGGCGGCGTCGAAGCCTTCGTCCACCTCCAGTTCGCACAGCGCCCCGGTGAGGTCTTCGAGCGCCGCGTCGTCGTGGTCGTCCAGGGCGGACTCGAACGCCATGTGCAGCCGGACGATCTCCCAGAGCATGCGCAGGGTGGCCGCGGTGGTGCCGTCGGGCACCTCCTCCCACTCGTCCTCCAGCAGCACCCTCGCCAGGTCGTGGTGCTGGAGGCTCCCCCCGGTGACGAACGCCCCGATGAGCAGTTGGGGCACGACGGTGCGCAGCCAGTCGCCGTAGAAGCCGCCGTCGAGTTCCCCGTCGGCCGACGCCTCGTGCATCAGCCGCAGCGACTCCCGGAACCCGTCCATGTCCCCGGTACGGACGGCGAGTGCGGTGTGGAACTGGGCGGCGACCATCCGGGACGACACCGGGGTGCGCCCCTGCTCCTCGGCAGCGCCGCCCTCCGCTCCCGCCAGTTCGGCGACGAGCCTCGGCAGGTCCTCCGGGGTGAGGCTGCCGGGCACCGCCACCTCCGCCAGGGCCGCGAGCTGCGTCAGGGTCTGGCGTGCCTCCTCGGGCGTCTCGGGCTCGTACGGCCAGGCGTGGCCGGTCTCCCCGGCCCCGGGCGGCTGCGCCGCGATGCCCTCCTCCAGCATCGTGACCATCTGGGGGACCAGGGCCCGCAGCGGTCCTGCCTCCGGCGGCATGGACGAGGCGATGCGCCTGGCACCCGCCACGAACGCCCCGATGTCGCCCTTCAGCAGCGTCCCCGCCAACTCGCCAAGGGCGCTCAGGCTGGCGTGCTCCTCGGCGGACATGCCGTCCTGCCGACGTTCGAGCAGCAGGCGTACGACCAGCTCGGTGTCCTCGACGATGCCGGAGCCGCCCGCCTCCAGGGGCCTGCCGAGCGCCAGCGCGGACCTGAAGCGGTCGAGCGGCCACTCGCCCCCCTGCCCGTACTCGCGCTCCACCAGGACGAACCGGGAGCCGAGCATGGCCACGAGGTCCCGGCGCGCCGCCTCCCGCTCCTCGCCGTCAAGCAGGTGAGACGCACGGGCCTCCTCCAGCAGCCGCAGCGCCCTCTCCCGGTCGGCGGCCGCGCCCGCCAGGACGAACCTGGTGGCCACACATCTGCCGAGCCGGGCCGCGACGACCGCCGCCGCACCGCTCCCCGCGGCGCCCGCCGCCGCACCCACCGCGCCCACCGCGCCCGGTGAACCATCAGGCCGGTCCCGCGAGCCGTCGTCGAGTCCGCCCGTTCTGCCCCGCGAACCGCCCAGTGCGCCCAGCACAGTGTCGAGTTCGTCCGTCAGCGTGTCCAACTCCGTGCCCCGCGGCCCCTCGTACTGGCCCGGATCGAACGGCACGCGGAACCCGGCCGCCCGCGCCAGCACCTTGGCGGCACGCTCCTGCGCAGGTACGTCCCCGTCCCCAGCCATCCCCGATCGCCCCCGTCCCCCTCTTCGCACCCTTCGTGCTCTTCCGTGCCCTTCCGTTCTCCGCAGCACCCTGCCCTGTTCTTCCGGCTTTCGCCATGGTGCCCGGTTTCCCGGGCATGTGGCCGTGCCTCCGGTCGCCTTTGCGGCAACGTGCCCGGACCACGCCCGGTTTCTGACCGGTTTCCGCCCGGTCCGGCGTGGCGGCGCGTGCGCCGGAGTCGGCATGCTGGATGGTCCGTCAGGCGCGAAGCGGGGGAGGGCGCGGTGACACAGGGGGCACCGGCGCCCGATGGCGCCCCGGTCGCGTATCTGGAGACCTCGGGGGACGACTACGCGGCGCGCTACACGGCAGGGCTGCGCGTCGAGGGTGTCGACGTGGGTCTCGTCGTGCTGCACGGCAGGTGCCCCCGGTGCGGATGCGCGTTCTCCTGCACGCACACCGACCGCGTCTTCCGCTCACCGCGCCGCCGCGGCCCACGGGCGTACGTACCGGTGCTCTGCGAGTGCGGGACACGGCACCCGGGGCGCCCCGCCGACGAGAAGGGATGCGGCGCCTACTGGAACGTCGTCGTGGAGCGCGTCACGGGACGGGGGCCGGGGTGACCCCGCGCTACCGGGTCGGCCCCGGCCCCTCGGGGACGCCCGCGGACCGCGAGGCGGGCCGGGCCGCCAGAAGACTCCTCGCGGGCGAGCTGGCCAGGGCCAGGGCCGCGGCCCTCGCCTGGCGCAACGGGCTGGCCGGGCTCTTCGTGGGACTCCTCAGCTTCGGCCTGGTCAGGGGCCGTACCGACGTCGGCGGCCTGGCGTCGCCCTATGACGCCCTGGTGGGCGGCGCGCTGTCGCTGTGTCTGGTCCTGGGCACGTCGGGCGCGCTGCTCCTGCTGCGGGCCGCGCACGGGGCCCCGGCCGCCCGCCGCCTGCCCACGGGACCGCCCGCCGGGGCCCTCGCGGTACGCCTCGGCGACCACATGGAGACCCGCCGCACGGCACGGGCCCTCGCCCGCGGCGTGGCGCTCACCATCGCCTGCGGGGCGATGCTCGTGGCGGGGGTGGCGCTGACCTGGTACGGCCCGGGGGACGAGGGCCCCCGCGTCCTGGTGCGCACCCCCTCGGGCGTGCTGTGCGCCACCTCCGTACGGACGGACGGCGCGCGCCTGCTGCTGCGGACCGCCTCGGGCGACGTCACGGTACGCCTCGTTGACGCCGAGGAGGTGACCGCGGCCGCCGCGTGCCCCGGGGGCCCGGACGGGTAGGGCGGCCCGCCCCGCGACCGGCCCTTCCGGCTGCTCACCGCGAGCGGTCGCCCGCCACCGGCACCCGCCCGGCACCGGTCCCCGCGGCACGCAGGGCATACTCGGCGGCACCGGCGTGTCGCACCTCACCGCGCTGCCCGACACGCGTGGGCGCGCGGGCCGAACGGGCCCCGGAACCCCGGGCCCTGCTGCCGTATAAAACGTTCAAGTAGGCTGGGCGGAAGGCGGCGTACCGAGGTCTCCCTCGGTCCCGGCGGGCCTCCTCCGGCGGGCGGGTAGGGTGATGCCTCCTGGTACTCGTACGCTCCACCGCCGCACGGCGGGCCCGGGGCGTACGGCGGCGGAACGAAGGCGGGCGGGCTTGTGGTGCGGACGACGGCGCCGGGGGGCGGGCGCAAGGCCACGATCAAGGACGTGGCCAGGCTCGCGGGCGTGTCACCCTCGGCCGTCACCCTCGCCGTGCACGGCAAGCCCGGGGTCTCGGCGAAGACCAAGCAGCGCATCCTCGACGCCGCGCGTGAGCTGGGCTGGAGCCCCAACCAGGCCGCGCAGTCGCTGTCGGGCGGCACCGCCCACACCGTGGGACTCGCCATTGCCCGCCCGGCCCGCATGCTCGGGCTCGAACCGTTCTACATGGAGTTCATCTCCGGCATCGAGAGCGTCCTCAGCCGCCGCTCCTGCTCCCTGCTGCTGCGGCTCGTGGAGCCGGCGGAGGAGACCGAGGTGCACCGCGAGTGGTGGCAGGGCGGCCGGGTGGGCGGCAGCATCCTCGTCGATCTGCGCGTCGACGACCCGCGCGTGCCCGCGCTCTCCGCCGTCGGCCTGCCCGCCGTCGCGGTCGGACACCCCTCGCTGACCGGCCCCTTCACCTCGGTCTGGACCGACGACGCGGCCGCCACCGTGGAGGCCGTGCGCTATCTCGCGGCCCTCGGGCACCGCCGGGTCGCCCGGGTCAGCGGACCGGCGGAACTCGGCCACAGCGCCATCAGGACCCGGGCGTTCACCGACACCGCACGCGAACTCGGCCTCACCGCCGGGACCGCGGTGGCCGACTTCTCCGCCGACCAGGGCGCACGCGCCTGCCGCACCCTGCTGCTGTCGACCGAGCGGCCCACCGCGATCGTCTTCGACAACGACATCATGGCCGTCACCGCGCTCGGCGTCGCCGCCGAGTTCGGCCTCTCCGTACCGCGCGACCTGTCCCTGCTGGCCTGGGACGACTCCCAGCTCTGCCAGTTGACCAGGCCCACCCTCTCGGCCATGCGGCACGACATCTTCTCCTTCGGCGCCGACGTGGCCGAAACCCTCTTCGACGTGATGGCGGGACGCGAGGCGACCTCGCACGCGGTCGAGGTGCCAGGACTTGTCCCCCGCGGCTCCACGGCACCGCCCGCGCCCGAGCTGCGCTGACCCGGGCCAAGACCTGCCCCGCCGCCGGGTTTCCGCCGCCCCGTCCCCGCGCCATCGGCGGCCGTACGGGACCCGTTTTACTGGTACGTTTTAGTCTCGCCGCGCCCCATCCATTGACATGGCCATGGCCGAGTTCTAGCTTCCAGACGTCGGCCTTTGCGCGCCGCACCCCCACCGCGGCCCCATGGCCTCCCCTGGTCCGACACGGAACAACCTGCAACGTTCCACCCCCATGTGACGCACCATGAGAGGGTTCCCGTGAAACCGCAGACCCCCATCGGCAAGACCCTGGCGGCGTTCGTCTCGCTGCCGCTGGCCGCCGCCGCGTGGCTCACCGCCGCCCCGGCCCCGGCCGCGGCGGCACCGGCGGCCACGCCCGCGTCCGTCGTCGACTACCTGCGCCAGATCGACGGAAACCACGTCGTCAGCGGCGTCCACAACAAGGAACCGCTGAACAACCCCTCGCAGTACACCGCCCAGGCCCACGACATCACCGGGCGATGGCCCGGCCTGTGGGGCGGCGAACTCGGCTTCAGGGCCGACGACATCGCCGACCGCCAGACGATGACCGACCAGGCGAAGACCGAGTGGGGCAACGGCTCACTGGTCAACCTCACCTGGCACATGTGCCGCCCCGACGTGGCCACCTGCGAGTTCGACGGAGGCGTGAACGGCAGCAGTCTCTCCGACGACGAGTGGCGCGAACTCCTCACCGACGGCACCCGGATGAACAGCGACTACAAGGCCAAGCTGGACACCGCGGTCCCGTACTTCCAGCAGTTGAAGGACGCCGGGGTCCCCGTCCTGTTCCGGCCGCTGCACGAGATGAACGAGGGCTGGGCGTGGTGGGGCGGCAGGGCCGGGCAGGACGGCAGCGCGGCGCTGTTCCGGCTCACCCACGACTACCTGGAGTCCAAGGGCCTCGACAACATCGTCTGGGTGTGGAACGTCAAGGACACCGACGCGGCAGGCGGCTCCTCGGGCGTGGCCGACTTCTACCCGGGCGACGACTACGTCGACGTCGCCAGCCTCGACCCGTGGAACAAGGGCTTTCCCACGGACGACTGGTACCGGGCGCTGCTCGACGTGGCACACGGCAAGCCCGTCTCGCTGGCCGAGGTCGGCACCGCGCCCTCGCCTTCGCAGTTGGCCGCGCAGCCCCGGTGGACCTGGTTCATGATCTGGGCCGACTACCTCACCTCCGCCAACTCCGCCTCCGGCCTCCAGGCCACCTTCGGCGACCCCCGCGTCCTCAGCCAGGGCGACGTCCAGGTCCCCTCCGCAGCGCCCGCCCACGACACGGCCCACCCGACGGCAGCGCGCTGACCGGCCACCGCCCCACCCGCCCGCGAAGCCGCGACCCCCCAGCCGGCATCCCCCACATCCCCCCCCACGAGAGGCACCCCCATGTCCCCACGCGCCAGAATCCGGCCGCTGCTCGCCGCCGTCGCCGCTGCCGCACTCACCGGCACCGCGCTCACCCTCACCGGCGGCAGCGCCGCCGCCGACCCGCCCGGCGGCCAGGGCGTCACCGCCGCGGACGAGATCGCGTACCTGAGCAGCCTGACGGGCAGCAAGGTGCTCTCCGGGCAGCAGGGCGGCGCCAACAGCGACCCCGCCGCCTGGATCAACAAGGTCCACGACATCACCGGGAAGTACCCCGGCGTCTGGAACGGCGACTTCGGCTTCAGCCAGAACGACATCGACAACCGGCAGACCGTCATCGACGAGGCCGAGGGCGAGTGGGCGGCGGGCGCCCTGCCGGGGCTGATGATGCACGCCTGCCGCCCCGACGTGGCCACCTGCGACTTCGAGGGCGGCTCCGACCCGGTCAAGGGCAGCCACCTCGCGGACGACGAGTGGCATGACGTGCTCACCGACGGCACCGCGCTGAACACCGACTACCTGCGCAAGCTCGACCAGTTCGTGCCCTGCTTCCAGCAGTTGAAGGACGCCGGCATCCCCGTCCTGTTCCGGCCGCAGCACGAGATGAACGAGGGCTGGGCGTGGTGGGGCGGCAGGGCCGGGCAGGACGGCAGCGCGGCGCTGTTCCGGCTCACCCACGACTACCTGGAGTCCAAGGGCCTCGACAACATCGTCTGGGTGTGGGCCCTCAAGGACGTCGCGGGCGGCGCCTCCCAGGCCGCCGACTACTACCCGGGCGACGACTACGTGGACGTCGTCGGACTCGACGTCTGGAACGACAGGTTCGCGGGCGACGACTGGTACCGGGCGCTGTCGGACATCGCGGGCGACAAGCCCATGGCGCTCGCCGAGGTCGGCAGCGTCCCCCAGCCGGACCAGCTCACCGCCCAGCCGAGATGGGTCTACTGGAACGTATGGCTCGACTACCTCACCAACCCCGCGTACAACTCCAACGACTCGGTGAAATCGGGCTACTACGACGGACGCGTCCTCAGCCGCGGCGAGTTCCACATCCCCACGGACGGCACCGCGGGACCCCGCCCCTGACACCCGCCACCCGGCCCGCGATCCCGTCGGCCACGCTGTCTTGATCGGAGCGGGGGAGTGCGGGCACGGTTGCGGGGAGCGGTCTCCGCCAACGCGTCCGTCGCGCGCCCCACCGCGCGGCACCCGGCGCCGCGCGGTGGACCCGCACCCGCACCCGCGGCGCGCACCGCAGCGCCGCACGCGTCTGCGCCCCACAGGAAGGACGCCCGTGACCGACGAACGCCACGCCCACCCCGACGCCCCGGCGCCGCCCGGAGCCCCGCTGACCCGGCGGCTCCTGCTCGGCGCCGCGGGAGCCGCCGCCCTGGCCGGCCTCACCGCGGCAGGCCCCACCGCCGCAGCGGGCCGGAGGACCCCCGCAGCCGCGGCGGCGGACACCCGCCCGCTGCTCATCGGCACCTACACCTCCTCCGGCGGCCCCGGTATCGCCCTCGCGGCCTACGACACCGCCACCGGGGCCCTGACCGGCACGGGCGCGGCCTCCGTGCCCGACCCGTCGTTCCTGGCCGCGGGGGAGGGCGGCCTGCGCTACGCCGTCGACGAGAACGAGGACTCCGTCACCGCCCTCACCGCCTCCGACGACGGCCTCACCGTCCTCGGCACCGCGGACACCGGCGGCACCGGCCCCTGCCACCTGGCCGTACACGCCGCGGGCGGCCATCTGCTGAGCGCCAACTACGGCTCGGGCAGCGTCTCGGTGCACAGCCTCGCCGCCGACGGCTCCCTCGGCGACCGCACCGACCTGGTGCAGCACACCGGCTCAGGACCCGACCCCGACCGGCAGAGCGGGCCGCACACCCACATGGTGCTCAACGACCCCGCGGGCGCGTTCGTGCTCGCCGTCGACCTGGGCACCGACACCGTCTACACCTACCGCCTCGACACCGGCACGGGAAAACTCGCCGCCGTCTCCGCCGCCGCCGTCACCCCCGGCGCGGGACCCCGGCACGCCACGTTCCACCCCTCGGGCCAATACCTGTACGTGGCGAACGAGTTGGGCAACACCCTCACGGTCTGCGGCTATGACGGGGACACCGGGAAGGTCACCCCGGGCGACTCGCTGCCGACCGTGCCCCCGGGCGGCGGGGACGGGGAGCGCAACTACCCCGCCGAGCCCGTCGTCTCCCCTGACGGGGCCCACCTGTACGTCTCCAACCGGGGCCACGACAGCATCGCCCGCTACGCCCTCGGCGGCGACGGGGGCGCGCCCGAACTCCTCGACACCGTGCCCGCGGGCGGCGCCTACCCGCGCCATATCGCCCTCACCTCCGACGGCGCCTGGCTGTTCGCCGCCAACCAGAACTCGGGCACCGTCACCGCCTTCGCCCGGGACGCCGGCAGCGGGGCGCTCACCCCGGTCGGCGATCCCTTCGCGGCCACCGCCGCGGTCTGCGTCCTCCCCGGCTGAGCACCGTATAACCTGGCCATGCGGCGGGTGGCGCCCTCCCTACGGAGAGGGGAGGGCACCACCCGACGTGTGTCAGCCGTGGGCGGCCCGCAGCAGTGCGTGGCGGAGCGGGTCGATCTTCCGGATGCTGTCGTCGAGGCCGCCGGGGCGCGCACGCAGCAGCCAGCACGCGCGCTGCTCGGCGAGCAGCGGCTCCAGGCGGCGCAGCAGGCCACGGGCGGTGTCGGGGGCGATCGCCGCGGCGTCGCCGCCACCGGCCGCGGCACGGGCGCGCAGGACGTCCACCGCGAACTCCGACAGTCCGACGGCGTGGGCGAGTTCGCGGCGCACCACGTCGCCGTCGGCGGCCGCAGGGTCCGCGGCGGCCAGCTCGCGGCGGCAGTCGGCCAGCACCGCCGTGACGTGGTCGAGCGCCTCGGGGGCGGGCAGCGCGGGCAGCGGCGGGCCCGCGTCCGGGAACAGGGCGCGGGCGACGGGCGAGCCGTTCAGCAGCGGCACCCCCAACATCCGGTAGACACGGCCCAATTCGACCAGCACCCCGCCCATGAGCGCCGCCGCGTCCCGCAGGACGTGGGTGTCGAGGACGGCGGCGAGGTCCAGGTCCCGGTTCGTACGGCAGCACCAACTGACCGCGCCGCCGAGGACCGCGGGGCCGAAGGCGACGGACGGGGCGTCCCACATGCCGTGATCGCCCCACGAGGTGAGCAGATAGCCGAGGGCGCCGTGCTCCAGGCCCGCCTCGGCGGCGTCCACCATGTTCTCCACGGCGTTGTCGAGACGGCCGAGCACGCTGTTCCAGTTCCCGGCCCCGGGCGCCACCCAGTACGGCACACCGGCCCCCGCAAGCAGCCGGGCGTCATGGCGGAACCCGGCGCGCAACCGCCCCAGATCCGCGCCCCGCAGCCGCCAGGCCCGCGCCTCCGCACCACCGGCGCCTCCGGTGTCAGCGGCGCCGCCGGAATCCACGCCGTCCTCGGCGGCCTCGCCGTCACCGGCGTCCAGGACGCGGGCCACGTGCTCCGGTGAGTCGTACTGCCACACCACCGCCACCGCGCCCGGCGGCACCCGGTCGAGCAGCTCGGGGTGCTCGGCGAACACGTCGGCCCAGAACTCCACGGTGTAGCCGGCGTCGAGCCAGGGGCGCAGCACGGCGGTGACGTAGTCGAAGTAGACCGTGCCGAGGCCCTGTTGCCGCACCCGCTCGCGGGAGCGCCCGGTGCCCAGCTCGAAGGGCTCGTCGGCCCCGATGTTCACACGTCGGCCGCGCAGGACCCCGGCCACCTCGGCGACCAGGTTACGGGCGAACTCGGCGTTGTCCGCGGTGGGTTCGAGGGTGCTCGGCGGGCGGTGGACGCCGCCGCGTTCGAAGCCCTCGGGGTTCTCCGCACGGTGCGCGCAGTGCGGGTGGGCGAGGAAGCGCTCCATGTGGCCGAACGTGTTCTGGTTCGCGACGAGTTCGATGCCGAGCGCGGCGCAGCGCCCGTCGAGCCAGCGCAGGTCGTCCTCGGTGAGCGGCGACGCGTCCCGCCACACCGGCTGGTGGTCGCGGAAGGCGTAGGTGTGCTCCGTGTACAGCTCCAACTGGTTGAAGCGGGCCAGGGAGAGGATCTCCAGCCAGCGCTCCAGGGTGCGGCGGGTGGGGACGCGGTCGCGGCTGACATCGAGGAGGAAGCCGCGCCGCTCGAAGTCGGGGTGGTCGTCGACGGTGTAGCCGGTGGCCTCGTACTCCGGCGCGCCGCGGAGCTGGTCGAGCGTCCGGAGGGCATAGCGGAGCCCGGCGGCGTCGCGGTGGCGTACGGTGACGCCTTCCGGGCCGGTGCGTAGGCGGTAGCCCTGGGCGGGCACGGCGGTGTCGACGGTGACGGTCAGCGGCGCGTCGAGCGCGGCGCCGCCCGGTGCGGTGGTCATCGCGCGGGGCGCGGGGAAGAGGGTGACGGGCACTGCTGGGGCTCCTGGGACGGTACGGGGCTCTCTGGCACGGGGCGCGTCGGGCGGTGGGGTCGGCCCGGACCCGTGGGTCAGGGGGGTACGGACGCGTGGGTCCTGGCCGACCCGGGTTTCACGGTGTGCAGTCGTCCGACGCGTCCACCGTGTCGCGGTAGCCGACCCCCGCCGAGCGCAACTCGTCCACGGCGGCCCCGGCCTGCGCGGGCGTCTGCGCCGCGTTCTTGGCGTGGTACACGTAGTCCACGGCCTCGTGGTACACGCTGGAGTGCTCGCCCTGGTGGTAGGCGAGGTCGATGACCCAGTGGTTGAAGTCGATGGTCATGTCGCGGCGCGGGTAGTACTTGCCCGAGTGGTCGGCGACCTGGGTGCCGTCGATGAAGTACTTCACGTGTCCGTCGGCGACGGTGGCCATGACGTCGTGCCAGCCGTCCATGCTGCCGGGCTGCCTGGCCTCCTGGGAGTCGCTGGACGAGCCGTCGTCGCTGGTCGTGTACCAGCTCGTCTGGGTGTTCACACTGGTCTCGGAGCCCCACCCGCCGTTGGGCAGGTACTCGGAGAAGTCGAGTTCGCTGTAGGTGGGGTCCCCGTTGTGGTCGAGGGGCGAGATCGCGAAGAACGTCTGGTTGATGCGGTCGCCGTCGGTGCCCTGGCTCGGCGCGTCGGAGAATCTGACGCGCGCCAGATAGGTACCGGCGAGGAACCGGTTGCCCGCCTGCGAGATCTCGGCCTGGGTGGTGTCGTCGGCGACACCGTTGGTGATGAGCTGGAGGTCGAGGGCCTTGGCCCCGTCGACGGTCGGGAAGGAGATGTTGTCCTCGTCCCAGTACGCGCCGGAGGGCCCGGGGCCGCCCTGCCCGTCGCGCACCTCCCAGCCGTGGTCGCGCAGCGCGCCGTCGTCGGTCCCCGAGTAGTCGAAGTCGTCGAAGAGCAGGCCGCAGCTCCCGGCCCTGGGCGCGGGGTGCTCGGGGACGGAGGCCGCCGCGGACGGTGCGGTCAGGCCCAGAACGGCGACGGCGGCCGTGAACGCGAGGACCGGCCCGCTTCCGGCGGTCCTGCCTCTCCCGGTCGTACGGACATGCATGGCGGCACTCCTTCGGGGTGAGCGGGTGGGGGATGCGCGTTTTCCGGTGTCCCCGCCGGTGCTGTGGCGGGGAGCGGGGTGGAGCGGCGACGCGGGACGCACAGGAGCGGCCTCGGCCGGCCGGTCCGACGGCGCGCGGGGCGCTGTCGTGCGGCGCGGGACATGGTTGCGTGCAATCGATTGCACGTCAATGGGCGGGCGCGCGTGACCTGTCGGGGCGCTCACCGCAGCAGGTCCCGTACGTGTGTGATCAGCAGTCGGCGCAGCACCGGGTCGTCCGCGAGGTGGGCGGGGAAGACCGCACGCTCGGCGAGGAAGTGGCCGACGAACGCCGCCGGGTTCCCCAACAGCGCGCCCGAGCCAGCCAGTTGACCGGCCAGGGGATCGGGCACGGACAGCGGACGCCCCTGCCGGTCCGTGCCGCGCCCGATGAGGACCATCCACGCCGCGACGGCGAGCGCGGCCCAGTGCGGCTCCGCACCGGCGGCGAGCCGGTCCTCGACGGTGCCGAGGAGCCGGATGGGGATCTTCACGGACCCGTCCGTGGCGACCTGGGCGGTGGTGTGCCCGAGTGCCGGGTTGCGGAACCTGTCGAGCACCGTCTCCTGATACACCGTCAGATCCAGGCCGTGCGGGGCCCGCAGGCTCGGTGCCGCGTCGCACGCCATCAACTGCCGTGCCGCCTCGGCGATACGGGGGTCGTCGAGCGCGGCGGCGATGGTGGGGTGGCCGGCGAGCGCCCCGGTGCAGGCGACGAGGGAGTGTGCCGCGTTGAGCATCCGCAGCTTGACCGCCTCGTAGGGGTGGACGTCGTCGGTGAGTGTCGCTCCGGCGTCCTCCCAGTGGGGCCTGGGCGCCGCGAAGCTGTCCTCGACCACCCACTGGCGGTACGGCTCGCACACCACGGTGCCCAGGTCGTCCGCCCCGATACGGCGGGCCGTCTCACGGCGGTCCGCGGGGGTCGCGGCGGGCACGATGCGGTCGACCACGGTGGACGGGAAGGCCACGTGCCCGTCGATCCACTCGGACAGGGCGGCGCCGTGCGGCAGCAGGGCGCAGAAGTCGTCGACGACGGCCCGTACGACCCGCCCGTTTCCTGGGACGTTGTCGCAGGGCACGACGGTGAGGGGCGCGCCGCCGCGGACACGGCGCAGGTGCAGCGCGGCGGCGAGTTGTCCCGCGACGGTACGGTGCCGGTGGCCCGGGGCGTCGAACAGCGCGGCGTCCCGCGCCACGAGCGGGTCGCGGACGTCGAGTCGGCGCGACGGGGTCAGCCGGTAGCCGCGCTCGGTCACGGTGAGGGTGACGACCCTGATGGCGGGGTCGGCGATCCGCTCCGGCGCGGTGACCGGATCGCTCACACCGCAGCGCGCCTCGCGCAGCACGCCGACGACCCGGGGCGGTGCCGACTGCGCGCCGCGTTCGACCACGGTGTAGAGGCCGTCCTGCGGCGCCAGTGCCCGCGCCGCGGCGTCGGAGCGCTGGGTGTAGGCGCAGATCCCCCAGTCCTCCCCGCGCAGCCCGTCCTCGGTGTAGACGGCCTGGTGGGCCCGGTGGAAGGCGCCGAGGCCCAGGTGCACGACGCCCGTGCCCACGTCGGCGGTGTCGTAATCGGGCAGGCGCAGGCCGTCCCGCTCGGCCAGGCGGGCCAGGAGGGCGCGGTTCAGCCGGCTCACCAGTGGTGCACCGTCCCGTCCTCCAGCCTGTTGACGGGCAGTTGGGCGGGCCGGTACGGGAACGCGGCGGCCCGCTCCTCGTCGATGTCCACCCCGAGCCCCGGCTCCTGCGAGGGGTGCAGGTACCCGCCCTCGTAGCGGTAGGTGTGCGGGAAGACGGCGTCGGTCTCCGGGGTGTGCCGCATGTACTCCTGGAGGCCGAAGTTGGGGATGCTGATGTCGAGTTGGAGGGCCGCGGCCATGCACACCGGCGACAGGTCGGTGGCCCCGTGCGAGCCGCTGCGCACGTCGTGGAGCGCCGCGTGGTCGAAGATGCGGCGCAGATGGGTGATACCGCCCGCGTGCACCACGGTGGCCCGTATGTAGTCGACGAGCTGTTCCTCGATGAGCTGTTTGCAGTCCCAGACGGAGTTGAAGACCTCGCCCACGGCGACGGGGGTGGTGGTGTGCTGCCGGATCAGCCGGTAGCCGGACTGGAGTTCGGCGGGCACCGGGTCCTCGATCCAGGTCAGGTCGTAGGGCTCAAGGCTGCTGCCGAGGCGGGCCGCCTCGATGGGGGTGAGCCGGTGGTGCGCGTCGTGCAGCAGGCGCAGACGCGGCCCGAACTCCTCGCGCACCCGCCGGAACACGGTGGGCACGTGCTGGAGGTAGCGGCTGGTGGACCACACGTTCTCGGTGGGCACCGCCGCGTCGGCCGGTTCGTAGAACATGCGGTCACCGCCGACGCCGTACGTGGACGCCAGGCCGGGGACACCGGTCTGGACGCGTACGGCGCGGTAGCCGAGGCCGCTGTAGTGGGCCACCTCGTCGAGGACACCGTCGACGTCCTCGGCGTTGGCGTGCCCGTAGACGGTGACACCCTCCCGGGAGCGCCCGCCGAGTAGCTGGTAGACGGGCAGGCCCGCCACCTTGCCCTTGATGTCCCACAGCGCGGTGTCGACGGCGGCGATGGCGGTCATCGTCACCGGGCCGCGCCGCCAGTACGCGCCCCGGTACAGATACTGCCAGGTGTCCTCGATACGGGAGGCGTCCCGGCCCGCGAGCAGGGGGACGACATGGTCGTCGAGGTAAGCGGCGACGGCGAGTTCGCGGCCGTTGAGCGTCGCGTCGCCGACGCCGGTGACCCCGTCCTCGGTGACGATCTTCAGGGTGACGAAGTTGCGGCCGGGGCAGGTGACCACGACCCGGGCCTCGGTGATCCTCATGCGCTCTCCCCGGTGGCGGTGCGCGGACGGCGGCAGGTCAACGGGTGGCCTCGTGTTCCTTCAGGAACTCCTCCGCGACCCGGGCGCCGCCCTGGTCGCGCCACTTCTTGTACACGGCGTCCCACTCGGAGACCTTCTTGCGCCCCGCCACGACCGAGGTCACACCGTCGCCGAGGATCTGGTCGAGACCGGCGCCACGGCTCGTGAAGGTCTCGGATTGCAGCCCCCAGCGGTCGTTGGGCTCCAGCAGCGGGACGACCTTCCGCTGCCAGGTGTGCAGCCGTTTGACGAGGTCGGGCCCGCCTGGCTGGTAGAGGACGTTGGGGGCGTCGCAGAGGTACTTCAGCGGCAGGTTGGTGTTCGACTCGATCAGGCCGAGCGGGGTGGGCACGGGGTCGTTGTCCTTGTTCGGCCTGAAGTGGACGCCTTCCAGGCCGTAGTGCGTGAGGCCGTACTCCCGCGTGCCGAACGGCGCGGCCAGGTAGTCGAGGACCCGCAGCAGCAGCCTGACACGGTCCTTGGGGGCCTTCTTCAGCAGGGTGTAGCCGAAGGCGCCGCGGGTCTGCTGGAAGTGCTGGGTGACACCGGGGACGGTGTAGGGCACGGCGGCGTCGAGGGTGTAGGCGCCCTTGATGCCCTGGAAGTCGCTGGGGTAGGCGAGGAAGCCGTCGACCATGGACAGCACCGTGCCGTTGTAGAACTGCGTCATCTCGTCCACGTTGGACACCGAGGTGGCGTTGGGCGTGTAGGAGCCGTTCGCGCGCAGCTTCGCATGGAAGGCCAGCATCTCCTTGAACGCGTCGGTGCCCCACATGTCGGTGGCCTCGCCGTCCCTGATGCGCCACTCGTTGGGGGTGCCGTGCCAGGGCCCGAAGGTGCGGTAGCCGAACGCGGAGCCGCTGTAGGCGCCCAGCGCCCACTTCCTGCCCGACGTGGCCCGCCGCGCCATGGCGGCGAAGTCGTCCGCCGTCATGCCGGGGCGGTACCCGGCCCCGGTCAGGGCCTCGCGGTTGATCCACAACGGGTCGCCGATCTTGGGCCGTTCGATGGGGACGCCGTACAGCCGCCCGCCGACGAGTCCGACGCCCTCCCAGGAGTACGGCGGCAGGTTGGCGAGGTTGGGATAGTCCTTGACGGCGTCACCGGAGAGGAACTCGGTGAGGTCGGCGCAGCGCGACTGGGCGAACTCGGCCTCCCGCGGCAGCACGAAACCGCCGCCGATGCTGATGATGTCGGGCAGGTCGTCACCGGCGAACACCGTGGTCATCTTGGCGCGGAAGTCGGCCTCAGGCACGGCGGTGAAGTCGAGCCGCACCCCGAGTGCCTTCTGCACGGCCGCGTAGAACCGGTTGTGCGACGCGGGCTTCGGGGGTGTGCCGTAGGTGATGCTGAGCACCTTGACGCGCTCCCTGCCCGTGCCGGGACGCTCCGCGACACCAGAGGCGAGGTGTCCTGGGTAGGAGAGGAACCCGGCCTGGACACCGTGTTCGTCGGCCGCCAGGTCCGGCTCCACCACCGTGCGCGGCACGTAGGCGGGCAGCGCGGCGGCCTTCTTGCCGGTGTTGGAGACCGACCCGTGCTCCTTGGTGTCGCAGGCGGTGAGCAGCGCGGGCGCGGACAGGGAGGCGCCCACGACCGCCAGGGAGCGGAGCAGCGTACGGCGCGAGGGGGTGGGGGCGTTCATGTCACCGGCCCTTCTGAGGAGGTGGTGGAGGAGCGGGAGGGGAGCCGGACGGGCGGCGAGGAGGCCGCCGGGTCAGCTCTTGATGGCGCCGGTGAGCACGCCCTTGGTGAAGTACTTCTGGAGGAAGGGGTAGACCAGCAGGATCGGCACGGTGGCGATGACCAGGACCGCCATCTGCGTGGTCTGCGGCGCGGACACCTGCCCCGCCTCGCTCAGCCCCGTGTCGGCGATCTGCGCGCCGCCGACCACATAGGTGCGCAGCACCTGCTGAAGCGGCCAGTGGCCCGACTCCAGATAGATCGAGGCATGGAACCAGGCGTTCCAGTACGTCACCGCGTAGAAGAGCGCGACGACGGCGAGGGCGGCCTTCGACAGCGGCAGGACGATGCGCCACAGGATCGTCCAGTCCCCGGCGCCGTCCAGCCGCGCCGCCTCGTACAGCTCCTCCGGGATGCCCTGGAAGAAGCCCCGCAGGACGACGAGGTTGAAGACGTTCACGAGGACGGGCAGGACGAGCGAGGCGTAGGTGTCCAGCATGCCGAGCCCCTTGACCAGGAGGTACGCGGGGATCATGCCGGGTGGGAAGAGGAACGTGAACAGGACGAGCAGGAGCACGGGCCTGCCGCCGACGACGCCGGGGCGCGACAGGGCGTAGGCGAGGAAGGTCGTACAGGCCAGGGAGAGCGCGGTGCCGACGAGGGTGACACCGGCGCTCACGGCGAGCGCCTTGGTGACGATGCCGCCGCCGAGGATCGTGGAGTAGGCGCGCAGGGTGGGGTGTGTCGGCCACAGCACCCAGCCGCCGTTCGCGACGACGTCGCGGTTGGAGGCCAGCGACGTCGACACGATGACCAGGAAGGGTATGAGGACGAGGGCCACCAGCACGGTCAGGGCGAGGCCCTTGCCGGCCTGTGTCAGGGGTGCGGGGCGTTCCATCCAGGCGGGCCGCGGGGTGCCCTGCCGGTGCCGCGCCCCGCGTGCCGCCGCCGTCTCGCGCCGGGTGCGGCGCAGCTCGCTCGCCGGAGCGGTCATCGGTACACCCCCTGCTCGCCGAGACGGTGGGCGATCTTGTTGGCGGCGAAGACGAGGGCGGCGCCCACGAGCCCCTTGAACAGCCCGGCCGCCGCCGCGTACCCGGTGTCGCCGTTCACGAGCCCCTGCCAGAACACGAAGGTGTCCAGCACCTCGCCCGCCTCGGGCCCCACCGACTGGCGTTGCAGCAGCATCTGTTCGAAGCCGACGGAGAGTATGTCGCCGAGCCGCATGATCAGCAGGAGGACGATCACCGGGCGGATGGCGGGCAGTGTGACGTGCCAGAAGCGGCGCCAGGGGCCGGCCCCGTCGATGGCGGCGGCCTCGTAGCTCTGCTCGTCGACGTTCATCAGCGCCGCGAGGAAGATGATGGTGCCCCAGCCGGCGTCCTTCCAGACGACCTCGGCCACGACGAGCGGCTTGTACGCGTCCGGGTTGCCGATGATGTCGACGCTGTGCAGCCCGGTGTCCTGGAGGACGTTGTTCAACAAGCCTGTGGCGCCCAGGACTTGCTGGAAGAGGGCGACGACGATGACCCACGAGAGGAAGTGCGGCAGATAGACGACGGACTGCACGAAGCGGCGCAGCACGGACGAGGTCAGGCTGTGCAGCAGCAGGGCGATCGCCAGCGGCACCGGGAAGAAGAAGACGAGCTGGAGCACGGCGATCGCGACGGTGTTCCAGGTCGCGTGCCAGAACTCCGGGTCGCCGAGCATACGGCCGAAGTTCGCGGTGCCCGTCCAGGGGCTGGCCCACAGGCCGTCGAAGGGGACGTAGTCCTTGAAGGCGACGACGTTGCCGACGAAGGCGCCGTAGTGGAAGAGGAGGAAGTAGAGCAGGCCGGGCAGCATGAGCAGGATCAGCGTCCGGTGCCGTGTCAGACGGTGCCACATCGGGCCGTTACTCCTTTCTGCGCGTGTGCCGGCGCGGCGTGCGTGGTGCGGGGGTCAGGGCAGCGGCAGCCGGCCGCAGCGCTGCCGGAAGTGGCCGCCGCCCTCCAGGTGCGTGAGGACGGCCCGCTGGAGGGTGGTGCGCCGGGGCAGCCGTGCGAGGTCGGCCGTTCCCGGCGGGGCGTGGAAGACGAATTCGAGGACGGCGTCGTCGCAGGGCTGCGAGGCGCCGAAGAGGGTGAAACGCCGCTGGAATCCGAGGATGTTGGACGTCGGGGGCAGCAGCGCGGCCAACTGCTCGTCCAGGAGCCAGGACCGGCAGACCGCCTGGGTGTGGCGCTCGCCGGGGAAGTGGGTGGCGAAGAAGCGCGCGCCCTCGCGGAGCGACGCGTCGCACAGGCCGGGCGTCAGCGGACCGTCGCCGGGGATGTGCAGTTCCAGGACGTGCTCCCCGTCAGCGGGGCCGTCCGGCGGTGCGCCCCCGTAGGCGTCGGCCGCCAGTACGGCGCGGTCGAACTGGAGGCGGCCGACACGGAAGAGGGTGGCCCTGAAGTGCCGTACGAGCCACCGCTGCCGGTCGAGCCCCCCGGTGCGGTGGGCGAGGCGGTAGGTGGCCATCTTGGCGCCCACGTCGGCGACGGTGTCCCGGGTGACGCGCGGGTCGACCCCCAGGCGTCGGTGGGTCTCCAGCAGGCGCGGCAGCGCGGCGAGGCAGAGGTGGACGTAGAAGTGGCGGCCGTGCGCGCCGAGGCGGGCCGGGGCGTCTGGCCACGGCAGCCGGGAGGGCGGCACGGTGTCGTCGAACAGGGCGCGATGGCAGGCGCACAGGGCGCGCCACAGCTCGCCGTCCACCCGGTGTCCCGGCCAGGTGCGCAGCACGGTGTCGCGGTCCCGCTCGGGCACGTCCAACAGGTCCATGCGCGCCGCGAGTTGAGCATCCGTACAGGGCTCGGGGCCGGTCCGCGCCGGGCCCGTGGCCGGGAGTGCGGCGAGGGTCGCCGCCCACGCGTGTGCGTCGGCGTCGAAGGCGGGCGCCTCGGCGCCCCGGTGTGCCGCGGTCACCGTGGACTCCCTCCGGGCGCGGGGCGCCCCAGCAGCAGGGCCGTGTGCACCGTGAGGTCCCGGTCCCCGGGCGCGAAGGCGAAACGGACGAGGTCGGCGGGCCCGCCCACTGCCAAGCGGCCACGGTCCGCCACGAACCGGCCGGGCCCCGCGGTCGCCATGCGCAGCGCCGCACCGAGACCGAGACCGGCCGCCGCCACGACGTGCGCCACCCCCTCGGACAGACAGCGGGCGGCCCCGGCGAGATAGGGGGTGCCGGCCGCCACCAGCCGTCCGTCGTCGTGGAGTTCGACGCGGCCGCCGACCGGAGTCTCGTAGTGGCCCGGCGGGCAGCCCGCCAGCGCGACCGCGTCGGACACCAGGACACACCGGTCCTGCCCCTTGGCGCGGAGCATGGCGACGAGGGTGTCGGCGGGCAGATGGTGGCCGTCGGCGATCAGGCTCGCGGTGAGGCGGTCGTCGGCGAGCTGGCTCCACAGGTAGTTCGGGTGCCGCGGCAGGACGGCGTGCGCCCCGTTGCCCAGATGGGTGCTGAGCCGGGCGCCCGCCGCGGCGGCCGCGTGGATCTGGCCGGGGTCGGCGTGGGTGTGCCCGACGGCGACGTGGACACCCCGGGCGGTGAGGTGGGCGATGTACGCCGCGGAGCCCGGATGGTGCGGGGAGAGGGTGACCATGCCGACCAGCCCGCCGCACGCCCGCTGCCACGCCTCGAACTCGTCCGTCGACGGCGGTCTGACCCACCGCTCGGCGTGCACCCCGCGCGGCCCGTCCTGCGGCGAGATGTGCGGGCCTTCGAGGTGCACGTACGGCGCGGCGTGCGCGACCAGCGGATCGGCCCTGCGGGCGGCGGCGATCACCGCGAGCGCGTCCGCGGTCCGCTCGTGCTCCGCGGTGACCAGCGTCGGGACGAACGTGGTGACACCGCGGGCGTGCAGGCTCCGCACGAGCGCGCTCACCACGTCGACGGTCAGCCCCGGGGCGTTCAGGTCGTGCCCCGCGAAACCGTTGACCTGGAGGTCCACCAGGCCGGGGGAGAGCCAGTGCGTCTCGTCCGCCGGGCCCTCGCCGACCGCCGTGATGACACCGTCGGCCACCGACACCGCAAGCGGCCGCCCGGTGTCCGGGTCGCGCCCCGTGAGCCGCTGCTCAGCCACCGTGCACCACCTCCTCCGGCAGCAGCGCGGCGGCGCCGGTGTCGACGTGGAGCGTGCACCGGGGGTGGGTGCGCAGCGCGGTGGCGGGGCAGGCCGCGCCGACCGGGGCGCACACCGCGTCCCGCACGGCCGCGCTCTTGCGGCGCCCGAGCACCGTGCCGACCAGGCGCTCGGCCCGCAGCAGACGCGGCACCGTCAGGGTGACCGCGTGCGTGGGGACCTGCTCCAACGCCTCGAAGCAGTCGTCGTCGACCTGCTGGCGACGGCATGCCCCGTCCAGCTCCACCACCTTGACGTCGAGCGGGTCGTCGAGGTCGGCGACCGGGGGATCGTTGAAGGCGAGGTGCCCGTTGACGCCGATGCCCAGGCAGACCAGGTCGAGGGGGCCCTCGTCCAGCAGGCGCGCATAGCCGCGGGCCGCCTTCCCGGGCTGCGGGCCCGGGTCGATGAGAAGGGCGTCGGCGAGGGGCACATGGTCGAACAGGGCGCGGCGCAGCCACGGTCCGAAGCGCTGCGGCGCGTCGGGGGCGAGACCGATGTACTCGTCCATGTGGAAGGCGGTCACCCGCGTCCAGTCGATGTCGTCGCGGCCGCGCAACGCCGTGAGCAGCGGGAGCTGGCTGGGCGCCGCGGCGAAGACCACCCGCGCCGAGCCCTTCCGCGCCAGCGTGGACCGCAGCGCCTCCGCGACGGCGGCCGCCGCGGCGCGGCCCGTCTCTTCGGGCGTGGTGGTGACGCGTACATCGAGGGCAGAGGTGGGACTGGGCATCACAAGCCGTTCCTGCCGTGAGTACCGCTCCGTCGGGGCGGTCGGGAATGTGGGGTGCCGATGGCCCCCGGGTGGCGCACATGAAAGCGTGCAATCGGTTGCACGTCAATGGCGCGAACAGCGCGCGTCCGCCCGGGGCGGCGCCGCTACAGTGACGCCCATGTCCCCACGCGCCGACGGCACCACGCCAGGGCCCGCCACGCCCACCCTCGCCAGCGTCGCCCAGGCGGCGGGCGTCTCCCGCGCCACCGCCTCGCGCGCGTTCGGCAACCCCAGGGTGCTGCGCCCCGAGACCGTCGCCCGGGTCCACGCCGCCGCCCGCGACCTGGGCTACGTGCCCAATCCCGCCGCCAAGGCCCTGTCCACGGGGCGCCACGGGCTGCTCGCCGTGATCGTGCCCGACATCGCCAACCCCTTCTTCCCGCCGCTGATCGGCTCCGTCGAGGGCCGCGCCGACACCGCCGGGCTCGCCGTCCTGCTGGGCAACAGCGCGGAGGACCCGGCGCGCGAGCACCTGCTCATGAACAAGCTCGGCCTCCAGGTCGACGGGTTCGTGCTCGCGGCGAGCCGGCTGAGCGACGAGCAGATCCGCACCCACGCGGCGCGGCGCCCGGTGATCCTGGTCAACCGCGACCTGCCGGGCCTGCCCCGGGTGCTGATCGACACCGCCGCCGGGGTCACCGAGGCGGTCGAGCACCTGGCCGCCCTCGGCCACTCGCACCTCGCCTATCTGAGCGGGCCCGCCCGCTCCTGGGCCAACAGCCAGCGCAGGAAGGCGTTCCGCAGGACCGCCGAGCGGCTGGGGGTGGAACCGAGCCTGCTGCCCGCCCGTATCTCCAGCTACGCGGCCGGTCAGCAGGCGGTGCCCGGGCTGCTCGCCTCCGGGGTCACCGCCGTGGTCGCCTTCGACGATCTGCTCGCGCACGGGGTGCTCGCCGGGCTCGCCGAGCACCAGGTCGCGGTCCCTGACGAGTTCAGCGTGGTCGGCTGCGACGATGTGATGGCCTCCCAGACATACCCGCCCCTGACCACCGTGTCCGCCCGTGCGAGCGAGGCGGGCGCCACCGCGGTCGACCTGCTGACCCAGCGCCTCGAACAGGGCGCGCGCGCCGCCTCCGACGTCCGGGTGCTGCTGGACACGTCCTTGGTCGTACGCGCCACCACCGCGCCGCGGCCCTGATCCCGCACGGGTCCGCCGCCCCGGCTGCAACTCTCCCGCCGGGGCGGCGGAGGTCTCGCCCTTGACGTGCAACCGGTTGCGCACTTCAATGCCCGGCATGCCAGACACCCCGGTGCTTCGGCTGGCCGTCCTCGGCGCCGCGCACCCCCATGTCACCTACGCGCTCGACGAACTTCCCCACCACGACGGCCTCGCGCTCGTCGCGGTCGCCGACCCCGACCCCGCACTCGCCCACACCCACGCCCACCCGCACCGCGTCCCGTCCTACCGCGACCACCGCGCGCTGCTGGCGGACCACGGGCCCGACGTCGTCATGGTCGCCGGAATCTACGCCCAGCGGGCACGCGCCGTCATCGACGCGCTGGAGGCAGGCGCCCACGTCCTGGCCGACAAGCCGCTGTGCACCACGCTCGACGACCTGGACGCCATCGAGGAGGCCGCCGCCCGCACCGGCCGCACCGTCTCGCTGCTGCTGGAGAAGCGCCACTACCCGGAGACCGTCGCCGCCCGGCAGTTGCTCGCCCGGGGCGAGCTGGGCGAGCTGGCGACGGTCGCGGCCTCGGGGCCGCACAAGCTCAGGCGCGCGCAGCGCCCCGCCTGGTTCCTCGACCGCCGCAGCTACGGCGGCATCATCTCCGACCTCGCCGTCCACGACATCGACCTGGTCCTGCACCTGTCCCACGCCTCCGAGGGCACCGTCACGGCCGTCAGCGCCCCGGCCCCCGACGGCTTCCCGCTCAGCGGCGCGGTGCTGCTGAGGGCGGGCACGCTCGCCGCCACCATCGAGGTGAGCTGGCTCACCCCGGCCGCCGCCCCCTGGCACGGCGACTACCGGATGCGGCTGACCGGCACCCGGGGCGTCGCCGAACTGCTGTGGGCGCGGCACACGCTGACCGCCGTCACCGACACCCGCGAACCCCACGAGGTGCCGCTGCCGCCGGGACGCCGCCCGGGCGACGAGGCGCTGAGCGCCCTCGCCGCGGGGCGGGTCCCCGAGGTCGACACCGCACAGAGCGTCGCCGTCACCCGCATCGCCCTGCTGGCCCAGCTCAGCGCCGACGAGGGCGGCACACCCCACTCCTGGACCACCCGGCACACCTCCCCGGCGAACGGAGCACCGTCATGAGATTCCTGCTGGTGGGCGCCGGTGTCATAGGCGAGGTCCACGCCCGGCTCATCACCTCCCTGGACGGCCGCGGCGACCTCGTCCGCGTCGCCGACCGCGAACGGGAGCGCGCCGAGCGGCTCGCGGCCCGGTTCGGCGCCGAGGCCACCGACGACATCGGGGCCGCCATGACCCGCGACGACATCGACGCGGTCGCCGTCTGCACCCCCAGCGGCAACCACGCCGACCTGGCGGTCGCGGCCCTGGAGGCGGGCAAACACGTCGTCGTCGAGAAGCCGTTGGACATCACCCTGGAGGCCGCCGACCGTATCCTCGCGGCGGAGCGCGCCAGCGGCCGCACCGTCGCCGTCATCAGCCAACGCCGCTTCCAGCCCGCGCCCGCCTTCGTCCACGAGGCCATCACCGCGGGCCGGCTCGGCCGGGTGACCTCGGCCGTCGCCGAGTCCACCTTCTGGCGCCCCCAGGAGTACTACGACTCGGGCGGCTGGCGCGGCACCCGCGCCGTCGACGGCGGCGGCGCCCTCATGAACCAGGGCATCCACGCGCTCGACCTGCTGGTCTGGATGCTCGGCGAACCCGTCGAGGTACGGGCCTTCGACGCCTGCCTCGCCCACGCGCGCATCGACGTCGAGGACACCGTGTCCGCGGCCATACGCTTCGCGAGCGGCGCGCTCGGCACCCTCACCGCCACCACCGCCGCCTACCCGGGCCTGCCCGTACGCCTCGCCGTCCACGGCGACCAGGGCAGCGCGGTCATCGAACGGGAGGAACTCACCTACTTCCACACCCGCGAAGGGCAGGAGCCGGGGGCGGAGCACGCCCACCACCAGGCTCCCGTACTGCCGGAACCGGCCGGGCAGGACTCCATAGACACCGCCCACCGCGACCAGTACCTGGACTTCCTCGCCGCCGTGGCGGAGGGGCGCCCGCCGCTCGTCGGCACCCGGGAGGGCCGCAGGGCGCTCCAAGTGGTCCTTGCCGTCTACGAATCCGCCCGCACCGGCGACTCCGTCGCCCTGAACGGAGCCCCGGCATGCGCATAGGCATCATCGGCACCGAGAACAGCCACGGTGACCACATCATCGACCACCTCAACGTCCGACAGGCCGCCGGGGACGCCCGTATCGTCGCGCTCAGCGGGGGACACAGCCCGAGGAACGAGGCGCTGGCCCGCACCGGCCATATCGACCTGATCGTCGACGAGCCCGCCGACCTGCTGCGCTCGGTCGACGCCGTCATCATCACCGACCGGCACGGCGGTCTGCACCGCGCGCACGCGCTGCCCTTCCTCACCGCGGGGCTGCCCGTCTTCGTCGACAAACCGCTCGCCTGCACCGTCACGGACGCACAGGCCATCGTCGACGCCGCCGTCGCCCATGACGCGCCCCTCACCTCGTCCTCGGCGCTGCGATGGGTCGCGGACACCGACGCGCTGGCCACCGCACTCGAAGGACCGCCCCGGGCGGTGGTCACCTCGGGTCCGGCCGACCCCGCCAGCGAGCACGGCGGCATCTTCTTCTACGGCATCCACCCCGTCGACGTCGCCCTTCGGCTCGCGCCCGGGCCGGTCTCGGCGGTGCACACGCACACCACCGACACCACGGTGACGGCCGTCTTCACCGCCGGGCCCACCCGCGTGGTGGTGAACCTCGTCAGGCCGGAAGGGGCGCGCCAGATCCCCTTCCACGGCACGGTCGTCACCCAGGACGCGGTGGCGGCAAGGGAGTTGACCCTCGACGCGCACTACTGCGTCCCGGGCCTCGAAGCGTTCCTCACCATGGCGCGCACCCACGAACCGCCCATCGCGTACACCGACCTGCTGCGCCCCGTCCAGGTACTCGAATCGATCGCCGGGGCCCTGTAGCCACGGGCGTGGGGCCCCGTGCCGCTACCTGGCGAGGACGGCGCGGAGGACTCCGGTGAGCACGGCGGCCGGGTCCGCCGCGCCCGACGCGGCGCGCCAGGCGACGAAGCCGTCGGGGCGGACGAGCACCGCGCCGTCGGCGCCGATCCCGTGCGCCTTCTCCCCGCCCTCGACGTCCACGTCCGCGCCCAGCACGTGGGAGCGGATCTCGACGCCCAGCGCGGTCGCGAGGTCCTTCGCGGCCCGCGTCCACGCCGCCCCGTCGCGCCCTGCCAGCAGGACGAAGGCGTCGCCGTACAGGTCGAGGGTCGAGCCGCCGTCGGCGGTCGGGCGGTGCGGCGCGCGGGTGCCGGGCTGCGCGGCGAGTTCGACGGCGGGGACCGGGTCGGCCGGGTGGCTGCCGGGCACGGCCGCCGAGGCGTATCTGAAGCCCGTCGTCACGGCCGAGTAGGGGAGCAGTTCGCCCCGCGCGCCGTCCGACATCCGGTCGCCGAAGCGGGCGAGCGCCTGCTCCATCGCGAGCCTGCCGTACGGCCGCCGCTCGGCGTCGTAGGTGTCGAGCAGCCCAGGGCCTGCCGAGCCCGCGAGGACGGCGGCCAGCTTCCAGGCCAGGTTGTGCGCGTCCTGGATGCCGGTGCTGCCGCCGAACCCGCCGGTGGGCGGCTGGATGCGCGCCGCGTCCCCGGCCAGGAACACCCGGCCGCGGCGGTACGCCCTGGCCACCCGCGCGCCGATCGGGAAGCCGAGCACGGTGACGTCGGTGCCGGGGATCTGCGGCCGCAGTGTGACCGCGACGTCGTCGAGTCCCGACGCCTCCCGCACCATCCGCGCCACCCGCTCGGGGGTGAACTCCGCGAGGGACTCGTGCCGTGGGTCGTAGCCGGTGCTGAACAGCCACCGCGCGCCCGAGTCGTCGTGCGGCATCAGCGAGCTGAACGGGCGCGGTCGCTGTAGGTAGGCGATGCCTATCCGGCGGCCGCGGACGGCGGGCGCGAGGTCGGCCTCGACGAGCGCGGTGATCGTGTCGAAGAGCACCCCCGGGCCGTCGCTCTCGATCCCGAGCCGGGCACGGGTCCCGCTCCTCGCCCCGTCGGCGGCGACGGCGTACCGGGCGCGGCACCGGGTCTCGTCGCCGCTCGCCCGGTCCCTGAGCGTCGCCGTCACACCGCCGACGTTTTGGTCCAGGGCGGTGACCTCGGTGAAGTACCGCAGGTCCACGCCGAGTTCGCGGGCGCGGTCGCGCAGGACGACTTCGAGCCTGTCCTGGTCGATCCCCGCGAAGGCCGACGTGCCGTAGGAGAGCGGGTCGGTGAACTCCTCCGCCGCCTCCGCCACCGGCTCGTAGGGCCCGGCCAGCGTCTCGGCCCGCAGCGGTACGAACGCGCCGTCCGCGCGCCGCGCGCTCTCCGCCCGGATCGCCCCACCGAGGCCCACCTGTTCGAACACCTCCACGGTGCGGGGTGTGATGCCGCGCAGCCTCGGGTGGACGAGCAGGTCGGTATGGCGCTCCACGAGCGTCACGGACACGCCCCGGTGGGCGAGGAACAGGGCGGCGCTCAGCCCGGTGAGGGCGCCTCCGACGACGAGTACCTGGGTCTGGGGTGGTGTGTTCATGGCGGCATAATTATATGGATGAATAATTCTGTCAAACAGATGGATGAATGAGTTGGGCGGACGGATGGCAGAATGCCGGGCATGGCCTCGAAGCAGAGCGACACGGGCGCGCGGCGTGCGCCGGCCCCGCACGAGCGGCGGCGCGACCCCGAGCGCACCAAGGCGCGCATCCTGGACGCCGCCATGGAGGAGTTCGCGGCGAAGGGCTTCGCCGGTGCCCGGGTGTCCGCGATCGCCGGGCGCGCCGGTGTCAACCAGCAGCTCATCGCGTACTACTTCGACGGCAAGGAGGGGCTGTACCGCGAAATGGGCCGCAGATGGCGGGCCTACGAGGCGGCGGCGTTCCCCGACGGCATGGACCTCGGCGAGATGGTCAAGGGCTATGTGCGGGCGAGCGTGGCGGACCACCACAGCGGTCGCCTGCTCGCCTGGGACGGACTTGAGTACACCGGCGGGGACGACGCCGAGGCGCAGGCCCGCGACACCCGGCTGGGGCACGAGGTGGAGGGCATCCGCGAACGCCAGCGCGCCGGGGAGATCGACGACGGCATCGACCCGGCCGCCCTGCTGCTCATCGCCCTGAGCGCGAGCAACGCCCTGGCGGTCTACCCGCAGTTGGTCCGCGGCCTCTTCGGCGCCGACAGTGACTCGCCGGAGCTGGTCGAGCACTATGCCGAGCAGCTCGCCCGCGTACTCGCCAGGCTCGGCGGCCCCCGCCCCGACTGACGGACCGTCCCCCCCCCCCGCCGGGGCGCGCCGCGGTTTCCGCGGCGGCCCCCCTCCGTGCCGGCCCCACCGCCGCATCGCCGACCGGGCGTCGCCTACCGCCGCATCGCCGACCGGGCGTCGCCCGCCGCCGCGTCGGACCCGTCCGCGCCACACGCCGCTCACCCCTGGCCCGCGGCAGCTCACCCATGTCGCGCGGCCGGTCTCCCGTAGCGCCCATTCACTCCACGCGCCTCCTCCGCGCCGCCTCCCGACACCACCTCGCGAAGAACCCCCGACATCGACAACTTAGGTATGCCTTGCCTAATAGTGACGCGCTGTTGTAAATTCGCGCCCTGTCCGGCCCGACCCGGTGGCCGGGAAGAGCGGAAGAGGTGCGAACACGGTGAACTCCGGCAAGGACAGCGGCACTGCGGGCCCACCGGGCGCGTCGGCGCCCGTCGTCGTGGAGGGGCTGCGGCTCGCCTACGGCGGGCGGCCCGCGCTCGACGGCCTCTCCCTCACCGTCGGCGCGGGGGAGATCGTCGGACTGCTCGGGCCCAACGGCGCGGGCAAGACCACCACCGTCAACGTGCTGTCCACCCTGGAGCCCCCGGACGGCGGACGCGCCCTGGTCGCGGGCCACGACGTGGTCGCCGACCCCGCGGCGGTGCGCGCCGCCATCGCCCTCACCGGGCAGTACGCGGCCGTCGACGAGGAGCTGACCGGGCGGGAGAACCTGGTCCTCTTCGCCCGGCTCCTCGGCCTGCCCAAGGCGCGGGCGAAGGAGCGCGCCGCGGAACTGCTCGCCGCCTTCGGCCTCGACGACGCCGCCGACCGGCGCAGCCGCGGCTACTCGGGCGGCATGCGCCGAAGGCTCGACCTCGCCGCCTGCCTCGTACGCGACCCCGCCGTCGTCTTCCTCGACGAGCCCACCACGGGGCTCGACCCGCGCAGCCGCCTCGCCCTCTGGGACTCCGTGCGCGAGCTGCGCGACCGCGGTGTGGCCGTGCTGCTCACCACCCAGTACCTGGAGGAGGCGGACCGGCTCGCCGACCGGGTGGTGGTGATCGAGCACGGCCGTGACATCGCCACCGGAACCCCCGCCCAGCTCAAGGAGCAGGTCGGCGGAGTCTTCTGCGAGATCGCCCCGGCCGACCCCGCCGACGCCGACCGGCTGCTCACCGCGCTGGCCGCGCTCGGCGCCCGCCGCCGCGACGACACGGTCGTGCTGCCCGCCCCCGAAGGACCCGCCACCCTCGCGGAGGCCGTCCGCAGGACGGAGGGCGAGGGCATCCCGCTCGACGACATCGCGCTGCGCCGCCCCTCACTCGACGAGGTGTTCCTCGCCCTCACCGGGCACGACACCGGCGAGAGCGCCGGGACGGACGGGGCCGACGACGGCGAAGGGCCCGGGGCCGACGAGGCGGGCGGCGACGGCGCGTCACGGCGGGCGTACTCCACGAAGGAGAGCGTCGGATGAGCGCCGGCCCCGCGGCCCCGACCGCCCCCGCCTGGGACACGCCGGCCCCGGCGGCCTCCGCGCCCGTCCAGTCGTGGGTGCTCGCGCTGCGCGCCGTCACCCTGCTGAAGCGGGACACCGCCGAGATCTCCGGCGCCGTCCTCGCGCCCCTGGTCTTCTTCGTCGGCTTCTACGTGCCGATGCGGGGCGTCATGCACGAGCGCGGCGTCGACTACGTGCAGTGGCTGCCCGCGATCGTGGTGCTCCAGGCCATGCTGTTCGTGGCGATGAGCGCGGCCGACGCGATGGCAGCCGACGTCACATCGGGCATGGTCCGGCGGTTTCGCACCCTGCCGCTCGGCACGCTCGCGCCGGTGGCGGGCCGCCTCGGCGCCGACCTGTGCCGCGCCCTGCTCGCCGGGGCCTGCGGCATCGGCATCGCCGCCGCCTTCGGCTTCCGCTTCCGCGCGGGAGCGGGGGCCGCGGTCGGCTTCGCCGCGCTCGCCGTCGCCTTCGCGCTCGTGCTCTGCGTCGGCTGTGTCGCGCTCGGCCTCAAGGTCGGCAACCCGGAGCACACCGCCTCCGCCATGCTGGTCCCGCAACTGCTGCTGACCATGCTCTCCACCGGCTTCACCCCGCTGAGCGGATTCCCCGGCTGGATCAGGCCCTTCGTCGCCAACCAGCCCGTCTCCCGCGCCGCCGACGCGCTACGGGCCCTGTCCTCCGGCGGCCCCACCGCACGCCCGGTGCTGATCACCGCCGCCTGGCTGGCCGGCCTGCTCGTGCTGTTCACCTGGCTCGCCGGCCGGGTCCTGCGCAGGGGCAGGCGCCCGGCACGTACCACGAGAGGAGCCGCGGCATGAGCGCGGTCCACCCCCAGGCCCCCCACCCGCCCGGCGCCCTGGCCCAGGGCGGGCTGCACGCGGGGCGGCTGCTGCGGCGCTGGTCGAGGTCGCCCGTCGTCGTGGTGCAGGCGGTGGTGTTCCCGGTCTGTCTGCTGCTGGTGTTCCGCCTCGTCTTCGGGGACACCGTCACGGCCGCTTCCGGCGGGGACAGCCTGCACAGGTTCCTGCCGCTGGCCACCCTCGTCGGCACCGTGTTCGGCGGCGTCGGCAGCGGGGTCTCCCTGGTGCTCGAACGGCAGTCGGGGCTCCTCGACCGCTTCCGCGCGCTGCCGGGACCCCGGACGTCGCTGCTGGTCGGCCGGCTGCTCGCGGAGATCGCCAGGGCGCTCGGCACCTCGGCCGCCTTCCTCGCCGTCGGCTGCGCCCTCGGCTTCAGACCGGGCGGCACGGCGGGCGCCGCCGCGGTGCCGCTCTTCCTCGCCGTCCCCTCGGCGCTCGGCCTCGGCTTCGCCGCGCTGGTCTGCGCGGTCGCCGCACGCGCCCGGAGCACCGCCACCCTCAGCGGCCTGTCCATGGTCTTCACCCTGATGCTGTTCTTCAACACCGGCTTCGCCCCGCTCGACTCCTACCCGGGGGCGCTGCGCCCCGTGGTGCGGGTGCTGCCGATGAGCCTGGGCGCTGACACCATGCGGGCCGCGGCGGAGCACACCGCGCTGCTCGGCCCGCTGCTCGGCACCCTGGCCTGGACGGTCGGGCTGGTCGCGGTGTTCGGCACCCTCGCGGTACGGGGCCTTGCGGCACCGGCCCGCCACTGAGCGCCGCGGCGGACCGGGGGCGGCCCCGATGGGCCGGGCCGCCCCCGGGTGAGCGTCAGCGTTCGCCGCGCGCCGCCGCCCGCCTGCGCTGTGCGCGCGCCCTGCCCCGGCCGCCCGCGGGGGCCGTCTGGCCCGCGTCGAGCGCGTCGGCGAGCGCGCGCACCGTCGGGCGGCGGAACAGCTCCACCATCGACAGCTCACGGCCGAGCCGCTCCTGGAGCAGCCCGTGCACCCGGGTCGCCTGGAGGGAACCCCCGCCCAGATCGAAGAAGTTGGACCGCGCCGTGACCCGGCCGGTGCCCAGCACCTCCGACCAGACCGCCGCGATCACCGCCTCGACGCCAGGACGCGGCTCCTCGTCCCGCTCCGGCGCCGCCCCCGCGTCCGACAGCCGCTCCCGGTCCACGAGACCGGTCGCGGGATCGACCGGCAGCGCGTCCACCACCACCCGGCGCGCCGCGAGCCGGGCCCCGAACCGGTCGTACACGGGTCCTTCCGTGTCGCCGTCGGACTCGGCGAAGACGCTCAGCACCCGCCCCGGCGCACCGGGCCCCGCCAGCCGCGACGCCACCCAGGGCCGCTCCGGGTCGAGGCCGACCAACTGGTGCGGTGCGGCCGTCCGCAGCGCCACCGACAGCGACGCCAGCGCCTCGTCGGGGGCCAGCACCCGGTAGCCGCGCGCCCTGGTCAGCCGCTTCAGCGGATGCCCCGCGCTCATCCCCGTCTCGTCCCACATGCTCCACGCCAGGCTGTACGCGTCGAGCCCCAGGTCCTCGCGCTGGTGCTCAGCGAGCGCGTCGAGGAAGGCCCCCGCCGCCGCGTAGCCGCCGACGGACGCGCCGCCGAAGAAGCCGTTGACCGAGGAGAACGACACGAACAGCGTCCCCGGCCGGTCGGCCACCAGGGCGTGCAGCGCCCGCGCGCCCCCCGCCTTGACGGCCATCGCCTCGTCAAGCGCGGCGGCCGTGCAGGTGTCGAGGGGCACCTCCCGGTACTCCCCGGCCAGATGGACCACCCCGTCGAGCCGCGCCCCCCAGCGCCGC
Source organism: Streptomyces sp. NPDC050560 (assembly GCF_044457285.1). Taxonomy (NCBI): domain Bacteria; kingdom Bacillati; phylum Actinomycetota; class Actinomycetes; order Kitasatosporales; family Streptomycetaceae; genus Streptomyces; species Streptomyces sp. NPDC050560. The sequence goes on from NZ_JBITGT010000010.1 coordinate 58,558, forward strand.
TCGGCCGCCCGCACCGCCCGGTCGAGCGCGCCGGGCTGCCGCAGGTCCACCGCGGCGTGTTCCACCCCGGGCGGCTGCGGGGACGCGGGCACCGACCGGCCCACCGCGAGGACCCGCGCGCCGTACGCGCCGGTCAGCTCGGCCACGAGCAGCCGCCCGATGCCACCGGACGCACCGGTCACCAGATAGCGCCCGCCGGCGCGGAACGGCACCCGGTCCGCCGTGTCGCCGCCCGGCTCCACGGGCACCAGCCGCCGCACGAGGCGCCGCCCGTCCCGGTACGCCACGGCGGGATCGCGGGGCGCCGCGGACAGCTCCGCGAGGAGCAGCCCCGCCACCGCCTCGGGATCGCCGGGCGGTACGTCGACGTGGACCACCCTGGCCCCGGGGCGCTCGTGCCCGAGCGCGGCGGCGAGACCCGCGAGCGGGGCCCGCTCCTGGCACGGCGGGTCCCCGGCCGCCGCCCGCTGCGCACGGCTCGTGACCACGCACACCGTGCCCGCCCCCGCCGTGCCCTGCGCCAGGTGCAGCAGCGCGTGCAGCTCCGCGCGCGCCCCGCCGTCACCCGTTCCCGACGGCTCCCCGTACGCGCGCAGGTCCACCACCGTGCCGGGCGCCGCGCCGTCCGCCTCCAGCAGCGCGCCGAGACCGCGATGCCCCTCGGCGTCCGACGGCGCCAGCGCGTACCGGCCGCGGCCCAGGCGCACCGGGCCCGCGGCGTACGCGCCCTCCGGCTCGACCAGGGCACAGGGCCGCCCCGCGGCCTCGACGAGCGCCGTGAGCCGCCCCGCCAACGCACCGCCCGGATCGCCGAACACCACGACGCACCCCGCATCGTGCCGCGGCCCTTCGCCGCCGGGCAGCCGCCTTGGCACCCACCGCGGGCGGTGGAAGTGCGCGGGCACGGTGCCCACCGCGCCCGCGCCGTCCCCGGGCAGCCTGGCCGCGAACTCCCCGGCCTCGAACGCGGTCCGCAGCGCCGCACGCTGGATCTTGCCGATGGCGGTCTTGGGGATCTCCGCGGGCGCCACCGGCACCAGATGCCGTGGGTTCACCCCGATCCGCTCGAACACCGCGCGCCGCACAAGGCCCGCCGCCTCCTCGGGGTCCGCGCCGCCGCGCGGGCAGAAGAACACCGCCAGCTCGTCGGTGACCGCGGCCGCCGGTCTGACCGCGACCGCCGCTGTGAACGACGGCTCCACACAGTCGAGTTCCTCGACTGCCGACTCGATCTCATGGCTGTGGTGGTTGACCCCGTTCAGGATCACGACGTCCTTGGCCCTGCCCGTGATCGTGAGCCTGCCGTCCCTGATCGTCGCCAGGTCCCCGGTGTCGAACCAGCCGTCGGCGGTGAACGCCGCCTCGTTCTGCTCGGGCGCCTCGTGGTAGCCGCTGGTCACGGTCGCCCCGCGCACCTGGAGCAGGCCCGCGGTGCCCTCCGGCACCACCCGCGTGGCGCCCGCGCCGTCCGCCGCCACGATCCGCAGCGCACACCCCGGCAGCGGCGCCCCCACCTCGGTGAACGCGTCGTCGTCCGAGGTCGTCTCCCGCCCGAACCGGTCCGAGTACGCCACCGCCGACGAGGTCTCCGACATCCCCCACGCGGGCCGCATCGCCCCGCCCGGCAGGCCGTACGGGGCCAGCAGCGAGAGCCAGCGCCGCGCCACCCGCGGCACGATCGCCTCACCCGCGTTCATCACGAACCGCAGCCGCGACAGGTCCCAGCCGGCGCCGCGCGCCGCCAGTTCCCCGGCACGGTCGTTGACGAGGGCGAACGCGAAGTTGGGCGCCCACGTCACGCTCGCCCCGAACCGGTCGGCCGCGTCGAGCCAGCGCAGCGGGTCGCGCAGCACCCAGCGGGTCGGCGCGTGCACCTGGCGGCAGCCGAGGTAGACGTCCCGCAGATGGAACATCACCACCCCGCCGACATGGTCGAGCGGCATCCAGTTGAACGACACCTCGTCCGCGCCGAGCCCGTTCGCCGCCGCGGTGCCCGCGCAGCGCGCCAGTACGTTGCGGTGCCGCAGCACCACCGCCTTGGGGCGGCCCGTGCTGCCGGACGTGAGCATCAGCAGCACCGGGTCGTCGGGCGCCGCGGGCCGCGCCACCGCCGCCGTACCTCCGGCGAGTTCACCGGCGCCCGCCGCGCTCAGCCCCGTCCAGCCGCGCTCGGCGGCTGCCGCCTCCAGCTCCCCGAGGCGGTCGCCGCCGGTCACCACCAGCGGGCGCCCCAGCATCTCCCAGGCGGCGCCGAGCCGTTCCACCGCCGCGTCACCCGCACGGTAGTCGGGGGGCACCGCGAGCGGGACCGCCACCTGACCGCCGAGCAGGCACGCCCACAGCACCGTCAGGAAGTCGGCGTGGTCGTCGAGTTGCAGCAGCACCCGGTCGCCGGGCCCGGCCCCGAGCGCGTGCAGCCCGCCGAGCGCCCGCAGCGCCCGCTCCCGCAACTCCCCGTAGGACAGGGCGCTCTCACGGCCCTCCTCGTCGAGCAGCACCACCCCGCCCGACGCCGACCCGACGGCCCGCGCCAGGCTGTCGCCGAGCGTCCGGTCGAGCGGCGGCACCGGGGGGCCGCCGTCCGCCAGCGCCTCCCTGATGGCGCCGGGCGCCGCCGCCAGCGGGGCCCGCTCGCGCGGCGCCCGCGGCGGCTTCGGCACCCGTATCCGCGCGGGCCGCGCGGGCGGCGCCGCCACGGGCAGCACCGCGCACCGCCCGCCGAGCGCACGCTCCCACCGCCGCGCCTCCACGGCGTCGGCGACCGGCAGCCGCAGCAGCGCCGGTACGTCCACCGAACCGCCCGGGGTCAGCGGCAGCCGGGACACCGGCACCGCCGAGCCGCCCGCGGGCAGCGCCCCCGCCACCGCGTCGAGGTCCACGGGGCCCGCGGGCACCACGTACGCCAGCAGCTCCGCCGGGCCGTCGAGCGGCACCCGGGGCACCACCACCGCGTCGGCGAGCGCGGGAAAGCGCCGCAGCAGCTCCTCCGCCACGGCGCACGGACGCACCGTCACCCCGCCGACACACACCAGCCCCGGCACCACACCGTCGGCGCCGACCCCGGACAGCACCTCCACCGCGCCCGAGGGCCGCACCACCGCGCGCTCCCCGGTGCGCTCCGGCTCCCCGCCGCCCGCCGGGACCCGCCACACCTCGCCCGGCACGCCCTCGGGCGGCACCATGCCCCCGGCGTCGAGCACCAGCGGGCCGCCGCCCGCCGCCATCCGCTCCCGCAGGGCGCGCTCCTGCGCCGCCGGACGCAGCGGCAGCGCGGCCACGGCGGCGGCCGGGTCGGCGACCACCGCGTCCAGCAGGGCCACATAGTGCGCCGCGAGCCGCTGCGCGGTGTCCCGGTCGAAGAGGTCGGTGTCGAACACCAGGGAGCCGCGGAGCCGGTCCGGGTGCTCCCACAGGTGCAGCTCCAGATCGAAGCGGGTCGACTCCTCCTCGTCGTCCACCCGCTCCACGTCGAGGCCGCCGAGTTCGAGCCGCTGGTCCGCGAAGTTCTGCAGCGCGAACAGCACTTGGAACAGCGGATCGCGGCGCCCGGCCCCGGTGTCGCCGAACTCCCTCGCCACCTGGTCCACCGGGGTGTCCTGCCTGGCCAGCACGTCGAGCGCCGCCCGCCGGGTCCGCGCGAGCAACTGCGTGAACGGCAGCCCGCCCGCCACGTCCACCCGTACCGGAAGCGTGTTGACGAACAGCCCGATGAGCGGGGTGAGCTGCTCGTTGTCCCGGTTCGCCAGCAGGGTGCCGACCACGATCCGCTCGCCCGCGCCGCACCGGTGCAGCAGCGCCGTCCAGGCTGCGAGCAGCGTCATGTTCAGCGACGCCCCGTGCCGCCGCGCCAGCTCCCGCAGCTCCCGGCCCACGGCAGGGGAGAGGGCGAAGTCGACGCGCGCCCCACGACCCGAGGGGCGCTCGGGGCGCGGCCGGTCGGTGGGCAGCGTCAGCTCGGGCACCCGGCCGCCGAGCAGGGCGCCCCACTCGTCGATCCTGGCGGCCAGCGCCCCGGGCCCGAGCGTGGCGCGCTGCCACTCGGCGTAGTCCCCGTACTGCACGGGGAGTTCCGCCAGCCGCGGCGCGCGCCCCCCGGCGTCCGCCCGGTACAGCTCGTCGAGATCCCGCACCAGGACCCCGAGCGACCAGCCGTCGACGGCGATGTGGTGCAGGCAGAACAGCAGCAGGTGGTCGTCCTCGGCGAGCCGCAGCAGCAGCGCGCGTACCGGAGGGCGGGCCGTCAGGTCGAACGGGGCGCGCACGAACGCCCGCACCCGCTCCCGCACCGCAGGGTCCTCGGCCGGCGGCTCGCCCGGCGGCGCGTCGAGCGCGTCGAGCGGCAGCGGCGGGGCCGTGGCGGCGCCCGCCTCGTGGACGCGCTGGACCAGCGAGCCGTCGGCGCCCGCCGCGTAGGTGGTGCGCAGGATCTCGTGCCGCGCGGCGACCCCCGCGAGGGCCCGTTCGAGCCGCCCGTGGTCGAGCGGGCCGCGCAGCCGCAGCAGGAACGGCACGTTGTACGACGGGTCGTGGGGATCGAGGCGGTGCAGGAACCACATGCGTTCCTGGTCGAAGGAGGCGGGGAACTCGATGGCTGCGGGCACGGCTCAGCCCTCCTCGGCGACGGCGGCGGGCGCGGCGCGGCGTGCGCTGCGCGCGATGACGGGGGCGGGCGCGGGTCCCGCGGCGCGGCCGCGCTCGACAAGACCGGCGAGCACCGCCACGGTCGGCGCGCCCGAGTCGAAGAAGTCCCGCACCGACAGCGCCACGCCCAGCTCCTCACGGAGCCGGGTGACGAGCTGCATCGCCAGCAGCGACTCCCCGCCGAGATCGAAGAAGTCGTCCTCGGCACCGACCCGGTCAAGACCGAGCACGGTCTGCCATGCCTCGGCGACGGTTCTCTCAAGATCGGTACGTGGCTCGATATACGGGGTGTCGAGCGCCGGGCGCGCGTTGAACGCGGAGCCGCCCCCGTACAGACCGCCCCCTGCCTCGGGCTCCGCCCGAGGCCCCCCGGCGTCCAGTGCGGGGGCCGCGACGGCGGCGGTGTCGAGGAGCTTCAGCACCGGCGAATCCCCGCCGGGCAGCGCCCGGCACAGCGCGGGCAGGGCCGCCGCGGCGGCCCCGGTCAGCACGTCCACCCGGGCCCCGGCCTCCTCAAGGCTCCGCAGCCGCGCCGCCCGCTCCCCGGCCTCCGCAGCGTCGGTCGGTTCCGCCCCCGTCAGCGGGGTGCGCGCGGTCACCAGCGTGTGGTCCGCCTCCGCGAGCCGCCGCGGCCCGCGCGGATGCACGCTCAACGGCTCGAAGCCCTCCCGGGCCAGCAGGTCGCGCCAGCCCTCGGGCGGCAGCAGCGGTGAGTGCTCGCGCAGCCCGTCCGAGAAGTACCACCAGCCCGCGAAGAGACCCGCCGTCATCATCGAGGGCCGCCGCTGCCGGGTCGCCTCCACCAGGAAGAGCTGCCCGCCTCCGCCGAGCAGCCCCCGCACATGGCCGAGCGTGGTCGGCAGGTCGGCGGTGGCGTGCAGCACGTTGAACGCCAGGACGACGTCGAAGCCGCCCGCGGGGAAGCCCTGGGGTCCTGGGTCGGCCGAGACGTCGAGCACCCCGAACCGCATGAAGTCGATGCCGCGCTCGGCCGCGGTGCGCTGCGCGGCCAGCACGAACGACCTGCCGATGTCGGTGAAGTGGTACTCCACACCGGGAACGCCCTTCAGCGCGTCGGCCACGTCCCACGTCAGATAGCCCCGCCCGGCCCCGACTTCGAGCACCCGCAGCCCCCGGTCCCCCGCGGCGCGCGCGAGCCGGGCGACGGCCGCGGCCACCAGGCGGGTGTGCACGGCCACGTCACTGGTGCCGACACGCTGGTCGATGACGTCCTGCGCGATATCGCCGCTGCCGTCGGGCAGGAGCACCTGGTGGCCCTCGATACGGCCCGTGAACACCTCCTCGTAGCGGGCGGTGCAGCGTTCCAGCAGGTCGAGTTCGGCCGCGTAGCCGGGGTGGGCCGCGAGGAACTCGCCGCGCAGCGCGTCGATCCCGGGCTCGGCGCCCAGGTCGGCGGGGCCGCCCGGCGGGGAGCGGAACACCACGGCGCCCGAGGGGTCGCGCTCCAGCAGCCCGTCCTCCGCCAGCATCGCCAGCATCGCGTCGAGGAACGGCCGGTACCCCGGTACGACGCCCACGGTGACCGCGATCCGGTCGGGCGTGGCGGCGCTGCCGTCCTTCGTCGTCACCCCCGCCGAGTGCAGGAACCGCAGCGCGTACCGGGCGCACAGGGTGTCCAGGGCCCGGGTGAGCGACGCCGGGACATGCGTCACGGGGATGCGGCGGCGCAGCAGCCGGTCGTCCTCGTCGAGGCGGGCCACCGCCTGCTCGGGGTCGTCCCCGGCGATCGCGGACGGCGCGCTCCCGCCGATCCCCTCCTCGGGCGCGGTGAGCAGCAGCCGTACCCCGGGCGCCGCGAGCGCGAGCGCCCGCTCGAAGCCGGGCTCGCCGAGACCGTCCGGCACCAGATAGGTGCCGCCGCCGCCCTCCGCGCCGCGGCGGGGCGCCGCCACCCAGTAGCGGCGCCGCTGGAAGGGGTAGCCGGGCAGCGGCACCGTGCGCCGGGGGCCCTCGGGGCGCGGCGCGTGCCGGTCGAGGGTGCCGCCCGCGGTCCACACCGCGCCGAGCGCCGTCAGCAGCGCCTCACCGTCGCCGCCCGCGTCCCGCGGGTGCCGCATCGCGGAGACCGCGGTGGCCTCCCGGCCGAGCTGGAGCCCGGCGAGCCTGGTCAGGCCGCGGCTCGGGCCCGTCTCGACCAGCACGGGACGCCAGGTCTCCCACAGCGCCGCGAGCCCGTCGGCGAAGCGGACGGTGTGGCGGGTGTGCCGCAGCCAGTAGTCCGGGTCGGTGGCCTCGGCGGCGGTGAGCGGCGCGCCGGTCAGGTTGGAGACCACCGGGGTCACCGGCTCCGACAGCGTCACCCGCTCCAGGGCGCGGGCGAGGTCGGGCAGGATGCCGTCGAGCAGCGAGGAGTGCACCGCGGTGGCGAGCCGCAGCCGGGAGTGGTCCACGCCCTCCTCCGCGAGCCGCCCCTCCAGCTCCTCGATCTCGGACAGCGGTCCCGCCACGGTGCAGTGCAGCGGCCCGTTGACCGCCGCGAGGCAGAGGCCGCCGGTGAGGAGGCCCGCGACCCGCTCCTCGCCCAGCAGCACGCTCAGCGAGGCGCCGCCCGCCCGCAGCAGCAGCCGCTCGCGCTCGGCGGCGAGCCACAGCGCGTCCTCCGGTGTGAACACCCCCGCGAGGCAGGCCGCGGTGTACTCGCCGAGGCTGTGCCCGAGCAGCGCCACCGGGGCCACCCCGTACGCCTCCAGTTGCCGGGCGATCGCGTAGCCGGTGGCGACCACGCCGGGGAAACCGCCGCCGTCGCGCGCCACCTCGGCCCGCAGGTCGCGTCCTTGTTCCGCCATGATGTCGGCGCAGCGCCCGAACTCGGCGCCGAACACCGGCTCCGTGTCGAGGAGTCCGGCGGCCATCCCGGCGAACTCGGTGCCCCCGCCCGGCAGCAGGAACGCCACAGGCCGCCGCTCCTCGGCACGCCCCGAGCGCCCCGTGCGTGCCCGCAGCGCGCGGGCCGCGCCCGGCAGGTCGGCCGCGGCCACCGCGAACCGGTGCTCGAACTCCTCGCGGCCGGAGCGCAGCGTGGACGCGACGTCGGCGAGCGACAGGCCGGGGTGGGACTCCAGGTGCCCGGCGAGGGCGTCCGCCTGCTCGGCGAGCGCGTCAGGCGTCCGCGCGGACAGCGTCAGCAGCCGGTGCCTGCCGCCGTCGTCCGCGTCCCGCGGCGCCGCGGCGGGAGCCTCCTGGAGCACCACGTGCGCATTGGTGCCGCCGATACCGAAGGCGCTGACGCCCGCGCGGCGCGGGGCGCCCGGGGTGCGGGGCCAGGGGGTGAGCGCGGCGGCGACCCGGAACGGGCTGCCGTCCAGCGGGATGAGGGGCCCGGGCCGCTCGAAGTGCAGGCTCGGCGGTATCGCCTCCCGTTCGAGCGCGAGCACCGTCTTGATCACACCGGCCACGCCCGCGGCGGCGTCCAGATGGCCGATGGCGGACTTCACGGAGCCGAGCGCGCAGTGCCCGGGGCGCCCCGCGGCGGCCGGGTCCGCGGTGAACGCGTCGATCAGGGCCCGCATCTCGATGGGGTCGCCGATCGGGGTCGCGGTGCCGTGCGCCTCCACGTACGAGACCGAGTCCGCGGTGATCCCGGCGGCGGCGTGCGCGGCGAGGATCACGTCGCGCTGCCCCTCGGCGCTCGGCGCCGTGAAACCGGCCTTGCGGTCCCCGTCGTTGTTGACCGCGGAGCCCTTGACCACCGCCCGTATCGTGTCGCCGTCCGCGAGCGCGTCGGACAGCCGCTTCAGTACGAGGACGCCCACCCCGTCGCCGGGGAACATGCCGTCGGCCGCGGCGTCGAAGGAGCGGCAGCGGCCGTCGGGGGACAGCGGCCCGTCCGGCTGGTGGTGGTAGCCGAGCCGCCGCGCCGGGTTCAGCGAGGCGCCCCCCGCGAGCGCCACGTCGCAACTGCGGTCGAGCAGGTCGCGGCAGGCCAGATGGAGCGCCACCAGGGAGGTGGAGCAGGCCGTCGACACGGTGATGCCCGGTCCTGTCAGACCCAGGTCGTAGCAGACCCTGGTGGCGAAGGTGCCCGGGGAGTTCGCCGCCACGGCGGGCAGCAGCGCCATCGAGTTGGGCGCGCCCGCGACATGCGGATGGATCTGGTTCAGGTAGTACTTGCTCTGGCTCGCGCCCGCGTACACCCCGATCGGCACCTCGGCGTCGCGCGGCGCGCAGCCCGCCTGCTGGAGCGCGTGGTAGGCGCACTCAAGGAACAACCGGACCTGCGGGTCGAGCAGTTCGGCCTCGGTGGGCCGGTAGCCGAAGAACTCCGCGTCGAACAGGTCGATACCGTCCACGGCGGCCTCGACCCTGACATGGTGCGGGTCGTCAAGCTCGGCCGGGTCGTGCCCCGCGGCGACGAACTCCTCGGCGGTGAACGCCACCGCCGCCTCCCGGCCCGCCGCCAGGTTCTCCCAGAACGCGTCGAGCCCGTCGGCCCCGGGGAAGCGGCCCGCCATGCCGACGATCGCCAGGTCGAGTTCGGGTTCGAGACCGTCGTCGTGCGGCTCGGCGCCCGGCTGCCCGGCGCTGGTTCTGCCGGTGCCCTCGTGCTCGGCGGGGTGGTTCATGGTGTCTTTCCCTCCGTGGTCCGGCCGCCCCTGGCGGTCGGCTTGCGTGCGGCCCCCGGCCACCTCCGCCAGCAGCGCGGCGAAGTCGGCGGCGAGGCGCTGGGTGGTCACGGCCGTGAACATGTCGTCCCTGGCGGTGACGGTGACGGTCATCCCGGCCGTGCCGGGCGCGTCGTCGGCGACGTCGACCACGAGGTCGAAGCGGGCCGTCCCGGGGTCGTGGAAGTGCTCGACGGCGTCCACCCCCGGCAGGTCGAGTCCCCGCAGCGGGCTTGTGCGGTGCGAGAACATGACGTCGAAGAGCCGCGGCGCCCCGCCGTCCGCCCTGGCGGGCGCGGCGTCCTCGACCACCGTCTCGAACGGCACGTGCTGGTGCGCGTACGCCTCGGCGCACAGCGCCCGCACCCGGCCGACGAGTTCGCCGAAGCCCGGCTCCGCGCCCGGGGCGCCCACGTCCACCGGGAGCACCATCACGTTGCCGAAGTTGCCGACGAGCCGTTCGAACTCGGGCCGCCGCCGGTCCACGACGGGCGTGCCGACCGGCAGCCGCCCGCTGCCGCCGAGCCGCCGCAGCCACAGCCCCAGGGCCGCGAGCAGCACCATGTAGGGCGAGGCGCGCTCGGCGCGTGCCAGGTCCCTGACGGCCTCGGCGACGGCGGGCGGCACGGCGCACCTGCGCCGCACACCCCCGGAGGGCCGCCCGGCGGGGCGCGGCTGGTCGGCGGGCAGCCGCAGCCGCCCCGGCGGGCCCGCGAGCACCCGGCGCCAGTGCGCGCGGGACTCCTCGTGGACGCCGCCGGAGCGCGACCGCGCCTCCCAGCGCGCGAAGTCCGCGTACTGCGACGCCGGTACGGGTCCTGGCTCGCGGCCCCGGTACACGGCCGACACCTCGCCCAGCAGGATCTCCCAGGACAGGTCGTCGCAGGCGATGTGGTGCACCGTCAGGAACAGCAGGTGCTCGTCAGGGCCGCGGCGCAGGAGCAGCAACCGCAGCGGGAGGTCCCGCGACAGGTCGAACGGCGCTGCGGCCCACGCCCGTACCGCCGCCTCCTCGGGCCCCGCCAGGTCCCGGGTCTCGAAGGGCGGCCGGGCCCCGGCAGGGGCGAGCACCTGGACCGGGTCGCCCGCCGCGTCCCGCCGGTAGACGGTGCGCAGCACCTCGTGCCTGCGGGTCACGGCCTCGAAAGCGGCACGCAGCCGCTCCCCGTCGAGCGGCCCCGTGAGCCGGGTGCCGACCGTCAGGTGGTAGGCCGGGTCGGCCGGGTCGAGCCGGTGCGTGAACCACATGCGGCGCTGGGCCGAGGAGAGCGGCGCGGACCCGCCGCGTGCCCCGGCGTCCGGCACCGGCTCGTGGGCCGCGCCCGCCAGGCCCCGCCCGGCCAGCAGCCGCCGCAGCAGCTCGGCGCGCCGCGCTTCCGTGTCGTCGGCGCCGGAGGTGTCGGCGGCGGTGGTGCCGACGGTGGCTCCGGCGTCGTTGCGTGGGTCGCTCATGGTGCCTCCGGAGCGGCGAGTTCCGCCGCGAGTTCCTCGGGGCCGAGCGCCGCCACGTGCAGATGGACGGCGGCGATCTGCGCCATCCGGCCCGGCACCGCCTCCTTCGCCGCCAGCGTCCCCGCCATGTCGGTGACGTCCGAGGTCGCCATCAGGGTGGCGGGCGCCAGCTCCTCGTCGGGGAACACGGCCCGCAGCCTGGCCAGGACACGCGCGCCGACCAGCGAGTCGCCGCCCAGCTCGAAGAAGTTGTCGTGCGGACCCACCCGGGCCACCCCCAGGGCCTCGGCCCAGGTCAGCGCGAGCAGCCCGACCAGCGGATCGTCCGGCGCGCCGGCCCCCGCCGACGGCTCGTGCGCGCCGTCCGCGGGCGCCGCGGGCTCCAGGGCACGGCGCGCGAGCGCGGCCCTGTCCACCTTCCCGCTCCCGGTGAGCGGCAGCGCGTCGAGCACCGTGAAGCGCCCCGGGACCAGATGCCGGGGCAGCGCCCCGGCAAGCCGGGCGCGCAGCTCCCCGCCGTCGGGCGCGGCGGCGCCGTGCGCCCCGGCCACGAACGCGGCGAGCCCCCGGTAGCCGGGCCCCTCGCCGCGCGGCACCGGCACCACCGCCGCAGCGGCCACGCCGGACAGGGCCGTCAGCGCCGCCTCGACCTCGGCCGGCTCCACCCGGCGCCCCGCGATCTGCACCTGCCCGTCGCGGCGGCCCACGAACTCGATGACACCGTCGGAGCGGAACCTGCCGAGATCGCCGGTGCGGTAGAGCCGTTCACCGGTGCGCGGGTGGGTGACGAACGCCGCCGCCGTCGCCTCCGGGTCGCCGAGATACCCCCGGGCGAGCCCGGGACCCGAGCAGTACATCTCCCCGACGACGCCCTCCGGGCGCTCCCGCAGCCCCGAGTCGAGGAGGTGGTAGCGGGTGTTGGCGAGCGGCCTGCCGTAGGGGACCGAGGCCGCCTCGCGGTCCTCCGGGCCCACCGGGTGCCAGATGTTCCACAGCGTGGTCTCGGTGGGCCCGCCCACCGACACCGCCCGGGCCCCCGGCACCCGTCGCGCCAGCTCCCGCAGCATCGCGGGCGCCACCCAGTCCCCGCCCAGGAACGCGAGACGCAGGTCCGCGGGCGCCGGGAGCGGCGCGCCCCGGGACTCCGCGTCGGCGAGCGCGCCGAGCAGCATCTCCATCATGGCCGGGACCGAGTTCCAGACGGTGACCCGGTGCCGCCGCGCCAGGTCGAGCCAGTGGTGGGGGTCGGTGCGCCGCGCCTCCTGCGGCAGCACCAGGACGCCGCCCGCGCCGAGCACCCCGAAGAGGTCGAAGAGCGCCATGTCGTGGTGGAACGGGGTGAGCCCGAGCACCCGGTCGCCGGGCCCGACACCGAAGTGCGCGACCGTCTCGCGCAGGCAGTTCACCACGCCCCGGTGCTCGATCAGCGCGGCCTTCGGGGTGCCGGTCGTCCCGGAGGTGAAGAGCGCGTACGCGAGATCACCGGGACCACGGCGCACCCCGCCGTCGCCCTGCCCCCCGCCGTCCGCCCGCACCCCGGCGCCGTCCGCTCCTTGCCCGTCGTCCGGCGCGTCCGCGCGCAGCACCCGCCAGGGCCCGGGCGGGACGTCGCCCGCGAGCGGGGCGTGGGTGACGACGGCGGACGGTGCCGCGATCTCCAGCAGGGCGCGCAGCCGCGCGGGCGGCGCCCCCGCCTCCAGCGGTACGTACGCGCCGCCCGCCAGCAGCACCGCGAGCGCCGCCACCGGCTGCTCCACGCCCTTCTCCAGCAGCAGCGCCACCGGCGCCGCGGGCCGCCGCGCCATCGCGCCCGCGAGCCTGCCCGCCAACACCCTTGCCCTGGCCAGCAGTTCGCCGCGGGTCAGCGCCGCGTCCCGGCAGACCACCGCGGGCGCCCCGGGGTCGGCTTCGGCCTGCCGCAGGAACGCGTCGTGCACCAGCTCGTCCGGGATCTCCCTGCGCGGGCCGCGGGCCGCGGCCCGCCGCTCGCGCTGCTGCTCGGGCAGCGGTACGGCGCCGTCCGCGTCCCAGGCCGCGGGGTCGGCCGCCAGGCGGTCCAACAGCCCGGTCCAGGCGGCGAACATGGTGTCGAGCAGGCCCGGCGGGAACAGCTCCTCGACCGCGTCCCAGTTGAGCGCCAGCGCGCCGCGCCGCTCCTCCACCTGCGCGTCCAGATGCACCTGCGGCGTCTGGGTGATCCCGTACACCTGGGTGAGGGCGCGCTCCAGGGTGTGCGGCGCGGCGCCGGTGAGCGCCAGGGTGCTGGTGAGGACCACCGGCATCGAGGCGCGCTCGCCGCCGCGCAGCCGGGTCAGCTCGCGCAGCAGCCGCACCCCGCTCATCCCCGGGTGCTCAAGCCCTTCGAGGAGCGCGCGCTGGAGCGCGCGGGCCCGGGCGGTGAAGCTCCCGGTGCCGGTGCGGTCGAAGGGGACCAGGGTGAACGAGGCGAACTCGCCCACTAGTTCGCCGACCGAGGGCACCAGCGGCTCCCGGTTCATGCCGGGCACGTTCAGGGTGAAGCGCTCGCCGTCGCTCCACTGGGCGACGACCTCGGCGTAGGCCGCGAGGACGGCACCGGTCGGCGTGAGCCCCGCCGCGGCGGCACGCTGCTTCAACTCCGCCCACCGCGCGGGCTCCATCAGGGCCTCCCGGCGCACGAAGCGCGGGGTGGCCACGGTGTCGGGGTCGGTCGCGAGGGGGAGCTGCGGCGGCCCCGGCAGGGCGCTCAGCCGCTCCCGCCAGAACTCCCGGTCCTCCTCCTCGAATGCGCCGCCGCCGTCGGCCCCCTCCTCGGCGACCGCGCGCACGTAGTCGTCGAAGCCAGCGGCGAGCGGCGGCAGTTCGGCGTCCGGGTCGTCGTAGTACGCGGACAGGTCCCGGTACATGACGTGCCAGCTCGCCCAGTCCACCGTCAGTCCGTCGAAGCCGACGTGGACCCGGCACACCCCCTCGCCCAGCAGGCAGACCGCGACCGAGAACAGCGGCCACCGGTCGGCGGGCCGCACCTCGTGCGACAGCCGCTCCCGCAGCGCCGCCAGCGCCGCGGCCACCTCGGCGGGCGGCAGCCCCCGCAGGTCGGCGATCTCCACCGGGGGGTCGGGCACCTCGGCGAGCACCCGCTGCTCAAGGCGGCGCGGGTCGATCACCGCGCGCAGCATCCCGTGCCTGTCCACGAGGCGCCGCCAGGCGTGGACGAAGCGGGTGACGTCGAGGGGGCCCTCGAACTCCAGGTAGGCGTGGGTGCTGACATTGCCGAGGGGGTAGCCGTCGCCGCGGCCGAGTAGGTACGCCTGCTGGGTCTCGGTCAGCGGGAAGGGCCGTCCCCGGCCGCCCGGTGCCGCGGCCCTCACGCCTGCTCCCCGTCCTGGCGCGGCCGGTCGTTCCCGGCCCCCGTGCCGCGCCGTCGGCTGCCGCGCAGGGCGCGGGCGTCCCGGGCGCGCAGGGCGCGGGAGCGCGCGTCGGCCACGGTGGCGGCGGGGGCCGCGGGCCCCGCGGGGGCGGCGGGCGACGTCTCGCCCGCTTCGACGAGCCCGGCGAGCCGGGCCACCGTGGCGTTCCCCAGCAGGTCGAGCAGCGGTATCTCGCGCCCGAACCGCTGCCGCAGCAGCGTCTGCACCCGCAGGACGAGCAGCGAGTGCCCGCCCAGGTCGAAGAAGTTGTCGTGCACCCCGAAGCGGTCGGTGCCCAGCACCTCCGTCCAGATGTCCGCCACCGCCCGCTGCACACCCCGCGCGGGCGGGGCGTGCTCGGCGTCGTCGGCGCCGGGCTCGGGCAGCGCGGCGAGCGCCTTGCGGTCGACCTTCCCCGCGCTGGTCAGCGGGAGTTCGGGCAGCACCCGGACGTCCCTGGGCACCGCGTGGCCCGGCAGCAGGCCGTTCAGCCAGCCGCGCAGCTCCTCGCCCGCCGGGGGTTTCTCGCCCTCGGTCGGCGGGTCGGCGAGTGAGCAGTAGGCGATCAGCTCATGGCCGCCGCCCGGCGCCTCACGCGCCAGTACGGCGGCGGCGCGCACCCCGGGGTGCCGGGCGAGGGCGGCGGACACCTCCCCCGGCTCCACCCGGAAGCCGCGGATCTTCACCTGGTCGTCGAGCCTGCCGAGGAACTCGATCTCGCCGTCGGCGCGGAACCTGGCCAGGTCCCCGGTGCGGTACATCCGCCCGTCGCCGTCCTCGTCGAACGGGTCCCCGACGAACCGCTCGGCGGTGCGCTCCGGGTCGTTGAGATAGCCGCGCGCCAACGGCAGCCCTCCGACGTGGAGTTCACCGCGCACCCCGACGGGCACCGGACGCAGCCGCCCGTCCAGCACGTACAGCCGGGCGTTGGGGTTGGGCCGCCCGATGGAGACGCGGTGCGCCGTCTCGCCCGGCTCGAAGACCCGGCAGCTCACCCCGATGGTGGTCTCCGCGGGCCCGTAGCCGTGGTACATGCGGGCGTCCGAGGCCCGCCTGAAGCGCGCGTACAGCTCCCCGGTCAGCGCCTCACCGCCGCACCACAGATGGCGCAGCGACCGCAGCCGGGCGGCCGCGTCGTCCCGTTCGAGGAGCACGTCGAGCATGGAGGCGACGATGTACAGGAAGGTGACGCGGTGCCGCTCGACGGTGCCGAGCAGCCGGTCGACGTCGCCGTCGTGCCCCGGCGGCGCGAGCACGAGACGGGCCCCGGCGACGAGCGGCAGGAAGATCTCGTTGAGGGAGATGTCGAAGCCGAGCGGCGCCTTGTGCAGCACCGCGTCCGAGGGGTCGAGCCCGAGCTTGCCGATCTGCCAGCGCATCCGGTTGCAGATGGCCTGCTGGCGGATCATCACCCCCTTGGGCGCGCCGGTCGACCCCGAGGTGTGGATGACGTACGCGACCCGCTCCATGACCTCCGGGTCCCGTACCGCTGCCTCCGGGGACGCGCCCCCGGATTCGTCCGACGCGGCGTCGGACGTGGCGTCCGGCAGGGCGTCATCCGCGGCGTCCGACGCGGCGTCCGGCGGTACGACGCGCACGGGGCCGTCCGCGAACACCTCCGCCGCCTCCTCCGCGCCGACCACAAGACGCAGCCCCGCGCCCGCGGCGATCTCACGGGTGCGGGCCCGCGGCCATGAGGTGTCGAGCGCCACGAAGGCGGCGCCGGTCTCCAGCACCCCGAGCAGCGCCACCGGGAGCGCGGGGCCGCGTTCGAGCAGCACCCCCACGAAGGTGTCGGGGCCGGCGCCCTCCGCCCGCAGCGCTGTCGCCAACCGCTGTGCCCCCGCGAGCAGTTGACTGTACGTCAGGCGCTCGTCGCCGCACTCGACGGCCACCGCCTCCGGGTCGCGGCGCGCGGCGTCCCGTACCAGCGCCGCCAGGTCGCGGTCCACGAGCGGGTCGTCGCCCTCGACGGGGCGGCCCCAGGCGCGCAGCAGCGCGCCCTCCTCGTCCGGCAGCACGTCGAGGTCGTCCACGGCGGTGTCCGCGCCGCCCTCGACGACCGACGAGAGGAGCCGCGCGAGCCGCGCGGCCCAGCGCCCCACGGTCTCCGCGTCGAACAGGTCGGCGTTGCCGGTGACCGCGCCATGCAGAGTGCCGTCGGCCTCCCAGCAGTTCAGCACCAGGTCGAAGCGGGCCGAGTCCACCTCGGGCTCGACGGGCTCGGCGCGCAGCGGTCCGAACTCGGCCGCCGCGGGCGGCTGCTGCATCACCGCGAGCACCTGCGGCACCGGCCCCGTGGCGGGCGAGCGGTCCCAGCGCAGTTCGGACGCGACGGCGTCGAGCGGCACGTCCTGGCGCGCGTACGCCGCCGTGCAGGTGTCGCGCACCCGGTCGAGCAGCGCGGCGAACCCCAACTCGGGCTCCACGTCGGTGTGCAGCACCACCGTGTCGGCGAAGCAGCCCACCAGCTCCTCCAGTTCGGCGCGGTCCCTGCCGTGCACCACGGAGCCGACGGCGATGCCCGACTGCCCCGTCAGCCGGTGCAGCAGCGCGGTGAACCCGGCCACCGCGGCCATGTAGGGCGTGGCCCGGTGGCGCCGCGCCAGTTCGCGCAGCTCCCGCCAGACGGCGGCGTCCAGCACGAAGCGCCGCGACACCCCGCGGGAGCCGGGCACCGGGGGCCGCGGCCGGTCGGTGGGCAGGTCGAGCCGGGGCTGCTCGGGGCCGAGCGCCGCGCACCAGTCGGCCAGGTGCGCAGCGTACTCGGGGCCCTCCTCGTGGCCGAGGCGCCAGCGCGCGTAGTCGGCGTGGGTGAGGGCGGGCGGCGGCAGCGGGCTGGCGGCGCCCGCGCTGAACGCCGCGTAGATCCGGCCGAGTTCGCCGAGCAGCCGGACCAGCGAGAGGCCGTCGGCGACGGCGTGGTGGACCACCGTCATCAGCACGTGCTCGGTGGGGGAGTGGCGCAGCAGCCCGAAGCGGACCAGGGGTCCGTGCTCCAGGTCGAAGGGGGCGGTGTCGAGCGCCGAGAGCCAGGCACGCTCCCTGTCGCGGTCGCCGCCGCCGTCCTCCGGCGCGAGCGCGATGTCGAGGCGGGGCGCGACCACCTGGTAGGGCTCGTCGTCGATCTCGGTGAACGTGGTGCGCAGCGCGTCGTGGCGCTCGACGAGCGCGGCCAGGGTGGCGCGCAGCGCCCCCTCGTCGAGCGGGCCGGTGAGACGCACCGCCTGCCCGATGTGGTAGGCGGCGCTGTCCGGGTAGAGCCGGGCGTGCAGCCACATGCGGCGCTGCGGGCCCGTGGCCGGGACCGGCCCCTCGGGTGCCTGCGCGGTGACGAGCGCGGCGGGTTGCGCCGCGCCCGCGAGCCACCGGTCGAGGAGTCTCTGTTTGGCGTCGGAGAGCGTGGCGGTACGGGGGGTGTCGGTGGGGGCTGCGGAGGAGGGCGGGGCGTCGGTCATGGGGACTCCAGACGTCGTTCGGCGCGCGGCGGGGGACGCGGCGGGGCGTGGGGTGCGGTCAGCCGAGCCCGGCGGCGAGGCGGGCCGCCTCCTCGTCGGTGAGGGTGGCGAGTTCGGCGTGCAGCCGCGCGGCCAGCCGCCGTGCGTGGCCCGCGACCGTGGCCGGCGCGGTGAGCAGGTCGTCGAGACCGGTGGGCACCGGCAGCCTGCCGCGCAGGGAGCCGACGATCCTGGAGGCGAGCAGGGAGTGCCCGCCGAGGTCGAAGAAGTCGTCGTCGCGGCCGAGCCCGGTGAAGCCGAGCGCGTCCTGCCAGACCTGGGCCACCAGCGTCTCCAGGCCCTCCTCCGGGGGCGTGTGGACGGTGCCGAGCGCGGGCCTCGGATGCCGCTCCCGCTCGGGCGCGGCGGCGTCGACGGCCGCCGCGGCGGCGGGCGCGGGCGGGTCCACCCAGTGGCGGCGGCGCCTGAACGGGTAGGTGGGCAGCGCCACGCGGCGCGCGGGGCCCGGCGGTGGCGGCCCCTGCCAGATCCTGCCGCCGCCCGCCCAGGTGGCGGCGGCCCGTACGGTGCCCCGCGACAGGCCCTCGGGCGCGGCGGGCGGCGCGCCGATGGCCCGTACCACCAACCAGCCCTCGCCGACGGCGCTCTCGGCGCCGGGGCCCGCCGCGGCGAGCGCCCGCAGCGCCGTCACGGCCTCGCGGCGGCCGCCCGCGACGACCACCGCCCGGTGCGCGAACGGGGTCCTGCCGACCGCCAGGGTGTGGGCGACGTCGGCGAGCGCGAGGTCGTGCCGGGCGCCGAGATGGTCCGCGAGCCGTGCCGCCACGGCGGTGAGCGCGTCCGGGTCGCGCGCGGAGAGCGGCAGCGCGTACCAGCCGGTGGCCTCGGGCGGGCTCGGCGGCACGGGCGGCGGCTCTTCGAGGACCACGTGGGCGTTGGTGCCGCCGACGCCGAA
Source organism: Streptomyces sp. NPDC050560 (assembly GCF_044457285.1). Lineage (NCBI taxonomy): Bacteria > Bacillati > Actinomycetota > Actinomycetes > Kitasatosporales > Streptomycetaceae > Streptomyces > Streptomyces sp. NPDC050560. The sequence goes on from NZ_JBITGT010000010.1 coordinate 77,075, forward strand.
GGTGTGCACGGCGGCCCTGCGGGGCCGTTCGCCGCGCTTGAAGGGGGTCGGCTCCGTGGTCAGGGTGAAGGGGCCTGCCGTGAAGTCGATGTCGGGGTGCGGGCCGCTGCGGTTGATGGTGGGCGGCAACTCCTCGTGCGCGAAGGCGAGCAGCACCTTGGCGAGGCCGACCGCGCCCGCGGCCGCCCAGGTGTCGCCGACGTTGGGCTTGGCGGTGCCGATGCGGCAGCCGCCGCGCGGTGCGCCCGCGTAGCCCTCGGTGAGCGCGGTGATCTCCAGCGCGTCGCCCATGGGCGTGCCGGTGCCGTGCGCCTCCACGTAGTCGATGTCGGAGGGGGAGAGCCCGGCGACGGCCAGGGCCTCCGCCGCCACGTCGCTCTGCGGGTCGACGGCGGGGGCGGTGAACCCGGCCTTGGCGGCGCCGTCGTTGTTGACGGCGCTGCCGCGCAGCACCCCGAGGACCGGGTCGCCCGCGTCCAGCGCGTCCGCGAGGCGGCGCAGCACGAGCACCGTGACCCCGTCGCCCGGTGTGGTGCCCGCGGCGCGGGCGTCGAAGGCGCGGCATCTGCCGTCGGGCGAGTTGATCCCGCCCTCGCGGTAGAGGTACCCGGCGCGCTGCGGGAAGTAGAGGGTGCTGCCGCCCGCGAGCGCCAGGTCGGACTCGCCGGTGATGAGGCTGGCCGCGGCGAGGTGGACGGCGACGAGGGAGGTGGAGCAGCCCGCCTGCACGGTGACGCTCGCCCCGGTCAGGTCGAGCTTGTAGGACACCCGGGAGGCGAGGAAGTCGCCGCTGTTGCCGAGCAGTCCCTCGAAGGAGGGGCCCTGCCCGGCGCGTGCCCGGTGCGGGTGGAGGTGGTTGAGGAAGTAGCTGTCGGGACCGGTGCCCGCGAAGACGCTGACCGACAGGTCACCGTCGCCGCGCGGGTCGTGGCCCGCGGACTCCAGCGCCTCCCAGGCGCATTCGAGGAACAGCCGGTGCTGCGGGTCGATGGCGGCGGCCTCGGCGGGGCTGTAGCCGAAGAAGTCGGCGTCGAACAGCTCGGGCCCCTCGACGACGGGCCTGGCACGCACCCGGGCCGGGTCGTGCAGCGCTTCCGGGGGCACCCCCGCCGCGAGCAGGTCGGCATCGCTGAACTCGGTGACGGACTCGACGCCTTCGCGCAGGTTGCGCCAGAAGGCGTCGGGGGTGTCCGCGCCGGGCAGCCGCAGCGCCATGCCGATGACGGCCACCGGGTCCTCGGCTCGCAGCGGTACGGGCGTGACGGTGTCCATGGCGATCGGCTCCCTCGGTTCGCGGGGTCGGGGACGGACCCCGGGCGTGGCATGACGGGGACACCGGCGGCGCACGGCGGTGTGCGGGCGGTGGGGTGCGGGGGTGTCGGGGGCAGGGGGACGCGGGGTGCGGAGGTGCGGAGGTGTGGGGCGGCGGGTGCCGGGCGGCCGGCCGGTGGGGCGGCCGTGGGGGGCAGGGTCAGGGCGTCGCGGCCCGGGCCCGCGCGGTGTGCCGGGGCAGGCGCGCGAGGACGGCCCCGGTCAGCTCTGCGGGGCGTTCGAGGAGGTAGAAATGGCCGCCGGGATAGGTGAGGTGCTCGTGCGCGCCCTCGGTGGTGCGCCCCCACAGGGCGACCTGCTCCTCGGTGACGGTGCCGTCGCCCTCGGCGGCGATGGAGACGACGGGCGTGCGCAGCGGCGGTCCCGGTGCGGGCACGTAGGTCTCCAGCAGCCGGTAGTCGTTGCGGACGATGGGCAGGACGTAGTCGCGCATCTCGGCGTTGTCGAGGAGCGCGGCGGGGGTGCCGCCGGTGCGGCGCAGCACCTCGGTGAAGCGCTCGTCGTCCAGTTGGTGGTGGCGGTGGGCCGGGCGCCGCCCGGGGACAGGGGCGTGCCGTGCCGAGGCGAACAGCCGGTCGGGCGTGGTGCCGTCGGACTCCAGGCGCCTGGCCACCTCGTAGGCGACGAGGGCGCCCATGCTGTGCCCGAAGAGCGCGAGGGGAGCGCCGAGCAGCGGGCGCAGCGCGGCGGCCGCTCGGTCGGCGAGCGTGGTCATGTCGTCGACCAGGTCCTCCCCGACGCGGGTCTCGCGCCCGGGGTACTGGACGACCCTGATGCGCAGCGCGGGCGGGAAGCCCGCGGCCAGTTGGCGGTAGAAGTTGGCGCTGCCGCCCGCGTGCGGGAAGAGGACGAGCGCGGGGGCTTCCGGGTCCTCGTGGGGGACGCGGCCGAGGGAGCGCAACCACGGCGACTCCGTGCCGTCGGGCCCCGTCACCGGGCGGCCCGGGGGCCGTCGGCCGACTCGCCGATGAGCCGCCACCACGCCGCGAGGGTGGGCTCCTCGATCATGCGGGCGAAGCTGATCCTGACGCGGTGCCTGCGCAGCCCCGCGGAGATGGCCATGACTTTGACGGAGTCGACGCCGAGCGCCACGAGGTTGTCGTGGTCACCGAGCGAGTCGGAGGGGCGGTCGAGCATCCGGGCGACGGAGGCACGCAGTTCCTCGGGGTCGAGCGGGGGAGCGTGGGGGGCGGGCGACGGGTCGGGGGCAGGGTGGCCCGGAGCGGGTTCCACTGGATGCGACGTCACTGTTCACCTCATGAGACGAGTGCGCTTCTCCTGCGGTCCGCGACCCCCGGGGCCGGGACCGCTCATGGACACAGCCGTGCATGCTAGTTAGGCTTGCCTTAGTAAAGCAAGGCTTACCTTAGTGTTTCTTCCGGTCTGTGCCCCTTTCCTCCGCCCCCGGCGCGCACCGGCTTCCCCGGTCCTCCCCGGAACCCCCCGGACCCCGGCCCTGGCCGCCCCGGCGCCCGGCCCGATCTCCGACGACCCCAGGACGGTTGCCACGTGACCACCGCACACTCCCGCACCACCGCGCCCCCGGCAGGCGGCGCCGCCGTGCCGCGCTGCCTGCGCACCCGGGTCCCCGGCCGTCACGACCCCCTGGAGACGGCGGTACGGCTCGCGGGCTCCGGCGCCTTCGCCCGCTACGCCGTCTACGAGCGCGCGGGGCGCTGGTGGTTCGCGGGCGGCACCCTGGGGGCCGTGACCGTACGCGCCAACGACGTCGTCACCGAATGGCACGGGAAGCGGCGGGTGCTGCCGCGCACCCGACCCCACCCGGTCGCCGAACTCGGCGCCGCCCTCGCCGCCGCCGAGGTGCCCGACTGGCGCGGCTACGGCTGGGTCGCCTTCGAGGCCGCCACCACGGCGGCGGGCAGGACCGCCGCCGACCCCCGGCGCCCGCTCGCCCATGTCTTCGTGCCGCGCGCCGAGGTCGAACTGTCCCCGGACGCCCTCGACCTGTGGTGCGCCGACGCGGACGTGCTGCGCGAGGTGCTGGCCGCCGCCACCGCCCGCCCCGCTGCGCCCGCGCCCGCGCCGCGCCCGCTCGACGTCGAGGCCGACGACCCCGCCCCGTACCAGGAGGCGGTGCGCGACGCCGTGGCCCGTATCAGGGACGGCCGTCTGGAGAAGGTGATCCTCTCCCGCCGGGTCCCGGTGCCGTACGCACTCGACTTCCCCGCCACCTACGCCGCGGGGCGCCGCGCCAACACCCCCGCCCGCTCCTTCCTGCTCGCCCTGCCCGGGCTCACCGCCGCCGGGTTCAGCCCCGAGACCGTCGCCGAGGTCACCCCGGAGGGCTGGGTGACCTCCCAGCCGCTCGCCGGGACCCGGGCCAGGCACCCCGACCCGGACGACGACGCCCGCACCCGCGCCGAACTCGTCACCGACCCCAAGGAGATCTACGAGCACGCGGTCTCCGTGAAGCTCGCCGACACCGAGATGCGCGCCCTGTGCGCCCCAGGGTCGGTGAGCGTGGACGAGTTCATGTCCGTCAAGGAGCGCGGCAGCGTCCGCCACCTCGGCTCCCGCGTCCGCGGGCGGCTGCGCGCCGACCGCACCGGCTGGGACGCCCTCGCCGCGCTCTTCCCCGCGGTCACCGCCTCCGGCATCCCCAAGACGGCGGCCTACGAGGTCATCGAGGAGCACGAGGAGGCGCCCCGCGGCCTGTACGCGGGCGCGGTGCTGCGCGCCACCGCCGACGGCGACCTCGACGCCGCCCTCGCGCTGCGCACCGTCTTCACCGACGGCGGCCGCACCTGGGTGCGCGCGGGCGCGGGCGTCGTGGCCGCCTCCACCCCCGCCCGGGAGTACCGCGAGACCTGCGAGAAGCTCGCCAGCGTCGCCCCCTACCTCGTCCCCGCGCACCACTGACCCCGGCCGCGCCTGCCGCCGACCACGACAGGACCCACGAGAGGACCCGACCATGCTGCCCGGGTGCGTCCCCTGGCCCCCGCACGAGGCCGCCCGCCACCGCCGCGACGGCTACTGGCGCGGCGACACCCTCGGCGGACTCCTGCGCCGCGCCGCCCGCGAAGGCGGCCACCGCACCGCCCTCGTCCACGACGGCGGGCGCCTCACCTACGCCGAACTCGACTCCCGCGCCGACGACCTGGCGCGCGGCCTCGCCGTACTCGGCCTGCGCCGCGGCGACCGGGTGGTGGTGCACCTGCCCAACCGCCCCGAGTTCGTCCTCGCCACCTTCGCGCTGCTGCGCGTCGGCGCCCTGCCCGTGTACGCGCTGCCCGCCCACCGCGAGCGCGAGATCGGGCACCTGTGCGCCTTCGCCGAGGCGGCCGCCTACCTCGTCCCCGACCGCTACCTCGGCTACGACTACCGCGAACTCGCCAGGACCGTACGGAAGCCGGGCGGCCCGCCCGGGCGGGTGCTGGTGGCGGGCGAGGCACAGGAGTTCACCGCGCTCGACGCCGTGGAGCGGCTGGGCCGCGAGCACCCGGACACCCCGCTCGCCGAGGCCGACCCCGGCGACGTGGCGCTCTTCCTGCTCTCCGGCGGCACCACCGGGCTGCCCAAGCTGATCCCGCGCACCCACGACGACTACTCCTACAACGCCCGCGCCGCCGCCGAGGTATGCGGCTTCGGCCCCGGCACCGTGTACCTCGCCGCGCTGCCCGCCGCGCACAACTTCGCCCTCGCCTGCCCCGGTGTCCTCGGCACCCTGGCCGTCGGCGGAACCGTCGTACTGCCGCACGACCCCAGCCCCGACGAGGCGCTAAGGCTCATCGCGCAGGAGCGCGTCACCGCCACCGCGCTGGTGCCGTCGCTGCTCGCGCTCTGGCTTGAGGCCCAGACCTGGCTGCCCGAGGACGTCTCCAGCCTGCGGCTCGTCCAGGTGGGCGGCGCCAAGCCGGACGCCGCCACCGCGGCCCGGGTGCGCCCGGTCCTCGACGCCGCGCTCCAGCAGGTGTTCGGGATGGCGGAGGGCCTCGTCTGCCTCACCCGCCTCGACGACCCGGCCGACCTGGTGCTGACCAGCCAGGGCCGCCCGCTCAGCCCCGGCGACGAGGTACGCGTCGTGGACGACGACGGGCACCTCGTGCCCCCGGGCGCCGTCGGCCAGCTCCTCACCCGGGGCCCGTACACCCTGCGCGGCTACTACCGGCTGCCCGAGCACAACGCCCGCGCCTTCACCGACGGCTGGTACCGCACGGGCGATCTGGTACGTGCCCTGCCCGGCGGCCATCTGGCGGTGGAGGGGCGCGTCAAGGAGGTCATCAACCGGGCGGGCGACAAGGTGTCGGCCGAGGAGGTCGAGGAGCACCTGGCCGGGCACCCGGACGTCCGGCAGGCCGCGGTGATCGGCGAGCCCGACCCGGTGCTCGGCGAGCGGGTCGTCGCGTTCGTGGTGCCCGAGCCGGGCGGGACCGCGCCGACCGCCGCCGCTGCCGCCGCCTTCCTCACCGACAGGGGGCTCGCCCGCTACAAGGCGCCCGACCTGGTCCACACCGTCGCCGCGCTGCCGCTCACCGCCATCGGCAAGGTGGACCGCAGGGCCCTCGCGGCCCGCGCGGTCACGCCAGCTCCGCCTCCAGGGTGAGCTGCGGGTCGTCCTGGTCCCCGCCGCGCTCCAGCGCCTCCTGGTAGGCGGCCAGCACCTCGACGTCGCGCTGGTCGCTGGTGTGTCCTTCCTTCCAGTACGCGGCGGCATGCAGCCGGTCGCGGGTGAGACCGCGCTCGTCGAGCAGGTGCCGCCGCACCGCGCGCACCACGCCCGCCTCCCCGGCCAGCCACGCCTGGGCGCCGTCGAAGGGCAGGTCGAGGCCCCGTACGGCCTTCTCCAGCAGCCGGGAGCCGGCGGCGGCCGTGCCGCGCCTGTGCAGCCAGACCACCTCGGCCGCGGCGGGCCCGCCGATCTCGACGCGGTCGGACTCGTCGGCCGTCTCGACCAGCGCCACCGCCCGGGCGGTGGCGGGCAGCGACTCCAGGGCGGCGGCGACGGCGGGCAGCGCGGTCTCGTCGCCCGCGAAGAGGTACCAGTCCGCCTCGGGGGACGCGAAGAACGAGTGCCGGGGCCCGGCGAGCGCCACCGAGCTGCCCGGCCGCGCGGACCGCGCCCAGTCGCCCGCGGGGGAGGCGCCGTGCACGAACACGTCCACCGTCAGCTCGCCCGCCGCCGCGTCGAACCGGCGCACGGTCAGCGCCCGCAGCACCGGCACCGCCGCGCCCTCCGGGTAGCCGGGCACCCCGTCGGGCCCGACCACGGGCAGCTCGACGCGGTCGTGTCCTGGCGGCGGCAGCATGAACTTCCAGGCGTCCGCGGGCAGTCCGCCCGCCAGATCCGCCAGGTCGTCCCCGTCGAGCACCACCCGCCGCATGCGCGGTGTCAGATCGACGGCGCGCACCACCCGCGCGGTGCGCATCCGGACGGTGGGGCGGCTCAGCGCGGTACGGCGGCGCAGTTCCTCGCGGATCGTGGGCATGGAAGTCTCCTGGTCCGGTGTCGGGCGCCCGGCCCCCGTGGCCCACCACCCGGCGTGAAAATAAGGTATGCCTAACCAAACTCATTGACAACACGGTGTCGCTTAGGGGACGGCCACCCCCGGGCGCGGGGCCGCGGGGGGAGAGAATGGGGCGCATGGGCAGCGGAGGCGAGCGGGAGGGCGGCGGCGGGCACGTCGGTGTGCGGCGCGCCGGGCGCACCCCGAAGGTGGGCCGCCCCGCGCTGGTGGACAGGGCCGCGATCGTACGGGCCGCCGTCGCCGTGGGGTTCGGCCGGATCGGCATGACCAGCGTCGCGGACCGGCTCGGCATCAAGCACTCCACGCTCTACCGCTACTTCCCCACCAGGGACGCGCTCATCACCGCCGCCGTCGACGCCGCGGTCACCGGCGCCGAGTGGCCGCGGCCCGCGGGCGGCTGGCGGGAGTTGCTGCGCGCGCAGGCGTGGGCCGCCTTCCGCCTCCTGGAGTCCCACCCGGGGCTCGCCGCCCATATCGTCTCGCTGCGCGTGGACTCCGACGCGTACGGGGACATCGCGCACCGGGTGGTGACCGCCCTGCTCGACCGGGGCTTCACCGCCGAGGACGCGATACTCGCCCACGACCTGGTCCACGAGCAGGTCCTGATGTTCTTCCTCGCCGGCGGCCGGGACGAGGGCGCGCCCACCACCCCCGAGCGCGCCCGCCTGCTGCGCCGCGACATGCTCCCCGAGGCGCTGCCGAGGGTCGACCCCCGGCTCAGGCAGGCGCTCACGGATGTGGTCACCGGCGACCCCCGCGACTGGTTCGCCCGCAAACTGGACGTCCTCCTCGCGGGCCTGGCACCCCTCTCCGGGCCCGCGGAGTGACACCCCGCCAGGGCGAACCCGTCGCCGGGGCCTAGGCCACCCCGGCTAAGCCACCCCGGCCCCCTCCGGACGCCGGAAGCGCGCCGGGCGCATGTCGGTCCACACCCGCGCGACATGCGCGAGGCACGCCTCCCTGCTGCCGGACACCCCGGTGTCGCGCCAGCGGCCCGGCAGCCCGGCGGCGGCGGGCCACAGCGAGTACTGGAGGTCCCCGTTGACCAGGACCCGGTATCCGTCCGCGCCGGAACCCGCGGGCTCCGGGGCGTCCTCGTGCGGGGCCATCGCCTCATCTCCGTCCTGTGCGTGCCCACGCGGTACGGCGACCGCCTCGCCTGGGGCCCCGCGGGCGCCCGCGCGGGCCAGGAACGGGCAGCGCGGGGTGCTGCCACCGGGGGTGTCGGGAAGGAAGTACTGGCTCCACTCCCTGTTCGCCGGGTCCCCGAAGTTGCCGAGCTGCGGCGCGGGCTCCATCCCGTCGAAGCGCCGTATCCGCTGCCGTATCACCTCGCGGGACCTGTCACCGCGCGGGGTGCCGGGCTCAAGGCCCTCGAACACCCACCGCGGCTGGAACGTGACCATGAAGCCGGGGCTGTGGCGGCTGTGCCGGGTGACGTGCGCGGGGGTGTTGCAGACGACGAAGATCTCGGTGCCGCCGAAGCTGAACTCCCACCAGGGGTCCTCGGGATCGAGCGGGACGCGCCCGGGCCAGGGCTGGTCGTCCCGCTCGTGCAGGAACCGCAGCAGCGCCCAGAACCGGTCGAAGAAGTGGTCGAGGGCGTCGGGCCCCCGGCGCTCGCCATCCTCGGGACGGAACAGCACGACGAGGGAGGTGTCCCTGCCGAGCCGCTGGTAGACGTCCAGATAGGAGCGCAGGATGCCGACGAGCGGCTCCCAGGTCCGCTCGTCGTGCGGGCTCTCCACGAACCCGAAGCGCAGCCCGCCCTTCTTGGCGGCGGCCACCGCGAAGGTGCAGGGGAAGGGCCGCCCGCCGTCGAGCAGTGTCCCGACGAGGTCGCGGGCGGCGGCGATCCCCCAGGGCGGGATGTCGCCGACGGTGCAGGCGGTGAGGGCCAGATCCGAGGTGGGCGCGGCGCGCCGGGCCTGCGGGGCGGCCTTCCCCGAGGCCGGGCCCGGATCGGGCGGGGGGTTGCTGGACACAAGCACGGGTGTGGACTCCGTCCCTCGGGGGTGCGGGTGCGCGGACGCCACCGGCCTGCGGGGCGCGGCGGCACGCTCGGCCGTCAGAACTGCGCGTACATCTCCTCGGGGATGATCGGCTGGTGGTACGTGCACTCGCCGGAGAGCACCGTGGAGCCGTGCAGCCGGGACACCGGGATGAGGACCTTGTCGCCCTCGTGCAGCTCTATCTTGTGGGTGACGTTGTTCCAGAAGTGCATCTGCCCGCGCTCCACCATCACGAGCCGGTGCTCGTCGTGGACGTGCGTGGTGGAGGTCTCCTCGTGGCTCTCCACGAAGGTGTCGAGGTCGACCTCGATGCCGTTGTCCTCGATATGGCGGTTGATCTTCTCCGCCTTCTCCTGGTGCAGTTCGATGCTGTCGGCCCACGCGAGCTGCGTGGCCAGGTCCTCGTCCCACAGCTCCGTCAGCCAGACCGCGTCCGCGAAGCCGTTCGCGAACCGCTCCACCGCCGCGGGGCCGTACAGCGCGCCCAGCGGTTCGAGCCAGCGCGCGGACAGGTCGTCGAGCGTCCCGGGGGCGAGCCCGAAGTGGTCGAACAGGACGGGGCGCGCCCCGAGCCCGTCCTCGAAGACCTGCGCGAACCGCTGGGCCGTGACCGCCCGGTCGATGGCGTGGTGCAGCAGCGCGCCCAGGAACTCGGGGTACTTCTCGCGCTGCCGCGCCAGCCAGTGCAGATGGTTGCCGCGGGCCAGCGAGGTGCCGAGGTAGAGCTGCCAGTAGGCGCCCGTGGTGGTGCTGAGCCCGGCCCCGGCGAGCAGGTCGCGGTAGCTGTCGTGGAGGCCGGTCCAGGCGCGGTAGCTGTCGAGCAGCGCGGCGCGGGCCCCGGGGTGGGCGGCCTCGTACTCGCCGAGCGCGCCCCGCGCTGCGGCCGTCCTGGTGGCCGGGAGGTAGGCACTGAGCTGGAGCATCACAAAGGTCGCCGACGCCTTGCGGTCCCGGGTGGAGAGGGCGGCGGTCAGGAAGCGGTCGGGCTCGGCGAGCCGCCGCTCGTGGTAGTCGGCGACGGCGCGGGCGAGCCGGCCGGGACCGTCGCCCGCGAGCGGCTTGCGCTCCGACTCCAGCAGGCTGAACAGGTGCTGTTCGAGCACGGGCGCGGCGAGGGCGCCGAGGACACGGTTGTCGTCGCTGTAGAACGCGGCCCCGTCAGCCGCGGCGGCGTCCGACGGCGCGGGCGGCAGGTACAGCAGGTCGGTGTCGTAGATGTTGCGCAGCATCCGGTGCCCGAGCAGGGCGCTCAGCTTCAGGGCCTTCGCGGTGGGCATCGGGGTGGAGTAGTCGAGCCAGGCCAGGTCGTCGGGCCGCACCGGCCTGCGGTACGGGTTGCCCTCGGTGGACAGTTCCTCCCACTCGGCGGCGCGGAAGGCGGTGTTGGCGGCGAACGCCTTCACGATGTCGTTGGCGTCGTCGGACGAGATCAGGGCGAGTGTCTCCGGGCGGAGCAGGGGCATGACGGTCCTCCGGGCGAGGGGTCGGGCGCGGGCGGGCAGCCGGGAGCGGACCCGCACGGCTGAGCCAACCGGGCCGATTACTTAGGTAAGGCTTGCCTTATTCCCCATCTTCGTCAAGGGGCCGCCGTCACACCACGGCACCGCGTGAACGCCTGGGCCCTGCGCCCGCGAGGTCCAGCCCCCTCGTCCCACGGCTCATTGGCGGGGTCGGGGGGCGACTGTGCGAGCGGGCGTTCAACGCCCCGATGACGGTCCTTCGTGGTCAGGATGGAAGGCGGCGAGATCGAGCTGTCGACTTCGAGTTTTCGCAAGCCGGCGTGATACGCGGAATCGGGCAGACCGGCCAGTGGAAAATAGCGGTACAAGGGGAGGTTAGTCACCGGGCCGAAGCTGCCACGAAGCAGGAAAACGCCGCTCGGTTAGAGAATGCGTCGCAATTCGTGGGCGGACTTCATGGAATTAATTCCGCCGTCCCCGCGACGAGACGGACCTCGGGAGGGCGACCCTTTCCGGCACCGATATTGAGTATTCTGCCCGGCCTGTGGGGCAGGTGAGGGTGATGGTGCCACGGTTCACGGGCTCGGGCTCCATGCGGACGCCAAAGGGGCGCTTACGGAAAGCGATGTGTCTTCCCTCCCGGCTGCCCGGTTCCTCTTTCCTTCTCAACGGGGATCCGGTGTCCGTGCAGCCGGTAGATCATGTCGTCGGGAGCGGCCAGCATCCGTGCCTGCCGCCAGGCCGTATCGAACGAAAGGTGGTTGTTCGCCTCACGTCGCAGGCGAAGCGCACGCCAGGAAGACAAGGGGTCGAGAATGATCCGCCACAGGACCGGGCTCATTCTTTGCGCCGCACTTCCGCGACACCGGGAGAAGGAGCGGAAGGCGTGTCCGTCTCACCATCGCCTATCAGCTTTCGGAGCGCATCGCAGAGCGCGAGCATGGCCCGGTTCTGTAGTTCGATGTCGTTGAAGCCCTGGCCGACGATCTCCCACTGTTCGAGCAATGGCTGCCACCACTCGTCAGCCGCGACTACCCACCGTGCCAGGCGTTGCCATTCGGCAACCTGCTCAGGACCCGGCCAATCGCCCTGGCGCTCGATCCGGTCGAGCACGAGGAGATCGGGTTTCTCGTACAGATGCTCGCGCAGGAACCGCAGCCGCCGTACCCGGGCCGCGTCAGCCCGCTGCTGGGCGAGGTCTTCCCGTGTGTCCTCCGGGAGCGCCAACTCCGCGCGAGCGGCCAGACACCGGTACCCGGCAGCGCGGGCGTGCTCCGGGGCGCCGAGCTCGGCGTTGATGGTGTCCTGCGCGGTGCGTACCTCGACGGCTTGGAAGAGCTGAGCGACCTTGCCAGCCCGCGTCAAGACTCGGCTGAGCACTAGGTCTTCGAGATTGGGCCGGACCCGGAGAGCTGGGCGCCACTCGACGGTGAACGTGGCCTCGAAGTGGATATCGGGGGTTGCGCAGCGGAGCATCCGTGGCTGGGTGCAATGGATCGTGCGGGCCCGACGCTGCCAGAACCACCTCACGCCGGTTCCTTGTTGGGCTGGATCACCGTGCGGACCCGCGGGTCCACGAGACGACCCCAGAAGTCGCTGACCGCGTTCTCCTCCCCGTCGACCGTGACGTGCTCCAGTGCCTGCATCAGGCTCACACAAGCCTTGAAGGTCTTGTGACCGCGCAGGAGGGGGACCAACCCGTCACGGACGTGGGCGTAGGTGTCGGGATCGGTGGCCGACTGGCTGATCCACGTGGTGAGGAGGTCGATGGTGTCCGGGGCCGTGGCGGTGTCGCCCAACAGGTCCTGTAGCGCCCGCTTCACGTTCAACTCGGACGGGACCTCATCGGACAGCAGCCATGGAGTGGTGGTGCACGGTACGGACATCAGGGCCAGGAAGGCCGCACTGCCGGATCCCCGGGACCGGCCTGACTGCTGCCATGAACGTACCTCTGCGACCAGTCGCGTCACCCCGACGGGGTGCTGCGCCTGCTCCACAAAGGCTTCCCTGGCCTCGGCCCAGGCTGACTCGTGCCCACTGTTGGCGGCGCGCCGCAGCCTGACCATGGCCATCCTGGCCTGAGAAGACGTGACATCAGAATTGTTCAGGACCCGTCGACAAGTGGCCACCACGGCGGTCGCACGTTCCTTCACCGATGCCCAGCCGTACAGAATGCCCCACGCCTGGCGTCCGATGTGTTCGTCCTGGACCGCCTTGACCAGGAGCGTGCTGAGGAGTTCCTTCTTCGCCGGATGGGTGGCGGATCCGAGGAGGAGGAGATGGTCGACGGTCCCGTGTCGCAGGGTCAGGGCGGCGATGGCGTCCACGACGTGCTCGTCGGTATCGCTACCGGTGTCTCCTGACACGAGCCATTTCAACAGGGGCTCGCGCATGACCTCGTAGTTGTCCCAGACGTAGGTCAGGACAGCCCTTCCGTAGCCGGGCTGGTCGAAGACGACCTCATCGTGGGTGCCGACTTCGGCGCCGACGTCGACGACACGGCGGCGCAGTCCGCGGCCTGCGAATGCCGCACTTGTCGTCGAGGCGAAGCCGGTTGCTTCAGCGCCGATGATGTCCTGCAAGTCTCGGGCGGCCCTGGCAACCTCGGGCATCGGAGCGGATTGACGCACGGCGAGAGCCAGAAGGAGACAGCGGTCTTCCAGCGGAAGTGAGGTGTCCTTGCCTCCATGTACGGAGGCCGTTTCCCCGAACAGGATGTCGAGCTTGTCCCGCCAGTCGGACAATGCGGACTTGATCCGTTGGGTTAGTCCGGTATCGGCCGCGGACCATGAGGAGGGGATGTCCATGGGGAACGAGGACCCGGTCAGCCGTTCGTGTTCCCGCCATGCGAGCACGATCGAGTCCGCTGTGCGGACCGCTTCAACGGCATCGAGCCGGCTCAGCACGGCTTTGGTCGTCCCGATGGAATGAAGACAGCCGATCAAACCAGGAACTTGACGAGTCCTCAGGCGAGCCTCCACGACACTCTGCGCCGGCGGCGGCTCGTTGAGGTGGACGACCTGGATGCCTGACCGATCGGAGACGTAGCGATCGGTCCACAGGTCCCTGGCCACGCTCAGGACGAGGTAGGAGCCCAGCTTCTCCAGAAGCCCCGCGTGCTCTTCGAGCATCGTGAGGAAATCGGCGGAGACCCGGTCGTGGTCAGGGTCCTTGAGGTCGACCTGGTAGGCGTGTCGCTCCTCTGCCGGAAGCCGGCCCACTCTGGGCGACTTCCAGTCCGCGTCCAGTTTCACGATGTCCGTGTCTTCGTCCGTGTGCCGGGCGAGGAGGTGTAGTGCCAGGGTCGTCGATCCATACGATCGCGGGGCGACAATGATCAGTACATGCTTTCGCGGACGCACTCCCTCGGGATCCAGGGCCTGCTGCCAGGTCTCGGCCCACTGGCCTTCGCGGACGATAGGCTCCTGCTCGATCCGGTGACGAGGAAGAGTGGGACCTTCGAGGATCTCCTGCCTGCGAGTCTCGTTGATGATCTTGTTTGCATGATGGACGAACATCTCCGGACTAGTGACCGTGATCGGCGTCGGTCCGGCGTCCGGTACGGGCGGTACGACGAACGCTGCCGGACCCGCCCGACCGCCGTCGGCGGTCTCCGTACCTTCAGCAGCGCCACCGCTCGGGCCCGTCGGCCATGAAGCCATGCCGTCAGCTTTCTTTGACGGAGAATCGGGCCCCTCGGGCGGGCGCGGCGAAAAAATAGGGTGATCACTGGACATGCGTCAGATGTTTCCTTTCGATGTGGCACGGGAGTCGGAGCACGGGCGGAATCAGATCCGGCGCCGGTCGATCCGCATCGTCCCGACGTTTTCGATCACGGTGGTGTCCGTCATGTCCCCGTTGAACAGGAAGGTGGCACCGGGCGGGTTGCTCGGGCCGGCCGACGCCGTCGGGCTGGCCGTTGTGCCTCCGCCTCCGGGTGCCTCCGGCTCGATGAGCGGGGTGAGGGCTTGCGGTGTCATCTCGGGCACGAACAGCCAGCAAGGCTCTGCGAATGCCTTGCCTTCCACCCGCGCCGTGGTGCGGAGGAAGTGTTCTTCGCCGAGGTCCGGAGTGCGTCCCGCACGGACGGTGCGGCGGAACGCCGCCTCCGACACGACGGCGGCCAGAAAGCCGCTCCGGTTCTTCCGGGCCGCGGTGAGGCCGGCGCGCACAACCTGGCTGTCCAGTAGCCGGCATACCTCGTTGATCGCGTCGCCACGGTGGTCGGGGAGAGAGAGCGGCCCAACGTGCACGGCGGCACGCAACCGGATAGCCGGAGCGCTGGCGAGCCGTTCACGGTCGTACCGGACCAACGCCGTGTGCACGTGTTCCAGCAGGGGGTCGATCAGCCGTGCGATGTCCTTGGCGGGCACGACGAAGATGCCACCGTCGCCGGCGTCCTTGAAGGCGCCGGGCCGGTCGCGTGGGTCCTGTAGCCCAATGTGGGCCAGTACGTTGGTGAGAATGTCATCCAAGTCCGAACGGACCGGTGCCATTTTCGCTTCCGGAATCTGGCTGTAGCCCTGCATATCCACGGCCAGGAGCGCCTGCTCCGGAGGGACGTCGGGGGATGAGGGCGAGGCATGGGGCATGCTGACACCGGCCGTTCGGTCATGGCGGAGGAATCGAGTGCCCCATGCTCTTCGGTCCGTGCGCGTCGTGGTGCCCACTGCTGGGCACCACCCGGGTGCGGCCGATCACATCGTGCTGTAGGCGTGGGTCGTGATCGAAGTGATGTCGTGGATCAGTAGCCCGCCGCCCGGGTCCGTCTCGACCCAGCCTTCTTCCCGCCATGGCTTGATGGCCGTACCCACGGCGTTGCGGGACGCGCCGATCATCTGGGAAAGCTCCTCCTGAGTCAGTCGGACAGTGACCGTCGGCCCGTTCGGCGGAGCCGCGTCCACGAGTCGGCACAGGGCACTGGCCAGACGCACCGGGACGTTTGCGGTGGCGAGTTCGAGCCTGACCGCCTCGGATTCCTTGACCCGCGCGATCGCGTGGCGCAGCAACGGGTTGAGAAGGCCGTTGTTCTCGACGAAGGAGAGGAATTCGGAGGCGGGAATGAGGTGCACACGGCAGGATTCTGCGGCGATCACGGAAGCCGAGCGGGGCTGGGCATCCAGGACGGCCAGTTCGCCGAGCAGTTCACCGGAGCCGCGAACCGCGAGCAGGGCCCGTAAACCGTTCGGGCCTGTGAGCGTCACCAGGGTCGACCCCGTAGCCAGTAGAGCCACGTGGGTGCCGGGGTCCCCCTGCCGCAGGAGAACGCTTCGGGCCGGGCGCACTCGCACCGGGGCGAGGTCACGCAACTGCGCCCACAGAGCCTCGCCGAACAGTGCCATGTGTGACTGATACATATCACCCCAAACGTAGGGACCATCCCATAGAGGGTGAGATTTTCAGGATGTGAGGAAGGTGAGCAACAGGACCAATCCGGCCACGACGATTGAGGCCACGGTCAGGTCGACGGCTACCTTGATCGCCCGGAACTTCCGGCGCGCGAGGGTGATCAGAGCGGCCTCACGTTCCGGTGACCGCGGGCAGCTCGCCGAGCCTCGTGGAACGGATCCCGACGCGTGCCTGTCTCCGCAGGCAAACACCTCACGCCAGATCAGCCCGTCGTCTTTCGGGAAGACGGGGCGCAATGCTGTGAGCGCCGACGCCAGGGCTGTCCCGAGCAGCGTGCCTACCAGCGTTATCGCCAGACTGAGCAAGCGCGACGAGCCGACCGATGTGGACAGCCCCGTCCCCGCCGTGATCGCAAGCAGTGCACCGGTGACTCCGCACAGCGCCGTCGCCTTCGCGTCCGCGCGCTGTACCTCGACGAACATCGTGTCTTCACCGCTCAGGAGCGCACCGGTTGTCGGCGCTGCGGAAAGCGGGACGTTCTGGGGCTCGGATCCTTCCACTGCCACTCCTCTTCGTTTTCATTGCCATGCGGCTCGGAACAGCAGTCTGGGCAGGAGAACGAGGCGTAGCTGCCCACCAGGTGGTAGAGGCCACGACCGGTCAGTCACAGTCGGGCAGGGAGACCCTTTCGGGGGCTGAGTTGACGCTCCTGACGAGCTTCGGCTCTTGTGCGTGCAGGTGGACAGTGAAGAGCGCCCTTGACCTGCAAAAAACAGGCCGTGAGCCGATTCTGGGAGCACCGTGATGCTGCGCACCATGTTCAAGTCCAAGATCTAGCATGCGGGTGTCTTTGCAGGTCAGATGACATCGGTGCCAGCAACACACCTGGCTCCTGTGCTGTTGGGTGAGATGTTCGACGTCTCAACCTGCCGGTCCAGGAGCCCCTGCCTCATGCACTGGCCGAGTGCTCCCGCCGCACCAGTGCCCACTCGTCGCTCTGGCCTGCCTGTGCAAGCACGACACCCTCGTCCAGCTCGCCGCCGGGTCGGCGTATCCGTGGGCGCTGCCCACACCTGCACCATTGCCGTCGTGCGGCTGCTGGTCGACCGGGCACTGGGCCTGCTCAAGGCCCTGCGCGAGCAAGACCCCGACGACGTGTTCCTGGACGGCACCCTCGGCGAGTGCGACCGCCCGGGCGACGGACGAACCGACTACTCGCACAAGCATCGACGCCACGGCGTGAACGTGAAGGTCGTCACCGGCCCCGAAGGCGCATGCCGTGGATCTCGCCGGCCCTGCCGGGCCTCGCGTTCGCCGAACGAGGCGTCGCCCGCCTGAAATTCTGGCGGATCTTCCGCCGAAGCCGCTCGCAGTCCGAGCCGCATAGCGGTCATCACCGCCGCGGTGTCCTTCTCGTCCACTCCGACGGCGCCAGGGGCCTTGGCTTCGGCACCGTCGTCATCTCCGACACCTGAGACCAAAGCCGCAGCCGGTAGGTGATGATGCGCTGAGCGCCCACTGGGTGGGGTGTCCGAGAGAAGGGCAGGCGGCCGCCCGACCCGTACAGAGAACAGGGGAGCCCCGCATCCGCCGCACAGCCGCCTCCCAGCAGCGATACTGGATGCATGGACACGACGATCACCGCCCCCCGCGCCGAGGTGCTGCGGGACCGCTACCGCAGCCGACTGCCCGAGCGCTTGCAGGAGCTGGCCGGCCCCGTCGAGGGCAACGTGGATCTGCCGCTCCACATCGTCTGGTCCGGGCGGACGAGCTACAGCCTGGACCGTCCGAAATCCCGCATGACGCTCTACCGGACCGTCCTCGCCGAAGGGCTGAGCGAGGACCTGGTGGCCCTCCTGCACCACCGGCTGCTCACCGAGCAGTGGCCCGTGCTGCGGCGCTTGATCAGTTCCTACATCCGCGAGGTCTGGGAGGACGCCTTCCCCGGGCTGCGTCGCACCGCTCCGGCCGACACGACCGCCGCGTGAAGCTCACTCCGCTCCACGAGCGTCTGCTCGCCGACATCCTCGACCTCGGCTCCCCCTACCCTCTGGTCCTCACCGGCGGATACGCCGTGCAGGCCCACGGCCTGGTCGAACGTTGCAGCCGTGACCTCGATGTCGCCACCGAGAACCCCGCTCCGATGCAGGTGATCGTCGCCTCACTCACAGCAGGTCTCAGCGAGCGCGGATGGCGGACCACACACGTCCAATCCGATCCGCTCAGCGGCCGGTTCCTCGTCACCGATCCGGACATTGGCGAGCAGTGCGAGGTCGACGTCCTCAAGGAGGCGTTCTGGGCTCCGCCTGCCCAGACCCCCTACGGCCCCGTTCTTTCGCTTGACGACGTGATCGGCACCAAGGTCCGTGCCCTCGCCGACCGCGGCACCGCGCGCGATCTCATCGACGTTCAGGCTGCCTCCCGCCACCGTTCCACCGCCGACCTCGAATCCCTGGGCCGCCGTCGCGCCTACGACGAGTTCAGCCTCGAAGATCTACGGGACCGGCTGATCGGCGCTGACTGGTACGAGGATGAGGACTACACCGCGTACGGGCTCACCTCCCGGCAGATCGAGGAACTCAAGGCGTGGGCGCTGGAGTGGGCGGAGGATCTGGGTGCGCGGATCCATGACGAGAACGCCTGAGAGGCGGTCATCGCGTCCATCCCCTCTACTGCCGTTGCAACGAGAGGGGGCGGTGTATCCAGCACATTCCAACCCGGAGCCGTCCACGGTGGGTGCTGCTCCGCACGCAGGATGTGCATGGCAGCCGAGCGATACCCCGCGGTGGACTCACGGCGAAACCGAGCCGCGGTAACGGTCAAACACTGCATCCCGCTCCCGCTCCCATGCCCAGTTCGGGTCCCGACGGTGGAACTCGGTAACCGCCAGCTCGAAGAATTGGCCCGAAGGCTTCCGGCTGGATCCATTGACAACTAGTGCTGACAGCATGGGCTCGGGACCGGTGCTGTCCGTGCGGCAAACGTCTGCCAGCAGAAGCGACATCATCCGGCTGTGGTAATGCACCGGGTGCTCCGGCGCCACGGCCTCGCTCAGCGCCTTATAAGTGCCGGTCCGGCCCTCTCTGGCCCACCCCTTCAGAATCGCTACCATGGCGTCCCGGACAGTTATATAGTCCGCATCTCCATACTTCATGTGAGCCCCCTCCAGCCGACTGGAGCAACACGGTATTGACCCCGGGCGGTGGTGAGGCTGGATCTGAAAAGTCACCCACGCCGACTCGGAGGCGGGGGAGCGGGGACGCCCACCGCGACGTCCGGCTCGCTCTTGATTGTCAGTGCCGTCTTCTACGATCGCCGTTGATCATCCTGAGGCAACGGAGGGGGCGTGATGGACGAGATCCGTCGCGGAGAGCGAGGCAAGCAGAAGACATGGCAGTGGCTCATGGTCCTGACGGCGCATCGGGGCTTGTGTGTCTACTGCGGTTGTTCCGCGGCCACCACGATTGACCACGAGAAGCCCATCGCCGATACCGGGGCAGACATCTGGTGGAACTTCGTTCCAGCCTGCGAAGACTGCAATCGCTGGAAGAGGGGCCGTACCGCGCGGCGATGGGTGGTCGACTTGGATCTCCATCACAGGTATCCGGAGGCAGGTTTCGCAACCAGAGGTATGCCCCCCAGGGTGTACGCCGGCATCACAAGACGTGTGGAGCGTGTGCAGCGAGAGATAGCCGACATGGACCGGCGCGAGTGGTTCCAGTTGCACTACGGCAGTGAGAAGCACCGAAACAAGGCCGAGCTGTTCAAGATCCTCGATCGCTGCAAGGCGGAGCTGCGAGGCTACCCCCACCATCCTTGGCGGACGCCCAAACTGAGGACTTCACGGACCGTCTGTACGCGCCTGATCTGCTGCGGTTACCAGCATCCCAGGGCAAAGCATTTGGTGGCTTTCCTGGGACCCGAGGAGCGCGCTGCCTTCAAGCGAGCTGTGTTCAACGAGCGCGTCCATGAGGGCGACGTGGTCGGTCGGCTCATCCGTGAGTACCTGGCTGAAGCGTGCGACGACGCGGGCTACGGAGAAGTGGAGAGTGTCGGGTTTTGCGGGGACGGCCAACGGGCTCGCGGAGAAGTTCAGACGGATTCGGCTGGAGTCGCTGGGGCTTGAGCGGAAGGTGACCTTCGAGTTTCCTTCGAACGCGGCCGTCCGGACCCGGGTGCTGGACGACCGGGAGCCATCTCGCCCGCTCGTCCTCGGATATTGCGAGAGGGCTGCCCGGGCGGAGGCTGGTGGGTGACGTCACAACTGCCTGGTTCGCGCGGAAGCAGCAGGTAGGGCGCCTTCTCCTCAGAGTGAAGCGATGTTCCTCACAATCTTCGAGACAGACGCGTGCCAGTTGTAGAGTGATACCGCCCTTGACCAGGAGAAAGCTGGCAGGGAGCTGTCTTCCAGGAGTCCAAAGTGCTGCGTACCATGTTCAAGTCCAAGATCCACCGTGCCACCGTGACCCAGGCGGACCTGCACTACGTGGGTTCCGTCACCATCGACGCCGAACTGCTGGACGCCGCCGACCTGCTGCCGGGCGAGCTGGTGCACATCGTGGACATCGCCAACGGCGCCCGCCTTGAGACCTATGTCATCGAGGGGGAGCGCGGCTCGGGGGTCATCGGCATCAACGGCGCCGCCGCGCACCTCGTCCACCCGGGGGACCTGGTCATCGTCATCAGCTACGCACAGGTCGACGACGCCGAGGCCCGCCGCATGGTGCCGCGCGTGGTGCACGTCGACGCGGACAACCGCGTCGCCGCCCTCGGCGCCGACCCCGCGGAGCCCGCGCCCGGCGGCGACACCAGCCGCCCGCCACTCGCCGTCACCCGGGGCTGATTCCGCTCGACACGGCCGGGTACCCGTCTGGCGGAAACGATGCACGCCGAGACGAAAGCGGAGTGGAGGTCGTCATGACACATCCGCCGCCCGACCCGGTCCCCCCGGCACCCACGCCAGGTCCAGGGCCGCAGCCCCCGGGGCCCGCACCCGACCCGGTGCCGCCGGTCCCCGACCCCGATCCGGTGCCGCCCGGGCCGGACCCGAGGCCGTCCCCCGGGCCCTCCCCGATCCCGAAACCGCCGGACCCCGAACCGGTGCCCCAGCCGGGACCTGTGTGAGCCGGTCCCGGCGGGCGGGCGGCGCCCCCGTGGCCGCCGCCCGCCCGCCGGGCGCTCACTCCCTCACGCCTCGACCTCGGACTTGTCGCCGCCCCACAGCGTGTGGAACGTGCCCTCGCGGTCCACACGGCGGTAGGTGTGCGCGCCGAAGTAGTCGCGCTGGCCCTGGGTGAGGGCGGCGGGCAGCCGCCGGGCGCGCAGCGCGTCGTAGTACGCGAGCGCCGCGGAGAAGCCCGGCGTGGGCACGCCCTGGCGCACCGCCGCCACCAGCACCGCGCGCCAGTCGTCCTGGGCCGCTCCGATCTCGTCCGCGAACCCCTTGTCGGCGAGCAGGCTCGGCAGGTCGGGACGGGCGTCGTAGGCCGCCCTGATGCGGTCGAGGAACGCCGCCCTGATGATGCAGCCGCCGCGCCAGATCGACGCCACCGCGCCCTGGTCCACCGGCCAGCCGTACTCGTCCATCCCGGCCGCGATCTCGTGGAAGCCCTGCGTGTACGACACGATCTTCGACGCGTACAGCGCCTGCTCCACCTGGTCGGCGAAGGCCGCGGCCTCCTCCTCGCCGAGCGGGGCGGCGCCCGGGCCCGCCAGCTCCCCCGACGCCTCGCGCAGGGCCGAGTGCCCGGACAGGGAGCGCGCGAACACCGCCTCGGCGATACCGGACACCGGCACCCCGAGGTCGAGCGCGATCTGCACCGTCCAGCGGCCCGTGCCCTTCTGCTCGGCCTGGTCGAGCACCACGTCCACGAACGGCCTGCCGGTGGCCGCGTCCACATGGGACAGCACCTCGGCGGTGATCTCGATCAGGTACGAGTCGAGGCGCCCCTCGTTCCAGGTCCTGAAGATCTCCGCGATCCGCGCGGGGGAGTAGCCCGCCACCTCGCGCAGCAGTTGGTACGCCTCGCCGATCAACTGCATGTCGGCGTACTCGATGCCGTTGTGCACCATCTTGACGAAGTGCCCCGCCCCGTCGGGGCCGATGTGGGTGACACAGGGGGCGCCGTCCGACGCCTTCGCCGCGATCTTCTCCAGCATCGGGCCCAGCGACTCGTACGACTCGGGCGAACCGCCCGGCATGATGCTCGGGCCGTGCAGCGCGCCCTCCTCGCCGCCCGAGATGCCCGTGCCGACGAAGTGGATGCCCTGCTCGCGCAGCTCGCGCTCGCGGCGCCTGGTGTCGGCGAAATGGGCGTTGCCACCGTCGATGATCATGTCGCCCGGTTCGAGCAGCGGCGCGAACTCCCTGATGACCGCGTCGGTGGGGTCGCCCGCCTTCACCATGATGACCAGGCGCCGCGGCCGCTCCAGCGCGGCCACGAACTCCGCGGCGGTCTCGGTCGGTACGAAGTCGCCCTCGGAGCCGAACTCCTCCACCAGCGCACGGGTCTTGGCGGCGGTGCGGTTGTGCAGGGCCACCGAGTAGCCGTTGCGGGCGAAGTTTCGGGCGAGGTTACGGCCCATCACCGCGAGCCCCGTGACACCGATCTGGGCTGAACTGCTCATTCCTGCTGCTCCTGGAACTGGGTGGGAACTGCCGGTCGTGGCGCAAGTATCACCCGTGCGCGCCGCCGGTGCAGGCGGGGCTCCCCGAGTGCCGCCGCACGGCCGCACGCGCCCGTCGGCAGTGCGCCTTTCGGCCGTATCAGGACACGGGTCCCGGGAGTGTTCCCACCCGGCATCCCCGGCGGAAACCCGCAGGACAGCGCGGGTGCCGAAGGTGTGCGACGGCGAACGAGGGCAAATCCGGTGGGGCGGGAACGCCCCGAATTCCGCTGCGGAGCGACCGATTGCCCTCTTGTCCTGGCCGGTTCCTGGCCTTACTTTTGCGACGCCTGATGACATGAACTCGGGGGAGCTGCCCCGACACAGAGAGCAAGGGGGCTCCCATGGCCGTACGCGGTCGTCATCGCCGGTACCAGCCGAACAGAATGAACCGGGCGTCGCTCACCCTGACCGCCGGCGGCGCGGGGATGGCGATACCGCTCATCGGGGCCGGCGCGGCCCACGCGGCCGACCTGGACACCTGGAACAAGGTCGCGGCCTGCGAGTCGAGCGGCAACTGGAGCGTCAACACCGGCAACGGCTTCTACGGCGGGCTCCAGTTCACCCAGTCCACCTGGGAGGCGTACGGCGGCCGGGCCTACGCGGCCCGCGCCGACCAGGCCGGCCGCGACCAGCAGATCGCCGTCGCCGAGAAGGTGCTCGACGCCCAGGGGCCCGGCGCCTGGCCGGTGTGCTCCGGGCGCGCCGGGCTCAGCAGGGGCGGCGGGGCGGCGGGCGTCCACCCGGAGACGGTGCGCGAGCAGCAGGCCGCCGCGCCCACGACGCAGCGCCAGGCCAAGCCCAAGCGGCAGGTCTCGGACGTCAAGCCGGAGACCACCCCGCAGTCCCGCGCGGGCGACGCCGAGATGTACACGGTGGTGCGCGGCGACACCCTCTCCGGCATCGCCGAGGAGCGCCGTGTCGACGGCGGCTGGCAGCGGCTCTACTCCGCCAACCGCTCCACCATCGGCTCCGACCCCGACCTGATCCTGCCGGGCCAGCGCCTGTCCGTGAACGGCAAGGCGCCCGCCACCGGGAAGCCCGCCGCGCCGCCCGCGAAGCGCAAGGCCGAGCCCGCGCCCGAGCAGCAGGCGAGGCCCGCCCCCAAGGCCACCCAGAAGGCCACCAAGGCGCCCGAGGCCACCAAGCACAAGAGCGAGCACAAGACACCGCACAAGACCGAGCACAAGGAAGCGCCGAAGAAGACCGCCCCGCAGAAGACGGAGCACAAGGCCGCCCCGAAGAAGACCGAGAAGAAGGCGTCGTCCGGTGTCATGGCGCCGGTGTCCGCCAGTATCGGCACCGCCTACCACCAGGCGGGAAGCTCCTGGTCGAAGGGCTACCACACGGGCGTCGACTTCCTCGTCCCCACCGGTACGACGGTGAAGTCCATGGCCGCGGGCAAGGTCGTCGCCGCCGGCTGGGGCGGCTCGTACGGCTACCAGGTCGTGGTCAGGCACGCCGACGGCAAGTACAGCCAGTACGGCCACCTCTCCGCGATCAGCGTCAAGATCGGCCAGAGCGTCGTCGAGGGCCAGCGCCTGGCCCGCTCCGGCGCCACAGGCAACGTCACGGGCCCCCATCTGCACTTCGAGGTCCGTACCGGACCCGCCTTCGGCAGCGACATCGACCCGCTGGCCTATCTGCGGGCGCACGGCGTCAAGATCTGACCCGGCGACCGGGGCCCCGCCACACGGCCGGGCCCCGGACACCGTAGGCCCCGGCGGGACCCACGGAGGCGTGATTCAGGCCGCCGCGTCCTTGGGTCTCGGCTTCTGCCGCGGCAGCCGCTTGAACAGCACCGGCACCTTCGGCGCGGGCGCCGCAGCGGCCTCGGCCGCCCCCGACGTCGGCTCGCCCTCCCCGGCGCCCGGCTGCTGCGCCGCTTCACCCGCGCGCCGCGCCTGCTCCGGCACCGAGGCGCCGCCCACGGCCTCCCGCGCGCCACGCCCGGCCTTGTCGGCCGGCAGCGGCGCCTCGGCCCGCTCCCCGGGCCCCGCGCCCTCGGAACCGGCCCGCTCCACCGTCAGCATCACCAGACCACCCGCGGTGACGATCCCGCTGACCAGCGCGAGCGCGGTGCCCGTGGTGCCGTACCTGAACGACTCCCCGAACAGCGCTATGCCGACCGCGGCCGCCACCACCGGGTTCACCACCGTCAGGGTGGCCAGTGGCGCGGCGAGCCCCGCGCCCCGGTAGGCGGCCTGGGACAGCAGCAGACCGCCCACCGCCATCACCGCGAGTACCAGGAGCGTCGGCAGTTCGAGCCCCACCGAGGGCCCGTCCGACCAGTCGAGCGCCACCGTCTTCGTGAACACCGACGCGATACCGAAGGCGATCCCGCTGGCCGTCGCCAGCAGCACACTGCGCATCGCCGGAGAGCGCCGCAGCAGCCGCGCGCCCCCCATCAGCGCGAGCACCGTGCCGCCCGAGAGCAGCGCCACCCAGATCCGCTGCCCGTCGCCCAGGGAGCCGCCGTCGGCCGAGCCGGTCAGCGACAGCAGGCCCGCGAGGCCGACCGTCGCCATCACCGCGCCCCGCCACGCCGTGGCGCCCGCCCTGCGCCCCACGAAGAGCGCCGCCATCGGCAGCGCGAACACGATCGTCAGCGCGCCGAGCGGCTGCACCAGGCTCAGCGGCCCGTACGCGAGCGCCGCCACGTGCAGCAGCCCGCCGAGCCCGTTCAGCACCACGGCCGCCCACCAGCTCGGACGGCGCAGCGGCGCGTACTGTCCCCGGGTGTCCGCGGCGACCCGCTCCTGCACCACGGCGCCCGCCGCGTACGCCACGGCCGAGACCAGGGCGAGCAGCACGGACAGTGTCAGATCACTCATGAAGTGCTCCCCGCGGAACAGGACAATCTGGGAGGTATCTCCGGCGGAGAAGAGCACGCGACATCCATACTCCTACGATGCCTCGCCGAACGGCTCACGTCGTCGTACCTGAGCACGCCATCGGTCCTACTGCCGATGGAGTACTCCGGCGCCCCGGTCATCCCCGAGACTGTCGACCCGGGGACGACCATGGCGGCTCACGCCCCGGCGCACGCCCCCCGGCGCGCCCCCGGACGCCCGGCGCGGAGGGGGCGGGAGCCCCGGGGGTCTTCCGCGGGCGGCGTATCCGGGCGACCATGTGGGGACCCGGCCGCGACGGCGGGGGAACGTGTGAACGACCGGGACAGACGGGGGTACCGAGTGAAGGTGGGGCTGCTGACCCGGGAGTACCCGCCCGACGTCTACGGCGGCGCGGGTGTCCACGTCGAGTTCCTTGCCGCGCACCTGCGCTCCCTCATCGACCTCGACGTGCACTGCTGGGGCGAGGGCGGCGGCGAGGGGCTGACACGCCACCGCGGCTGGTCCGCGCTCGACGGCGCCAACGACGCCCTGCGCGCCTTCTCCGTCGACCTCTCGATGGCCGCCGCCCTCGCGGGCCGGGAGCTGATCCACTCCCACACCTGGTACGCCAACCTCGGCGGCCATCTCGCGGGCCTGCTGCACGGCGTCCCGCACGTCCTCACCGCGCACTCCCTCGAACCGCTCAGGCCCTGGAAGGCGGAGCAGCTCGGCGGCGGCTACGCGCTGTCGAGCTGGGCGGAGCGCACCGCGGTCGAGGCCGCCGACGCCGTGATCGCGGTCTCCGCGGCCATGCGCGAGGACGTGCTCGCCTGCTACCCGGCCGTCGACCCCGACCGGGTCCACGTCGTCCACAACGGCATCGACCCCGAGCTGTACCAACCCGACCACGGCACGGACGTCCTGGAGCGCTTCGGCGTCGACCCCGGCCGCCCCTACGTGCTCTTTGTCGGCCGGGTCACCCGCCAGAAGGGCGTGCCCCACCTGCTGCGCGCCGCCCGCGCCCTCGACCCCGAGGTGCAGCTCGTGCTGTGCGCGGGCGCCCCGGACACCGACGAGCTCGGCCGGGAGTTCCACGGCCTCGTCGACGAGCTGGGCGCCACGCGCGACGGCGTGCTCTGGATACCGCGGATGCTGCCGCGCTCCGAGGTCGTCCAACTGCTCACCCGCGCCGCGGTGTTCGCCTGCCCCTCGGTGTACGAGCCGCTCGGCATCGTGAACCTGGAGGCGATGGCCTGCGGCACCGCCGTCGTGGCGTCCGCGGTCGGCGGCATCCCCGAGGTCGTCGAGGACGGCGCCACGGGACTGCTCGTCCCGTACGAGGAGGCCGACCCGCGCGGCTTCGAGGCGGCGCTCGGCGAGGCGCTGAACCGGCTCGCGACCTCGCCCGGGCTCGCGGACCGGATGGGGGCCGCGGGGCGGCGGCGGGCGATCGCCGAGTTCGGCTGGGACACGGTGGCGCGAAGGACCACCGAGGTGTACGGAAAGACGCTCTGAGCCGGGGCGTACGCGCGGCGGAGGCGGGGCAGACGACAGGACATCGAGGCGGCCGGCCGCCTCCACGTCACGTTCGGCACGGCGGCGGGAGCGGCACATGACTGGTGGGACTGGCGGCACCGGCGGACCTTCGGTGCTCGGTATCGTCCTCGCGGGCGGCGAGGGCAAGCGGCTGATGCCGCTGACCACGGACCGCGCCAAACCCGCGGTCACCTTCGGCGGCACCTACCGCCTCGTGGA
Organism: Streptomyces sp. NPDC050560; assembly: GCF_044457285.1. Lineage (NCBI taxonomy): Bacteria > Bacillati > Actinomycetota > Actinomycetes > Kitasatosporales > Streptomycetaceae > Streptomyces > Streptomyces sp. NPDC050560. Next base: position 103,969 of record NZ_JBITGT010000010.1, read on the forward strand.
CTTCGTCCTGTCCAACCTCGTCAACGGCGGCATCCTGCGGATCTGCGTCCTGACCCAGTACAAGTCGCACTCCCTTGACCGGCACATCTCGACGACCTGGCGGATGTCGAGCCTGCTCGGCAACTACGTCACGCCGGTGCCCGCGCAGCAGAGACTCGGTCCGCGCTGGTTCCTCGGCAGCGCGGACGCCATCTACCAGTCCCTCAACCTCGTCCACGACGAACAGCCCGACTACATCGCGGTCTTCGGCGCCGACCACGTGTACCGGATGGACCCCCGGCACATGATCGAGCGGCACATCGGCAGCGGCGCCGCCGTCACCGTCGCCGGGATCAGGGTGCCGCGCGCGGAGGCGGCCTCCTTCGGCGTGATCACCCCCGGCCCCGGCGGCGCCCGCGTCGACTCCTTCCTGGAGAAGCCCGCCGACCCGCCGGTCCTGCCCGACGCCCCCGACCAGGTGCTCGCCTCCATGGGCAACTACGTGTTCACCACCAAGGCGCTGGTGGACGCCCTCCAGCGGGACGCCGACGACGGGGACTCCGCGCACGACATGGGCGGCTCGATCCTGCCCGGCCTCACCGAGCGCGGCGACGCCCAGCTCTACGACTTCCAGGAGAACCACGTACCGGGCGAGACCCCGCGCGGCCACGGCTACTGGCGCGACGTCGGCACCCTCGACGCCTACTACGAGGCCCATCTCGACCTGATCGCGGACGATCCCGTCTTCGACCTGAACAATTCCAGATGGCCCATCTACACCCACACGGGACCCCAGCCGCCCGCCCGCTTCTGCGCCGGCGGCATCGCGGGGGAGTCCATCGTCAGCCCGAGCTGCGTCATCCGGGGGCAGGTGACCCGCTCGGTGCTGTCGCCCGGGGTGGTCGTGGAGCCGGGCGCGGTCGTGCAGGGCTCGGTCCTCCACGACAACGTGCGCGTCGGCAGGGGAGCGGTGGTACGGGGCGCGGTGCTCGACAAGAACATCGACGTGCCCGCCGGCGCCACCATCGGCGTCAACCCCCAGCGCGACCGGGAGCTGTACACCGTCTCGCCCGGCGGCGTCATCGCCCTCGGCAAGGGGCAGCGGGTGATCTGACGGGAAGCGTTCGGAAAGCCCGGCAATCTGACCGTATGTAACCTGAAGCTCCCCGACCGTGATCGATCCCTTTCGGCGGCCGGCTGATCCAGGGAGCACGTACGTGACGGCAGAACCGCTCGCCCCGCTCGACCTCGCGTTCTGGCACATCGAGACCCCCGGCCACCCCCTGCACCTCGGCGCCCTCGGGATCTTCACCGCCCCGGCGCCCGGCGGCGGCGCGGCCGCGGCCCGGCACGCCGCCGAGCTGCTGGCCGCACGCGCCGCCGCCGTACCGGGGCTCAGGATGCGGATCAGGGAGCGGATGCTGCCCCCGGGCAGCGCGGTCCGCGTGCCCGACCCGGGCTTCGACCCCCTCGGCCATGTGCGCCTCGCGCCGCCCGCCGCCGACTTCCACACCGCCGCAGGCCCCCTGATGGCGGCCCCGCTCGGCCGGGAGCGCCCGCCGTGGGAGGCGCACGTGATCCCCGGGGCGCCCGGCGGCGGCTCGTTCGCCGTGCTGTTCAAGTTCCACCACGCTCTCGCCGACGGCATGCGCGCCCTCGCGCTCGCCGCGGCCCTCCTCGACCGCGGCGCCGCCCCCGACGGCCTGCGCCGTACGCCACCCCCGCCGCCCGGGCCCCGCGACCTGCTCGGCGCCCTCGCCCCGCACCGGCTGCCGGAGGCGGTACGCGGCGGCCTGCGCGGTGTCGCGCACGCCGCCGCCGAGGCCGCCCGCGCCCTCGACATCGGCGCCGCGGTCGCCCGCGGCACCTGGGACGTGCGCTCCACGCCCGCCCTGGCCGCGGCGCCCACCGGGGCCCGTGCCACCGCGGGCGTGCGGCTCGACCTCGACGAGGTGCACCGGGTGCGCAAGGTCACCGGCGGCACCGTCAACGACGTGCTGATCGCGCTGGTCGCGGGCGCCCTGCGGCGCTGGCTCGACGAGCGCGGCGACGGCAGTACCGGCGTCGCACCCCGCGCCCTCATCCCCGTCTCACGGCGCCGCCCGCGCACCGCGCAGCCCGGCGGCAACCGGCTCTCCGGCTATCTGCTGCGGCTCCCGGTCGCCGAGCCGGACCCGGTGGCCAGGCTGGGCGCGGTGCGCGCCGCCATGGACCGCAACAAGGAGGCCGGGGCGCACCGCGGCGCGGGCGCCGTGGCACTGCTCGCCGACCGCCTCCCGCCGCTCGGCCACAGGATCGGCGGCCCGCTGATCGCCCAGGCGGCGCGGCTGCTCTTCGACATCCTGGTCACCAGCGTGCCGCTGCCCGGGCTCGGCCTGCGGCTCGGCGGCTGCCCCCTCGCCGAGGTCTACCCCCTCGCCCCGCTCGCCCGTGGCCAGTCCCTCGCGGTGGCGATCTCCACGTATCAGGGCTCCGTCCACTACGGCCTGCTCGCCGACGCCGCCGCCGTCCCCGACCTCCCCGCGCTCGCGGCGGCCGTCCCCCGGGAGCTGGCCGCGCTCCAGCGGGCCACGCACACCGGCTGAGCGGGGCGTTCGACGGCCCGGCGCCACCGGTGCGCCGCCCGGTGCCGCTCCCCGGGCGGCCTCCGCCACCGCCGGAACGTGACGTATTGTTCGGGTCCGAACGAACGCCCGCTGTGATGACGAGGACCCCGACGGCGATGACCGTGACAGACGACGCCCCCCGCGAGGCCGCGGCCGCCGGCACCGAGTACGGCCCCGGCATCGACCCGCAGCGGCTCGCCGTATGCCTCTCCGTGCTCGCCGAGCTGGAGGACATCGAGCTCGACCACCCCGACGCCATCGCGGTCAGGCGCGCCACCGCCGGGATCTACCGGGACGTGAAGAAGCGCCGCAGGCAGGAGCGCAGGGCCGCGAAGACCGCCCACGACCGCTCCGTCACCGAGGCCACCGCCACCGGCTCCGCCGAGCGCGTCGACGACGAGACCAGGGGCCTGCTGCCCTCCGGCACCGCGCGCGGCGCCGTCGCCGGGATACTCAGGCGCCCCCGCTCCTGCTACGTCTGCAAGACCCGCTACACCGAGGTCGACGCCTTCTACCACCAGCTCTGCCAGGACTGCGCCGCCACCAACAGGGCCCGCCGCGACGCCCGCGCCGACCTCACGGGCAAGCGCGCCCTGCTCACCGGCGGCCGCGCCAAGATCGGTATGTACATCGCCCTCAGACTGCTGCGGGACGGCGCCCACACCACCCTCACCACCCGCTTCCCCGCCGACGCCGTGCGCCGCTTCAAGGCCATGCCCGACAGCGACGACTGGATCGGCCGGCTGAAGATCGTCGGGATCGACCTGCGCGACCCGGCCCAGGTGGTGGCGCTCGCCGACTCGGTCGCCGCCGCGGGCCCGCTGGACATCCTCGTCAACAACGCCGCCCAGACGGTACGCCGCTCACCCGACGCCTACCGCGAACTCGTCGCCGCCGAGTCGGCCCCGCCGCCCCCGGGCGAGCTGCCCGAGGCCGAGACCATCGGCGCCTTCAACTCGGGCGCGGTGGCCGCCGCGCTGCCCGCGCCCCGCCGCGGCGGCCTCGGCGCCCGCGACGTCACGGAACTCGCCCTGCTGCCCGGCTCCGCCGCGCCCGCCAGGATCGCCGACGGCACCGCGATCGACGCGGGCGGCCTCGTCCCCGACCTCCACGACACCAACAGCTGGGTGCAGACCGTGGACGAGGTGGGGCCCATGGAGCTGCTCGAAGTACAGCTCTGCAACTCCACCGCCCCCTTCATCCTGATCAGCAGGCTCCGCCCGGCCATGGCCGCCGCCGTCGCGGCCGGGGCCAGGCGCGGCTACATCGTGAACGTCTCCGCGATGGAGGGCGTCTTCGCCCGCGGCTACAAGGGCGCCGGGCACCCGCACACCAACATGGCGAAGGCCGCGCTCAATATGCTCACCCGTACGAGCGCCCAGGAGATGTTCGAAAGCGACCGCATCCTGATGACGGCCGTCGACACCGGCTGGATCACCGACGAGCGCCCCCATCCGGACAAGGTCAGGCTCGCCGACGCGGGCTTCCACGCCCCGCTCGACCTGATCGACGGCGCCGCCCGGGTCTACGACCCCATCGTGCGCGGCGAGGCGGGCGAGGACCTGTACGGCGTCTTCCTGAAGGACTACGGCACGGCGAAGTGGTGACCCCGGGCGCCACCCGAGGCCCGGCGGGACCCCGCCCCGGTGCGCCCGTCCCGCCCGCCCCGTACCGGATCACCCGGACGGAGTAACGCCCGCCGGGCCCCAACTCCCTGTACCACGCACGGACATGGCGCCACCGGCCCGCGGCCCGGCGGGTCCCGGCGGCGTGCCAGGTGGACCATGGCCGAATGACGGCCATCGCCCACCCCTCGCAGCCCCTGACACCGCCTGACAATTCCCTGACGCACCGTCATGGAGCGGATGACCTCACCGTTTTTGCGGGCTATCGAGCGGCGGCCCGCTCACATGGTTAACCTGTAGTGAACGGAGGGCTCCCCGGCGCCACCCGCGCCCATGGGGCCGCCCTCCCGGAAGCGGTCCGGCCACCACGGCCCGCTCTCCGGCCAGTCGTCCGACGCCACCGCGTCCCCGATGTCCCCTCAGAGTCCAGCGGGCCCCAGGCGCGGGAGCGAAACCCGGAACGGGGCCCCAGGGCACCGACAATTTCCAAGGAGCGCGCGGTGACAACGGAGCAGACAGAAGACCACAGGACCGGGGAACGGCGCATCGCGGCCGGCCCCCTCGACCAGGAGAAGCTGGGCAGCCTCGACGTCTGGGCCCGTTCCGCGCCCATCAGGCTGGCCGGCTACGAGGACGACCTCGCCGAGCCCCACATCCTGCCCAGCGTCGACTGAGGCGCGCGGCCCGGCACAGGGGGAGGGGCCCCGCCGACCGCAGGGCCCACCGGCCACGGGAGGGGCGGCCCCCCGGCGCCGGGCGCGGGCGTGACAGACTCGCGGCCATGCTGATCAGAGACGCCAGGGAAGAGGACTGGCCGCAGATCTGGCCGTTCTGGCGGCGCATCGTCGCGGCGGGGGAGACCTACACCTGGGACCCCGCCACCCCCGAGCCCGAGGCCCACGCGCTGTGGATGGGCCCGTCGAAACGCACCTTCGCGGCACAGGAGGGCGAGCGCGTCATCGGCTCCGCCTACCTCGTGCCCAACTACGGCGGCCCCGCCGCGGGGGTCGCGGGCGCCGCCTTCATGGTCGACCCCGACCACGCGGGCCGCGGCACCGGGCGCGCCCTCGCCGAGCACGTCCTCGCGGAGGCCCGCTCCGTCGGCTACCACGCCATGGTGTTCAACGCCGTCGTCGAGACCAACCCGGCCGTACGGCTGTGGACCTCCCTCGGCTTCGCGATCGTCGGCACCGTCCCCGCCGTCTTCGACCACCCCCGCCACGGCCGCGTCGGCCTCCACGTCATGCACCGGGAGCTGGGTACTGCGTGACCGCGCCCCGCACCGGGCCGCGTACCGCCGTGAGGGCCGCGCCGGTACGGGCGCCGGTGCGGGGCCCCGCGCGCGCCACCACGGGCCCGGTCACCGCTCACGCGCCCACCTCACGCACGCCCACCTCGCACCACGCTCTTTCCGGCCCGCCCGCCTCCGGGTGACACTGGGTGGCCGTGCCCCCGACTCGCAAACGGAGCCTTGACCATGCATGACGACCGCACCCAGGTCGAAGCCAGGCTGGCGCGCGTCCTCGACGAGCGCATCAGACCGGCCGTCTACCCGAGGACGGTGCCGCTCGACGTGACCGTGTGGCACGCCCCGGGAGAGCCGGTGCCGGTCGAGGAGGGCCTGGCCGCCCGCGGCGGCCCCATCGCGCCGGGCGAGCGGTGGGGGCCGCCCTGGGGCACCAGTTGGTTCCTGGTGACCGGCACCGTCCCCGCCGAGTGGGCGGGGAAGACCGTGGAGGCCGTGCTCGATCTCGGCTTCCACACGGTCACCCCCGGCTTCCAGTGCGAGGGCCTGGTGTACCGGCCCGACGGCACCCCCGTGAAGGGCCTGCACCCGCAGAACCGCTGGGTCCGCGTCGGCGCCCCCGTCGCCGGGGGCGAGGAGGTCAGGCTGCACATCGAGGCCGCCTCCAACCCGGTCATCCAGGGCAGCCGCCCCTTCGAGCCGACCGCCCTCGGGGACAAGGAGACCGCGGGCAGCGAGCCGCAGTACACCCTCGGCAGGCTCGAACTCGCCGTCTTCGACGAGACCGTGTGGCAACTTGTCGCCGACCTGGAAGTGCTCGGGGAGCTGATCCACGAGCTGCCCGTCGAGGGCGCCCGCCGCTGGGAGGTCACCCGGGCCCTCGAACGCGCCCTGGACGCCGTCGACCTCCAGGACGTGGGCGGCACGGCCGCCGCCGCCCGCGCCTGCCTCACCGACGTGCTCGCCGCGCCCGCCGTGCCCTCCGCGCACCGCGTCAGCGCCGTCGGGCACGCCCACATCGACTCCGCCTGGCTCTGGCCGCTGCGCGAGACCGTGCGCAAGGTCGCCCGCACCGCGGCCAACATGACCGCCCTCATCGAGGAGGAGCCGGACTTCGTCTTCGCCATGTCCCAGGCGCAGCAGTGGGCCTGGGTCCGCGACCACCGCCCCGAGGTGTGGGCCCGGGTGAAGAAGGCGGTCGCGGACGGCAGGTTCGTGCCCGCGGGCGGCATGTGGGTGGAGTCGGACACCAACATGCCGGGCTCCGAGGCGATGGCCCGTCAGTTCGTGCACGGCAAGCGGTTCTTCATCGAAGAGTTCGGTATCGACAACGACGAGACCTGGCTGCCCGACACCTTCGGATTCGCCGCCGGGCTCCCGCAGATCATCAAGGCCGCCGGGGCCAAGTGGCTGCTCACCCAGAAGATCTCCTGGTCCCGCACGAACAAGTTCCCCCACCACACGTTCCGTTGGGAGGGCATCGACGGCACCCGCATCTTCACCCACTTCCCGCCCGTCGACACCTACAACTGCGACATGCGGGGCCGCGAGATCGCCCACGCCGCACGGAACTTCAAGGAGAAGGGCGTCGCACGCCACTCCCTCGCCCCCACCGGCTTCGGCGACGGAGGCGGCGGCACCACCCGCGAGATGGTGGCGAGGGCCGCCAGGATGCGCGACCTGGAGGGCTCGGCCGCCGTCACCTGGGAGACCCCGGCCGCGTTCTTCGAGAAGGCCGAGGCCGAGTACCCCGACGCCCCCGTGTGGGTGGGCGAGCTGTACCTGGAGCTGCACCGCGCCACCCTGACCAGCCAGGCGAAGACCAAACAGGGCAACAGGCGCAGCGAGCACCTGCTGCGGGAGGCCGAGCTGTGGGCCGCGACCGCCGCGGTGCGCAGCGAACACCCCTACCCCTACGAGCAGTTGGACCGGCTCTGGAAGACGGTGCTGCTGCACCAGTTCCACGACATCCTGCCCGGCTCCTCCATCGCCTGGGTGCACCGCGAGGCCCGTAGGACCTATGCGGCCGTGGCCGAGGAGCTGACCGGGATCATCACCGCGGCCCAGCGCTCGCTGGCCGGGCAGGGCACGGACACCGTCGTCTTCAACGCCGCCCCGCACACCCGCGACGGGGTCCCCGCGGGCGGCGCGGGCGCCCGCACCGAGCCGGGCCCCGCCACCCTCACGCCCGGCAGCGAAGGCGAACTCGTCCTCGACAACGGCCTGTTGCGGGTGACCGTCGACGCCAGGGGCCTGGTGGTGTCCGCGTACGACATCGCCGCCGACCGCGAGACCGTCGCCCCCGGCACCGCGGCCAACCTGCTCCAGCTCCACCCCGACTTCCCCAACCAGTGGGACGCCTGGGACGTCGACGCGTTCTACCGCAACGCCGTCACCGACCTCACGGGCGCCGAGGAGGTCACCCCGCTCGACGGCGCCTCGGTGCGCGTCGTGCGCGCCTTCGGCGGCTCCCGTGTCACCCAGCTCCTCACGCTGCCGCCCGGCGAGCGCCGCCTCGACATCGACACCGAGGTCGACTGGCACGAGACGGAGAAGTTCCTGAAGCTGGCGTTCCCACTCGACCTGCACGCCGAGCGGTACGCGTCCGAGACCCAGTTCGGCCACTTCTACCGCCCCACCCACACCAACACGAGCTGGGACGCGGCCAAGTTCGAGGCGTGCAACCACCGCTTCCTGCACCTCGCCGAGCCCGGCTACGGCGTCGGCCTCGTCAACGACTCCACCTACGGGCACGACGTGACCCGGGACGTCCGCGCCGACGGCGGCACCACCGTCACCGTACGGGCGTCGCTGCTGCGCGCCCCCCGCTTCCCCGACCCCGAGACCGACCAGGGTGTGCACCGCTTCCAGCACGCGCTGCTGCCGGGCGCCGGGATCGGGGACGCGGTGCGCGAGGGCTACCGGATCAACCTGCCGGTACGCGAGCTGCCCGGCTCGGGCGAGGTGGCGCCGCTGGTCACGGTGGACGACGAGGCGGTGGTCGTGACGGCCGTGAAGCTGGCCGACGACGGCAGCGGCGATGTCGTCGTGCGCTTCCACGAGGCCCACGGCGCTCGCGCCCGCGCCACCCTGGAGGCTGGGTTCCCGCTGGCCGCAGCGGTCGCCACCGACCTGCTGGAACGCCCGCTCGACGAGGGCGCGGACACCGCGCGTCCACACCGCGACGGCGACGCGGTGACCGTGCCGCTGCGCCCGTTCCAGCTCGTGACGCTGCGGCTGAAGCGGGCCTGACACGACGGGTCCGGGGGCTCAGACCCCCGGACCCTTGCCGCACACGGCCGCCTCAGCCCTGCGGAACCCACTGGGTGGCCCGCATGACATACGTGCGCAGATCGTCGTCGGGCTCCCGCTGTACGGTCCTGATCCACAGGTGCACGACGGTGCCGTCGGGGGTCAGTACACACGGGCGCCCCCGCCTCACTCGCCGCCCAAGTCCGCCTCCAAACGGCCCCTCAGCCACTGTTCCACCTCGCCGACGTGGGCCGATGCCGCGGCGCGTGCTGCCTCGGGGTCGCGGGCGGAGAGGGCGCCGTAGATGCGGTCGTGTTCTCTGCGGGTGCGTTCGAAGGCGCCCTCCTGCTGGTAGCCGCGCCACACCCGGGCCCTGAACGTGCGTGAGGACAGGCCCTCCAGGATCGCCGCCATCGTCTCGTTGCCCGCGGCGTTCGCGATCACCCGGTGGAACGCCAGGTCGTGGTGGAGGATCTCCTCCGGGTCCTCCGTCGCCTTCATCGCGGCCAACTGCGCCGCCACCTCCGCCAGTTCCTCCGGGGTGATACGGGCCGCCGCCAGCGCCGTGACGTTGGACTCCAGGATGCGGCGCACTTCGAGCAGCTCCACAAGGCGCGGCCCCCGGGACAGGTCGGCGACCACCCCGAAGGTCTCCAGCAGATCCCCCGCCTCAAGACGTGTCACGTAGATGCCGGAGCCGTGCCGCGCCTCCAGCACCCCGAGCACCGTCAGCGCCCTGATGGCCTCCCGCATGGAGCTGCGCGAGATCCCGATCCCGGCCGCCAGGTCGCGCTCCGTGGGCAGCCGCTCGCCCGGCTGGAGACGCCCCTCCGCGATCATCGCCTTGATCTGGTCGATGGCGCGCTGCGTCACCGTGCCCTTCTGCGGGGCGCTCTCCTCCACCACGGCGGCTCCTCCCGTCGCCCGAGCCCGAGACACGACGCCCGAGTGCGCCGCAGTCTAACCACCGAAGTGGTCCGACCACTACGGCCGTGGTCCGACCACTGCTGCGGGATGACCCGAAAACTTGGCGTCGAAGGGTGTTGCGTGCCCCAAGTGGTCTGATAAATATTCGTCCCGGTCGGGGAAGGGACCTCCCGCCCCCACGCCCGGGACACCGGGGACCGCCGCACCCGCCCCGGCGGGCCGACGGGCCCCGTACCGGACCAGGACCCGTCAGGAATCGCCACACCCGTTCGATGAGGAGCCGTCACATGGTCGGCAGCACAGCGCGGAACAGGCACTTCACATCGCGGGCGGTCCGTGCGACGGCGGTGGCCGCGTGCGCGGCCCTCGCGCTCGCGGCCTGCGGCAGCACCAAGGACGACGCCGCGCCGGGCAAGGGCGGCGGCGACGCGAGCGACGGCAAGGTCGGGGTGATCCTGCCGCTGCTGACATCGCCCTTCTGGCAGTCGTACAACGACTACGTGCCGAAGATGGCCAAGACCGAGGACGTCCGGACCCTCAAGACCGTCAACTCGGACAACGACCCCTCCCAGCAGATCACCGACATCAACAACGCCCTCAACCAGAACGTCAAGGGCCTGGTGGTCGCCCCCATCGACAGCGCCGCCATCTCCGCCGGGCTCGACCAGGCCGAGCGCAAGGGCGTCCCGGTGGTCGCCGTGGACGTGGCGCCCGAGAAGGGCAAGGTCGCCATGGTGGTGCGCGCCGACAACGTCGCGTACGGCCAGAAGGCGTGCGACTACCTCGGCGAGCATGTGAAGTCGGGCAAGGTCGTCCAGATCATGGGCGACCTCGCGTCCGTGAACGGCCGGGACCGCTCCGAGGCGTTCCGCTCCTGCGCCAAGAAGAAGTATCCAGGACTGAAGGTGCTGGAGATCCCCGCGGACTGGGTCGCCGACACCGCGGCCTCCAAGCTGGACACCCTGCTCAACGCCAACCCCGACATCAAGGGCATCTATATGCAGGCGGGCGGCGTCTACCTGGCGCCCACCCTCCAGACCCTCAAGTCCAAGGGCCTGCTGAAGCCCGCGGGCCAGAAGGGCCACATCACGATCATCTCCAACGACGGCATCCCGCAGGAGTTCGCCGCCATCCGTAACGGTCAGATCGACGCCACCGTCTCCCAGCCCGCCGACGCCTACGCCAAGTACGGGATGTCCTACATCAAGGCCGCGATGCAGGGGAAGACCTTCAAACCGGGCCCCACCGACCACGGCTCCACCGTCGTGAAGCTCGCGAACGGCACCCTGGAGGACCAGCTCCCCGCGCCCCTGGTGACCAAGGACAACGTCGACGACCCCAAGCTCTGGGGCAACACGGTCAAATGAGCGACGCCACCCCCACACCCGAGGACAGCACGCCCCTCGTCGAGGCCACCGGCATCGTCAAGCGCTACGGGCCCACCGTCGCCCTCGCCGACGGCCGGATCACCGTGCGCGCAGGGGAGTCCCACGCCCTCGTCGGCCGCAACGGCGCGGGCAAGTCGACCCTGGTCACCGTGCTCACCGGACTCCAGGCCCCGGACGCGGGCAGCGTGCAGTTCGGCGGCGAGGGCGCACCCCCGCTCGCCGACCGCGCCGCCTGGCGCAGCCGGGTCGCCTGCGTCTACCAGTACCCCACCGTCGTGCCCGAGCTGACCGTCGCGGAGAACCTCTTCCTCGGCCGCCAGCCCGGCGCCAGACAGGGCTTCTTCAGTTGGCGCAGGCTGCGCTCCGAGGCCGCGGAACTCCTCGGCACCTGGGACATCCGCGTCGACCCCGACCTGCGCACCGGCGACCTCACCGTCGAGAACCGGCAGATGCTGGAGATCGCCCGCGCCCTCAGCCAGGGCACCCGCTTCATCATCCTCGACGAGCCCACCGCCCAGCTCGACAACCGCGAGATCGAGGGCCTCTTCGAGCGGATGCGGCGTCTCCAGGACTCCGGCGTCACCTTCCTGTTCATCTCGCACCACCTCCAGGAGGTGTACGAGGTCTGCCAGACCGTCACCGTGCTGCGCGACGCCCGCTGGGTGACCACCGCCCCCGTCGCCGAACTCGACCGGCACGCGCTGGTCGAGGCCATGGCGGGGGAGACCGTCACCCGCGAGGAGTCCGCGGCCAGGGCGGGCGTACCCGACGACGCCCCGGTCCTGCTCGACGTGCGCGGCCTCGGCGCAGCCGCGTACCGGGACATCGACCTCGCCGTCCGCAGGGGCGAGGTCGTCGGGCTCGCCGGATCGAGCGCGAGCGGCAAGATCGAGCTGGCCGAGACCCTGGCGGGGCTGCACCGCCCGGACAGCGGCAGCGCCACCATCGAGGGCCGCCCGCTGCCCTTCGGCGACGTCACCAGGACGCTGCGGGCCGGTGTCGGCTGGGTGCCACGCGACCGCCATGTCCAGGGCCTCGTCACCGAGCTGACCATCGGCGACAACGCCACCCTCAGCGTCCTCGACCGCATCGGCAACCGCGGCTTCGTCGCCACCGAGCGCAGACGCGGCGTCGCCGCCGACCTCATCGAACGCCTCGACATCCACGCCGAGGGCCCCGACCAGCCCGTCTCCGACCTCTCGGGCGGCAACGCGCAGAAGGTCGTCATGGCACGCGCACTGGCCTCGGACCCGCGCGTCCTGGTGCTGATCAACCCCACCGCCGGGGTGGACGTCAGATCCAAGGAGTCACTGCTGCAACGCGTCGACACCGCCCGCGAGGACGGCACCGCGGTGGTCATCGTCTCCGACGAGATCGACGACCTGCGCCGCTGCGACCGCGTCCTCGTCCTCTTCCACGGCCGTGTCACCGCCGAGCACCCCGCGGGCTGGCGCGACCACGAACTGATCGCCTCCATCGAGGGCGTCTCCGCTCGGCCGCAGCACCCACAAGGAGTTGAACACGATGGCTGACACGAAGGCGCAGTCGGCGCCCGGCCCCACCGCGGGGAAGCAGGAGGGAAGGGCCGCGCCCAGGTCGGTACTGCTCCGCAAGGCACGGGAACTCTCCCTCGTCCCCGCGCTGATCGTGCTCGTCGTCCTCGGCGCCGTCCTGAACGACGACTTCCTGACCGAGTCGAACCTGATCGGCATCCTCACCTCGTCCGCCGCCCTCGCCATGGTGGTGCTCGCCGAGTCCCTGGTGCTGATCTCCGGCAAGTTCGACCTGTCCCTGGAGTCCGTCGTCGGCATCGCGCCCGCCCTCGGCGCCCTGCTCGTGCTGCCCGCCGCCAAGTCCGGCTTCGGCACCGAGTGGCCCGCCTGGCTCTGCCTGCTGGCGATCCTGGCGGCCGGGGCGGTCCTCGGCACCTTCAACGGGCTGCTCGTGGTGAAGCTGAAGCTGAACGCGTTCATCGTCACCCTCGCCATGCTGATCGTGCTGCGCGGCCTGCTGGTCGGCGCCACGAAGGGCAAGACCCTCTTCGACATGCCCGACGCCTTCTTCACCGTCGCCACCACCACCTTCCTGCACGTGCCCATGTCGGTGTGGATCGCGGCCGTCGCCTTCGTCGTCGCCGGTCTCGTGCTGCGCTACCACCGCTGGGGCCGGGCGCTCTACGCCATCGGCGGCAACGTCGACGCCGCGCGCGCCGCCGGCATCAGGGTGGACCGGATACGCCTCGGCGTGTACGTCATCGCCGGGGTGCTCGCCGCCGCGGGCGGCATCATGTACACCGGCTACGTCGGCGCCATCGGCGCCAACCAGGGCGAGAACATGATCTTCACCGTGTTCGCCGCCGCCGTGATCGGCGGCATCAGCCTGGACGGCGGCCGGGGCACCATGTTCGGGGCCGTGACCGGGGTGCTGCTGCTCGGCGTGGTCAAGAACATGCTCACCCTGGCGCAGGTGCAGTCCTTCTGGATCGACGCCATCTACGGCGGAATCATTCTGCTCGCCCTGATGATCGCCCGCGTCACGACCGGCCGCGCACAGGACTGACCCGAACGAAAGGCCCCCCGTGACCTCCACCGCCACCCCAGCCGCCCGTATCACCGCGCTCGACACGTACGACATCCGCTTCCCCACCTCACGCGACCTCGACGGCTCCGACGCCATGAACCCCGACCCCGACTACTCGGCCGCCTATGTGGTGCTGCGCACCGACGCGGCGGACGGGCTCGAAGGGCACGGGTTCACCTTCACCATCGGGCGCGGCAACGACGTCCAGGTCGCCGCCATCGACGCGCTGCGCGACCACGTCGTCGGCCGCGACGTCGCCGCGCTCGGCGCCGACCCGGGCTCCCTCGGCCGCGCCCTCACCGGAGACAGCCAACTGCGCTGGCTCGGCCCGGAGAAGGGGGTGATGCACATGGCCGTCGGCGCCGTCGTCAACGCCGCCTGGGACCTCGCCGCCAAGGCCGCGGGCAAACCGCTGTGGCGGCTGCTCGCGGACGCCGAGCCCGAATGGCTCGTCGGACAGGTCGACTTCCGCTACATCACCGACGCGCTCACCCCCGACGACGCCCTCGCCCTGCTGCGCCGCGGCCGACAGGGCGCGCCGGAACGCGTCGCCACCCTGCTGGAGCGCGGCTTCCCCGCGTACACCACCTCCCCTGGCTGGCTCGGCTACGACGACGAGAAGCTGACCAGGCTCGCCGCGCAGGCCGTCGCCGACGGCTTCACCCAGATCAAGCTGAAGGTCGGCGCCGACCTGGAGGACGACACCAGGCGCTGCCGCGTCGCACGCTCCGTCATCGGGCCCGACGTCCGTATGGCCGTCGACGCCAACCAGCGCTGGAACGTGGACGAGGCCATCGCCTGGACCCGGGCGCTCGCCGAGTTCCGGCCCTACTGGGTGGAGGAGCCCACCAGCCCCGACGACATCCTCGGCCACGCCGCGATCCGCCGCGCCGTGGCCCCGGTGAAGGTCGCCACCGGCGAACACGTGCAGAACCGCATCGTGTTCAAACAGCTCCTCCAGGCCGGGGCCATCGACATCCTCCAGATCGACGCGGCCCGGGTCGGCGGCGTCAACGAGAACCTGGCGATCCTGCTGCTCGCCGCCAAGTTCGGCGTCCCGGTCTGCCCGCACGCCGGCGGCGTCGGCCTGTGCGAACTCGTCCAGCACCTCTCGATGTTCGACTACGCGGCCCTGGCCGGCTCCACCGACGACCGCGTCATCGAATACGTCGACCACCTCCACGAGCACTTCGTGGACCCCGTGGTGATCAGGGACGGCCACTACGCGGCGCCCACCGCGCCCGGCTTCTCCGCCACCATGCACCCGCGCTCCCTCACCGACTACACCTACCCGGGCGGCACCTTCTGGGCCGCCGACATCGCCGCACGAAAGGAAGCCGTCGCGTGAGCCACCCGCAGGACTTCGAAGGTCTCAGGGCGCTGGTGACCGGGGGCGCCTCCGGGATCGGACGGGCCACCGCGGCCCTCCTCGCCGCCCGCGGCGCCGCCGTCGCCGTGCTCGACCTCGACCCGAAGGACGTCCCCGAGGGCCAACTGGCGTTGCGGTGTGATGTGTCGGATGACGGTTCTGTGCGGGGTGCGGTGGGGGAGGTGGTGGAGCGTCTGGGGGGTGTGGATGTGGTGGTGAACAATGCGGGGATTGGTGCGCAGGGGACGGTGGTGGACAACGGTGATGCGGAGTGGCATCGGGTGCTGGATGTGAATGTGGTGGGGATGGTGCGGGTGGTGCGGGCGGTGTTGCCGTTTTTGCGGGTGTCGTCGTGTGCGTCGGTGGTGAATGTGTGTTCGGTTGCGGCGGTGGCGGGGTTGCCGCGGCGGGTGTTGTATTCGGCGAGCAAGGGTGCGGTGCTGGCGTTGACGCGGGCGATGGCGGCGGATCATGTGGGGGATGGGGTGCGGGTGAACTGTGTGAATCCGGGGACGGCTGATACGCCGTGGATCGGGCGGCTGTTGGACTCGGCCGACGACCCAGTGGCGGAGCGGGCCGCGCTGGAGGCCCGGCAGCCGATGGGGCGGTTGGTGTCGGCGGAGGAGGTGGCGGCGGCGGTGGTGTATCTGGCGTCTCCGGCGGCGGCGTCGACGACGGGTACGGCGCTGGCGGTGGACGGCGGGATGGACGGCCTGCGCGTACGCCCCACCGGGCGGTGACCCCCGTGCGCACCCGCACCCTCGGCCGCAGCGGAGTCGAGGTCAGCGCCCTGGGCTTCGGCACGGCGGGCATCGGCGGCCTCTACACCCCGGTCACCGGGGACGAGGCGCGCGCCGCCGTCGACGCGGCCTGGGACGCGGGCATCCGCTACTACGACACCGCGCCCCACTACGCCATCGGCCACGCGGAGCGCCGCGTGGGCGCCGCGCTCGCCGACCGCCCACGCGACGCCTACACCCTCTCCACCAAGGCCGGCAGACGCCTCATGGCGGGCCCCGCGCGCCCCGGCGACCGCGACGACAGCGCCCACGGCTTCGCCGTCCCCGCCACCCACCACCGGGTCTGGGACTTCACCGCCGACGGCATCCGCCGCAGCCTCCACGAGAGCCTGGAACGCCTCGGGCTCGACCGCGTCGACGTCCTCCTGCTCCACGACCCCGACGACCACGGCGAGCAGGCGTTCACCGAGGCGTACCCGGCCGCGGAACGGCTGCGCGCCGAGGGCGTGGTCCGCGCGATAGGCGCCGGCATGAACCAGACCGCGATGCTCACCCGCTTCGTCCGGGACACCGACGTCGACATGGTGCTCTGCGCGGGCCGCTACACCCTCCTCGACCAGAGCGCCCTCACCGGCCTGCTCCCCGAGGCCGAGCGGCGCGGCGCCGCCGTCGTGGCCGGCGGCGTGTTCAACTCCGGGCTGCTCGCCGACCCGCGCCCCGGCGCCACCTACGACTACACCACCGCGCCCCCCGGCCTCCTGGAGCGCGCCCTCGCCGTCAAGGCCGCCGCCGAGCGCCACGGCACCACCCTGCGCGCCGCCGCGCTCGCCCTGCCCCTCGCCCACCCCGCCGTCGCCGCCGTGCTCGTCGGCGCCCGCTCGGCGGCGGAGGTACGGGACTGCGCCGCCCTGGCCGCCGAGCCCGTACCCGACGCCCTCTGGCAGGAGCTGCGGGCCACGGGCCTGCTCGCGCCCGATGTCCCCGTACCGGAAGGAGGCAGCGCGTGAGCGCCGAGCCCTGGATCATCGACGCCCACCACCACGTATGGGACCTCGCGGTCCGCGACCAGCCCTGGATCAGCGGCCCCGCGACGGCGCCGCTGCGCCGCTCCTTCACGCTCGCCGACCTGGCGGCCGACACCGCGGGCGCCGGGATCGCCGCGACCGTGCTGGTGCAGACCGTCACCGTCGCCGCCGAGACCCCCGAGTTCCTGGCGCTCGCCGACGGCCCAGGACCCGTCGCCAAGGTGGTCGGCTGGACCGACCTCACCAGGCCCGACGTCGCCGAGGCGCTGGCCGCCCTCGGGGCCTGCCGCGGCGGGCGGCACCTCGCGGGCATCAGACACCAGGTGCAGGAGGAGAACGACCCGGGCTGGCTCCAGCGGCCCGACGTGGCGCGCGGCCTCGCCGCCGTCGCGGCCGCCGGACTCGTCTACGACCTGGTGGTGCTGCCGCACCAGCTCCCCGCCTGTGTCCGCGCCGCCGCCGCGCAGCCCGGGCTCACCTTCGTCCTCGACCACCTCGGCAAACCCCCCATCGCCTCCGGGAGCCTCGAACCCTGGGCCGGGTGGGTACGGGAGCTGGCCGCGCTGCCCAACACCGTGTGCAAGCTGTCCGGGATGGTCACCGAGGCCGACCCGGCGGCCTGGACCGTCGAGGCGCTGCGGCCCTACGCCGAGACCGTGCTCGACGCCTTCGGGCCCGCACGCGTGATGTTCGGCTCCGACTGGCCGGTGTGCACCCTCGCCGCCCCGTACACCCGGGTACTGGACGTCGCCCTGGCCCTCACCGACCGGCTCGCGCCCGCCGAGCGCGAGGCCGTCTTCGCCGGTACCGCCGCCCGCGTCTACGGCGTCGGGGCCCCGGACGGCGCCCCTTCGAGCCGGGTCGGCGCCAGGTAGTCCCGTACGAACGTCCGCTCCCAGCAGGCCCCCGTCGCCCGCAGCTCGGCGGGCGTGGTGAACCGGTAGCGGAACAGTCGCGCCCGCACATGCCGTGGCGGCGACCCGGGCGGGAAAGGCGAGGACCGCAGCAGCCGCAGCGTGTCACGGTCGCCTTCGAGGAGCCGTTCGACGAACGGGGTGAACCAGGAGCGGGCGTACGCGGGGGAGAGGGCCGCGAACCACATCATCCAGTCGAGCCGCAGGTGGTACGGCGCGAACTGCCGCGGCCACCTGCGCGGATCGCCCGGCTTGCCGCGGAACTCGTACGCCCGCCAGTCGCCGTCCGCCCGGGGCCGCTCGTCCGCCGTGCCCTCCACCACCACCTCGAAACGCATCCTGCTCACCGTCCCGAAGGCGCCGTAGGTGTTCACAAGACGCAGCGGCTCGAACGAACTGTTCATGAGCTGCCGCCTGGACAGCAGGTTGCGCACGGGCCCCAGGCTCAGCACCACGAGCACCGCCGTCACCGCGATCACCAGCACCTCGTACCAGAGCGGCGCCGCCCCCGACGCACGGTGCGCGCGCGTGTACGGGGTGAAGTCGAGCGCGGACAGGGCGATGACCACCGTCAGATGGTTCAGCCACGAGAAGTTCCCGGAGAGCACCAGCCAGAGCTGGGTCACGATCATCACGGCCGCCGCCAGACTCGCCACCGGCTGTGGAGTGAACAGCAGGAACGGCACCGCCAACTGGGTGACATGGTTCGCCGCCGCCTCCACCCGGTGCAGCGGCCTCGGCAGCCGGTGGAAGAACCAGCTCAGCGGGCCCGGCATCGGCTGGGTCTCGTGGTGGTGCTCAAGGCAGGTCAGCCGACGCCAGCACTCGTCCCCGCGGATCTTGATCAGACCCGCCCCGAACTCCAGGCGGAACAGCAGCCAGCGCAGCAGGAACAGCACGAGCACCGGCGGCCCCACCCGGTCGTTGCCCAGCCAGATCGCCAGGAACCCCGTCTCCAGCAGCAGGGTCTCCCAGCCGAACCCGTACCAGACGCCGCCCGTGTTCACGACCGACAGGTACAGCGCCCAGGGCAGCGCCCACAGCAGCATCGCCCCCCACAGCGGCAGCAGCCCGTCCGC
The DNA here is from genome assembly GCF_044457285.1 of Streptomyces sp. NPDC050560. NCBI lineage: Bacteria > Bacillati > Actinomycetota > Actinomycetes > Kitasatosporales > Streptomycetaceae > Streptomyces > Streptomyces sp. NPDC050560. Next base: position 122,699 of record NZ_JBITGT010000010.1, read on the forward strand.
GCCCGCGAGCAGCGCCGCCGCCACCGCGCACCCCGTCCACGCCACCCCCGCGAAGAAGCCGTCCGAGTAGTACGCGTGGAACAGGCTCGGCGCCCTGCGGAACGGCACCCGGGCGGTGAACGCGGGCACCGGGAGCATCCCCCGCGCCCCCACGAGCGCCCGGAACTGGCGCGCGGCGCACAGGAAGGCCACCAGGTAGAGGGCGGCCAGCCCCTTCTGGAACACCAGCCTGGCCAGGCCGTACCCGGGCGCCGTGAACCACTCCATCCCCCCAGTGTCACCGCCCCCGCGCAACCCCACGCCCCCGCGGCCGCGACGCGCACCGCGCACGGGATGAAATCCTGAGCCGCTTGGCGAACCATGGGGGGATGGAACCCCTGGAACCGTGACAAGGTGGCCCCATGGAGCATCGGGGAACGAGTGCCCTGTCACTGCCGGACGACTGGCCCGCGCCGCCCGATCCCATCCTCGCGCTCAATCACCTGGGCAGCTTCGACTGGGACCTGGTGCGCGGCCTCATGCACCTGGACGCCCAGGCCCGCGAGATCTTCGACATCAGGGCCGACGAGTACGACGGCCGCCCCGCCACCCTCGGCACCCGGGTGCCGTCGGCCGAGGCCGCCCGGGTCGACGCGCTGGTCGCCCAGGCGGTCAAGACCGGCTCCGCGTACTACGGCACCTACTTCCGGGTCCGCCGCCGCGACGGCACCCTCCGCTGGACCCACACCCAGGGCTATATCCACCGGGACACCGGCGGCCATCCCGTGCGCATCCTCGGCATCCTCAGGGACGCCACGCAGGAACTCGTCGAGACCGTCGCAGGCCAGGGGCGCGACCAGGGCCACAAGCCGCCCGTCGGCGTCGTCGAGGGCACCGCTGCGGCGCTCTCCCACGCCCACACCGTGCAGGACGTCATCGACATCCTGGACGACTCCCGCGCCCTGCTCCGCTTCGGCGCCGACGGCCTGGTCATGGGCCTCGTCGAGGCGGGCCGCATCCGGCTCGTCGCCGAGGGCCCGCCGGGCAGCTTCGTGCCCGGCACCCGCGTCACCCGGGTCGACGAGCCGTACCCCATGGGCGAGGTGGCGCGCACCCTCAGGCCGCGCTTCATCGAGTCCCCCGACGAGTTCGCCACCGGTTACCCGGGCCTGTGGCCCCACATCAGCCACCTCGGCGTCGGCGCCGCCGCCTATCTGCCGCTGATCGCCCAGGCCAGGCCCATCGGCGTGCTCGGGCTCCTCTACCAGGGCGCGAGGCGGTTCGCACCGCAGGAGCGCGACGTCCTGGTCGCGCTCAGCAGCAGCATCGCCCAGAGCCTCAAGCGGGCCATGTTCTACGAGCAGGAGAAGGACGTCGCACGCGGCCTCCAGGAGGCCATGCTGCCGCGCACCATCCCCGGCGTCACGGGCGCCGACGTCGCGGTCCGCTACCGCTCCGCCGCGCTCGGCCGTGACATCGGCGGCGACTGGTACGACGTGGTGCCGCTGCCCGGCGGCCGGGTCGGCGCCGTCATCGGCGACGTCCAGGGGCACGACACCCACGCCGCCGCCGTCATGGGCCAACTGCGCATCGTGCTGCGCGCGTACGCCGCCGAGGGGCACACCCCCGCCGACGTGATGGCCAGGGCCTCGGTGTTCCTCAGCGAACTCGACACGGAGCGCTTCGCCACCTGTCTGTACGCGGAGGCCGATCTGTCCACCGGCGTCGTGCGAGTAGTACGCGCGGGCCATCTCGACCCGCTGCTGCGCCTCGCCGACGGCGGCTGCCGCCGGGTCGCCACCGAGGGCGGGCTGCCGCTGGGGCTCTCCGCCGACTTCAACCGGCTCGGCTACCCCGTCAGCACCCTGGAACTGGAACCGGGGCAGGCACTCGTGCTGTGCACGGACGGGCTCGTGGAGCGGCCTGGCGCCGACCTCGACGACGGCATGCGGGTCCTCATGGACCGGGTCTCCACCGGCCCCCACGACCTCTCCGAGCTGGCCGACCTGCTCTGCGGGTCCGTCGACGAGCTGCGGGGCGGCGACGACATGGCGCTGCTGCTGCTCCGCCGCGGGAGCGCCTGACGGCCCGCCGCGCACCCCCCCGAGCCCGCCGCGCAGCCCCTCCCGGACCCTGCCTCGTACACACCGCCCCCCGTCCCGCCGCCACACTTGTCCGCCGCAGGCGGATTCCGCAGAGTGGGGGTATGCCAGAACTACCCGAGGTCGAGGCGCTGCGCGGGTTTCTCCAGGAGCAGGCCGTCGGGCACGACATCGTGCGGGTGCTGCCCGTAGCCATCAGCGTGCTCAAGACCTACGAGCCGCCCGTCACCGCCCTCGAAGGACGCACCCTCACCGCCGTGCACCGCCACGGCAAGTTCCTCGACCTGGACACGGACGGCGTCCACCTCGTCACCCACCTGGCCAGGGCCGGCTGGCTGCAATGGCGCGACCGGCTGCCCGACGGGCCCCCGCGCCCCGGCAAGGGACCCCTCGCGCTGCGGGTGGCCCTGGAGACCGGCGAGGGGTTCGACCTCACCGAGGCCGGGACGCAGAAGCGGCTCGCGGTGTACACCGTCACCGACCCCGCCCAGGTCCCCGGCGTCGCCCGCCTCGGGCCCGACCCGCTCGCCGACGACTTCGACGAGGCCGCCCTCACCGCGCTCCTCGCCGGAGAGCGGCGCCGCCTCAAGGGCGCGCTGCGGGACCAGAGCCTGATCGCCGGGGTCGGCAACGCCTACAGCGACGAGATCCTGCACGCCGCGAAAATGTCCCCGTACAAGATCGCCGGCACCCTCGGCCCCGCGGAGCTGCGCACCCTGCACACCGCCCTGCGTACCACCCTCGAAGGCGCCGTCGAGCGGTCACGGGGGCTCGCCGCCGGGCGGCTGAAGGCCGAGAAGAAGAGCGGCCTGCGGGTGCACGGCCGCACCGGGGAGCCCTGCCCGGTGTGCGGGGACACCATCCGCGAGGTGTCGTTCAGCGACTCCTCGCTCCAGTACTGCCCCACCTGCCAGACCGGCGGCAAACCCCTCGCGGACCGCCGCATGTCACGCCTGCTCAAGTAGCGGGCAAGCAGGCAGCACCCGCCTCACCGCGGCAGCAGCGTCAGCAGCCGCCGCCCGTCCGCGGTCCTGATCTCGAAGCGGGCGATCTCGCCCGTGTGCAGCGCCGCAGAACCGCGCGTCGCCATCTCGTCGCCGCCCGGCGCCGGCACCGTCCACCTGGTCACCGTCTCCCGGTGCCCGTCCCTGCCGACCGCCACCAGCTCGCACTCCCACGGCCCCCGCGCCCCCGTCACCGTGAGCCCCACCTGCGTCCCCCACGAGCGGTCCCACGCCGTCACCGTCGCCGAGATCCCGCCGCGCCCGTCGTGCCCGACCAGCCGCTCCGGCCCCGGCTCGTGCGCCGCCGCGAGGCTCCCGCACACCGCGGCCCCCGCCGCGCCCGCGAGCACCGCGCCCAGCACCGCGCGCCGCCTGCGCCGCGCCGCGCCCGCCGCCCGCGCCATCTCCCCGAGCAGCCGCCGCAGCGGCTCCGCGCGCGGCGCCCCGGACGGTACGGGCGCCCCCGCGCTCCCGTACCGCCCGAGCGCCCGTACCGTCGGCCCGAAGGCCGCCACCCGCGTCGCACACAGCGGGCACTGTGCGAGATGGTCCTCGAAGCGGAAGGCGTCCGCCGCGCCCAGCACACCGAGCGCGTACGCGGCGGCGTCCCGGTGCCTCCCGATGGATCTCATACGCCTCCAGCCCTGCCGGCGGGGGTCCGCCCCCCGCCCGTCCACCCGTACGGACACCGCGGACGAAACGCTCAGGACACACCCCGATTGGCCCCGCCCCCGCGAACCCCTACACTCCACCGGCATGCTGCGCGTACTGGCCGTCGACGACGAGGAACCCGCGCTCGCCGAACTCCTCTACCTGCTGCGCGCCGACCCCCGGATCGCGCACGCCGAGGGCGCCACCGACGCCACCGACGCGCTGCGCCGCCTCGGCCGGGCCCTGGAGGGCGCCGCCGACGCCGCCGACGCCTACGACGTCCTCTTCCTCGACATCAGGATGGCCGGGCTCACCGGCCTCGACGTTGCCCGGCTGCTCGCCGGTTTCGCGCGGCCCCCGCTCGTCGTCTTCGTCACCGCCCACGAGGACTTCGCCGTCGAGGCGTTCGAGCTGAAGGCCGTCGACTACCTCCTCAAACCGGTACGCCGCGAACGCCTCGCCGAGGCCGTGCGCCGCGCCGCCGCCCAGACCGCCGCCGCCCGGCACGCCGAACCGCCGCCCACCGCGGGCGCCGACCGCATCTCCGTGGAGCGCGGCGGCGTCACCCGGCTGCTCGCCGTCGCCGACATCGCCTACGCCGAGGCGCAGGGCGACTACGCCAGGCTGCACACCGCCCAGGGCAGCCACCTGGTACGGGTGCCGCTGAGCACCCTGGAGGAGCGCTGGGCGCCGTACGGCTTCGTGCGCATCCACCGCAGCCACCTCGTCGCGCTGCACCGCATCGACGAACTCCGCCTCGACGGCGGCGGCATGAGCGTCCGGATCGCCGGGGCCGAACTCGCCGTCAGCCGCCGGCACGCCAGCCGGGTGCGCGAGCTGCTGCTGCGCGGCGGCGACGGCTGAGCCCCATCCCTTTCCCTCCCTCTTCCCCCGATCCTCGGTGCTGTCTACACTCCACGCCGTGACCGCCAGCGCCGAACCCCCACGCCGTGAGCGCGTCACCGGCGAGCCGCGCCCCGCGCGCCGCACCCCCGCGCGCCGCACCCAGTGGGAGATAGCCGAGCAGACCACCCTCGGCGCCGCCTACGTCCGCTCCCTGATGCGCAGTCAACTGCGGGCAGGACTCGCCGCGTTCGCCGCACTCGCGCTGCCCGTCGTGACCCTGCCGCTGTTCTTCGCGGCGCTCGGCAACGCCACCGTCGTCTGGGCCGTCCTCGGCTTCTGCTGCTACCCGCTGCTCGTCCTGATCGCCTACTGGTACGTGCGCCGCGCCGAGCGCAACGAGCGGGACTTCGCCCGCCTCGTCCACGGCGGCGACCACCCGCCGGGCCCCGGGGCGCCGTGAACGAGGGCTACGCCGTGGCCGCGGTGGCCACCGTGGTGCTCGCCACCGTCCTCGTCGGCGGCTTCGGACTGCGCCTCTCCCGCACCACCTCCGACTTCTACGTGGCCTCACGCACCGTGGGCCCCTCCCTCAACGCCGCCGCCATCAGCGGCGAGTACCTCTCCGCCGCCTCCTTCCTCGGCGTCGCGGGGCTGCTGCTCGCCTACGGGCCCGACATGCTCTGGTACCCGGTCGGCTACACCGCCGGGTACCTGGTGCTGCTGGTGTTCGTCGCCGCCCCGCTGCGCCGCTCGGGCGCCTACACCCTGCCCGACTTCGCCGAGGGGCGCCTGGAGTCGCCCCGGGTGCGCAGGCTGGTGAGCGTGTTCGTGGTCGGCGCCGGATGGCTCTACCTCGTACCGCAGCTCCAGGGCGCCGGGCTCACCCTGCGCACCCTCACCGGCTCCCCACGCTGGCTCGGCGGACTCCTCGTCGCCGCCGTGGTGGTGGTCTCGGTGGCCGCGGGCGGCATGCGCAGCATCACCTTCGTGCAGGCGTTCCAGTACTGGCTGAAGCTCACCGCGCTGCTGGTGCCCGCGTTCTTCCTGCTGCTCGCCTGGCACCGGGACGGCGGCGCGCCCCCCGCGTTCCCCGCGCAGGAGCCGTCCCCGGCCGGGGCGGGCGCGGGCCAGCCCTTCGCCACCGGCCGCGCCGACCACCCGCTCTACGCCACCTACGGACTGATCGCGGCCACCTTCCTCGGCACCATGGGCCTGCCCCATGTCGTCGTGCGCTTCTACACCAGCCCCCACGGCCGCGCCGCCCGCCGCACCACGGTCGTCGTGCTCACCCTGATCGGCCTCTTCTACCTGCTGCCGCCGCTGTACGGCTGGCTCGGCAGGCTGTACGCGCCCGAGCTGACCGGGGCCGGGGACGCCGACACCGCCGTGCTGCTGATTCCCGACCGCGCCGTCGCCGGGGTCGGCGGCGACCTGCTGGGCGCGCTGGTCGCGGGCGGCGCCTTCGCCGCGTTCCTCTCCACCACCTCGGGGCTCACCATGGCCGTCGCCGGAGTCCTCGGCCAGGACGTGCTGCCCGCCCGCGGGGTGCGGCACTTCAGGCTCGCCACCCCGCTCGCCATGCTGGTGCCGCTCGGCGGCGCCCTCGTGATGAACGGGGTCCCGGCGGCGGACGCGGTCGGGATGGCGTTCGCGGTGTCCGCGTCCTCGTTCTGCCCGCTGCTCGTCCTCGGCATCTGGTGGCGCGGCCTCACCCCGCCTGGCGCGGCCGCGGGCCTGCTGCTCGGCGGTGGCTCGGCGCTCGTCGCCGTCACCCTCACCGTGGCGGGCGTCGGCGGTGCGGGCTGGCCGCACACCCTGCTGGCCTGGCCCGCCGTCTGGTCGGTGCCGGTCGGCTTCCTCGCCATGGTGCTGGTCTCGCTCGCCACCCCCGGCAGCATCCCCCCGCACACCAGCGCCATCATGACCCGGCTGCACCTGCCGGAGTCGCTGGCCCGCCCCGCCGTCCCGGCGCCCGGGCCGCGGGGGCGCGGGCGCGGGGACACCGCCGGGCCCGGGTGGCCCGCGTGACCGGCACCGCCGCGGCCGTACTGGTCGCGCTCTGCCCGCTGCTCCTCGCCGGGGGCTTCCTCGTCGGCCGCCGCACCGCGCACCCCGACGGCCGCAGCGACGTCGGCTCCCCGGTGGAGCGCGCCACCTTCGAGACCCTGCACACCGCCTCGCTCGCCGCGCCCCCGCTGCGCGCCGGGCTCACCGCGGACACCGCGGGCAAGGCCGTGCGCGGCCTGCGCACCCTGCTGGGCACCGGCGCCCTGTGCGTCACCAACCGCTCCTCCGTGCTCGCCTGGGACGGCACGGGGGAGCGGCACGCGGCCTGGGTGGTGGACAGGCTGGGGGCGCTGCTCGACACCGGCCGCAGCGCCGCCTTCGACTGCGGCTGCGGGGACCCCGACTGCCCGCTGCGCTGGGCGATCGCCTCGCCCGTGGTCGTCGACGGCCGGGTGCTCGGCGCCCTCGTCGCCTACGCCTCACGGGACTTCGCGGTGCTGGCCCGCGCCACCGACGAGGTGGCCCGCTGGATGTCGGTGCAGTTGGAGCTGGCCGAACTCGACCGCTCCCGCACCCGGGTGATCGAGGCCGAGATCAGGGCGCTGCGGGCGCAGATCTCCCCGCACTTCATCTTCAACTCCCTCGCCGCCATCGCCTCGTTCGTGCGCACCGACCCCGAGCGCGCCCGGGAACTCCTGCTCCAGTTCGCCGACTTCACCCGCTACTCGTTCCGCAGCCACGGCGAGTTCACCACCCTCGCCGACGAACTCCATTCCATCGACCAGTACTTGGCCCTGGCGCGGGCGCGCTTCGGGGACCGGCTCGCGGTCACCCTCCAGATAGCGCCCGAGGTGCTTCCCGTGTCGCTGCCGTTCCTGTGCCTCCAGCCGCTCGTCGAGAACGCCGTGAAGCACGGCCTTGAGGGCGCGGTGGCGCGCAGCCGTATCACCATCGGCGCCAGGGACGCGGGCGCGGAGGCCGAGGTGGTGATCGAGGACGACGGGGTCGGGATGGAGCCCGGGCGGCTGCGGCGGATTCTGCGCGGCGCGGACGGGCCGGCGTCAGGGGTGGGCCTGTCCAACGTGGACGAGCGGCTGCGGCAGGCGTTCGGCGACGCGTACGGACTCGTGATCGACACGGGTGTCGGCGCCGGTATGCGGATCACGGTGCGCATCCCCAAGTACCGGGCGGGGGTGCATCCGCAGGTCGCGGGCGAGGAGGCGTGAACGGGGCGCGGGCAGCGGCGCGGTGCGGGCGGCGGGGCGCGCCGCGTGGTGGCGGGGGCGGGGCCTGGTGGTGGCGGGCGTGGTGGCGGCCGGGCGCGGCGGTGGCGGGGCGCGGTGTGGTGGCGTGGGTGTCAGAAGAGGTGGATGGCGAGGTGGCCGAGCGGCAGGCCGAGCTGCCACGCCGGGGTCCACACCTGGGGCGCCTCCTCCTCGCCCGCGCCCGGCGGGCCCCCGGGCACCGCGTCGAGGTCGGGCGCGAGCAGCTCCGTCTCCTCCAGCCAGCGCCATGCCTCGGCCGCCAGCTCCAGGTCGGGTCCCGGGCCGCCCGCCGCGAGCGCGTCGGCGGTCAGCACCGCCATCCGCTGCCGCACCCAGTCGCGCCACGGCTGGTCGTACGCGGTCAGCGACAGCCAGGTCTCCAGACGGGACACCGTCTGGATGTCGGAGAGCCCCGGTCCTGAGCCCGAGAGGTAGACCGTCAGCGCGAGCGCGTCGCGCCCGGCGCGGAACTCGAACGAGGTGGGCGGCATGAGGTCGCCGGTGAGCAGCACCTCGTCCGCCATGTACGCGGCGCAGAACCAGTCCATGGGCACCGTCATCTCGCCGCCCCCGGTGCCCTCCGCGCTTCCGGTGCTCTGGTGTTCCATCCCTTCCCGCCTTCCTCCGTCCCGTGCGCGCCCCTCGGGTGCGGGCCGCCGGGGACCAGTGGCCCGACACACACAGCCGAGTACGCAACCGGCCCACTGGCAAGGCGGTTTACCGGGATTTGACACAAGGTGCGGTTTCAGTGCAGGTCACCGGCGTATCCCGGAAGCTCCCGGCGCAGTGCGCGCAGCGCGTAGTACGCGCGGGACTTCACAGTACCGGGCGGAATCCCCAGCGTTTCGGCTGCTTCCGCCACGCTGGCACCGCGGAAGTACACCAGCATCAGGACTGCACGGTGCTGCGGAGTGAGAGTCTTCACAGCCTCCCGGATGTCGAGCGCGGCGGCGGAGCGCTCCGCGTGGTCCGCGCACACCTCGGCGCTGTCCAGGACCTCGGCGCCGACCTCGGCAGGGCGGGCGGAGCGCGCCCTGCGGGCGTCGATGGCCAGCCGCCTGCCGACCGTGAAGAGCCAGGGGCGCACGGAGTCGTAGTCGGCGCACAGCGCTTCCGGGTGCTGCCAGGCGCGCACGAACGTCTCCTGCATCAGATCCTCGGCGCGCTGCCTGTCCCCGTCGCTCAGCCGCAGCAGCAGGGCGAACAGGGCTCCGGCGTGTTCGCGTTGGAGTTCGGCGAGCACGCGTTCCTCCGTCGTGACCGTCATGGGCGTATGGCAGCGCAGGGCGCCGGGCGTCGACAGGTGCCGGGCGCGCCACAGCGCCGGGCGGTCGATGCGATCGGCGAGCGGTGCGGCGAACGGAGGGACGGGCGCCGCCCGCGCCGCCCGCGGCCCCCCGGCGGGCGCGGCACCACCATCGCGACCGTGATACTCATACCGGTATAAGTATTGGGTCAGTCGGGTCGAGACGGGGAGTCACGACACATGGTGGAGATCAAGACCGATGCCGCGCTGGACGCGATGCGGGAGGCCGGGAGGGTGGTGGCCCGCGCCCTGGCCGCGACGCGGGAGGCGGCGGGCGTCGGGGTGCCGCTGCGGGCACTCGACGAGGCGGCCCGCGCCGTCCTGGACGAGGCGGGCGCACGCTCGCCCTTCCTCGGGTACCGGCCGTCCTTCGCGCCCGTGCCCTTCCCCGCGGTGGTCTGCGTGTCCGTCAACGACGCCGTGGCGCACGGCATCCCCACCGGCCGACGGCTGCGCGACGGCGACCTGGTGAGCGTCGACTGCGGCGCCCTCCTCGACGGCTGGGCGGGCGACGCCGCCACCACCTTCACCGTCGGCACCCCGCGCCCCGCCGACCTCGCACTGATCGACGCCACCCGGCGCGCCCTCGACGCCGGTGTCGCCGCCGCCGTGGCCGGTGGCCGGCTGGGCGACATCTCCCACGCCGTCGACACCGTCGCCCGCGAGGCCCGCTGCGGGATGCCGGCCGACTTCGGCGGGCACGGCATCGGCCGCAGCATGCACGAGGACCCGCACGTCCCCAACCGCGGCCGCCCCGGCCGCGGCTTCCCCCTCCGCCACGGCCTGGCCCTCGCCATCGAGCCCATGCTCATGGCCGGCGGGCGCGACGTCTACCGCACCGACCCCGACGGCTGGACCCTGCGCACCACCGACGGCAGCAGGGCCGCCCACTTCGAGCACACCGTCGCCGTCACCGACCGCGGCCCGCGCGTCCTCACCCTGCTCTGAGCGCCGCCGCCGCGCGCTCGATCAGCTCCTGGAGGCGCAGCCCCCTGGCCGCGTCGAGCGGATGCGGGGTGCCGGTGCGCACCGCCGCCGCGAACTCCCGGCGCAGCACCGGCCAGCACTCCTCGTGGTCGAGTTCCGCGGTGTCGTACACCACCGGGTCGCCGGGCCCGTACAGCTCGATCCTGGTGAGCCCCGCGGGCAGCCGCACCGCGCCGGACAGCGACGCCTGGCTGACCGCGCCGCCCTCGTGCGCGCAGCTCAGCTCGGCCCAGCGGCGGGAGTCGCCGACGGCGCGCACGGACACGATCGGGCCGGCCGCCGCGTCCAGCAGGTCGAGCAGGTGCGGCCCGAGGTCGTACAGCGCGCCTTGGTCGAGCCGCCAGCCGTGGGCGAACTCGCCGCCGAGGAGCGAGCCGCTGAGGTAGCAGGAGCGGACGCCCTCGACCCTGGTGCCCGCGGCGCGTTCGAGGAACGCGCGCGTGCGGGGGTGGTAGCGCTTGGAGAGGACGAGTTGCGAGATGACGCCGTGCTCCGCGACGGCCTCGGCCACCGCGCGCGCCCCCGCCAGGTCCCCGGCGAGCGGCTTCTCCAGCAGCAGCGCCCGCCCGGCCGCTGCGGCGCGCACGGCGAGCGGGGCCTGCACGGCGGGCGGCACCGCGAACGCGACGGCCTCGCAGCGGTCGAGCAGTTCCTCGAACGAGCCCGCCACCGCGGCCCCGTGGGGCGCCGCGGTCTCCCGCGCGGCCTCGGGGCGGCGCGCCCAGACCGCGGTCAGCTCGGTCTCGGGCCCCGCCGCCAGCATCCGGGCGTGCATGGCGCGGGCCCAGGGCCCGGCCCCTGCCAGGCCGACCCGCAGCGGCGCCGCGGGCGTTTTGGCGTCGGACGGGTGGTGTGTGGCGGGAGGCGTCATGGTGGCTCCGGGAGTCGAGGGCGGTTGTGGGGTGCCGGGGTGTGCCGAGGGGCCGTCAGCGTGCGGCGAGGGCGGCGAGTCGGGCGTCGGCGCGGTCCGGCGCGTACAGGTGCTCGACGACCATGGCGGCGGCGCCCGCGAGCCCCGCCAGGTCGCCGAGGCGGGAGGTGACGACGTCCAGGTGCGCGGTGGTACGGGGCATGGCGCGCTGGTAGAGCAGTTCGCGGACCCCGGTGAGGAACGGGGTGCCCGCGAGGTCCCCGGCGAGCACCAGCACCCCGGGGTTGAGCACCGTCACCACCGTCACCAGGACCTCCCCGATGCGCTGCCCCGCCTCCCTGGCGAGCCGCACCGCGTCCGGCACCCCCGCGGTGAGGTGCGCGCGCACGTCGGAGCCCGAGGCGGTGGGGATGCCCGCGGCGGCGAGCCGGGCGGCGATGGCCCGGCCGCTGGCCACGGCGGCCAGACAGCCGTACGAGCCGCACATGCACAGCGCGTCGGAGGCGTCGTGCAGCCTGATGTGCCCGATGTCGCCCGCGCCGCCGTCGATGCCGCGGTACGGCTCGCCGTCGACGACGACGCCGGCGCCGATGCCGGTGGAGATCTTCACGAGGACGAAGGCGGAGCAGTCCGGGTAGTGGCGGCGCTGCTCGGCGAACGCCATCAGATTGGCGTCGTTGTCGACGAGCACCGGTATCGGGGCCCCTGCCGCCCCCACGTGCCGGGCGTACGCCTCCGCCATCGTCGCGGGGACCGGGTGCCCGTCCCAGCCGGGCATGATGGGCGGCTGGACGATCAGCCCCGTCGCCCAGTCCACGGGGCCAGGCACCGACAGCCCGATCCCGCACACCCGGGAGGCGTCGGCGCCCGCCTCGTCGAGCAGCGCGGGGAACCAGCCCGCCACCCTGTCGAGGACCGGTTCCGGGCCCTCCGCGATCTCCAGCGGCCCGGTGTGCTCGGCGAGCAGCCGCCCGTCGAGGTCGAGCACCCCGGCCCTGGCGTGCCGGGTCTCCAGGTCGACCGCGATGACGACGGCGTGCGCCGCGTCGAACTCGAGCCGGGCCGAGGGGCGGCCGCCCGTGGAGGCGCCGCCCGCGGTGTGCCGCAGCCAGCCCGCGCCGAAGAGCTGGTCGAGCCGCTGCCCGATGGTGGACCTGGAGAGGCCGGTGGCGGTCTGGAGTTCGCCGCGGGTGGTCGCCTGCCCGGTGCGGATCAGCCGCAGCAGATGGCCCGCGCTCGCCTGGTTGGACGGCATGGTGGTCGGTGGCTCCGCTCTCTCGTTCCTCGTGCGCCGCGCGCCCGCTGCCCGGGGCCCTCAGCCCTTGTCCGCGCCGCTGGTCAGACCCTCCGTCAGCAGCCGCTCGGCCGCGTAGAACAGCAGTACCACGGGAATGGTGAGGATCACCGAACCGGCCATCAGGACGGTCTTGGGCACCTCGATGCCGTTCGAGAGCTGCTGGAGGCCGAGCGAGACCGTCCACCTGTCGGGGTCGGCCGCGAGGAACAGCAGCGCGAACAGGAACTCGTTCCAGGCGATCATGAAGACGTACAACCCTGTCGCCATCAGCGACGGGAGCGCGAGCGGCAGCACCACCCTGCGCAGCGTGGTGAGCCGCCCGGCGCCGTCGAGCGCCGCCGCCTCCTCCACGCTCACCGGGATGGTGACGAAGTAGTTCTTCAGCATGTAGATCGAGACCGGCACGGTCTGCGCGATGTAGACGACGGCGAGCCCCACCAGGCTCCCCGACAGGCCGACCTTCGCGAACATCACGAACAGCGGCACCGCGAGCAGAGTGGACGGAAACAGGTACACCGCCAGGAACAGCGCGCTGACCTGACGGTTCCCGAAGAACCGCAGCCGGCTGACCGCGTAGGCGCCCGGCACCGCCGCGGCCAGCGTCAGCAGCACCGTGCCCAGCGACACCAGCAGCGAGTTCAACAGCAGCCGCAGGAAGCCCTGGCCGCCCGAGGCGGTGGATTGCAGGACGTTGCGGTAGGTGTCGAGGGTGAAGTCCTTCCCTGACACCCACAGCGAGCCGGGGTCGAGCAGCAGCGCGTCGATGGGTTTCACCGACAGCAGCAGCATGTAGCAGAAGGGCACCAGGGTGATGAGGGCGAGCACCGCGATGGTGACCCGGCGGGCCACCCCGAAGAACCGCTCCTCGAACTGCGCGCGGGTCATGACGCCTCCTTGCTGACCCTCTTGGCGAAGAACGCGAAGTACACGCCGAGCAGCACCATCAGGGCGGCGGCCAGGACGAGCGCCTGCGCCGCGGCGGCGCCGACGTCGAAGTTCGCGGTGAGGAAGTCGTAGACGCGCACCGCCACCACGTCGGTGCCCGAGCCGCCGCCGGTGAGCAGATAGACGTCGTCGAACTTGTTGAACGTCATGATGAAGCGCAGCACGCTCAGCAGCGCGATCACCGGCATCAACTGCGGCAGCAGCACGTGGCGGAACCGCTGGGTGGGGGTGGCGCCGTCCACCCGGGCCGCCTCCTCCAGGCCGGCGGGCACGGCCTGGAGCCTGGCCAGCAGGAAGAGGAAGGCGAACGGGAAGTACCGCCAGGTCTCGAAGGCGATGACGGTCAGCAGCGCGAGCGGCACGGTGACATGCGCCCCGAACACGTCGACCGCGTACGAGCGGGTGGAGAGGAACGCGACGGGGTGGTCCCAGCCGAGTACGCGCTGCCCCCAGTCGTTGACGATGCCGTACTGCGGGCTGAGCGCGACCTCCCAGACGAACGCGACGGCCACCACGGGCGCCACGTACGGCAGCAGCATCGTGCCGCGCAGCAGGCCCCTGCCGCGGAACGGGCGGCGCAGCGCGAGCGCGGCGACGAGGCCGAGCAGGATCGAGCCCGCCGTGCCGCCCACCGTGTAGGCCAGCGTGGTGCCGAGGCTCGACCAGAAGCCGGGGGAGCCGAAGACCTGGGTGAAGTTGTCGAGTGACCAGTTGCCGAAGAGTCCCGAGCCCTGGATGTCGATGAGCCTGGCGTGCTGGAACGCCAGCAGGACCGTCCACAGGATCGGGACGATCACCACCACCAGGACCACCAGGAGGGTGGGGGTGACGAAGGCGAGTCCCGCGCGGTTCTCCCGGCGGGCCGCGGTCAGGGGGCGCCGCCGTCTCGCGCCGCTCGTTGCTGTACTCATGGTCCTTCCTGGGGCCGGTGGCTACTTGAGGGACTTCTGAAGGGCGCCGACCTCGTCCTGGGACTGCCGGGCGGCCTCGGCGGGGGAGATCTGGCCGCCGGTCATCGCGCTCACCGCCTTGGGCACGGGCAACTGCCCGTTGGTGGCGCCCACCAGCGCGCCCTGGCCCTGCTTGAAGCCCCAGCGCTGCATGTGCCCGACGCCCGCGACGAGCTGGTCGAGCAGCGCGTCGGGGAAGACCTGGTCGAGCCGTCTGCGGGTGTCGACGCCGATGGTGGCGGAGCGCCAAGCGTCGAGGTATTTGTGCGGCTCGGCCGCGGTGCCGGAGCGCACCGGGATCTGGCCCTCGGGCGACATGCCGAACCAGTCCTCGTAGCCCTGGTCGACCATGTACTCGACGAACGTGCGGGACGCCGCGGTCTCGGCGGTCTTCGTGACGGTCCAGGAAGCCACCTCGCCGAACTGGGCGGGCTCGCTGCCCGCCGTGCCGGAGAGCGCGGTGACCAGGCCGGTGTGCTCGGCGAGCCACCCCTTGTCCTTCCGGCACCGGGGGCAGCTCGGCAGCGAGTCGTCGCGCAGGCCGGCCAGCTCGTCCAGCAGGAAGGTGGACCACAGGAGCATGCCGGACTGCCCGGCGAAGTAGGTGGCGCGGGTGGAGTCCACGGTCTGGGTGCCGGGGGAGCCGTAGGCGCTGCCGAGCCTGTCGTACACCTCGAAGGCGCGGCGGCAGGCGGGGGAGTCGAGGGTGACGTCGCCGCCGCCGTCGGTCAACTGGCAGTTGTTCGCCAGCGCGACGTCCTCGAAGCTCTGCTGGGTGAAGACGTCGGCGGGGTCGGTGGCGACCGCGGCCCCCACCCGGTGGCCCGTGGTGAGGGCCTTGGCGTCGCGGAGCAGGTCGGCGTAGGTGTCGGGGGCCGGGAGGCCCGCCGCGGCGAGGAGGTCCTTGCGGTAGGCGAGGACCTGGAGCCAGGCGTCGGAGGGCACGGCGAGGCGGGCGCCCTTGTCGCTGACGAGCCCGAGCGCGTTGTCGTCGAAGGTGGCGCGGCCGAGATGGCGCACGGCCTCGGTGGTGACGTCCGTGTTCAGCAGGCCGTTGGTGTACATCTGCCAGACCTGGCCGATGGGGATTCCGCCCATGACGTCCGGCAGGGTGCCGGCCGCGGCCGCCGACATGATGAGCTGCGGGAGCTGGTTCTCGTCGACGCCGACGAGCTTCACCCGGATGCCGGTCTGCTTCTCGAACCGGTCGATGATCTTCTGGGTGGCGACGGTCTGCGGCGGCAGGTTCTCCTCCGACCACACCGTGATCCGGTTGTCGGGCGCGGCGGGGCCCGTCCTGCCCCCGCAGCCGGTCAGCAGCCCCGCGGCCAGCACCGCGGCGAGGGCGGGCACGGCGATCCGCAGCCTCCCGGGCCCCTTCGTCCGGATCGCGCCCGGCCCCCGGGTCCGGAACCGCCGTCGGCCGCCCGGGGGCCCGGGGCGCTCGCCACCGCGGCTCCCGCCGCGCGCTCTCGGGCGGTTCCACTTGCGCATCGCACATCCTTAGGCCGACTTCTGCTTGATACGGATGCATCACAGCATCACTTTTGCTTGTTGACAAGACATAAGTCTGGGATATCTTCGACGTAAGCCGGACGGGGGCCCCGGCCGCACCCCCTCACCAGGAGGGCCCGCCGCACGGCGGGCGCCCGGCCCCGCCCGGCGCCACCGTCCAGGCACCCCGCCCCAGCGCCAACGTCTCGGAGTCCACGTGGAACGCGTCGTCCAGTTCACCGGCCCCCGCCAGGTCGAGGTCGCGGAGCACGAGAGTGCCCCGCTGCCCCCCGGCCACCTGCGGGTGCGCACCCGCTACTCGGGCGTCTCCGCGGGCACGGAACTCACCGCCTACCGCGGCACCAACCCGTACCTCACCCGCACCTGGGACGCCGGGGCCCGGCTGTTCAGGGAGGGCCACGCCGGCATCGCGTACCCGGTCGTCGGCTGGGGCTACTCGGAGGTCGGCGAGGTCACCGAGGTCTCGCCGGAACTGGCCGGGACGCCCGGCCTGCCCGCCGCCGGGGACCTCGTCTGGGGCATCTGGGGCCACCGCAGCGAGGGCGTCGTGCCCGCGGAGCGGATGGCGGGGCACACCCTGCCCGCGGGGCTCGACGCGCTCGCCGGCACCTTCGCCCGGGTCGGCGCCATCGCGTACAACGCCGTACTGGCCGCCGACCTCCATCTCGGCGAGGACGTCACCGTGTTCGGACAGGGCGTGATCGGGCTGCTCACCACGCGCCTCGCCGCCCTCAGCGGCGCCCGGGTCACCGCCGTGGACGCCCTCGACGGGCGCCTCGCCACGGCCCGCGCCCACGGCGCCCTGCGCACCCTCGACGCCCGCGAGGACGCGGTGGCAGAGGAGGTCCGCGCGGCCACCGAGGGCCGCGGCGCCGACGTCGCCATCGAGATCAGCGGCGCCTACCCGGCGCTCCACGAGGCGCTGCGCTCCGTCGCCGTCGGCGGGCGCGTCGTCGCCTCCGGCTTCTACCAGGGCGACGCCGTCGGGCTGCGGCTCGGCGACGAGTTCCACCACAACCGCGTCCACCTGGTCTGCTCCCAGATCGGCGGCGTGCCCCCGCAGCTCACCGGCCGCTGGAGCGTCGAGCGCCTCCAGCGGACCTTCCTCGCGCTCGTCGCCGAGGGCCGGGTCGACACGGCCTCCCTCGTCAGCCACGTCGTCCCCGCCGCGGCCGCGGCCGACGCGTACACCCTGCTCGACGAGCGCCCCGCCGACGCCCTCCAGGTCGTCCTGGAATTCTGAGAGGCCATCCGATGCCGAAGACCGCCTGCCAGGAGCAACTGCTGCCCGGCGACACCCTCCAGGAGAAGTGGGAGTTCGCGCAGGACAGCGGCTACGACGCCATCGAGCTGCGCGGCAGGGGAGAGGGCCGCTTCGCCGCCCGGCTGCCCGAACTGCGCCGCGCCCGCGCCGACGGCGTCGTCATGCCCACCGTCTGCGTCGACATGCTCCACTTCCTCGGCGCCTTCGACCCCGGCCTGCGCCGCGACGCCCTCGTCCAGATGAAGTCCCAGCTCTCCGTCATCGCCGAGATCGGCGGCACCGGCGCCCAGACCCCCGCCTCCTACGGCATGTTCTCCCGCCGCCTGCCGCCCTTCGATCCGCCCCGCGGCCCCGAGGAGGACCGCGCCGTGCTCCTCGAAGGGCTGACCGTGCTCGGCGAGCACGCGCGCGCGGAGGGCGTCACCCTCTTCCTCGAACCGCTCAACCGCTACGAGGACCACATGGTCAACCGCCTCGACCAGGCCGCCGACCTGATCCGCGAGGTCGGCCTCGACTCGGTGCGTATCGGGATCGACAGCTACCACATGAACATCGAGGAGGCCGACCCCGCGGCCGCCATCGTCGCCGCCGCCCCCTACATCGGCCACGCCCAGGTCAGCGACTCCAACCGGCTCCAGCCCGGCGCCGGGCACCTGGACTGGCCCGCATGGCTCGGCGCGCTCGACGCGATCGGCTACGACGGCCACCTCGCCGTGGAGTGCCGGCTGTCGGGCGACCCGGCGGCCGCCGTCCGCTCCATCCCCGCCCATCTGGCCAGAAACGGCGCATGAGCACCGCCCCGCGCCCCGCGCCCGCCCCCGCGACCACCACCGGACGATGACCACCACCACAGCCCCCGCCCCCACCGCCGCCCGCAGCGACCTGCGGCGCGCCGCCGTGCGCGTGCTGCTCGCCAACGCGACCGGCTCCGCCACCGTGCCCTCCCGCTCCCTCTACCCCCACCAGTGGAGCTGGGACTCCGCGTTCGTCGCCCTCGGCCTCGCCCGGCTCTCGCCCCGCCGCGCCCAGCGCGAACTGGAGACCCTGCTCGGCGCCCAGTGGGCCGACGGGCGAGTCCCGCACATCGTCTTCAACCCGGCCGTGCCCGCGGGCGCCTACTTCCCCGGGCCCGACTTCTGGCGCTCCTCGCGGGCCGGTGCCGCGGCCGGGGCCCCGCGCCGCACCGAGACCTCGGGCATCGTCCAGCCGCCCGTGCACGCGCTGGCCGCCTGGCTCGTGCACCGGGCGGCCCCCGACGCCTCGGACCGCCGCGGCTTCCTGCGCCGCGTGTACCCCCGGCTGCGCGCCTGGCACCGCTACCTCGCCAGGGAGCGCGACCACGGCGGCACGGGGCTCGTCTCCGTGATCCACCCCTGGGAGGCCGGCATGGACAACAGCCCCTGCTGGGACGGGCCGCTCTCCCGGGTCGTCCCGGCGCCCGCCGCTTCCTTCCGGCGCGCCGACCTCACCCACGCCAGCGCCGCCGACCGCCCCACCGACCTCGACTACGGGCGCTACGTCAGCCTCGCCGCCGCCTACCGCGACCAGGGCTACCGCGACGGGCCCCCGGCGGGACCGGCCGCGTTCGCCGTCGAGGACCCCGGGTTCAACGCCCTGCTCGCCGCCTCCGCCGAGGCGCTGGCCGCCATCGCCCGTACCCTCGGCGAGGACCCGGGCGAGCACCGCGCCACCGCCGCCGCCCTGCGCACCGCCCTCACGGCCCGCCTCTGGTGCCCCGAGCGCGGCCAGTTCCTCTGCCGGGACGTCACCGCCGCCGCCCTCGTCGGCGAACGCTCCGTCACGGGACTGCTGCCGCTGCTCGTCCCCGGCCTGCCGCCGGAGGCCGTCGCCGCGCTCACCGCCACCCTCACGGGACCCCACTTCGGCCTCGGCACCACCACCCGCCTCGCCCCCAGCTACGACCTGCGCGCCCCGGGCTACGACGGCTCCCGCTACTGGCGCGGCCCCGCCTGGGCCAACACCAACTGGCTCCTGGAACGCGGCCTGCGCCAGTACGGGGACACCGCGCGCGCCGACGCCCTGGCCGAAGCGCTGCTCGACTCCGCGGCGGCCACCGGGTTCGCCGAGTACACCGACCCGCTCACCGGCGAGGGCCGCGGCACCCGCGACTTCGCCTGGACCGCGGCCGTCGCCCTCGACCTGCTCGCCCGCGCGAAGGAGCGCCGGTGAACGCGCCCCGCGCGCTGCTCGTCCACGACGGCGCCTTCGCCGCGCTCGACGGGTCCCGCGACATCACCGGCGCCGCCTCCCGCAGCCCCGACGGCCTCTTCGTCCGCGACGCCCGCCACCTCAGCCGCTGGCAGGTCACCCTCGACGGCGCCGCGCCCACCGTCCTGGTGCCCGCGCACGACGAGGACGCCATCGCGGTCCTCAACCCCGAGGGCACCCGCGACGAGCCCCCCGCCTGCACCCTGCTGCGCACCCAGGCCCTCCACGGCGGCCGGCTCGTCGAGCGGCTGCGGCTGCTCAGCAACGTCCCCCACGACACCGTCGTCACCCTCGCGCTCACGGCCGACGCCGACTTCGCCGACCAGTTCGAACTACGCGCCGACCACCGCCACTACCCCAAGCCCGGCGCCCACCGCACCGCCACCGCCACCCCCGAGGGCGTCACCTTCGACTACCGCCGCGAGGACTGGCACGCCCGCACCGTCGTCACCGCGCAGCCGCCCCCCGCCGTCACCCCGGCGGACCGGGAGGCCCCCACCGCCCGCCTGCTGACCTGGCGTCTGACCCTGCCGGGACACGGCAGCGCCGAGGTGCGCGTGGACGTCACCGCGCACGCCCCCGGCGCCCCGGAAGGCCCCCCGCCGCCCGAGGGCCCCGAGGCCGCGGCCGCCCTGGTGCGCGCCGAGCGCCGCGCGTTCACCGCGGCCCCGCTCCCGGCGCCCGCGGACGGCGGCGCAGGGGAGGGCGGCGGCCACTACGGCGTGGAGCAGGGTGGCGAGGAGAGCGCCGAGGAGGGCGGTCAGGGCGGTGGTGA
Source organism: Streptomyces sp. NPDC050560 (assembly GCF_044457285.1). Taxonomy (NCBI): domain Bacteria; kingdom Bacillati; phylum Actinomycetota; class Actinomycetes; order Kitasatosporales; family Streptomycetaceae; genus Streptomyces; species Streptomyces sp. NPDC050560. Next base: position 142,692 of record NZ_JBITGT010000010.1, read on the forward strand.
CCTCGGCAGGGCCTGCGCCGTGGGCCTCGCGGACCTCGCCAGGCTGCTCGTCCCCGCGACCGGGGTGGACGGGGAGTCCGTACGGGTGCCGGGGGCGGGCGTGCCCTGGTTCCTCACCCTCTTCGGCCGCGACGCCCTCCTCACGTCCTTCTTCGCGCTGCCGTACCGGCCCGGCCTCGCCGCCGCCACCCTCGGCGCCCTCGCCGCCGCGCAGGCCACCGCGGACGAGCCGGAGCGCGTCGCACAGCCCGGCAAGATCGTCCACGAGGTCCGGCACGGCGAACTCGCCCGCTTCGGCCAGGTCCCGTACGGCCGCTACTACGGCTCCGTCGACAGCACCCCGCTGTTCCTCGCGCTCCTCGGCGCGCACGCCAGGCAGACCGGGGACCCGGCGCACGCCCGCCGCCTTGAGCGGCACGCACGCGCCGCGGTCGACTGGATGTTCCGCCACGGCGGACTCGACGACCACGGCTACCTCGTCTACGAGGCGGACGGGCGCGGGCTGCTCAACCAGAACTGGAAGGATTCCGCGGGCGCGATCTGCTTCCGCGACGGCACCCACGCGACCGGCGCCGTCGCGGTCGCCGAGGTCCAGGGCTACGCCTACGACGCGCTGCGCGAGAGCGCGGGGCTCGCCCGCGCCGTGTGGGGCGACCCGGTGCTGGCGCGGCGGCTCGACGGCGCCGCACGCGGCCTGCGGGAGCGCTTCACCGCCGACTTCCTGCCCGGCGGCGCCGAGGTGCCCGCCCTGGCCCTGGACGGCGCGCGGCGCCCCGTGGACGCCCCCGCGTCCGACGCGGGCCATCTGCTGTGGTCCGGCATCCTGGACCGGGCGAGCGCCGTCCGGGTCGGGCGCAGGCTGCTGCGGCCCGACTTCTTCTCCGGCTGGGGCGTGCGGACCCTCGCCGCGGGCGTCCCCGCGTACCACCCGCTCTCGTACCACCGCGGCAGCATCTGGCCGCACGACAACGCCGTGACCGTCCTCGGGCTCGCCCGGTACGGGCTGCACGCGGAGGCGGCCTTGCTGAGCAGGGGGCTGCTCGACGCCTCGGCCCACTTCGGCCACCGGCTGCCCGAGGTCATCGCCGGATACGCCAGGCCGCCGCGGTCCGCCGCCGGCCCCGTGCCCTATCCGCACGCCAACTCCCCGCAGGCGTGGGCCGCGGCGACCCCGCTCGCCCTGCTCACCGCCGCCAGAGCCGCCGGGCGGCGCGGCACCTGACCCCGCGCCGCCCGGCATGTCGGAACACCCCAATTAGTCATATAAGCGGATTATGGGTGGATTGGTTCTCCCGAGGAGAGGCAGCCCATGGCCATCCCCCCACACCGCCCCCGCACCTCGCGCCGCGCCCTCGCACTCACCGCCGTCACCGCCCTGTGCGCCCTCGCCGCCTGCGGCGCGCCCCACCGCCCGCAGCAGCACCAGCGGCCGGACAGCGCGGCGGGCGGCGCCGACCGGGTGCCCAAGGGCTTCACCCTCGTCGCGACCGGCGACGTACTGCCGCACGACTCGGTCATCGCCAGGGCACGCGCCGACGCGGGCGGCACCGGCTACGACTTCCGGCCCATGCTCGCCGGGATCAAACCCGTGGTCTCCCGCGCCGACCTGGCGATCTGCCACATGGAGACGGTGTACGGCGCCGACGGCCACTACCACGGCTACCCCACCTTCACCTCGCCCCCGCAGATCGCCCCCGCCCTCGCCGCCACCGGCTACGACTCCTGCTCCACCGCCTCCAACCACAGCCTCGACGACGGCCCCGCCGGGATCACCCGCACCCTCGACGCCCTCGACCGCGCCGGGGTCAAGCACGCCGGGAGCGCCCGCAGCGCCGCCGAGGCGTCGTCCCCCACCTGGCTGCACGCGGGCAGCGCCAAGGTCGCCCACCTCGCGTACACCTACGGCACCAACGGCATCCCGGTGCCGAAGGACAAGCCCTGGCTGGTACGGCTCACCGACCGCGACCGCGTCGTGCGCGACGCCCGGGCCGCGCGCAAGGCCGGGGCCGACGTGGTGGTCGTCTCGGTCCACTGGGGCACCGAGTGGCAGGACGCCCCCGACGCGAACCAGCTCACCCTGGCCAGACAGCTCACCGCCGCCGCGGCGGGCGACCGCCCCGCGATCGACCTCGTCCTGGGCACCCACGCCCACGTCCCGCAGGCGTACGAGAAGGTCAACGGCACCTGGGTGGTCTACGGCATGGGCGACCAGATCGCCGGAGACATGATCAACGACCGGAACCGCACCGACCCACGCGGCAACCAGGGCAGCCTCGCCCGCTTCACCTTCGCGCCGCCCGCCCACGCGGGGGAGCGCTGGCGCGTCAGCCGCGCCGAGTCCGTGCCCACCTGGTACGACACCTCCACGGGCCGCGTCACCGACCTGGCACGCGCCCTGCGCACCAGGCCGTCGCTGAAGAAGACCTACGACCGCATCCGCACCGTCGTCCTCAGCCGGGGCGCCGCCGCCGACGGGCTGCTGGTGGACCACTGACGCCGCATGGCGGCCCGCACCGCCCCGGCCTCACCCACGCCCCTCCGGCGGTGCCTCCTTGACCGGCGGCACCGGTCCGGCCAGCGCCGACCTGCGGTACGAGTAGCCGAAGTACACGCCGAGGCCGATCACGAACCACACCGCGAACCGCACCCAGGTCTGCCACTGGAGGAACGTGATCAGCCAGATCGAGAAGCCCACACCCACCACGGGCACCACCGGCATCCACGGCGTACGGAACGAGCGCGGCAGGTCGGGGCGGCGGTAGCGGAGCACGATCACCGCCACGCACACCACCACGAACGCCAGCAGGATGCCGATGTTGGTCAGCTCCGCGGCGTCGCCGATCGGCAGGAAGCCCGCGATGACCGCGGAGGCCGCCCCCACGATCCACGTCACCCGGGTCGGCACATGGCGGGTCGGGTGCGTCTTGGCGAACCACTTCGGCAGCAGCCCGTCCCTGCTCATCGAGAACCACACCCGGGTGACGCCCAGCATGAACGTGAACATCACCGTGAGGATGCCGATGATGGCGCCGACCGCGATCACGTCGGCGAGCCCGCCGAGCCCCACCGACTTGAACGCCGTCGAGAAGCCGCTCTCCGCGTCGATGTCCTTGTAGTCCTGCATGCCCGTCAGCACCAGGCAGGCCAGCACGTACAGCACCATCGCGATGACCAGCGAGTAGATGATGGCCTTCGGCATGTGCCGCTGGGCATCCTTCGACTCCTCCGCGGCCGTGCTCATCGCGTCGTAGCCGAACACCGCGAAGAACACCGTCGCCGCGCCCGTGAACGCGCCACCCGCGCCGAACGGGAAGAACGGCCGGTAGTTCCCGGTGTCGATGTGGAAGACGCCCACCGCGATCACCACGAGGACCACCAGCACCTTCAGACCCACCACCACGGTCTCGAAGCGCGCCGCGTTCTTCACGCCCAGGTTCAGCAGGTACGCGATCAGCAGGCACAGCAGCGCGGCGAACAGGTCCACCCGGTGCCCGTCGCCCGTGCCGGGCGCGCCCAGCATCCAGTCGGGCAGCGACGCCCCCATGTCGCCGAGCAGGAAGTTGAAGTAGCCCGATATGCCGATCGCCACCACCGCCACGATCGCCGTGTACTCAAGCAGCAGGTCCCAGCCGATGAACCAGCCGGGCAGCTCGCCGAGCACCGCGTAGCCGTAGGTGTAGGCAGAGCCCGCCTTCGGGATGAGCCCCGCGAACTCCGCGTACGACAGCGCGGCCGCCGCGCTCGCCACGCCCGCGATCAGGAACGAGAGCAGCACCGCGGGGCCCGCCGTGCCGTTCGCCACGGTCCCCGCGAGGGTGAAGATCCCGGCGCCGATGATGCCGCCCACCCCGATCGCGGTGAGCTGCCACAGGCCGAGCGTGCGCCGGAGCCCGGGACCCCCGTCCGCCGCGCCGTCCGCGGGCTCGTCCACCGCCGTGATCTGGTCCAGCGGTTTGCGCCGCAGGACGCCCTCGCCCATGCGCACTCGCCCCATGAGTTGACCCCTTTCGCGACGGCAGCCGATGGGCGATCATGATGGCCGACAGCCGCCCACGAGGGAAGAGCACGAAAGGGACGGGCAAGGAACGGAGTTACGGCACCACGGTGACCGGCCAGCGCCCCGCCTTCACCAGGCGGATCGCCACGGAGCCCACGATCCGGTGCCCCGCCTGCTCCGAGGCGCCCACCACCACCGCGTCGGCCTTCAGCTCGTCCGCCGCCGTCACGAGCCCGTTGTACGGGTCGCCGCGGAAGGTGTGGAACTCCCAGCGCACGTCGAATATGTCCTTGACCCGCTCGGCGGCGGTACGGATCTCGTGGATGAGGCTCTCCGCGATCTCGTCGGTGGTGTCCGCCACCGGCACCCCCATCGCCGCCCCCGCGGCCATCACCGGCTGGATGTACACCACCGCGAGCAGGGCGCGCTGCCGTCTCGCAAGACCCCCCGCGTAGGAGGCGGCGCGCAGCGACGACTCGGAGCCGTCGACACCGACGACGATCAGCTTCGGGCCGTCGGTGCCGCGTTCGAATCCCGTGGACTGTTGATCGGTCACAGGGCGGAGGCTAGCGGAAGGCGCAGCTCAGGCAAGAGTTCGCGGAGCGTGCTGACCGGACGGGAACACGGATGCCGCCGCCCGGGCCCGGACCGTTCAGCGCACTTCCACCATGCGGGCGAACACCACGACATTTCCGTCGTAACCGTTCTGCTTGGAGAATCCGCCGCCGCAGGTGATCACCCGCAACTCCGGCCGCCCGGTGTCCCGGTAGACCCGGTCGCCGGGGAAGTCCTCCTTGTCGAAGACCTCGATGCCGTAGACCTCGAAGACCGCGGTGCGCCCGTCCTCGCGGGCCACCTCGACGTGGTTGCCCTTCTTCAGCGAGCCGAGGCCGTAGAACACCGCGGGCCCCCGCTGGTTGTCGACGTGCCCCACGACCACCGCGGTGCCCTTCTCGCCGGGGGAGACCGCCCCGGTGAACCAGCCCGCCAGGTTGGAGTCGTCGGGCGGCGGCGCCCCGACCCAGCCGTCCGCGTCCAGGCCCACCGCGGTGACCGGCGCGCTCACCCGGATCGCCGGGATGGCCACCCGCTTCGGCGCCGCGTGCGACAGCGCCCGCGGTTCCTGCCCGCCCGGCGCCGCCGGGGCCCTGGTGTCGGGGGCCGCGGCCGACGCGGGCTGCGGGGGGCCCACGTCGAACTCGCCCGAGCCGTTCCTGATCAGCGCGAGACCGGTCAGCAGCACCAGCGCGAGCACGCCCCACGGCGCGCGCCTGCGCCGCGGCTCCTCCTCCGCTTCGGCCGCGTCGGCCGACCGGGACGAAGACATTCGCCATCCCCTCTCGACACGGCCGCAGCGGCCGCGTGCGGTACGCGTACCAGCACGCTAAGCGCGCCGCCCGCGGGCGGCGCGGTGGCGGCGGCGAACGGGGGAGGGGGCTGTACGGGCCCGGCACAGACCGCCGCGGGACGGCCCCCGACGGCGCCATGATCACCGTGAGCCATCCGGGGACCCGGCGTCCCACAAATTTCTGACGGTGTGTGACCTGCGGTGATATCCACCGTGTCGGACGGCGCCCGGCGTGTCGTCTCACCAGGACGGGCGAGCGCCGAAGTGCGGCCCCGCGCACCGCAACTGAGTGTTCCTCTCGAAGGCGCTCTCGCCGATCGACCGGGGACGGTTCCCCGGGGCGCCTTCGCGGAGGAACCCATGCGAACCAAACGAGCCCTGGTGGTCTCGGCCGTCTCGGTCGCCGCCATCGGACTCGCCGCCCCCACCGCGGCGGCCTGGACCGACCCGAAGAACATCACCGCGTCGCCGAGCGTGATCGCGCGCGGCGGCCAGCTCACCGTCTCCGTCGACGGCACCTCCTGCTCGCTGCCCGGCAGCACGGTGTCCTCGCCAGCCTTCCCCACCACCAAGCTCAAGGCGATGCCGGGCGGCAGCAGGGCGCAGGCCACGGTGCGGGTGAACGGGAACGCGAACCCCGGCTCCTACGACATCACCGCGCGCTGCGGCGAGGGCAGGACCCTCACCAAGCCCGCCGCGTTCACCGTCATCCGCGGCGGTGTCCAGGGCGGTCTCGGCGGCAGCAGTTCGACCGGCGCCACGCCCACCGACATGGCGATCGGCGGGGGCCTCGTGGCCGCCGCGGCCGTCGGCGGCGGGGTCTTCCTGATCCGCCGCCGCACGACCCGCACGACCCGCGCGGCCTGACACACCCCGCGCACCACACGGACTCGCCCCGGAACCACGTGAGTTCCGGGGCGAAGCCATGCGCCGCGTGCATGGCGTCAGCCGGCCTGCCTGTCCGCGCCCCGCCGCCTCGTGCGCCGCAGCGCGATCCCCAGCACCCCGGCGACCAGCAGCGCCCCCGTGGCGAGCCGGGTCGCGTCGTACCCTCCCGCGCCGCCGCCGACGCCAGCGTTCACCCCGTGGTGCGCGGGCGGCGCCACCGGGCCGCCGCCGTCGTGGCCGCCCGCGATCATCAGGTCGAGCGTGCGTACCGGCCCGTCCGCGCAGGCGAACGTCACCTGGTACTTGGCGCCCCGCTTGGCGTCCCAGAAGACCTTGGCGGTGGCCTGCCCGCCGCCGGGGCGGATGGTGACCGCGTCGAAGACCGCGGAGTCCACCGTCGTCTGCCCGCCGCAGCCGCGCGCCGTGAGCCTGACCTGCCCGCCGGGTGCGATCGTCGTCGGCTCGACGGCCGCCTCGAAACCGCCGTGGTGGTCCCCGCCGTCCGCGGCGGCCGGAACACAGCCGATCGCGGTGGCGCCGAGCAGCACGGCCGAGGCGGCGGCGCGTATCACGCGCATAGGAGTCCTCCGCGTTCCCGGGGGGCAGCCGCGGCCCGCTGCCGCGGAGCGTCGTCCATGCCCCTCGATGCCCGAAACGTTAGGGAGGCGCGCCGGACACCGCGATCGGTGTCGCGCGAACGGGTCATGCCGCTGGTCCCGACGGGGTACGTCCCCGCCGGGACCGGTGGCGCGGTGCCCGCCCGGGCTCAGTGGGCCCCGGGGAACAGCAGCATGAACGGCTCCGTGGAGGCGGAGAGCCCCCGCGCGTAGGGCGTGTCCAGATCCCAGATGAGGAAGAGCAGGAAGGCGATGAGCGCGGAGAACAGCCCCGCGAGCAGCACCTCACGCCCGGTCCTTCTGATCTGGAGCACGAACAGCATCCCCACCGTGACCACGCCGCCCGCGACCAGCCCGAACCACACCGTGCCCGGCATGGTCGGCCCGGCCGCGTCCGCGCGCGCCGAGCGTGCGTCGTCCGCCGCCATCACCTGGTCGAGCAGCGGCTGGTACGCCTGGGCCTCGAAGTCCGACGCGGGCTCGTAGTCCGTGACGTCGTGCCTGACCTTGGCCAGCAGCGTGGTGCCGCGCTTCGTGAGGGTGCCGTCGGACGCCATGGTGTCCCACTCGGCGCCCACGACCTGGTGAACGTACGCGTTGACGTCGGCCCTGACGCGGTCGCGCACCGCGGGCGGGTAGCTGCGCACCCGCTCGCTGATCTCGTGCAGCGCCTGCGCCTCGGCGTGCACATGGTCCTGGGCGGCGCTGCGCTCCTCCCAGACACCGGCGATCGCGAGGCCGAGCACGATCGCGTAGACCACGCCGATCATCATCGTCATGTACTCGATGACGTCGGGTGTCTCGGTGGGGTCGTCGTCCTCACCGATCCTGCGCTGCTTGAGCACGGTGACGGTGAGCACCACCCCGCACACCACGACCATGGCCAGCACGAGAACGAGCCATTCCGACATGGGAACCTCCTGACGGTCAACGGGGCCGCAGCACGGCGACGGCGAGCACCGCGGGCGCGGTGATCAGCAGGGTGAGGGCGACGAGGGACGGGCCGTGCCGGATCGTGCGCTGCCTCGCCTGCGGCCGGTACTCCGGGTAGCCCACGCGCTTCGCCGGAGGCGCAGGGCGCGGGGTGGGCTTCGGGGTCGGCTCGGGGGTCGGCGTGGGCGCCGGCCGGGGTGCGGCGGGCCGCGGCGCGGGGGTGGGCGCCGCCGGAGCCGGGCGCGCGGCCGGTGGCTTCGGCGCGGGCGGCGGTGACGGGGCCTTCGGCGGCGGTGGGGTCGGTGTCGGAGTCGGCGGGGGAGTCGGCGGGGGAGTCGGGGGCGGCGGGGGAGTCGGCGGCTTGGGAGGGTGCGGCGGGCACGGGTGGGGGTGGTGCGGCCACGGGGGACGCGGATGGTGGTGGTGGGGTGGATGCGGCGGGTGCGGCGGGTGCGGTGGACGGGGCGGGTGCAGCGGCCACGGCAGCCGGGGCGGGCGTGGCGCCCCGGGCGGGCGCGGCCCGTGGGGGACCTCCGCGCAGCCGCCCGCGCCGCCCGTGTGCGCGGCGGCCCGCTGCGGCGCGGCGGAGCACCCGTCCCCGGCGGCCGCCGCCACCGGAGCCGCCGCGGGAAGCAGCATCGCGCCGCCGAGCGCCCAGCCGAGGGCGAGCAGCGATATGAGTCGAACGCCCCTGGTGGGGCGCCGATGTTGGGATGTTTCCACGGCGAGAGCATGGGCGCCGCCGGGAACGCACACGCCGTAGCGGCTCCGGATTGGCCCGATCGGGCGGTGTGATGGCCCGACAGGTTTCAAGTGCGATAAGGGAGTTACCGCGGAGGCGGGGTCGCGTCGGACCCCCGCGTCGAACACCCCTGCCCGACCGTGCCGTCCGGCGCCGAAAAAACGTCGGCGAAGGTATGGCGAAAAACGATCAGTTCCCGGTCACGGGTGCGCGGCCACCGACGCCGGGCGTCGTCTTCCGGCCACCGATCTCCACCAGGGGCTTTACGGACGCGAACGGTGGGCACGACGTCGGATACCCCTCCCGCTGCGAACATTTCACGGCATTTTCCATCAAGTGCCGTCAAGTGCGCTGTCGTTCCGCCCGGCAATTGCCAACGGCAGTGACCGATAACGGATCGCCAATTTCCGTTTGGGCTCGCCCCGTTGCCGGGCGATCAGTAGATTCGGCTCGAACACCGCACCGTCCACCTCTGGGAGACTTCGATGCAGCGACCCGCCTGGGCCCCGCGGGGCATTGACATCTCGGTGCCGAGCCCCAGCCGCGTCTACGACTACTACCTGGGCGGATCGCACAATTTCGAGGTCGACAGGGAGGCCGCGCGCAGGGCCATGGGGTTCCTGCCGGGGCTGCCGAAGATCACGCAGGCGAACCGGGCCTTCATGCGGCGCGCGGTGCGCTACGCGGTCTCCGAGGGCGTCACCCGGTTCCTCGACGTGGGTTCCGGTATCCCGGCGTTCGGCAACGTCCACGAGGTGGCACGGCAGACCGCACCCGAGGCGCGGGTGGTGTACGTGGACCACGATCCCGTTGCCGTCGCACACGGTCGCGCGGTGATCGGCGACGACCGGGACACGGCCTTCGTGGCGGGGGATCTGCGCAGCCCAGCGGCGCTGCTCGGCACGGAGGAGGTTCGCTCGTTGATCGAACTGAACCTTCCCATCGCCCTGTTGACGGTTGCCGTTCTCCATTTCGTGGAGGAAAGTGACGACCCGTACGCGGCGATGGCCGAACTCCGGGCAGCGATGGCGCCCGGTAGTCTGCTCATCCTCACGCACGCCTCCTACGAAGGGATTCCGGTACCGCCCGAACAGGCGGGCGGCGCGTTGGATGTCTATGAGAGCATCCGCAGTCCGTTGATGATGCGTTCGCGTGACGAGATCGCGCGGTTCTTCGAGGGATACGACATGGTGGACCCGGGACTCGTACCGATGCCGAACTGGCGGCCCGACACCCCTCCCGAGGACGAGGACCCCTTTGCCTTCTCGGGCCTCGCGGGCGTGGGGCGCGCGGCGTGAGGGCCGAGCCGGACGGGCCGGAGGACAGACTGCGCAGGTTCGCCACCATCTGGGGACGCGCGGTGTTCCCGGTGACCGCGACCTCCCTCGACCGCCCCGAGTTCGAGCGGCTGCTGCTGCCGCTCGCCAGGAACCTCAGGGACGCGCTGCTCGCGCGCACCTTCGACGCGGCCGGCGGACAGGCCGCGGGCGCCGCGCTCGTCGACGCGCACTGCACCAACCCCGAGGCGCTGAGCAGGACCCTCGACGTCGTCGACGCGTACCTCGTCCTCTACTGCGGGGGCGACGGCCCACGCGAGGACCTGCGCTCCCGCTCCTCCCGTATCCAGCACGCGATGGCCGCCGGGTACGCCGCGGCGCTGCGCGAGCGCACCCTCGCCGAGCAGGAGGCCATCGCCAGGGCCGCGCTCGACGCGCGCAGCGCGGTCGCCGAGGCGCTGCACGCCAGCGAGGCGCGCTTCCGCGCGATCTTCGAGGACGCCCCCATAGGCATCGGGATATCCGGCCTCGACGGCACGGTCCTCGACGTCAACGACGCCCTGGTGCGGATGTTCGGCGGCAACGAACAAATGGTTCGCGACCGCAATGTCTCGACCTGGGCGCACCCGGACGACGCCCCCCAGATCTGGCGGCTCTACGAGGAGCTGGTCCACGGAGTACGCGACCACTTCCGGGTGGAGAAGGCGTTCGGCAGGCCCGACGGCACCGTGCTGTGGACCAACCTCACCGCCTCGCTGCTGCGCGACGCCGACGGCGAGCCGCAGTACATGCTCGTCATCGTCGAGGACACCACGGAGCGGCGGCTGCTCAACCTGCGGCTGCGCTACGAGGCCACCCATGACGCGCTCACCGGGCTCCCCAACAGGACCCTCTTCTTCGAGCGCCTCGAGAAGGTGCTCGGCGCGGGCGACGGCAGCGGCTTCGGGCTCTGCTACCTCGACCTGGACGGCTTCAAGACCATCAACGACAGCCTCGGGCACGCCGTCGGCGACCGGGTGCTCGTCGAGGTCGCCGACCGGCTCCAGGCGTGCGCCACCGCACCCGGCGAGATGATCGCCAGGCTCGGCGGCGACGAGTTCGTGGCGCTGACCACCGGACCCCGCGGCACCACCGATGTCGACGACCTCGCCGACCGCATCATGCACGCGCTCGACGGCCCCATCAGCGTCGACGGCCGCCAGTTGACGGTCCGCGGCAGCATCGGCATCGTCGAGGGCCCCGCCGCCGAGCGCACCCCCGCAGAGGTGCTGCGCAGCGCCGACATCAGCATGTACCGGGCCAAGTCGGCGGGCGGCAACCGCTGCGAGACCGCCGACCCCGAGACCGAGGCGCGCACCATCACCCGGCACGGCCTGACGAACGCGCTGCCCGCCGCCCTCGAACGCGGCGAGTTCTTCATCGAGTACCAGCCGCTCGTGCACCTCGCCGACGGCAGCGTGCGCGGCGCGGAGGCGCTGGTGCGCTGGACCCACCCGCAGCACGGGGTGATCAGCCCCGACCGCTTCATCCCGCTCGCCGAGCGCACCGGCCTGATCGTGCCGCTCGGCCGCTGGGTGCTTGAGGAGTCGGTGCGGCAGGCCAAGCGGTGGCAGGACGGGGAGGGCGGTGTGGGCCCGCTGCGGGTCAACGTGAACCTCTCGCCCTGCCAGCTCACCCACCCGGGGCTCGTCGCCGACACCCTGGAGATCCTGGAGCGCACCGGGCTCGACCCCGACGCGCTCTGCCTCGAAGTCACCGAGTCCGCGCTCATCGGCGCCGACGACGACCTGCTGAAACCGCTGCGGCGGCTGGCCGAGCACGGCATCGACATCGCCCTCGACGACTTCGGCACCGGCTACTCCAACCTCGCCAACCTGCGCCGGCTGCCGGTGAGCGACCTGAAGCTCGACCGGTCCTTCACCCAGGGCATGCAGCAGTACCCGGCCGACCCCGTCGACCTGAAGATCGTCGAGGGCATCGTCTCGCTCGCCCACAGCCTCGACCTCTCGGTCACCGTGGAGGGCGTGGAGACCGCCGCCCAGGCGGAACAACTGCGCCACATGGGCTGCGACACGGCCCAGGGCTGGTACTACGCCCGCCCGGGCCCGCCGGACCGCCTCCACCAGCTTGTCTACGCGGACGTGACGGCCTGAGACCCCCGCCGCCGCGGGGGGAGGCGGCCCCCTGAAGGAATCCCACCGCGACGGCGAGCAACCACGGGAGCCCCGCCCGGCGGCCCCCGTCACGCCTGCGGCCCCCCGCGGCCCCGCTCAGCGCGCGAGCAGCATCCGCTGCAACTCCCGCGCCGCCCGGGGCGGCGCGACATCGCTGCGGTGCGCCAGCGCGATCGTCCGGTACAGGCCGGGCCGCGCCAGCGGAGTCACCCGCAGCCCCCGCCCCGACCGCGCGGCGACCATGTGCGGCACCACCGCCACCCCGAGCCCCGCCCGTACGAACCCGAGCACCGCGTCCATCTCGCCGCCCTCCACCGCGAGGTCCGGCTCGAACCCTTCGGCACGGCACGCCGCAACCGTTAGCTCCCGCAAATCGTAGCCGTGCCGGAACATCACGAGGCGCTCGCCCTCCAGATCCGCGATCCGTACGGGGCGGCCCCCGCCGGGCTCCCTGGCCTCGGGCGAGGAGACCACCACCAGGTCCTCGCGCAGCAGCTCCACGGTGGTCAGCGCGGGGGAGGGCGTCGGCAGCGGCAGCACCACGAGCGCCAGGTCGAGCGCGCCGCGCGCCAGCTCGCGTACCAGGTCGTGTGAGCCGCCCTCCTCGATCAGCAGCCTGATCCCCGGGTAGCGGTCGTGGAACTCGCGCAGCACGTCGGGCAGCAGCCCCGTGCACAGGCTCGGGGTCGCGCCGAGCCGCACCCGGCCGCTGCGGAGCTGCGCCAGCTCGTGCACCTCCTGGCGCGCGGTGTCCGCGTCGGCGAGGATGCGCCTGGCCAGCGGCAGCAGCGCCTCTCCCGCGTCCGTGAGGGCGATGTTCCCCCTGGCCCGCTGGAACAGGTCGGCGCCCAGCTCCCGCTCAAGCGCCCGGATCTGCTGGGAGAGCGAGGGCTGCGCCACATGCACGGTCTCGGCGGCCCGGGTGAAGTGCCGGGTCTCCGCGACCGCCACAAAGTACTGGAGCTGCTGGAACTGCACGGCCCCAGCGTACCCACGATAGGCAACGCCTATGGGAATGAGGTGATCCATCTCTTGGACTGATGGCGATCCCTGGTCATACCGTTCATGACATGGCTCTGGCAACGCGGACGGACCGACGGCCGTCCTTTGCTCGCACTCTGTGGGACTCCACCGTCGGCAAGAAGACGGTGATGGCCGTCAGCGGCATCCTCATGCTGCTGTACCTGGTCGTACACATGTACGGCAACCTGAAGATCTTCTTCGGGCCCGGCACCTTCAACGAGTACGCCCACTGGCTGCGCACCATCGGCGAGCCCTTCATGCACTACGAGTGGACGCTGTGGATCATCCGCGCCCTCCTCGTCGTCGCCGTGGTCGCCCACATCGTCTCCGCGTACCAGCTCAGCAAGCGGGACCTCAAGGCCCGCCCCAGCAAGTACGTCCACACCAGGGCCAGGGCGAGCTTCGCCACCAACACCATGCGGTGGGGCGGCGTCATCCTCGCCCTCTTCATCGTCTGGCACATCCTCGACCTCACCACGGGCGACGCCCACCCCGGCGGCTTCCAGCCCGGACACCCGTACCAGAACGTCGTGGACACCTTCTCCACCTGGTACGGAAACACGATCTACATCGTCGCCATGCTCGCGCTCGGCCTGCACATCCGGCACGGCTTCTGGAGCGCGGCCCAGACCCTCGGCGTCGGCAGCCGCACCCGCGACCGCGTCCTCAAGTCGCTCGCCAACATCCTCGCGCTCCTGCTGACCGTGGGCTTCATCGCCGTACCCGTCGGTGTCATGACCGGATTGGTGGACTGACATGACGTCCTACGCCCAGTACTCGACCGGCGAGCCCGTCGCCGACGCCAAGGCCCCCGAGGGCCCGGTGGGCGAGCGGTGGGACACCCGCCGCTTCCAGGCGAAGCTCGTCAACCCCGCCAACCGCCGCAAGCACACCGTCATCGTCGTCGGCACCGGGCTCGCGGGCGGCTCCGCGGGCGCCACCCTCGCGGAACAGGGCTACCACGTCGTCCAGTTCTGCTACCAGGACTCCCCGCGCCGCGCCCACTCCATCGCCGCGCAGGGCGGCATCAACGCCGCCAAGAACTACCGCAACGACGGCGACTCGATCTACCGGCTCTTCTACGACACGGTCAAGGGCGGCGACTTCCGCTCCCGCGAGTCCAACGTCCACCGGCTCGCCCAGATCTCCGTCGAGATCATCGACCAGTGCGTCGCCCAGGGCGTCCCCTTCGCCCGCGAGTACGGCGGCCTCCTCGACACCCGCTCCTTCGGCGGCGTCCAGGTCTCCCGCACCTTCTACGCACGCGGCCAGACGGGACAGCAGCTCCTGCTCGGCGCCTACCAGGCGCTCTCCCGGCAGATCGCCGCGGGCAACGTGGAGATCCACCCCCGCACCGAGATGCTCGACCTCATCGTCGTCGACGGCCGCGCCCGCGGCATCGTCGCCCGCGACCTGGTCACCGGCGAGATGCAGAGCCACTTCGCCGACGCGGTGGTCCTCGCCAGCGGCGGCTACGGCAACGTCTTCTACCTGTCGACGAACGCCATGAACTCCAACGCCACCGCGATCTGGCGCGCCCACCGCAAGGGCGCCTACTTCGCGAACCCCTGCTACACCCAGATCCACCCCACCTGCATCCCGCGCACCGGCGACCACCAGTCCAAGCTGACCCTGATGAGCGAGTCGCTGCGCAACGACGGCCGCATCTGGGTGCCGAAGACCAAGGGCGACACCCGCCCGCCGAACGAGATCCCCGAGGACGAGCGCGACTACTACCTGGAGCGCATCTACCCCTCCTTCGGCAACCTGGTCCCCCGCGACATCGCCTCCCGCGCCGCGAAGAACGCCTGCGACGAGGGCCGCGGCGTCGGCCCCGGCGGCCAGGGCGTCTACCTCGACTTCGCCGACGCCATCAAGCGCATGGGCCGCGAGAAGGTCGCCGAGAAGTACGGCAACCTCTTCGACATGTACGAGCGGATCACCGCGGAGAACCCGTACGAGGTCCCGATGCGGATCTACCCCGCCGTGCACTACACGATGGGCGGCCTCTGGGTCGACTACGACCTCCAGACCAGCGTCCCAGGACTGTTCGCGATCGGCGAGGCCAACTTCTCCGACCACGGGGCCAACCGCCTCGGCGCCAGCGCCCTGATGCAGGGCCTCGCCGACGGCTACTTCGTACTGCCCGCGACGATCAACGACTACCTCGCGCGCAACCCGCACGCCGAGCAGGTCACCGCGGAGCACCCCGAGGCGCAGGCCGTCCTTGAGGAGACCAAGGACCGCCTCGCCCGGCTGCTCGCCGTCGACGGCGACCGCACCCCCGACTCCTTCCACCGGGAGATCGGCGAGCTGATGTGGGAGTTCTGCGGCATGGCCCGCACCGAGGAGGGCCTGTACAAGGCACTCGACCGCATCCCGCAGATCCGCGAGGAGTTCTGGCGCCGCATCAAGGTGCCGGGCACCGGCGAGGAGTTCAACCAGTCGCTGGAGCGCGCCAACCGCGTCGTCGACTACCTGGAGCTGGCCGAGCTGATGTGCCTCGACGCACTGCACCGCAGCGAGTCCTGCGGCGGCCACTTCCGCGAGGAGTCCCAGACCCCGGACGGCGAGGCCGCCCGTAAGGACGAGGAGTTCTCCTACGCCGCCGCCTGGGAGTACACCGGCACCGGCGAGGCCCCCGTCCTGCACAAGGAAGACCTGGTCTTCGAGTACGTCCACCCCACTCAGCGGAGCTATGCATGAAGCTCACCCTGCGCGTCTGGCGCCAGAAGAACGCCGACGCCGAAGGCGCCATGTCCACCTACGAGGTGGACGGCATCTCGCAGGACATGTCGTTCCTCGAAATGCTCGACACCCTCAACGAGGAACTCACCCTCAAGGGGGAGGACCCGGTCGCCTTCGACCACGACTGCCGCGAGGGCATCTGCGGCGCGTGCAGCCTCGTCATCAACGGCGACGCCCACGGCCCCGAGCGCACCACCACGTGCCAGCTCCACATGAGGGCCTTCGAGGACGGCGACACCATCGACATCGAGCCCTGGCGCGCCTCCGCCTTCCCGGTCATCAAGGACCTGGTGGTGGACCGCACCGCGTTCGACCGCATCATCCAGGCCGGCGGCTACGTCACCGCGCCCACCGGTGCCGCCCCCGAGGCGCACTCCACCGCCGTGCCCAAGGCCGACGCGGACTTCGCCTTCGAGCACGCCGAGTGCATCGGCTGCGGCGCCTGCGTCGCCGCGTGCCCCAACGGCGCCGCGATGCTGTTCACCTCCGCCAAGGTGAACCACCTCAACGTGCTGCCCCAGGGCGCGCCCGAGCGCGAGACCAGGGTGCTCGACATGGTCTCCCAGATGGACGAGGAGGGCTTCGGCGGCTGCACCCTCGCCGGGGAGTGCGCCACCGCCTGCCCGAAGGGCATCCCGCTGATGTCCATCACCGGCATGAACCGCGAGTGGCTGCGCGCCACCCGCAAGGCCGCCAAGAGGTGACCTGACCCACCCGGCACCACCCGGCCCCCGGCGCCCCCGCACAGGACGGCGCCGGGGGCCGCGCCGTGCCCGCCCGCCTGCCCGTGCCAGGAGCGGCGTTACTTAAGGCGCCGCTCACCCACTCTCCTGTCGCGCGACACCCGCACGCCAGTCGGCGGCGGAACAACTGAACCGGGCGGACCGGGCCTCCGGCCGCCCCCTCAAGCCCCCCGCGACGGGAGTACCCCATGACCTCCGCCATCGCCGCCCCGCCCCGGTACCGGGTCACCCTCGCCCGTGACGAGGACGACGTCAGGGCCGCGCAGCGGCTGCGGCACGACGTGTTCGCCGAAGAACTCGGCGCCACCCTGCGCCCCACCGCCGAGCCCGGGCTCGACACCGACGCCTTCGACGCCTACTGCGACCACCTGCTGGTCAGGGACGAGGGCACGGGCCAGGTCGTCGGCACCTACCGGCTGCTCCCGCCCGACCGGGCCGCCGTCGCAGGACGGCTCTACTCCGAGAGCGAGTTCGACCTGCGCGCCCTCGCGCACATCCGGCACTCCCTCGTCGAGGTCGGCCGCTCCTGCGTCCACCCCGACCACCGCGACGGCGCCGTCATCGGCCTCATCTGGGCGGGCATCGCCCGCTACATGACCGACAGCGGCCACCAGTGGCTCGGCGGCTGCTGCTCCGTACCCCTCGCCGACGGCGGCGCCCTCGCCGCGGGCACCTGGGACCGGGTGCGCGCCCGCCACCTCGCGCCCGAGGAGTACCGCGTCACCCCGCTGCTGCCCTGGGACGACGCGGGCGTGCCCAGGCCCGTGCGCACCGAGCTGCCCGCGCTGCTGCGCGGCTACCTCCGGCTCGGCGCCCAGATCTGCGGCAGGCCCGCGCTCGACCCCGACTTCGGGGTGGCCGACCTCTACGTGCTGCTGCCCATGAGCCGCGTCAACCCCCGCTATCTGCGCCACTTCCTCGCACTCGCCCCCGCGTCATGAGCTTCTGGCAGCCCACCGCGCCCTGCACCCCCGACGCCTGCGTGCCCGCCGCCGCGGGCCCGGTGGCACCTGCCAGGGCCGCCGCGCGGCTCGCGGTGCTCGCGGCCGTGTTCTGCGCGGGCGTCGCCCTCGTCCCCGCCGTCGCCCGGCTCCCCGCCGCCCCCAGGGACCGGCTGGTACGGCTCTGGTGCCGCGCCCTGGTGCGCTGCGCCGGGGTACGGGCCCGGTTCACCGGCACGGCGCCCCGCGACGGCGGCCTGCTGCTGGTCGCCAACCACATCTCCTGGCTCGACATCCCGCTGCTCGCCGCCGTCCGCCCGGCCAGGATGCTCGCCAAGCGGGAGATCAGGGACTGGCCGGTGGCGGGCAGGATCGCCGCGCTCGGCGGCACCCTCTTCATCACCCGGGACCGGCCGCGCGCCCTGCCCGGCACCGTCGCCGGGATCGCCGAGGCGCTGCGGGCCGGCTCCGCCGCCGCCGCGTTCCCCGAGGGCAGCACCTGGTGCGGCCGGGGCCAGGGCACCTTCCGCAGGGCGGTCTTCCAGGCCGCGGTGGACGCCGGGGTGCCGGTGCAGCCGGTGCGCATCACCTACCGACTGGCCGCGGGGGAGCCGAGCACCGTGCCCGCGTTCGTCGGCGGCGACACCCTCGCCGCCTCCCTGTGGCGGGTCGCCGCCGCCCGGGGCGTCACGGCCGAGGTGCGGGTGCTCGCCCCGCTCACCGACCACGAGGGCGGCCGCCGCACCCTCGCGGGCGCCGCCCAGGCCGCCGTCGTCCCCCTCGCCACCGCCGCCCGCGACGACCACGCGCCGGGCACAGGACACGTACCGGCACCGCGCGATCCCGCGCCGCGCCCCGTGGCCGTACGCCCCCGCTACCTGCCGAGGCCCGCGAGCCGGGCCAGCCGGGTCAGGGAGTCGACCAGCGCCGCACGGTCGTAGGTGCTCGTGGTGACCAGGACCTCCCGGGCCCCGGTCGCCTCGACCAGCTCCGCGAGTTGGTCGGCCACCTGCTCCCCGGTGCCCGCGACATGCCCGGTGAGCGCGGCCTCGTAGAACTCCCGCTCCCTGGCCCCCATGGCATGCCGCGCAAGCTCCTCGACGTCCTCGGCGGGCAGCAGCGGCGGGAAGCTGCCGTGGGTGCGGGAGTACGCCGCCGACCACGCCTCGGGCAGCAGCAGCCGGTGCGCCTCCTCGGGCGTCCCGGCCACCGCCACCGTCGACGCCACCACCACATACGGCTCGGCCGCCCACACCGAGGGCCTGAACTCCTTGCGGTAGCCCTCCACCGCCTCCACCAAACGCTCCCTGCCCCGCACCGCCGCGATCACCAGCGGAAGCCCCAACCGCGCCGCCGTGCCCGCACCGGCGCCGGTGGCCAGCACGAACGGCGGCACCCGCAGCCCCTCCGCGGGCCTGGCCCTGGCGTCGGGGGAGTCGCCGAGGAACCAGCCGAGCAGCTCCCGAAGCTGCTCGGCGAACCCCTCGGCGTCGTCCTTGCCGTGCCCGAGCGCCCTGCGCACCCCGTCCGTGAACCCCACGGAACGGCCGAGGCCCATGTCGACACGGCCGGGGAAGAGGGAGGCGAGGACCCCGAACTGCTCGGCCACCACATAGGGCCTGTGGTTCGGCAGCATCACACCGCCCGTGCCCACCCGTATCCGCCGGGTGGCCGCCGCCACCGCCGCCGCGAGCACCGTCGGCGCCGACCCCGCGACACCCGGCACCCCATGGTGCTCGGAGACCCAGAAGCGGTGGTAGCCGAGCGCCTCCACACGCCGGGCCAGCCGCACGGTGTCCCGCAGCGCCTCGGGCGCCGAGTGCCCCTCCCGCACCCGGGAGCGGTCGAGTACCGAGAACCTGGTGGATGCCACGACAGAACTCACCCTCGTTCCAACGCCCGTACGCCGCCAGGATTCCCGCACCCGGCGCCGCCGGGCGGGCCCCACCGGCCCTCGTGGCCTCGTGGCCTCGTGGCCTCGTGGCCTCGTGGCCTCGTGGGGGAGCGTTTAGGCTGGCCGGGTGACGGCATCGAGACCGCTCGCCCTGTTCGACCTCGACGGCACCCTCGCGGACACCGCGCACCGCCGGCGCTTCCTTGAGCGCCGCCCGCGCGACTGGCGCGGCTTCTTCGACGCCGCGCCCGCCGACCCGGCGCTGCCGCGCGGGGTGGCGCTGCTGCGCGAGCGCGCCGCCGACCACGAGATCGGCTACCTCACCGGCAGGCCCGAGCGGTGCCGGGCCGACACCGTCGCCTGGCTCGCCCGGCAGGGGCTGCCCGAGGGCACCGTGTGGATGCGGCGCGACGACGACCGCCGCCCGGCACGCACCACCAAGCTGGAGGCGCTGCGCCGCATCGGCCGCCGTCGCACCGTTGGCGTCCTCGTGGACGACGACGCCCTGGTCTGCGAGGCGGCGCGGCGCGCCGGGTTCACGGTCGTCCACGCCGACTGGTCCGCCCCGTCGGGCGCGCTGCGCGACGCCCAGGAGCGCCAGGGCAGGACCTGACACGCGGGCGCCCAGGGGCCGGGTGTGTGCGTGGGGCCGGGTGCGTCAGTCCTCGTCCTCGATCCGGAAGCCGACCTTCAGACCCACCTGGTAGTGCTCCACCCGGCCGTCCTCGATCTGGCCGCGCACCTCGGTCACCTCGAACCAGTCGAGGTTCCTGATGGTCCGCGACGCCCGCTCGATGCCGTTGCGCACCGCCTGGTCCACGCCCTCGTGCGAGGTCCCCACGATCTCGGTGACCCGGTAGGTGTGATCCGACATGGCCGCACTCCCCTCTCCGACGCCGTACGGACGCCGACCGCCCGGGGGCGGCCGGCGCACCGCTCTTACGTTCCGAGTCTCCCGTGCGGGCGCGCTCATGCCACCCGGGGCACCGCCGGAGGACACCGCGCCGCCCGGCCCCGCCTAAAGAGCCGCTAAGGCGCCATGCCCCGCAATGGAGGCGAGAGGCGTGTGCGCGGTCCCGCGCGGCACCCCCGCAACGGACTGGACGGTGGCAACCATGACGCGATTCTCGGCCAACCTGAGCCTGCTCTTCACCGAAGCGCCCTTCCTCGAACGCTTCGCCGCCGCCAGGGAGGCCGGATTCGCCCTCGTCGAGTGCCAGTGCCCCTACGGGGTCCCGCACGAGGAGATTGCGAGGCAACTGCGCCGCACCGGAGCCGAGATGGTGGCGTTCGCGCTGCCCGGCGGCCGGGGCTGGGAGGGCGAGCGTGGCGTCGCCTGCCTGCCCGACCGCCGCGAGGAGTTCTGCCACGGCGTCGACCTCGCCCTGTCGTACGCGGGCGGCACCGGCTGCCGCACCCTGATCTGCCTGCCGGGCCGCAGACCACCGGGCCTCGACCACGCGGCGGCCTGGAACACCCTGCTGGAGAACGTCGCATACGCCGCCGACCGCTGCGCCGAGCACGGCGTCGCCCTGCTCGTGCAGCCGCTCAACCCGGTGGACGCGCCCGGCTGCCCGCTGCCCGGTGTCAGCGACACGCTGCGGCTGCTCGACGACCTCGACGGGCCGGGCGCCCCCGGCGGCGCGCCCACCGCCGGTGTCTGCTTCGACGCCTACCACGTCCAGCGCGCCGAGGGCGATGTGACCGCGCGTCTCGCCGCCGCCTTCGACCGGGTCGGACACGTGCGGATCGCCGACAGCCCCGGACGCCACCAACCGGGCACCGGCGAGCTGAACTACGGTTTCCTCCTGGAGGAGCTGGACCGCCTCGGCTACGGGGGCGCCGTCGGCCTCGCCTACCGGCCGGAGCCGACCACCGAGGAGTCCCTGCGGCAACTGCGGTCGACGCTCCTCGCACCGGACACCCCCGGCGCACCTGACGTCCAGGACAAGGAGAGAGCAGGGCTATGAGCACCGTCGCATTCATCGGCCTCGGCATCATGGGCAGCCCCATGGCCGCCCATCTGGCACGGGCAGGACACGACGTCGTCGGCCACAACCGCACCCCGGGCAAGGAGGGACCGCTGCGCGAGGCGGGCGGCCGGGCGGCCGGAAGCGTCGCCGAGGCGGTGTCGGCGGCCGAGGCGGTGGCTCTGATGGTGCCCGACACCCCGGACGTGGAGGCCGTACTGCGCGGCCCGGACGGGGTGTTCGCGAACGCCCCCGCGGGCGCACTCGTCATCGACTTCTCCACCATCAGGCCCGACGCCGCCGCCGCGCTCGCCGAGGAGGCGGGCAGCCACGGCCTCGGCATGGTCGACGCCCCCGTCTCCGGCGGCGAGGCGGGTGCGCAGGCGGCCACCCTCTCCGTCATGGCGGGCGGCTCGGCCGCCGACTTCGAGCGGGCCAGGCCGCTGCTCGACACCGTCGGCAAGACCGTCGTCCACGTCGGACCCGGTGGCGCGGGCCAGACCGTGAAGGCCGCCAACCAGCTCATGGTCGCCGCCCACCTCCAGGCGCTCGCCGAGGCCGTGGTGTTCCTTGAGGCCCACGGCGTCGACCTGCCGAGCGCCCTCGACGTGCTGGCCGGCGGCCTGGCCGGCTCGGCGGTGATCACCCAGAAGCGGGAGAAGATGCTCACCCGGGAGTTCGCCCCCGGCTTCCGCGTCGACCTGCACCACAAGGACCTCGGCATCGTCGCCGCTGCGGGCCGCGAGGCGGGCCTCGCACTGCCGCTCGCCGGTGCCCTCGCCCAGCTCATGGCCTCCGCGCGGGCCTGCGGCGACGGCGGGCTCGACCACTCGGCGCTGCTGCGCGGCGTCGCCAGGTCGAGCGGCCTCCCGCTCGACCGCCCCGCGGACTGACCCGCCACCCCCGCGGCGGTCCCGGCGACGGCGCCGGGACCCGCCCGCGGGCGGCGGCCTCAGGCCCGGCTCAGCGACAGCGCGAAACGGCCCGCCGCGTCCGTCCACCACTCGGCGAGTTCCAGCCCCGCCGCGGCCAGTTCGTCCCGCACCCCGGCGCGCCTGAACTTCGCCGACACCTCCGTGCGCAGCTCCTCACCGGCGCGGAAGTCCACCACCAGGTCGAGCGCGGTGACCTTCACCGTCTGCGCGTGGCGCGCCCGCAGCCGCATCTCGATCCACTCGCGCTCCCGGTCCCACCGCGCCACGTGCGCGAACGCGCCGGGGTCGAAGTCGGCGCCCAGCTCCCGGTTGATCACCCGGAGCACATTGCGGTTGAACTCGGCGGTCACACCCGCCGCGTCGTCGTACGCGGCCACCAGCGTGGCCTCCTCCTTCACCAGGTCGGTGCCGAGCAGCAGGCTGTCGCCCGGCGCCAGCAGCGCCCGTACCGACGCCAGGAACGCGGCGCGCTCCGGCGGCAGCAGATTGCCGACGGTGCCGCCGAGGAAGGCGACGAGCCGCGGCCCCGGCGACGCGGGCAGTGCGAGGGGCGCGGTGAAGTCGGCCACCAGCGCGTGCACCGTGAGGCCCGGGCGCTCCGCGAGCAGTTGCCCTGCCGCCCCGGTCAGCGCGCTCTCGCTCACGTCCACCGGCACATACGTGTCGAGCCCGCCGAGCGCGTCCAGCAGGTGCCGGGTCTTCGCGGAGGAGCCGGAGCCCAGCTCCACCAGGGTGCGCGCGCCGCTCGCGGCCGCCACCTCGCCCGCCCTCGCCAGCAGGATCTCCCGCTCGGCACGGGTCGGGTAGTACTCGGGCAGCGCCGTGATCTCCTCGAAGAGGTCGCTGCCGCGGGCGTCGTAGAACCACTTCGGCGGCAGCGTCTTCGGCTCGCCTGTCAGGCCCGCGGCGACGTCCGCGCGCAGCGCGGCGCCCGTGACGTCCTCGGGCAGGGTCCTGGTGATGCGGTACGGGCTCACGGTGACTCCTTGAGCGGGGTCAGGGAAACGGGCTCTGTGCCGTCGGGTGCGGGGCGGGCGACGAGCAGGGTCCTGTCGGGCACCTCGCGCCAGCGGGGGTCGTCGTCGTACGGCTCGGAGGCGACCACGACCCGGGCCCCGGGGCCCGTCAGGTACCAGAGCGTGTCGCCCCACGCCGTCGCCATGACCGCCCGGCCGTCGGTCAGCAGCAGGTTGAGCCGGGAGCCGGGTGCCGCCCCGGCCACCTCGGCGACCACGGAGGCGAGCGCGTTGCCCGCGTCCTCGGGGCGGGCCGCGCCCATCATGTCGCCGGTGCGCAGCCGTTCACGCACCAGCGCCCACAGGAACGCGGCGTCGCAGCGCGCCTCCAGGGTCAGCAGGTCACCTGCGGGCAGCCGCGCCGCCGGCCGGGCGAGCGAGCCCGGCCAGCCGCTGACCGCGCCGTTGTGCCCGAAGAGCCAGGGCCCCTCGGTGTACGGGGCCGCCGCGGCCTCCCCGTCGGAGCCCGACTCGGTGGCGTCCCTGACCGCGGCGAGCAGCGCCCCGGTGCGCACCACCCGGCCCAGGTCGGCGAAGGCCGCGTCGCCCCACACCGGTCCTGAGCGCCGGTAGCGCGCCGGGACCGGATCGCCCGGCGCGTACCAGCCCACCCCGAACCCGTCCGCGTTCACGGTGCCGTGCCGCTGTCTGCGCGGCGCCCACGACTGCCGGTAGAGGCCGTGCGGCGGCGCCACCAGCACCTGCCCGAACGGCACCTCGGGGCCGACGTAGGCGAGCTGCCGGCACATCAGCCGGCCTCCGTCTCCGCCTCGCCGGGACCGGCGTCCCGCGCGGTGCGGAACCCGGCGAAGATCTGCCGCCTGACCGGGTAGTCCCAGTTGCGGAACGTGCTGCGGGCCGTCACCTCGCCGACGGCGAAGGAGCCGCCGCGCAGCACCTTGTACTCGGGCCCGAAGAACACCTCCGAGTACTCCCGGTACGGGAACGCGACGAAGCCCGGGTACGGGAGGAAGTCGCTCGACGTCCACTCCCACACGTCACCGACCAACTGCCGCACCCCGAAAGGCGACTCGCCCGCCGGATAGCTCCCCGCGGGTGCCGGGCGCAGATGGCGCTGGCCCAGGTTGGCGTGGGCCGGGGTCGGCTCCGCGTCGCCCCAGGGGAAGCGCCGGGAGCGCCCGGTGGCCGGGTCGAACCGCGCGGCCTTCTCCCACTCCGCCTCGCTGGGCAGCCTGCGCCCCGCCCAGCGCGCGTACGCGTCGGCCTCGTACCAGCTCACGTGCACCACGGGCTCGTCCGGCGGCACCTCCTCGGTCACCCCGAACCTGCGCCGCACCCACCCCGCGCCCTCCCTGCGCCAGAACAGCGGCGCCTCGATCGCGTGCTCGCTGCGGTACGCCCAGCCCTCGTCGCTCCACCACTGGCGCCGCAGGTAGCCGCCGTCCGCCATGAACAGCAGGTACGCGCCGTTGGTGACCGGCGCCGTGTCGAGGAAGAACGGCGGCACGAGACGCCGGTGCGCGGGCCGCTCGTTGTCCAGCGCCCAGGGCTCCGCCGTGGTGCCCATGGTGAACGCGCCGCCCGGCACCAGCACCTCGGCGGGCCCGGTGAACGCCGCGGGCGCCGGGTCGGGCGCCGTGAGCGCGGCGGGGCCGCGGCGGAGCTGGTGCGTGATCAGCATCGTCTCGTCGTGCTGCTGCTCGTGCTGCGCGATCATGCCGAACGCGAAGCCCGCGTCGGTCAGCGGCGAGCCCGTCAGCGCGGCACGCTCCAGCACGTCGAGGGCCCGGCCGCGCACCTCGGCCGCGTACGCCCTGGCCTCTGCGGGCGCCAGCAGCGGCAGCGAGGGGCGCTCGGCGCGCGGATGCTCGAACGCGTCGTACAGCGGGTCGATGTCCGGCCGCATCGCCTCGCGCCCCGCGACCGCCCGCAGCAGCCACAGCTCCTCCTGGTTGCCGATGTGCGCGAGATCCCACACCAGCGGTGACATCAGGGGGGAGTGCTGGGCCACCAGATCGGGCTCGTCCACGCAGTCGGTGAGCAGCGCGGTCCGTTCCCTGGCCCCGAGCAGGGCAGCGAGGGCGCGCCCGCGGATGACGTCGGGGTCCCCGGTGTGCCCCGGTGTGTCGGTCATGGCGTGACGTCCTTCCCCTGGACGGTGAACTGGTCGCTGGCCGGCCGCGCGGCGGAGGCGAGTGCGTCGGCGAACTCGTCCGCGGGGCTGCGCCCGGGTGTCACATGGCGTTCGGTGTACGCGTCGACGGCGCGCCGCACCGCGGGGGACGCGCCCAGCCGCGGCAGCGCCTCGCGGGCCGCGGCGAAGCAGTCGACGGCGGCCTCGTGCAGCTCGGGGTCGGTCATCGCGTCCCGCGCCGCGGCCCGCCACAGCTCGTCGGCGGGCGGCGGCTTTGGCCCCGCGCGCTCGGCGAGCGGCTTCACCACGCGGTACGCGGTCTCGGCCGCCGCCGGGTCGTCGAAGAGCGCGCACACCACGGCGAGCGGCACGATCCAGCCGTCGTCGCCTGGCTGCGCGTCGATCATGCGCAGCTCCAGATGGCCGCGCGGGCGCACCGGTGGGAACAGGGTGGACAGGTGGTAGTCGAGGTCGGCGCGGGTCGGCGGTCTTGGCCGGCCGCCGCGCGCCCAGTCGAGGAAGGAGAGGCCCTCCGGCACCAGCCAGGGCCCGTCGTCGTCGGCGCGCACACACATCACGGGCGCCGCCAGCGCCCGCGCCGCCCACGCCGCGCGCGGCTCGGCCGTCAGGTCGGGCGCCGCCGACCTGCCAGGATCGATCTCGGCCCACAGCAACTGCCGGGTGGACCGCCAGCCGGTGGCCTCGCCGTGCAGCAGCGGGGAGTTGGCGAACGCGGCCACCAGCACAGGACCGAGGAGATGGGCGAGCCGCCAGCGCCGCGCGTGGCCGAGCGGCCCCGGCGCCTCGTGGCCCGCGTCCACGCACACCTGTACCGAGGCCGAGGAGCACATCATGGCCCTTCCCTCGGGTCCCGCCCGGTCGAGACAGCTCTCCAGGGCGTCATAGCGAGGCTCCCGCAGCAGCCGCACGGGGGGCCGCCAGGGATCGGTTCCCAGGCCGGTGAGAACGAGCCCCATGGGGCGCAGTGCGCCGCGTACCGCGGCGAGGTCGGCGCTGACGGCCGACACGCAGGCCATGAGGGAGGAGGCGGGCGGCGAGCTGAGTTCGAGCTGGCCGCCGGGTTCGACGGTGAACGCCGAACGCAGGGGCAGTGCCCCGAGCGCCGCCCTGACGGCGGCGAAGCGAGCGGGGGCGATGGGTATGTGCGGCCGTCCCGCCTCGTGGACCAGCCACTCCACCTCGACCCCGACGGTGCGCGGAGGGCCCGTCTTGAAACAGATGCCGCGCACCAGCGAGTCGAGCCCTACCCCCGTATCCCGCCCCGCGGGCGGGAACACCGTGCTTCCCGTCACGTGACACACCCCCCGCCGCGACAACAGCCGCGGCCCGCGGCGGCGGTCAGCGCCAGCCGTACCGTTCCCGCAGCCGGTGCACCACCAGATTGAAGCGCATACGGTCCAGCGCGCACGCCTCGCGCCGCATGCCCTTGTCGTGTACCCGCAACACCCGATCCAGATCCACCCATGAGTCACGGCCCTCCCGGTCCCACGGTCCGCTGCCGATCGGTACCCACTCCCGGTCCCCGTCGTGCCGCTTGCTGGAGAGCTGCACGGCGAGCAGGGTGCCCGCGTCCTCGCGGGCCACCACCAGGACCGGCCGGTCCTTGCCCCGGCCGTCGTTCTCCTCGAACGGTACCCACGTCCAGACGATCTCGCCCGGATCGGGATCACCGTCGTACTCCGGCGCGTACTCGGTGCGCACCGTGCCCACCCGGTCCGCTCTCGCCTCGGTGGTCGCATGGGGCCCGGTGCGCCCCGGTACGTCGTCGCCGGTCCGGTCTTCGATGCTGTACGTCACCCGGGTTACGTTAAGCCCCCGGCCGAGCCGCTTCCCACCCCGCACCGCTCACGGGGCGAGAACGCGACGGTGCGGCCGGGGCGCGTACCGGGCCGTCCCGGCACGCGCCCCGCGGCACCGCTCAGGCGCTCTCCTGGCCGTCGCCCTCGGCCTGCTGCTTGGCCTCGGCCTCGGCGATCGACTTGCGCACCTCGTCCATGTCCAGCTTCCTGGCCTGCCCGATCACGTCGTCAAGGGCCTCCTTCGGCAGCGCACCCGGCTGGGCGAACACCGCCACCTGGTCCCGCACGATCATCAGCGTGGGAATCGACTGGATGCCGAACGCCTGGGCAAGCTCGGGCTGCGCCTCGGTGTCGATCTTACCGAACACCAGATCGGGATTGGCCTCGGCCGCGCTCTCGTACACCGGCGCGAACTGGCGGCAGGGACCGCACCAGGACGCCCAGAAGTCGAGCAGGACGAACCCGTGCTCGGTGACCGTCTGGTCGAAGTTCTCCTTGGTCAGCTCCACGGTGCTGCTCATTGATGACTGCCTCTCGTGGTCTTTCGGTACGCGGTCCCGCGTCCGGTGAAGCGGTTGCCACAACCCGCCGGTCCGCTGCGATATTCCGCGCGCGTACCCATGTGGCCACGCGGCACACCTCGCGCCAGACTGCTCCCATGACGGAAACGAACCAACGCGCCACGTACGAGTACGACGTCGTGGTCATCGGCGCGGGCCCCGTGGGCGAGAACGTCGCCGACCGGGCGCGCGCCGGCGGCCTCAGCGCCGCCATCGTGGAGAGCGAGCTGGTCGGGGGCGAGTGCTCGTACTGGGCCTGCATCCCGAGCAAGGCCCTGCTGCGCCCCGCGGTCGCCCGCTCCGAGGCCCGCCAGGTGCCGGGGCTCAGGGGCGCCGTGGGCGGCCCGCTCGACGTGCCCGCGGTGCTGGCCAACCGCGACGCCTTCACCTCCGGCTGGAACGACGACGGGCAGGTCGCCTGGGTGGAGGGCATCGGCGCCGTGCTGCACCGCGGCCACGGCAGGATCACCGGGGTCCGCACGGTGTCGGTCACCGCGCCCGACGGCTCCGAGCAGATTCTGACCGCCCGGCACGCCGTCGCCGTCGTCACCGGCAGCCGCGCCGTCCTGCCCGACCTGCCGGGCATCGCCGACGTACGCCCCTGGACCAGCAGGGAGGCCACCGCCGCCGACCACGCGCCCGGCCGCCTCGTCATCGTCGGCGGCGGTGTCGTCGCCGCCGAGATGGCCACCGCCTGGAACGCGCTCGGCTCCCGGGTCACCCTGCTGGTACGCGGCGGCGGCCTGCTGGAGCGCATGGAGCCCTTCGCCGGGGAGCTGGTCGCGAAGACCCTCACGGAGGCGGGCGCCGACGTGCGCACCCACACCTCCGTGGCGGCGGTGCGGCGCGACGGCGACACGGTCACCGTGGAGCTGGAGGGCGGCGGGACCGTCGAGGCCGACGAGATCCTCTTCGCCACAGGACGCGCCCCCCGCACCGACGACATCGGACTCGACACGGTGGGCCTCGAACCCGGCTCCTGGCTCACCGTCGACGACACCATGCTCGTCGAGGGCACCTCCTGGCTGTACGCGTTCGGGGACGTCAACCACCGCGCCCTCCTCACCCACCAGGGCAAGTACCAGGCCAGGGTCGGCGGCGACGCGCTGGTGGCGCGCGCCCAGGGCGTGCCGCTGCTGGAGACCGACCGCTGGGGCGCCCACGTCGCCACCGCGGACCACGCCGCGGTGCCCCAGGTGGTCTTCACCGACCCCGAGGCCGCTTCCGCGGGCCTCACCCTGGCGGAGGCCGAGGCCGCGGGCCGCCGGGTGCGCGCGGTCGACCAGGACCTCGGGGCGGTCGCGGGCTCCGCGCTGTACGCGGACGGCTACCGGGGGATGGCCAGGATGGTCGTGGACGAGGACACCCGCACCCTCGTCGGCGTCACCTTCGTGGGCCCCGGCGTCGGCGAGCTGATCCACTCGGCCACCGTCGCCATCGCCGCCGAGGTCCCCGTCGACCGGCTCTGGCACGTGGTTCCGTCCTTCCCCACGATCAGCGAGGTCTGGCTGCGGCTCCTGGAGTCGTACCGCGACGGCTCCTGACCGGTACGCGCCGGTGCCGCGCTCCCCGGGGGGGAGGGGAGCGCGGCACCGGCCGCCCGGTACGGGGAAGCGGCGGCCCCGGATACCGCCCTCGCCGCCGCCCCGTTCCCTGCGAACCGCCGCCGCCCGGGCGCCCGCGGTCCAGGGCCGGGCGTGCTTGTCACACGCGCGCTTGGCGCGCCCCTCACACGGCGTCGGAGAGCGCCGCGGCGAGCCGCAGATGCCCCCTGGCCTCCTCGTCACGGCCCATGCGCTCCAGCGTCCTGCCGAGCATCAGGCGCGCGTAGTCCTCCACCGGGTCGCGCTCCAGCACGGCCCGCAGCTCGGTCTCCGCCTTCGCCAGGCGCGCCGAGTGGTAGTAGGCGCGCGCCAGCAGCAGGCGGGGGCCGGTCAGCCCGGGCTCCTCCTCGACCAGGCCGTGGAGGATTCCGGCCGCGATCACATACTCCTTGGCGTCGAAGAACTGCCGCGCCCGCTCCCAGCGCTCCGCAGGACTCCCGTGCCCGTAGTACGTCTCGTCCACAGCTACCTCCTTGTCGTGTCCCCGACCAGAACAGCGGACGGTGCCGCCGCATTCCGCCCCCTCCCGCGCCGCGCGTTCAGGCGCCGCCGCCCCCGCGTTCACCGCCGACCGGGCGGACGGCCTGCCCGGCGCCCACCCGCCGCGCCTCGAAGCCCGCCCCCGGGCCGGGCGGTGGCGATCTCCTCGACTTGGGCCAGCGCCGCGTCCGCCGCCTGCACCGCCCCGGGCAGCGCCACCCGCCGCACCACCGAGCAGGACACGTCGCCCTCGTTCCACTGCTCGCCCGCGAGCTGCGCCGCCATCACGGCGTACCCCCGCGCGAGGACGGCGAACGCCGCGGCGCACGCCACCGCCTCGCACGCCCCCGGTGCGGCCCGCCGCGCGGCGGCCGAGGCGGCGGCGGTGAAGTCGGCCAGGGCGCACAGGATCTCGTGGTCGAGGGAGCGGAAGTACACCTGCCCCGTGCAGTCGAGGACCCGCGAGAACCCCAGGTGCTCCCGCACCCGCCGCTCCACCCGGGCGAGCGCGGCCGTGTCGCCGCCGAGGAGGTCGAGCATGTCCTGCGCGGTGCCGACGGGACCCTTGATGCCGCGCAGCGGATACCGCTCCAGCACCGCGCCAAGACGCCTCCCGGCCGAGTCGAGCACGGCGGCGGCCTCCCCGCGGCCCCGCGGCGGCGGCCCGGACGCGTGGCCGAGCAGGGCCACGAGGCCCGCGGCACGCCCGCCCAGGTGCGCCAGCGACATACGGACCCGGGCCTGCATGACGTTGTCCGTGATGTCGCACGACGTCAGCCCCTTGTGGATGTGCTGGTGCCCCGCCAGCGCGTTGAACTCCTCAAGGCGCGCCTTGAGATCGTGCCGGGTGTGCCGCTCCCGCCGCCGGATGGCGTCGAGGTCGACAAGGCCCACCACGCGCGCATAGGCGGCCAACGCCCCGGCGGGCACCGCGAGACCCTCCTCGCACTGGGCGCGCAGCACCGTGAGCCACAGCCGCCGCTCCAGCACCACCTGGGTGCGCGGCGACCAGATCCCCGTGACGGCGGCCGACACGTACTCGCAGGCCAGCACGTCGGGCGGGGCGGAAGGCGGCGGCACACCCCCGGCCTGCTGCGGCGGGTGTCCGGGGACGGAAGGCATCACCATGCTTGCTGCTCCGGGTCGCGGCGAAGGCGCCCGCAGGGGGGCGGCGCGCCGGGGTGCGGACCTGACCTACCCCGCCGCCCGCGGCCCGCGTCCACTCACAGGAGTGGAGTGGAGGCGAAGCGGCCCCGCCCGGGAGCGCGGACGTCATGGTGCGTGGGCCGCGCGCCCCCCTGTCCGGGGGAACGTCGCAGCCGAGGGGCTTGATTTCCCACAGGTGCGCGCAGACTGCTCCTGACGTGCCCTGCCGGGGCGTCGCCCCACTCCCCCCATGCCCGCCGCCCCGGGCGCCGCGGTCGCGGCCGCGCCGCCCTGCTCCCCGCGTGGACGGCGCGGCCCGGTGGCCCGCGTCCGCGCCGCGCCCCCGACGGGCGGGCACACCCGACCGTACGTGTGGAGGTTCCATGCCCGAGACCACGACACCGGTGGACGCCACCGCGCGACCACCCACACAGGCCGCGCAGGGGCCCGACCCGCGCGCCCTCTGGCCCGCCCTCCAGAGCGCCCGCCGCGAGCGCCGCGACCGGCTGCTCGCCCCCGTCGCGGAGGTCGCCGGGAGACCCGCGGCGCCGCGCCACCTCACCTGGGTCGGCGACCTCCAGCAGGGCGACGGCGGCAAGGGCGCCATGACCGACAGACTGGCGGCCTTCCACCACATCACCGCCCGCGTCCAGGGCGGCGACAACGCCGGGCACACCACCGTCTTCCAGGACGGCCGCGGGGACACCCGCGTCCTCAAGAGCCACCTGCTGCCCTCGGGGCTGCGCCACCCCGGGGTGTTCGGGGTGATCGCCAACGGTGTGCTCGTCAACGCCGAGACCCTCGCCCACGAAGTCGCGGGATTCCGCGCCGGGCTGCCGCCCCTGCGCGGCAGACTCCTGCTCAGCGACCGCGCCCACCTGGTGCTGCCCCTGCACCGCGAGGCCGACGGCCGCCAGGAGGAGGAGCGCGGCAGCGCGCACGCCATCGGCACCACACGCCGCGGCATCGGACCCGCCAACGTCAGCAAGGCCAACCGGATCGGCATCCGCGTCGGCGACCTGCGCGACCCCCGGCTGCTGCGCCGCCGGGTGGAGCAGAACGTCCGCTTCTTCGGCCTGCCCCGCGAGCGCACCGACGAGCAGGTGGCCTGGCTCGGCCACCACCGCGACCTGCTGCTGTCGCTGGCGGGGGACTCGGTGCTGCTGCTGCGCGCCGCCGCGGACGCCGGCTACTCGATCGTGCTGGAGGGCGCCCAGGGGCCGATGCTCGACATCGAGCACGGGGTCTACCCGTACGTGACCACCTCTCCCACCGCCTTCTACTCCGTCGCCGGCGGCACGGGGCTCGACGCCGCCGCGGTCGACCACCGTATCGGCGTGCTGAAGGCGTACCAGACCATGGTGGGCAACGGCCCGTTCGTGACCGAGGACCACGGCGCCCTCGGGGACCGGCTGCGGGAGGCGGGGGACGAGTTCGGGACGACGACCTCGCGGCCCCGGCGGTGCGGCTGGCTCGACCTCGTGCACGCCCGCTGGGCCGTCGAACTCAACGGCTACTCCAGCGTCGTGGTCACCAAGCTCGACGTCCTCGACGGGTTCGACCGTATCGGTCTCTGCGTGAGCTACGAGCCCGCCGCGGGCGGCCACGGCGAGTTCCGGCCCGACCACGCCTACCTCGGCGGCTGTGCCCCGGTGTACTGCTGGCTGCCCGGCTGGCGCACCCCCACCAAGGGCGTGCGGCGCCAGGCCGACCTGCCCGTCGAGGCCCGCGGCTTCCTGCGGTACGTGGCCGACTACCTGGGCGTCGAGGTGACCGCCGCCGGGGTGGGCCCCGCCGAGCAGGACATCGTCGTCACCCCGGGCGGCGAACTCGCGCGCCTCATGGCACCGGCCGCCCCGGGACCCGCCACCCAGCCCGCCGCGGGCGGCTCCGTGCCGGGCCCTCGCCGGGTGGCCGCCCCGTGACCGGGCCGCCCGCCAGCCCGCGGGGACACGGCCCCGCCGACGCCCCAGGCCCCGCGGACGGCGCGGGCGCGCCCGCGCCCCGCAGCCTGTGCGTGTTCTGCGGCGCCAGCCCCGGCACCGACCCGCGCCACCTGCGCACCGCCGCCCTCCTCGGCGCCGAGTGCGCGCGGCGCGGCACCCGGCTGGTGTACGGCGCGGGCGGCATCGGCGTCATGGGCGCGCTCTCGGACGCCGCCCTGGCCGCGGGCGGCACGGTGGTGGGGGTGATCCCCGAGGCGCTGATGGCCCGCGAGTTCGGCCGCGCGGACCTGACGGAGCTGCGGGTGGTGCGCTCCATGCACGAGCGCAAGACCCTCATGCACCGCCTCAGCGACGCCTTCGTCGCCCTGCCCGGCGGATACGGGACGCTGGAGGAGCTGTTCGAGATCACCTCCTGGGCCCAGCTCGGCCTGCACCGCAAACCGGTCGTGCTGCTCGACGAGGCCGGCTTCTTCGACCCCCTGACCCGCATGCTCGACCACGCCCGCGACCAGGGCTTCGTCTCCCCGTCCGAGCGGCGGCTCGTGCGGCGCGCCGCCACCGTCGAGGAGGCGCTGCGGCTGGCCGCCGCGGGAGCGCAGCGGGACGGCGGCGCACCGCCCGGCCCCCTGACGACGGACCAGACGTGACCCCGCGGCGGCCGGAACACCCGCGCCCGCCCCGGCACAGGGCCACCGCGCCCCACCCCGACGACGGAGGAACGCCCGTGTCCGCACCACCACCGCGCTTCCCCTTCTCCTTCCGCGGCGACCGGCTCGCCCCCGAACTGGCCGCGATGGCCGCCGCCGGGCCGGTCGGCCGGGTGACCACCAACACCGGCGACACCGCCTGGCTCGTCGCCGGGTACGAGGAGGCACGTGCGGTGCTGCGCGACCGCCGCTTCAGCCTCGGCCGCACCTCCGACCCCGACTGCCCCCGTCAGGACCCGCTGCTGCCCCCGCCGACCGTCACCGACACCATCGGCCACTTCCGGCGGTCCGGCACCCTCGCCGCACTCCACCGCGGCGTCGGCCCCGAACAGGAGCACCTGACGCGGGCCAGGACCGCCGAGACGGTCCGCGCGGTCCTGCGCCCGTTCCTCGCGGGCCCCGGGCAGCCCGCCGACCTCGTCGCCGGATTCGTCGTCCCGGTCTCCCGCGCCCTCACCTTCGCGCTGCTCGGACTCACCGACGACCCCGGCCTCGACCACACCACCCTCCTCGGCATCTTCCGCACCGGCGCCGCGTCGGAGCACAGCGTGCCCCGGGACTGGGACGCGGGCCGCGCGTACATGTACGGGCAACTGCCGCGGCTGCGCCGGGAGGGCGGGGGGCTGCTCGGCAGGCTCGTCGGGCCCGCGGACCGCTCGGGCGCCCTCACCGAGGAGGAGCTTGCCGACCTCTTCCTCTTCCTGCTCATCTCCCAGTACGGCAACCCCGCCACCTTCCTCGGCGCCGCCTGCGTCGCCCTGATGCGCCACCCGCGGACCATGCGGCGGCTGCGCCGCTCGCCCGGGCTGATGCCCCGCGCGGTCGAGGAACTGCTGCGCTGGACCGTCTTCCTGGGCGACGGCCTGCCCCGTATCGCCCGCGAGGACGTCACCGTCGGCGGCGTCCGCATCCGCCGCGGCGAACTCGTCCTCGTCTCCACCGACGCCGCCAACCACGACCCCCGCGTCTTCCCCGCGCCCTGGCGTCTCGACATCGACCGCGACCCCTGCCCCCACCTGCGCTTCAGCGACGGCCGCCACCGCTGCCCCGGCAGGTCCCTCGCCGTCTTCCAGGCGTCGGTCACCCTGCGGACGCTGCTTGAGGAGACCCAGGAGCTGACGCTCGCGGTGCCCGCGGACGACATCGACTGGCACTCCTACCACGCCATCACCCTGCCCCGCTCCCTGCCGGTGCGCTGGCGCGCCACCCCCCACGGGCCCGCGGCCCACGGCACCGCCCCCCACGACACCGCGGCCCCCACGCCGCAAGAGGCCCCACACCACTGACCCCGCGCCCCGCCCCCACCGGCCGGGTCCGGCCGCCCCGCACCCGCACCCACCTTCCGGAGGAACCATGCTCCCCGCCATGTCCCGCGCCCAGCGCGAGCGCTTCCTCGCCGGGACACACGTCGCCGTCCTGGGCGTGACCGACCACAGGACCGGAGGCTCCGCGCCCCTGCTGACCCCGGTCTGGTACGCGTACGAACCCGGCGGCGAGGTGCTGGTGCAGACCGCGCGGACGGCCGTCAAGGCCCGCCTCCTCCGCGCCGCGGGGCGCTTCAGCCTCTGCGTCCAGGACGAGGGCGCGCCCTACCGCTACGTCAGCGTGGAGGGACCGGTGGTGGGGGAGCGCGACCCGCTGCCGGAGAGCGTGCGCACCACCCTCGTACGCCGCTATCTCCCCGAGGAGCAGGTCGCGGGCTACCTCGAAGCCACCGCGGGCCAGCTCGACGAGGACGTGCTGTTCCACATGCGCCCCGAGCGCTGGCGTACCGCGGACTTCGCCGCCTTCGCCACCCGGTTCTCCTGACACCGCGCCGCCCGCCGGGCGCCCCGCGGCCCACCGGGGAGAGCCCCGCACCCCTTCCCGCGCTCCACGAGAGAGGCCAGACACACCCATGCCCAGCTCCTCCTCGCCCTCCCCGCCGACCGGCCGCGCCCCCACCGCGCCCGCGCTCCCCGGCTACGCCCAGGCGCGCCACCGGCGGCTGCACGAACTCTTCGACGCACGCGCCGAAACGCTCGGCCCCGCGACCGCCGCCCGCCACCACGGCAGGGAGATCAGCTACGCGCGGCTGCGCCGGGACGCCGACACCCTGGCCGCCCGCCTGGTACGGGCCGGGGTCACCCGGGGCACCCCCGTCGGCGTCTGCGGGCGCCGCTCCCTCGAAGCGCTCGTCGCCTTGCTCGGCACCCTCAAGGCGGGCGCCTGCTACGTGCCCCTCGACGACGAGCTGCCGCCCGCCCGGCTGCGGGCCATGGCCGAGGACGCCGACGTGCGCAGCGTGGTCGTCCTGCCGGGCAGCACCTGCCGGGTCCGCGGCGTCAAGGCCCGCGTCGACCTGCCGGGCCTCGACACCGACGCCGCCGACAACACCGACGCGCCCGCGCCCGCGGCCCCGTATGTCCCGGGAGCCGCCACCGACCTGGCGTACGTGATGTTCACCTCCGGCTCCAGCGGCCGCCCCAAGCCCGTCGCGGTGCCGCACCGCGGAGTGGTCCAACTCGTGCTGTCCGAACCGGAACTGCCGCCGCCCGGCCCCGACGACGTCGTCCTGCACGGCTACGCGCTCTCCTCCGACGCCTCCACCATCGAGATCTGGGCCGCCCTCCTCGGCGGCGCCCGCCTCGAACTGGCGGACCGCGAGGAACTCGTCTCCCCGCCCGCGCTCGCCCGCCGCCTGGGCGGCGTCACCGTCGCCTACCTGACCACGGGCGTCTTCCACCACATGGCGCGCTCGGCGCCCGCCGTCTTCGACGGGCTGCGGCTGCTGACCTCAGGCGGCGAGGCCATGGACGCGGAACTCGCCCGCACCGTGCTGCGCACCTGCCCGCGCACCACCCTCGTCAACTTCTACGGCCCCACGGAGAACTCCGTGGTCTCCACCTTCCACCGCGTCGCGGAACTGCCCCCCGACGCCGTCTCCGTCCCCATCGGACGCCCCTACGGCGCCGCCACCTGCCACGTTCTGCGGCCCGACGGCACCGCCGCGCCCGACGGGGAGCCGGGCGAACTCGCCGTCGGCGGCGACGGCCTCGCCCAGGGGTACGTCGGTGACACCGGGACCACGGAGGAACGGTTCACCCGGGTCCCCGCCGCGCCCGGCGCCCGCGTCTACCGCACCGGCGACCGGGTGCGCCGCCGCCCCGACGGGCTGCTCGAATACCTCGGACGGCTCGACCGCCAGGTGAAGATCCGCGGCCACCGGGTCGAGCCCGACGAGGTGGAGGCACGGCTGCGCAGCCACCCGGACGTCGGCGAGGCCGTCGTGGAGCCCGCAGCGAACAGGACCGCCCTCCTCGGCTACGTCACCCCCGCCGTCCCCGGCCGCACCCCCGACCCCGGGCTGCTGCGCCGCTACTGCGCACAGTGGCTGCCCGCCGCGTGCGTACCGCGGCTGACCGTCCTCGACAGGTTCCCGGTGACCGGCGCGGGAAAGGTCGACCGCAAGGCGCTGCTGGCACGCGCCGACTCCCCGCGGCCCGCGGTCCCTGCGCCCAGGGCCGCGTCCGAGCCCCCGGCGGGCGGCCCCGGGCCCGACCCGCTCGCCCTGCTGCTCGCGGAGGTGTGGACCGAGGTGCTGCGGGTCACGCCCGCCTCCGGCGACAGCTTCTTCGACCTCGGCGGTGAGTCGCTGCTGGCCGCCGAGGTCGTCAACCGCACCCTCGCCGCCGCCGGACTCGAACCCGTCCACGGCACCGGCCTCGTACGCGCCCTGCTGGCCGAGCCCGCCTTCGGCGCGTACGTACGGGCGGTGGCACGCGCCGCCGCGAAGACCCAGGCCGTCGACCCGGGCGGAGGCGTCGACTTCGCCGGGGAAGCGGACCTCGGCTTCCCACTCCCTGAACCCACGGGACCGCCGCCGCGGCCGGGCAGCCCCGCGGAGGTGCTGGTCACCGGGGCCACCGGATTCGTCGGCGCCTTCCTCCTCGACCGGCTGCTGCGCACCACCGACGCCCGCGTCCACTGCCCCGTACGCGCCCGCGACCCCGAGCACGCCCGCCGCCGGCTGCTGGGCACCCTCGACCGCTACGGCCTCGACCCGGCGCCCGCGGTGCCCGGCCGCGTCGTCGCCTTCCCCTGCGACCTCACCGCGCCGGGACTCGGCCTCGACCCCGCGCACCAGGGGTGGCTGAGCGGCCACCTCGACCTGATCCTGCACAGCGCCGCCCAGGTCAACTTCCTCTATCCGTACACCGCGCTGCGCGCCGCGAACGTCGGCGGCACCCGGGAGGTCGTACGGCTCGCCGCGCCCCGCAGGGTGCCGGTGCACTTCCTGTCCACCGTCGCCGTGCTGGCGGGCTTCGGCACCGCGGGGGTGCGCACGGTGGGCGAGGACGACCCGCTCGACCACGCCGACCGGCTCACCATGGGCTACGCCGAGAGCAAGTGGGTCGCCGAACGCCTGCTGGCGAACGCCGCGCGGGCCGGCCTGCCCACCGCCGTGCACCGGCCCTACGAGATCACCGGGGACACCGGCAGCGGCGCCTGCAACACCGAGACCGCGATCTGCTCCCTGTTCAGGATGGTGGCCGAGACCGGCAAGGCGCCCGACATCGCGCTGCCGATGGACTTCGTGCCCGTCGACCACCTCGCCGCGGCCGTCCTCCACATCGCCACACGGCACCCGGCCGACGGCCGCACCTACCACCTCACCAACCCCCGCCCCGCACTGCTCGGCGACGTCCTCGACCGCATGGAGCGGCTGGGCTACACCCTGCACCGGCTGCCGTACGCCGACTGGGTCGAGGAGTTGGTGCGGCACGTCGCCGCCCACCCCACGAGCGCCACGGCGCCCTTCCTCTCGCTCTGCGTGGACCGCGGCAGGGGAGCGGAGATCTCGGTGAAGGAGATGTACCTCCAGGACGTCTTCCCGCGGCTGTCCAGGACCAACACCGACGCCGCCCTGTCCGGCAGCGGACTGGTCTGCCCGCCCGTCGACACCCGGCTCATCGACCACTACCTGCGCTACCTGCTCGCCTCCGGCTATCTGCCGCCGCCCCGCTGACCCCAAGAGAACCGGCCGCCCGCCCGCGCCGCCGGGCGGGCCCCGCCGGAGGAGAGGAGGACCCGGTGAACCGACGCGACGCGCTGAGACGGGCCGCGGCGGCCGGTGCCGCGGCCCTGCTGCCCACCGCGGCGTACCCCGCGGTCTCGCACGCCCACACCGAGCGCTACCTGGGCCGCACCATCCGCATCGACACCCCGCACGGCACACCGCGGGTGACGATCGACGGCCGCGAGCTGGAACTGATGGCGATGGGCCCCGACGCCTACCTGTCCCCGCTGTGCCACTACGCCCTCGACCGTGACCCGGTGACGGCCGCAAGGCGCGCCGTGCGACGGCTGCGCGGTGCCGGGCTGCTGCGGCCCGGCGACGGCCGCCCCTGGCCCGAGCTGCCGGGCCCCACCCGGATCGAGCCGCGGGCCCGCCCCCACGTCCGCAGGAACTACCTGGAGCTGACCGCGGAGGAGCGGCGCCGCTTCGTCCGCGCGGTACGGGAGACCAAGCGGCGCGGCAGCTACGACACCCTGGTCGCCGCGCACATCCGGGTCAACTCCGCCGACTACATCCACCACGACCACGGCTGCCGCACCGCCCACCTCTCGCCGTCCCTGCTGCCCTGGCACCGGCAGTTCCTGCTGCTCTTCGAGCGGGCGCTGAAGGAGGCCGACAGCTCGGTGAGCCTGCCGTACTGGGACTGGACCAGGGACCGCGGCGCCGGATCGCCGCTGTGGGCCGACGACTTCATGGGCGGGAACGGGCGCCCCGGCGACGGGCGGGTGACCACGGGCCCGTTCGCCCGCCGCCACGGCTGGCGGCTCGGGACCAACGTCAGGCCCACGGGCGACGAGGTGCCCTGGCTCAACGGCCACTACACCGAGGACGACCGCGACTTCCTGGTGCGCGACATCGGCCCCGCGGGGACGCTGTCCACCGCCCGGCAGTTGGCCGACACCCTGGCGCTGCCGGTCTACGACTGCCCGCCCTGGAACCACCTCAGCGGCCAGGACGCCCCCTACCCCAGCTTCCGCAACCACCTGGAGGGCTACGCGCGCTTCCCCTGGGAGGCGTCGTTCGGCAAGCTGCACGCCGCCGCGCACGCCTTCGTCGGCGGCCACATGGACTTCATCGGCTCCCCGAACGACCCCGTCTTCTTCCTCCACCACTGCTTCATCGACAAGATCTGGGCGGACTGGCAGCGCCTGCACCCCACCGTCCCGCACTACCTGCCCCGCCACCCCACCCCCGACGTGCCGGGGCTGCACACGCCGCTCGCCCCCTGGCACACCATGACCCCCGCCGACCTGCTCGACCACACCAGGTTCTACCGCTACGACACCTGACACCGGCCGCCCCGCAGGAGCACCGGCGGCCGGTTCAACGCGCCCGGCCCCGGCGCTTCGACGGCGCCCGCGAACGGGGCGGCGCGCCGGTCGACTCGCGCTTCAGGAGGGTGCCGGACACCACGATCTGGGTGGGCCGCTCGCGCGGGTCCACCTGGTCGAGACGGCTGACGAGGAGATGCGCGGCGAGCAGCCCCAACTCCCTGATCGGGAACGCGTACGTCGTCACCGGCGCCTGCGCGACCTGGTACCAGTCGGGGTCGCCCATCCCGGCGAGGGAGAGCTGCCGGGGGATCGTGACGCCCCTGCGCCGGGCGGCGAGCAGCGCCCCGAGCACGAAGTGGGAGCTGGCCGCGATGACCGCCGTGGGCGCGGGCCGCAGGTCGAGGAGTTCGTCGAAGCCGCGCTCCCCGCCGGGGACCGAGTACTCGCGGTGCACCACGCGCAGCAGCCCGGGGTCGCGGCCCGCGGCCCGCAGCGCGTCGAGCGCCCCGTTCACCCGGCGGCGGGTGGTGCTGTAGCCGCGCGGGCCCGCGATCATCCCGATCCGCTCGTGCCCCAGGCCGACCAGGTGCTCGGCGATGCGGTGCGCGCCGACGTCCTCGTCGTGCACGATCCCGTCGAACGGCGAGGACGTCGTGCGCCGGAACAGCTCCACCAGCGGCACGTCGGCCGCCCGCTCGTCCACGGTCACGGGCGTCGTCGCCGACGACGGCACGTAGAAGATGCCCGCGACGTGCTGCTCGTAGAAGTGCGCGAGGCAACGCCTGTCGGTCTCCCGGTCGTTGTTCGTGACTTCGAGCAACAGCCCGTAGCCGAGGTCGCGCAGCCGGCTCTGGAGGACGCCCGCGATGCCGTAGTACGACGGGTTGAACACATCCGGGATGATCAGGCCGATGGTGTTGCTCCTGCTGCTGCGCAGTCCGCGCGCGAGCGGGTTGGGCCGGTAGCCCAGCTCGTCGGCCAGCGCCCTGATGCGCTCCCGCAGCTCGGCCTCGACGTACGGATGCCCGCTGAGGGCACGGGACACCGTCGAGGCGGAGACCCCGGCCAGACGGGCCACCTCGCGCATGGTCGTCATCTGCAAACGATACCAGGGGCGTTGCAGAGTCATCGATCTTGACGAATTGACGGCGCACAAACAGACTCCGTTTCATGGCCGCCGATCAGAATGTCGATGACATGTATCGAGCGAAATCCAGCAGATGGGAATTCAGACCCCGTACCAAAGGCTCTGCAAGTTCCGCGGGAGCGCGTGCCGTCGCGTATTTCTTTTCGCTGCCCTCCGCCGTGCTGGTACTGCTTTTCGTCTTCGTGCCACTCGTCATGGTGGTCGTGCAGAGCCTTCAGCACGTGGAGACCGGCAGTGTCGCGGGACCGTACGCCGGATTCGACAACTTCGCCTGGGTCCTCACCGACGGCTATTTCTACCGGGCCCTCGCGAAAAGCGCGGTATGGGTGTTCGGCGGTTTGATCCTTGAGTTCCTGTTCGGGCTGCCGGTCGCGCTGTTGCTGCACCAGAGCTTCCGAATGCGTTCGCTG
The DNA here is from genome assembly GCF_044457285.1 of Streptomyces sp. NPDC050560. Classification (NCBI taxonomy): domain Bacteria; kingdom Bacillati; phylum Actinomycetota; class Actinomycetes; order Kitasatosporales; family Streptomycetaceae; genus Streptomyces; species Streptomyces sp. NPDC050560. The sequence goes on from NZ_JBITGT010000010.1 coordinate 184,186, forward strand.
GCGCGTGCGCTGGTGCTCTTTCCCTATCTGCTGCCGTCCGTCGTCGCGGTGATCACATTCCGTTTCATGTTCCAGGACCTCCTCGGCATCGTGAACCGGGTCCTCATGGCGCTGCATCTGATCGCGGAGCCCGTCACCTGGCTCGGCGACCCCACGCGGGCGATGCTGATGGCGGTCCTCGTGAGCGGCTGGAAGTTCTTCCCGTTCGTGGTCATCGCGCTGCTCGGCGCCCTCCAGTCGATCCCCGACGACCTCTACGAGGCCGCGGCGGTGGACGGGGCCGGCCGGCTGCGCCGGTTCACCAGCGTCACCCTGCCGCATCTGATGCCGGTGCTGCTGCTCGTCGGACTGCTGCGCACGATCTGGAACTTCGACAAGTTCGACGTGGTGTTCATGCTCACCGGGGGCGGTCCAGGCGACGCCACGACGACCGTTCCCGTCGCGATCTACCGGACGGCCTTCCAGGACCTCGACACCGGGCGGGCGGCGGCCATGGGCATCACCCTGTTCGCCATGCTCATGGTCCTCGCGGGGGTCTACCTCTGGTTGATGCGCAGAGCCGAGGAGAAGATGTGATGACCGCATCCGCGTGGAACGTGCGTTGGCGCGGCAGCCGGGCCGTTGAGCGGACCCTGCTCCATGTGTGCGTGGTGGCCGTGGTCCTCGTCGTCGCCCTGCCGCTGCTGTGGATGACGCTGTGCTCGCTGAAGTCCACCCGCGAACTCGTCGGCAGCCCGCCCACCGTGCTGCCCGCGCAGTGGACCATGGACAACTACCGGAGCCTGTTCACGACGACGACGTTCGGCACGTTCTTCGTCAACAGCGCGCTCGTCGCCGTCGGCACGACCGTGATCTCGGTGGTGATCGGCAGCCTCGCCGCGTACAGCATCACACGGTTCAGGTACCGCGCCACCTCGCTGTTCGCGAAGGGCATGCTCCTCGCCTACATGACGCCCTCGGTGCTCATGGCGACCCCGCTGCTCATCGTCCTGCTGAAGCTCGGCCTCGTCGACAGCAGGATCGGCCTGATCGTCGCCGACACCACCTTCACACTGCCGGTCAGCGTGTGGCTGATGCGGTCGTACTTCCGGGCGATCCCCGTCGAGTTGGAGGAGGCGGCCATGGTCGACGGGTGCGGGCGGCTGCGCGCGCTGATCAGGGTGACGTTCCCGCTCGCCATGCCGGGGGCGGTCTCCGTGGCCCTGTTCGTCTTCGCGCACGCGTGGAACGAGTTCCTGTTCGCGCTCATCTTCATCGCCTCGGCCGGCAAGAAGACGCTCCCGGTCGGCATGGAGGAACTGCTCACCCAGAACCAGGTCGAGTACTGGGGCGTGCTGCTCGCGGGCGGTGTGCTGATCACCCTGCCGGTGATCGTGCTGTACGCGGCGCTGCAACGGAAGATCGTCGCCGGGCTCGGCGCGGGCGGGCTCAAGGCGTGACCGGGGACGAGCACCCGGCGGACCAGAGGACAACACGACCGACCGGTCACCGACTGAGGGGAACCGAGGACGAGATGGGAACGCGGATCGAACGGGCCGAGGCCGTCGCCGTCGAGGTGCAACTGCCGGCGACCTTCCTGGGCAGCACATACTCGGTGCCCACCCGCAACACCGTCATCACCAGGCTGCACACCGACGACGGCCTGGTGAGCCAGGTCTACAACGGCGACCCGCCATCGGCCGCGCGGACCATCGCCCACACCGTCACCGAGGAACTCCTGCCCGCGCTCGTGGGCCGGAGCATCTTCGACCACCGGGCGCTCTGGGCGGCCATGGGCGACCGGGTCAGGCACATGCGGGACAAGGCCGTCGGCATGCAGTCCGTCGCCTGCCTCGACACCGCCCTGTGGGACCTCAAGGGCAAGGCACTCGGCACCAACGTGGCCTCCCTGCTCGGCGGGAACGCGACGTCGGTGCCCGCGATGGCGATCGCCGGGTACTACGCCGAGGGCAAGACCCTCGACGACCTCGCGGAGGAGATGCGCGGGCTCGGGGCCGCGGGCGTCGCAGGGTGCAAGGTGAAGGTCGGCGGGCGCACCCCGGCCGAGGACGCCGAGCGCGTCGCCGCGGCACGCGACGGCGGCGGCCCCGGGTTCGCCCTGGCGGTGGACGCCAACCGCGGCTGGACGGTGCGCGAGGCCGCCGACTTCGCCGCGCGCATCGCCCACCTGGACATCAAGTGGTTCGAGGAGCCCTGCCACTGGTACGCGGACGGCGAGTGGATGGGGCAGCTCGCCAGGCGCTGCCCCCTGCCGATCTGCGCCGGTCAGAGCGAGATCAGCAGCCATGGTATGCACCGGCTGTTCGCCGCGGGCGGTGTGGACGTGATGAACTTCGACGCCTCGGAGGCCGGGGGCCCCAGCGAGTGGCAGCGCGCCCACGCGGTGGCGGGCATGTACGGCGCCGGGGTCGGGCACCACGAGGAACCGCAGATGGCCATCCAACTCCTCGCGTCCACCCCGGCACGCACCTATGTCGAGTGCTTCCCCGACCCGGACCGCGACCCCGTCTTCGCCCACATGATGACCGCGGGGCCACGCCTCGGCGACGGTGTGATCTCGGTGCCGCAGCGCGACGGGTTCGGCCTTGAGTTCGACGAGGACTTCGTCGGCCGGCACACCGTGGAGGTGTGCAGGTCATGACCGCGGTGACGCGGCGCCGCTTCCTCACGTCCGCGGGCGGCGCCGCGGCCGGCGGCGCGCTGGCCGGCTGCGGCACCCTCGCCGGGGGCGGGAAGGGCACCCTGCGCTTCTTCCACAACGAGACCGACCCCGCGACCGTGTCGTTCTTCCACCGCGCGATCGCGGCCTACGAGCGCGACCACCCCCGCGTCCACGTCGAGATGGAGCTGGTCAGCACCGACGGGCGCCTTCAGCGGCTGCTCAGCATGCAGGCCATCAGACGGCTGCCGGGCATCTTCAAGATCCTGCCGGAGGAACGCCACATGTTCGCGAAGAAGGGCATGCTGGAGCCCCTCGACGACGTGGTGGACCGGATCGGCAGGGACGACTTCGTCGAGCACGCGCTCATCCCCATCGACGGCGTCATCTACGACATCCCGTACACGCTCGACCCGTTCAGCGACTACTGGTACCGCGACGACCTGCTCACCGCGAAGGGCCTGCGCCCCGCGACGACCTGGCGCGAGTTCGCCGACTCCTCGAAGGAGCTGCGCCGCGGCGCCAAAACCTACGGCACCGCGATCCCGGCGAGCATCGGCAGGGCGGGGGACATCTTCTTCGCACAGGTCCTCTGGTCCCAGGGCGGCACGTTCTTCGACAAGGACTTCGCCGTCAGTCTCGACCGCGGCGACGCCGCCGTACGGGCCCTGGAGATCGTGCGGGACCTCGCCGCCGCGGCGCCGCCCGGCATCAAGTCGTACTCCTACGACGACATGGTCAGCACCTACGTCAGCGGCCAGATCGCCCAGGTCGTCTACGACCCCGGGGTCGTCACCACCGCGCAGAGCACCGCGAAGGACATCCTCGCGAAAACCAGGACGGGCCCCCTGCTCATCGGCGACTCCGGAATCGGAATCGGCTACCAGAACCCCAACCTCTTCACCATCTCCACCAAGGAGTACGGAAATCCGGACGTCCCGGTCGCCAAGGACTTCCTGCGCCACGTCCTCACCGGATCGCGCGCGCTGGAGTTCAGCCTCACCGACTACCCGAACTACGTGCCGCCGCTCGCCAGCATCCAGAAGGAGATCTCCCGGACGAAGAACGTGCTGAACGACGCGTACGGTCCGCTCGTCAAACGGGCCTTCGACCTGCGCAACACCATGGATTTCACCAGGGAGGCCGGGGCGCGCGTGGTGGACGGCGCGCTGGTGACCACCGGCACCGTGAATCCCCACAGCCGCTTCATCAGCGACCGGTTCATCGGCGCGAACCTCATGCAGGAGGCGTTCTCCACGCACACGTCATTGCGGCAGGCAGTCAAGAAGTGGGCAGACGAACTACGGAAGGCGGTAGACGAGTGACTGGAGCGTCGGGGACCGAGGGACTGTCGGTACGCCGCAGGCTCGGGGGCGCGCCGAGCGGCGAGATGGCCGAGTTCGTGTTCGGGCCCTCGGTACAGCGGCAGTTGACCTACAACGCGGTCCACGAGGTGGAGACCCACCTCGCGCACGTGCTGATGCTGGTACGGCAGGGCATCGTCCCGCCCGACGCAGGCGCGGCCCTGCTCGGCGCCCTGGTGCGCCTGGAGGACGGCGGCCGCGCCGAGGTCACCGTCGACGGCACCGAGGAGGACCTGTACACCTATGTGGAGCGGTGGGTCATCGGCGAGGTCGGCGGCTACGCGGGCGGCATGCTCCAGACCGCGCGCAGCCGCAACGACCTGCACACCACGGCCTGGCGGATGGCGCTGCGGGAGCGGCTGCTCGCGGTGTGGGACGCGCTGGCGCACCTGCGCGAGACGCTGCTGCGGCTGGCGGACACCCACGCCGAGACGGTGATGCCCGGGTACACCCATACCCACCACGCGCAGCCCATCACCTTCGGCTACTACCTGCGCTCGTTCGTCGAGGTGCTGCTGCGCGACGGCGAGCGTCTTGTGGGCGCGATGAGCCGGGTGAACCTGTCGCCGCTCGGCTCGGCGGCGCTGTCCGGGACCTCGTTCGACATCGACCGCGCGTTCACCGCCGACCTTCTGGGCTTCACGGCGCCCCTCGACGTCTGCTACGACGGCGTCGCCTCCCGCGATGACGGCTACGAGGCCGCGGGGCTGCTGTCGGGGCTGTGCGCCTCGCTGTCCAGGCTCGCGCTCGACATCCAGCTCTGGTGCACCAAGGAGTTCGGATTCCTCGAATTGAGCGACGAGTTCGGCGTGGCCAGCAGCATCATGCCGCAGAAGAAGAGCCCGGTCGCGCTGGAGCGGGTCAAGGGGCTCTGCGGCTCGGTCATCGGCAACGGCGTCGGTGTGCTCGCGTGCGCGAAGAACACCTCGTTCGCCGACGTCAACGACGGGGCGACGGAGGTCAACGGCCCGCTGATGGAGGCGGCGGTGGGCACCCGCATGGCGCTCGGGCTGCTGTCCGGCATCGTCGGGACGCTGTCGGTGCGCCCCGAGCGGATGCTCGACGAGGCCGCGAGCGGCTTCGGCACCGCCACCGACGTCGCGGAACTGGTGGCCAGGACGGGCGGGTTGTCGTTCCGCGTCGCGCACAACATCGTCGGTGTCGCGGTGCGCCGTGCCCTCGCGGCGGGCAAGGAGGCCAGGGAGCTGACGCCCGACGACCTCGACGCGGCGGGCGCGGAGGTGACCGGCTCCCCGGTCGGCGTCCCCGAGGCGGACCTCGCCGTCGCGCTCGACCCGGTGCACAGCGTCCAGACGCACACCATGCTGGGCGGCCCCGCCCGCGCCCCGCTCGCGGACATCGCCCGCAGGCAGCGGGCACGGGCCGACGCCCAGCACACCGAGATGGCCGCCACCGCCGACCGGGTCGACGACGCACGCGCCAGGCTCTGGTCGCTGGCCAGGCAAACGGCGGCGTGAGGCGCGATCCGGCCGCGGACGGGGACGGGTCCGCGGCCCGGGCCGTACGGGTCACCGTGCGGCGAGCGGCCGCCGCCCTCGAACCGCTCCGGGCCGCGGTGCGAGGGCACGGGCTCCACGTCGTCGGCAACGGGCGGCGGCGCGGCGGGCGGACGGGTCAGTTCGCGAGTGCCCCGTACTGTCGGCAGGCGAGCGGCACGAAGACGAGGGTGAGCAGGGCGGGCCAGATCAGGGCCAGGGCGATGGCGTGGTCGGCGGCCCAGCCGCCCGTGTTCCAGCCGGGGTTGCCGAACAGCTCCCGGATCGCGGTAGCGGTGGCGGTCAGGGGGTTCCAGGTGGCGATGGCGCCGAGCCAGCCGGGCATGGTGTCGGGGGAGACGTACACGCTGGAGAGGAACCCGACCGGCCAGACCACGACCTGTACGGCCACCGCCGACTCCGGTGTCCTGAGCAGGAGCCCGAGGTGGACACCGACCCAGGTGAAGGCCCACCGCAGCCACAGCAGCAGCCCTGCGGCGGCGAGGGCCGGGGCGAGGCCGCGCTCGGGCCGCCAGCCGACCAGCAGCCCTGTGCCGATCATGACGGCCAGGCCGACCAGGGCGTTGAGCATGTCGGCCGCGCTGCGACCGGCGAGCGCGGGTGCGGTGCCGACGGGCAGGGAACGGATGCGCTCGGTGACGCCCTTCGCGGTGTCATGGGCCACCGAGACGACGAGGGATTCGAGCCCGAACAGCATGGTCATGGTGAGCATGCCGGGGATGAGGAAGTCCATGTAGTCGCCGCCCGGCAGGGACATCGCCCCGCCGAAGAGGTAGCCGAACATCAGCACCATCAGGACGGGGAAGAGGAAGCCGAGCAGGATCGACACGGGGCGTTGGCGCCAGTGGGTCAGGATGCGGCCGGCCAGGGTGGCGGTGTCCCGCACGGCGCTCGCGCGGTGCCCGGACGGTGCGGTGATCGCGGCGGTGGGCGCGCTCATGCGGTGATCTCCTCGTCCTGCGGGGGTGTGACGGTGGGGTGTTGTCCTGTGAGGGCAAGGAACACCTCGTCGAGGGTGGGCTTGCGCACGGCGGTCTCGACACGGTCGGGGCCCACACGCGCCTTCAACTCGTCGGGCGTTCCCTCGGCGACGACACGGCCGGCGTCGATGAGCGCCAGCCGGTCGGCGAGCCGGTCGGCCTCCTCCAGGTACTGGGTGGTGAGCAGCGCGGTGGTGCCGGCCGCCACGATCTCCTTGATCATGGTCCACACCTCGTTGCGCGCCCGCGGGTCGAGACCGGTGGTCGGCTCGTCCAGGAAGAGGACCCGCGGCGAGAGGATGAGGGCGGCGGCGAGGTCGAGGCGGCGGCGCATTCCGCCGGAGTAGCCGGCGACCGGCCTGTCCGCGGCGTTGGTCAGCCCGAAGCGTTCGAGCAGTTCGCCGGCCCGCCGCCGGGCGACCGCGGACCGCAGGTGGTACAGCTTGCCGAACAGGACCAGGTTCTGCCGCCCGGTGAGTATCTCGTCCACCGATGTGTTCTGGCCGACGAGGCCCATCCGGTAGCGCGCCGGGCCCGGGTCGGCCAGCACATCGCATCCGGCGACGCGGACCTCGCCCGCGTCGGGGCGCAGCAGGGTGGTGAGGATACGGACGGCGGTGGTCTTCCCGGCCCCGTTCGGCCCGAGCAGCCCGTACACCGTGCCCGTCCGCACCCGCAGGTCCACGCCGTCGAGCGCCGTCCTGCCCCCGAAGCTCTTGCGAACGCCGGTGGCCTCGATCGCCCAGTCGTTCTGGGCCCGCTCCGATATTTCTTCGTATGGCATACGGAGAACCATAGCGCAACATCGTACGCCGTACGAAGCGGTGTAGTCTGACGCCCATGGCGACGGAAGAGGGCAAGGGCGCGACGGACCCCGCGCGGACGATCGCGACGCTGTGGGGCACCCGGCAGCCACCGCGCCGCGGCCCCCGGCACACCCTGACCACCGGGCAGGTCGTCGCCGCCGCCGTCGAACTCGCCGACGCCGACCAGGATCTCGGCCTGCTGTCGATGCGGCGGGTGGCGGAGGCCCTGGGGGTGGGCACGATGTCGCTCTACACCTACCTCGCGTCCCGTGACGAATTGCTCGAAGTCATGCTCGACACCGTCTACGCCGAGGCCGTGACCGAGTTCGGGACCCGCCCCGAGGACGAGGGCTGGCAGGACGGCCTGCGCCGCGTCGCGCGGGTGAACTGGGATCTCGCGCTGCGCCACCCCTGGGTGCTCCAGATCTTCACGGGCCGCCCCCCGCTCGGCCCCCACACCGTCGCCAAGTACGAACTGGAGCTGGGTGTCATCGAGGGTATCGGCCTCGACGACATCGAGATGGACGCCGTCCTCACCCTGGTGCAGACCCATGTCGAGGGCGTCGCCCGCCGGCGGGTGGAGGCGGACCGCGTCGTGCGGCGCACCGGGGTCACCGACGCCCAGTGGTGGGAACGCGTCGCGCCCCCGCTCTCCGAGGTCCTCGACCCCGCACGGTTCCCGCTCGGCTCGCGGGTGGGCCAGGCCGCGGGCGAGGCCCACCAGGCCGCCCACAACCCCGAGCACGCCTACCGTTTCGGCCTCGAACGGCTGATCGCCGGCATCGAGGCCCTGACCGCCGACCGCGGCCGCGAGACCGCCGACTAGCCGGACAGGGCCAGGTACTTGACGGCCGTCAGCTCGTCCAGCGGGTGCTCCGCCACCCGCCGCGCCAGGGCCATCGCCGCAGCCGCCACCTCTGCGGCCGGTACGACCCTGTTGACCAGGCCGTATGTGAACGCCTCGCGGGCGTCGAAGCGGTCGCCCGTGAGGGCCCAGCGGGCGCCCGCCGGGTGGGAGGTGCCCAGCTCTCCCGGCGGGCAGTTGACGGGGATGCCCCAGGCGACCTCCGGCAGGCCGAACACCGCGTCCTCCGCGACGACGCGGAGGTCGGTACGGAGCATGAGGGTCAGGCCGCCGCCCAGGCAGTAGCCGCGCACCGCCGCGATCACCGGCTTCCACAGCGGCTGGGCCCTGTCGGGGCGCACCGCGGCCCGCGGCTTCGCCAGATCCCCCAGCGGCGGCGGGTGCGGAATGGTGTCCTTGAGGTCGGCGCCCGTGCAGAACGCCCGCTCGCCCGCCCCGGTCAGCACCACGGCCCGCACCCGGTCGTCCTCGCCCGCCTCGCGCCAGGCCGCGGAGAGGTCGCGGTAGTCAGGACCCGTCAGGGCGTTGAGCCGCTCGGGCCTGTTGAGCGTGAGGGTCAGCACCGGGCCTTCCCGGGTGACGTCGATGGTCATCGCACCGCTCCTTCCGCGGGGCACGCGCGGGCGCGGCCCCGGATCACTCCGGCAGTGTGCGCCCTCTGGGCAGCGCCTCGGCCGCGAGTTCCCCGCCCGCGAGCGCCCCCGGCTCCTCGGGGTCCTCCGCGCCCAGCGCCTCGCTCAGCCGCTTGCAGACCGCGAGCAGCCGCTCCGTGGGCTGCGAGGGGCCGGGCTCCGGCAACTGGGAGACCGTGCCGAGGATGCTGACCGCGCCCACCAGCTCCCCGGCCTGGAACACCGGCGCCGCGTACGCCCGCAGCCCCGACAGCACCTCCGTGTAGGCGAGCCCGTCCCGGCGCACCGCCTCCAGGGTGCGTTCCCGCTCCGCGAGGTCCGCGGCCGGGTCCTGCTGGCTGTCGAACCGCTCCCGGGCGGTCGGCGAGAACGCGAGGAAGACCTGCCCTGCCGCCGAGTCGAACGCCGGAAGGTGGGAGCCCTCGCGGATCTTCAGCGACACCAACTGGTCGGTGTTGTCGTTCTCCCGCACCACCAGCGGCGCGTCCCCGTCCCAGATGGTCAGCAGCGCCGTGACCTGGGTCAGCCGCACCAGGCGCTCCAGCAGCGGGCCCGCAAGCTCCGCGAGCGGCAGCCCGTTGAGCGCCACGGCGCCGAGCCGCACCAGTTTCGGGCCGAGCCGGTAGCGGCTCCTCCTGGTGTCGTAGGAGAGCATGCCGGTCTGCCGCAGCGAGTGCGCGTACCGGTGCAGGGTGGTACGCGGCCACGGCAGCAGTTCCTGCATCTCCGCGAGGGTCAGCGTGGCCCGCCGTGAGGTGAACAGGTCCAGCACCGCGATGCTGCGCTCCACACTGAGCAGCGGGTCGCCGCGTCCGTCCGCCATGCCTCGTCCTCCTCAAGCCCCGCGCACCGCACGGGCCCGTCGCGTACCGCCGTGACCAGAGGATAGGCGAGCCGGCGCCCGGCTCCCGCGGGGCACGTGCGCTCACCGCGCCACCTCCCCTGAAGGCCCCGGGACCTGCCCGGAAGGCGCCGGGTCGGCCGCAAGACGCCCGGGCAGCGCCTTGCGGTCGGTCTTGCCCGCCGGGGTCTTCGGGATCGCCGCCACGAACCGCAGGGTGCGCGGCAGCTTGAAACCGGCGAGCCTCGCCCGCAGGTGCGCGGTCAGCGCGTCCTCGGTGAGTGTCGAGCCGGAGGCGCGCACCACCAGCGCGGCGACCCGCTCGTCCCACTCCTCGTCCGGCACCCCGAACACCGCGCAGTCCAGCACCTCGGGGTGCTCCACCAGGGCGGCCTCGACCTCCTTCGGGAACACGTTCTCGCCCGCGGTACGCACCATGTCGCGCAGCCGCCCGACGATGCGCAACTGCCCGTCCGCGCCCTTGACGCCCAGGTCGCCGGTGTGCAGCCAGCCGCCCTCGAACGCCGCCGCGGTGGCCCCGGGGTCGTCCAGGTAGCCGAGCATCACGCTCTCGCCGCGCACGCACACCTCCCCGGTACGCCCGTCCTGCACCGGCCGCAGCGCGGGATCGAGCAGCGCCACCGTCACCCCCGGCACCGGGGTGCCGACCGCGTCGAGGGTGTCGGGTACGGCGTCCTCGGGGCGCAGGGTGGCGATGAAGGAGCCCGCCTCGGTCTGCCCGTACACATGCTCAAGGCGTATATCGCGGGCGCCGCGCTCCTCGAACGCGGCCACCGCCCGCGGCACAAGACGGCTCGGCTCGTAGCTCGCGTACATCAGGCGCCGCAGCGACGCCAGGTCGGTGCGGCCGAGCCGGGGCGCGTCGAGCAGCCTGGCCAGCACCAGCGGCACCGCGAAGAGCGAGGTGCAGCGGTGCCGCTCGATCAGCGCGAGCGCGGTGTCGGGGTCGAACTTCCGCATCAGCACCGCCGAGCCGCCCGCCAGCAGATACTGCTTCAGGAAGTCCCAGCCGCCGGTGTGGTAGAGCGGCTGGTAGGCGAGCAGCCGGTCGTCCGGGCGCACCCCGGACGCCAGCGCCGCGCCGAACGCGTCGCCCAGGCTGCGCCGTTGGGAGAGCACCGCCGCCTTGGGGGCGCCCGTGGTGCCCGAGGTGAACAGCAGCAGATGGGGGCTGTCGGGGCCCACCTCGGGGTCGGGCGCGCCCGCACCGGCCGGGAGCGCGGCCCCCGCGGCGGCGACGCAGTCCGCCCAGGTGGTGTCCTCGCCCCCGGTGAGCATGGTGGTGTCCGCGCCGCAGTGGTCCAGGGCGGCGGACAGCACCTCGGCGCGCTCCGCGGAGCCCGCCGCGAGCACCGGGCGCGCCATGCCGAGCGGGACCGCCAGCTCCGCCGCGGTGAGCCGGGTGCTCAGCGGTACGAGGACGGCGCCGATGCGCGCGGTGGCCAGGTAGAGGGCGACCATGTCGGCGCACGGGTCCTCGGCCACCGCCACCGGGTCGCCCGTGTGCACCCCGAGCGCCCGCAGCCCGCGCGCCAGCGCGGTGACCCGTAGGTGCAGGGCGCCGTAGGTGTGTTCCCCCGCGTCGTCGATGAGCGCGGTGCGCTCGGGCCGCCACTGGGCCTGCGCGGCCACCAGGTCCGCCAGGGTGGGCGGCGGCGGTGCGCTCCGCGGGCGTGCCACCCGGGCGGCGATGCCCGCGGGGACCGGTAGCGGCAGGGCGGGGGAGTGGGTGTCACGGGGGCCCGGCACGGCCGCCTGCGGTGTGCCGCGGGCCGGGGCGCCGCCCTCGGGTGCGTGCGGCATCGTCACCGCCCCCGGAACTCGGCGGGGCGGCGCTCGGCGAAGGCCCTGACGCCCTCGGCGAAGTCCTCGCTGTCCTGGAGCAGCCGCACCATGGCGTCCTCCAGGCGCAGCCCGGCGGCGGTGTCCATGTCCCCGGAGCGCAGTGCCAGCTCCTTGGTGGCCTGCACCGCCATCGGGGCGTTGCGGGCGATGCGGTGCGCCAGGCCGAGCGCGGTGGGCAGCACCTCGTCCACCGGGACGACCCGGTTCACCAGGCCCCAGCGCAGCGCGGTCGCCGCGTCGATCCGGTCGCCGGTGAGCAGCATCTCCATGGCGAGCGCGCGCGGCAGTTGCTGCGCGAGGCGCTGGGTGCCGCCGCAGCTCGCCAGGATGCCGTGGCCCACCTCGGGGGTGGCGAACGTGGCCTGCTCGCCCGCCACCCGCAGATCGGTGGAGAGCAGCAGCGTCAGACCGCCGCCGAGGCAGTAGCCGTTGACGGCGGCCACCACCGGCTTGAACAGGTCGAGGCCGCGGTCGGGGCGCAGCTCCACGCCCGGGTTCCACAGGTCGCGCAGCGGATGCGGGCGGGGCAGGAAGTCCTTGAGGTCGGCCCCGGCGCAGAACGCGCGCTCGCCCTCCCCGGTGAGTACGGCGGCCCGCAGCGCGTCGTCGTCGCGAATCTCGATCCACGCGTCCCGCAGCGCGTTCAGCGTGGGCATGTCCAGGGTGTTGTGGCGCTCGGGGCGGCGGATGGTCACGACGGCGACCTGTCCTTCGCGGTCGAGGGTGATGCTCATCGGTTGGCCTTTCGCTGGGCCGTGGTGTGTGCTGCCGCGGCCTTCGGCGGTGTGCGGTGCGGGGTGTCCGGTGTCTCAGCGTCCGCTGTCGTGGAAGCGTCCGGGGCGCTCGTCGTGCCCGGTGCGGGCGCGCAGTTCCGCCTTGCGTATCCGCTGGGTGTGGGTGCGCGGCAGATCGTCCACGATCTCGACGTAGCGCGGCACCATGAACCGGGGCAGCTCCGCGCGGGCGTAGGCGGCGATGTCCGCGGCGAGCCCACCGGGCACCGCGTCCGGGGCGTGCCCGGCGCGCGGCACCACGAACGCCTTGACGTCGTGCTCGCCCCACGGCGACGGCACCCCGATCACGGCCGCCTCCGCGACCGCCGGATGCCCCCCGAGGGCCGCCTCCACGTCGGTGGAGCAGATGTTCTCGCCGCGACGCCTGATGGCGTCGCCCGATCTGTCCACGAAGTAGACCCAGCCCTCGGCGTCGCGGCGGCAGCGGTCCCCGGTGTGGAACCAGAGGTTGCGGGTGGCGTCCGCGGTGACCTCGGGGGCGCCGAGGTAGCCCGCGGTGATCTCCCAGGGGGAGTCGGTGCGCACCAGCAGCTCGCCGGTCTCGCCGTCGGGCACCTCGTGGTCGTCCTCGTCGACGATGCGGATCTGCGCGCCGGGGCGCGCACGGCCGCAGCTCCCCTCGGGGCCGAGTTCCCAGCCGCTGACCACCGGGCAACTGACCTCGGTCATGTTGAACGCGGTGGTCAGCCGCACCCCGAAGCGGGCCGCGAACGCCGCGCGGTCGCGCGGGAAGGGGGCCACGAAGACGTTGCGGAGCGGGTTGTCCGCGTCGTCGGGGGCCTCGGGCACCGACTCCAGGTAGCGTGCCGCGCTGCCCGGCAGCAGCGTCGTCGTACAGCCGTGGGCGCGCACGTCCGGCCAGAAGCCCGAGGTGCTGAAGCCGTCCCTGGTGACGGCGCGGGCGCCGGTGAGGGCCGCCGCGTACACCGACAGCTTGCCGCTGACGTGGAACAGCGGCACCGGCACGTACCAGTGGTCGTCGGGGCCCGCCTCGTCGAGCGGGATGCACCAGAAGGCGGAGCGTTCGAGCTGCCGCCAGGGGATCATGACGCCCTTGGAGCGCCCCGTGGTGCCCGAGGTGTAGACGACGGTGGCGACGGTGTGCTCGCGCAGCTCCGGCTCGGGCGGCGGCGCGGTGTCCGCGGGCGCGGTGGTGGCGGGGCCCGGGGTGCCGTCCGGGCCGCCCGCGCCGGTGAGCACCGTCGGCAGCGCGGGCCCGGGGAGTTCGCCCGGTGCGAACCGCCCGGCCCAGCGGGGGTGCACGGCGGCCGCGGCGGGTGCCGCGTCCGCCACCACGCCCGCGAGGACCCGGCCGTGGTAGGCGGTGTTCAGCGGCACCTCCACCGCGCCCAGCCTGGCGACGGCCATCCACACCACCAGCGCCTCGGGCCCTGTCGGGAACATCGTCACGACCCGGTCGCCTGCACGCACCCCCGCGGTGTGCAGCGCGCCGCGCCACCGGCCGACCAGTTCCTCGAAGCGGGCGTAGGTGACCGGGCCCTCGGCGGTGTCCTGGACGAACACCGCCCCGGGGTCGGTCGCGGCACGCTCGCGCAGCAGTACGGGCAGCGGTACGGCCTCCGCGGTGTGGTCACCGGCGCGCGGTGCGGTCCCGGTCACGCGGTCACCTCCGGTGCCTGGTAGGGGGCGGCGGCGTCGGCCGCGTCGAGCAGCGCGTGGGCGGCGGGGGAGCGGTGCTCGTCCCACAGGTGCCCGACGAGCCCCGCGGCCCGCGCCACCAGCGCGATGCCCCGGCACACCTGCCAGGGGATGCCGACCCCGGTGAGCAGCACCGCGGACGCGCCGTCGACGTTCACCGGCAGCGTCCTGCCGACGACCCGCTCGGCGTGCCGCTGGAGCAGCAGGAACCGCTCGCGCGGTACGGGGTCGAGCCCGGCGGCGTCGGCGACCGCGAACAGCCGCGCGGTGCGCGGGTCGCCGCCGGTGTGCACGGGGTGGCCGAGCCCCGGCAGCCGCCCGCGCCGTGCGCGTGCCTCCTCGGCGAGGTGGCGCGCGTGCTCCTCGGGGTCGCCGTCGGCCGGCCACTCCTGGAGGAGCCTCGCGGCGCCGTCGAGCGCGCCGAGGAAGCGGTCGCCCGCGCCCAGCAGCCCTGCCGCGACCGCCCCCTGGAGCGCCCCGGGGGCGCCCAGGTCGGTGAGCCTCGCGGTGACCGCGGTGGCGGTCATGCCGTGCTCGGTGAGGGCGGTCAGCACCGCGTCGAGGGCGTCCCGGGCGCCGGGCTCGGGCAGCTCCCCGGTGATCTCCAGATGCAGCATGTCGGTGAGGGTGACGGAGCCGATGAGTTCACGGGCCAGGTCACGGCCCTTCACGGTGATGCCGTCGGGTGTGACGGCGGCCATCGTCTGGTGCGGCTGAGGCATTGCGGGTTCCTTCTGCGGGTGGGGTGGTGAAGGGGCGCGGCCCGGCTCACGTGCGCGCGGCGGGTTCCGGCGCGTCGGCCGCCGCCGCCCGGCTCCCGAGCTGGGTCCTTACCGACATCGACTCCCAGGCCGCCCGGTCGGGGCGCGAGCGCCCGAGCAGGGTGGCGAGACAGGCGATGAGGAACCCGGCGGGGATGGAGATGACGGCCGGGTAGTCCAGCTTGATCACGGCGTCGTCGTGCAGCCAGGTCGGCGAGAGCGCGATCACCACGATCGACACCAGCAGCCCGCCCAGCAGCCCCACGACCGCGCCGCGCGCGGTGAACCGCTTCCAGAACAGGGTCAGCAGGATCACCGGCAGGTTGGCGCTCGCGGCGACCAGGAAGGCGAGCCCCAGCAGGAAGGTGATGTTGCGGCCCGAGCCGATCGCGCAGGTGCCGAGGGTCGCGAGGACGCCCATGGCGACCGCGGTGATCCGGGCGACGGCGGGCTCCTGCCGGCGGGCCTTCGCGCTGCCCCGGTGCAGGCTGCCGGTCCACAGGTCGTGCGCCACCGCGCCGGAGGCGGACAGCAGCAGCCCGGAGACCACGGCGAGGATGGTGAGGAAGGCGACCCCGGAGATCACCGCGAGGCTGATGTCGCCCCAGGCGGCGCCCGCGCCGCCCGCCAGCTCCCGCGCCAGGATCGGGGCGACGAGGTTGCCGCCCGCGCCCGCGGCCTCCTTGGCGGCGGCCGAGTTGAGCAGCGCCCTGGCGCCGAAGCCGATCACCACGACCAGGCCGAAGAAGACGCCCATGACGCCGATGGCCCAGCCGAGCGAGCGGCGCGCGGTGTGCCCGTCGCGGACCGTGAAGAAGCGCACCAGGACGTGCGGGAGGCCCGCGGTGCCCAGCATGTAGACGAGGCCGTACGAGACGATGTCGGTGCGGTCGAGCGCGCCCTGGTGGGGCAGCAGCAGCCCGGGGCCGCGGATGGCGTCGCCCGCGGGGGTCCTGCCGGTGGCGGTGTGCAGCAGCCCGCCGAAGTCCCAGCCCGCGTGGGCGAGTACGGCGCCCGACACCACCAGCGCGGCGACCACCAGCAGCAGCGCCTTGACGATCATCACCCAGGTGGCGCCGAGCATCCCGCCCAGGGCCACGTACACCGTCATGAACAGCCCGGTGATCAGCACCGCGGTGGTGAACGAGAGCCCGGACAGGGCCTGCAACAGGGTTCCGGCGCCGACCAGTTGGGCGAAGAGGTAGAAGAACGACACCACGATGGTGTTCACCGCGGCGGAGCCGCGCACCCCCTCGCCCCTGAAGCGCAGCGACAGTACGTCGGCGAGGGTGTAGGCGCCGGAATTGCGCAGCCGCTCCGCGAGCAGGAACAGCACGGGCAGGAACGAGAACAGCGCCGCGAGCAGGATCAGCGTGCCGTCGAAGCCGGTGAGGAAGATCAGCCCCACGGTGCCGAGGAAGGTGCCCGCGGACATGAAGTCGCCCGCCACCGCGAGGCCGTTCTGCGGGGAGCCGATGCCGCGTCCGGCGGCCCAGAAGTCGCCCGCGGTACGGGTGCGGCGCCCGGCCCTGACGATGATGGCCAGCATGGCCACCACCAGGACGCCGAAGACACCGAGGGTCAGGCCGTGGTTCATGTGTCCGACCCCTCCGCCCGGTGCGCGCCGCCGCCGTCGCCTGCGGCGAGGCGCTCTGCCGCGTCGGCCGCGACCGCGTCCTGGAGCGGCACGATCCGCCGGGTGGTGACCCGGAGGTACACGGCCACCAGCGCGAACGCCACGGCGGTCAGCACCAGGTAGGCCAGCAGCCCGCTCGACCCCACCACCGAGAGCGGGGTGGAGAGAGAGCCGGGGCCGAGGGCGACCCAGAGGAAGAAGCCGAGGTAGACCGCCAGCGTGACACCCGTGAGCCACCAGGCGAGACGCCCGCGCTCCCGGCTGAGCCGCTGGAAGTCCTCGGAGGCGTACACGGCGTGTACCGCGTCCGTCTCGGGTGGCTCGTGCGGGGGCACGGCCGGGGCGCCGGATGCGCCGCCGTTGTCGAGGCTCATGGAAGTCCCGCCCTTCTGAAGCATCCTTGCTCCTGCGGTGTTCCGGATTATGGGATGTCATCCCGTCATCCGGTTTCACGACCGTAATGCGGCCGATCTGGGCCGTCAAGGGACCCGGGCAAGGTCCGTTTTTTCCCAGGTGAGCGAGGGAATGGCAGCCGAAGGGCAAGACATTCGCCGCAAAACACACCATTTTTCAAGGCCGCCGCGCCCGACACACGGTGTGGACATACGAGGGCCCACGGTGACGGGTGCGGTTTCGCGCCGCCGCGCGGGTTACGGGGGCGGGGCCCCGTCCTTGATCGTCCGGAGCCGGACGCGGAGTGCGGATGCCAGGCACGCGCGGACGCGGAGTACGGCGGATGCGGAGTGCGGATGCCCGTGACGCGCGGATGCCGGGCGCGCGCGGATTCCCGGCGCCACCGCGCCGGAGTGCCTTCAGGCTTCCGTCGGGCGCGGCAGGGGCCGTGGCGGCCAGGTGGCGAGGGGCGCGAGCCGCGGCCAGCGCGCGTCGGGGGCCGGGCGGGGGAGGAGCCAGGCGCACATCGCGGGTGCGAGCGCCCCGCATCGCTCGGGTGCGCAGTGGGTCGCACCGCGGACGGCCCGTGCGGTGGTGCCCGGCGGCCGGGCATACGCGACCCGCCGGTGCCCGGCATGTCGGGCACCGGCGGTCAGCAGCTCACCCCCGTGGGGCCGTGAAGCGGATTCTCCGTCCGGTCAGCGCACCCGCCCGCGTGGTTTGAGCGGTGTCGGCGGCATCTCGGGTGCCGGCAGCGCGGCCCCGTCGTACCCGGTCACCGCGCCGAACCGGGTGCCGTTCGTCCAGTCGTCCCTGGCCGTCTCGATCTCCTCCTGGGAACGGGCGACGAAGTTCCACCACATGATCAGCTCCTCCGCGAACGGCTCGCCGCCCAGCAGCATCACCGCGGCGTCCGACTCGGCGCGCAGGGGCAGTTCGGTGCGGCCCGAGCCCAGGTAGAGCATCGAACCAGGCAGCACCGGCACGTCGTCGACCCGTACCTCGCCCGCCATCGACAGCACGCCGTACTCGAAGTCCCGTACCAGCGGCAGGGCGGCCGTCGCCCCGGCCGCCAGGGCGAGGTCGGCGCCGACGATGGGGGTGTAGGCGGTGCCGGGGGAGGCGGCGCCGTCCAGGTCGCCCAGGATGACGGTGGCACTGAGTCCCGGCGCGGTGACCACGGGCAGCTCGGTGTGGAGTTCGAAGTGCGGCTCCGTATGGCGGTCGGAGTCGGGGAGGGCCACCCAGAGCTGTGCGCCGTGCAGGAAGCGGGCGTGGGAGCGCGGGCTCTCCTCGGAGTGGCTGATGGCGCGGCCCGAGGTCATCAGGCCGAGCTGCCGGGGGCGGATGGTGGCGAGGCTGCCGAGGGAGTCCCGGTGCAGCACCTCGCCCTCGTGCAGCCAGCTCACCGTCTGGAGCCCCATGTGCGGGTGCGGCGGCACCTGCATGCCCGGCTCGTCGGCGATGTCGTCGGGTCCGTAGTGGTCGACGAAGGCCCAGGCCCCGATCATGCGGCGTCCCAGGTTCGGCAGCAGTCTGCGCACCTCGGTGGCCTCGCCGAGCTGCACCTTCCGGGGGCTCAGCAGCTCGCGGACGGGCTCGGCGACGACGAATCCACGCCCGCCGCACAGGCTGGGGGAGGGCCGCTGGTCAAGGTTGCTCATGTCCCCAACGTAGCCCGGTGGCCGCGTCCGCGGTACGAACCCCGGCTGACCGGTCCGTACCGGGACGGTGCGGTCTGCGCGCGCGGAAGCGGACGCGGCCGCCGCGTGCGGGCACCAGGGTGACCGACAGCAGCCGTGCGGGCTCCGGGGGGCCGGCCGGTTCGGGGACGGCCGCGGCGAGGACCTCGGTCAGGACGGTCTCGATCTCCAACTGGGCGAGGGAGACACCGATACAGCGCCGGACGCCGCCGCCGAACGGGGTCAGCGCGTAGGGCGCGGGGACGGTGCCGAGATGGCGTTCCGGACGGAAGGCGTCGGGTGCCGGCCACAGTTCGGGGTCGACGTGGGTGAGGGGGAACAGCGCGGCCACGAAGGCGCCGCACGGGACGGGCCTGCCGCCGAGTTCGGTGTCGTGTGCCGCGGTGCGCATGGCGTTGTAGACCGCGGGGCGTATCCGGCCCGACTCCTTGACGACCGCCTTGAGCAGCCGGTCGGAGCCGCCGTCGAGGTCGGCGACCAGGTCGTCGCGGGCGCCCGGGTGGTGGGCGAGCAGGTGCAGGGTCCAGGCGATGGTGGTGGCCGTGGTCTCGTATCCGGCCAGGACGAGGCCGGTCAGCTCGTCGAGGAGCTGGGCGTCGTCGAGGCCCGCACCGTCCTCGTCGCGGGCGTCGAGCAGCAGCGACAGGACGTCGTCGCGGTGGGAGCGGTCGGGGGCGGCCCTGCGCGCGGCGATCTCGTCCCGCGTCAGGTCGCGTACGTGTGCGCGCAGCCGGTGGAAGCGGCCGCCGGGGGAGAGCGCTCCGAGGTCGCGGCGCAGCGGCGCGGGCAGGAAGAGCACGGCGATGTTGCCGGTGGCGACGAACGCGTTCAGGGCGTGCCGGAAGGCCGCGACCCTGGCCGGGTCCGCGAGGCCGAAGACGACCCTGAGGATGATGTCGAGGGTCAGCCGCTGCGCCCACGGCCGCACCGGCGCCCCGTCCCCGGACAGCAGGGCGGGCAGGCGGGCGCGTACGAGCCGCCTCACCCGCCGGGCCCAGGCGGCGATGCGGGTGCCGTGGAAGGGCGGGAGCAGGAGTCTGCGGTGCTGGAGGTGGCGGGGCGGCGGGGTGCAGATCAGGGAGCGGTGGCCGACGGCGGGGGCCAGGAGCGCGGCGGCGTCGCCTCCGGTGAAGCGGTCGTGGTCGGTCAGTACGGCGCGGTTGGTCGCAGCGTCGGCCGCGCAGACGAGGGCGCCGCGGTAGGGGAAGGCGCGCACCGAGAAGACCGGTCCGTGGCGCCGCCGCAGCGCGCGTGTGAAGCCCAGGGGGTCGAGGAGCATGCTGACGGTCTGCACGGGGCGCGGGGTGCGGGCGGCCGGGGGGAAGCGCCGGGGGTCCCAGGGCGGTTCCCTCGTGAACGCGTCGCTCATGGCCGGTTGTCCCTTCCGCGGGCGGTTCGGTGGGGCGGTTCAGGGGCCGGGCGGTGGCTGCCGCCAGGGGCCCGCGGGGTCGTCGTGGGCGGCGGCGTAGCGGTCGGTGGCGATGGGGGCCTGGAGGAGGGTGTCGGGGAGCGCGAACGCCTCGACGAGGGTGAGCGCGTGGGGTGCGAGGTCCGCGCCGACGCGGTCGGCGGCGGGGGTGAGCGCGTGCACGTCGGCGGCGGTGAGGCGGCCGTCCGCGAGCAGGAGTCCGGTGTGCGGTGCGAGGGCGCGCAGTGCGAACAGCCGGAAGACGCGGGTGAGCAGGTCCCGGGTGGCGTGGTGGCGCACGCGTTTGGCGGCGGTGAGGAACGCCTGTGCGGCCCGGCGGGTGGCGTGGGCGGCCACCAGGTCGAGGGCGGGGTTCGCCGCGTGGTTCCACTGGGCGAGCGGGCTCTCGCCCGGTCTGTCGAGGTGTGCGCGGGCCCGGCCCAGGCAGTCGAGTTCGCGGTGGACGAGGAGGTCGAGCAGGGCGGTGGGAGCGGTCGCGGTGCCGGTGCGCGGCCCGGGTGGCGACGGGGGTGTGTAGCCGCGCCCCGTGAGCATGTCGGCGGCGGCCCGCTGCCAGATGACGAGGTTGTCCCCCTCGGCGGTGATGGCGCCCTCGATGGCGGCGAGCAGGTCGACGACGCGGTTGGCGGAGAGCAGGCCTTGTGCGCCGCAGCGCTCCCTGCACTCCATGGCGATGTCCCTGGAGCGCCAGGTGATCCAGCCCTTGGCCGCCGCGACCAGCAGCCGCGCCGCGTCGGCGGCCGGTCCTGCCGCGTCGTGGTCGAGGGGGGCGCGGGTGGCCTCGCGGAGCAGGAAGGTGGCCGCGTAGGCGTCGGCCAGGGCGCCCAGGAGCCTGGTGTGGTGGCTGCGGTAGGCGAAGACCGGCACGTCGGGCCCGTGTCCTGGGGCCCGGGTGCGGCGCCTGTGGCCGTACCGCACGGCGATGGTGAGGCAGCAGCGGGCCCCGGCGAGGGTGGCGGCGCTGAGGCAGAGCTTGCCGGCGGTGACGCGCTGGATGGACGCCAGGAACCGGCCGCCCCTGCTGTCGACGGTGCTGTGGAAACCGCCCTCCGCGGTGATGTCCCCGTGGCCGCCGCCGAGCAGCGCGGTGCGCGGCAGCGTCACCTGGTCGAAGGAGGTCATGGCGTGGTCGACGGCGGAGCCCGGTGACTCGGAGAGCGGGCGTATCCGTACGCCGGGCGCGGGCCCCCGCTCGTCGCGCAGGGGCACAAGGAACAGGAAGACGCCCCGGTCCTCGCCGCCGACGAGGAGCCTGGCCGCGACGAGGCCGCTCTTGGCGCCTCCGGCGGGGCCGGTGTTGGGCATGAACTTCTGGGCGCGCGGCGAGGGGGTGTGCAGGACGATGCTGTCGCTGTCGTGGTGGTAGGTGGCGGTGGTTTCCAGCCGGGCGGCGTTGTTCCCGAAGCCGAGTTCGGTGATCAGCACGGCGCCGTAGCGGCTGAGCCGGGTGAACGGGGTGCGGTCGACGGTGCCCCGGGGATCGAGGCGGAGCAGGCTGCCGAGGAAGAGGTTGTAGTGGACGGTCGCGAGGGTGGTCAGGCTGCCGTCGACGACTCCCAGCCACTCGTGCAGCGACACAAGACGGGCGGTGTCGGCCACCAGGTCCTCGGGGGAGTCCACGTGGTCGTTGAGGGCGCGCAGGCGCGCGTAGGCGAGTCCCGAGCGCTCGGTGGCGGAGAGGCCGCCGCGGTAGCGGAAGATCTCACGGTCGAGAACGGCCGTCCAGGGGCGGTGCAGATCGTCGAACCGGCCGTCGAAGAGCACGTCGGTGAGTAAGGGCGCGCGCGGCCCTTCCTCGGCGCCGCCGGGGCCGTCGGACGGTGTGTGCGCTCCGGCGGCGGCGAGGGCGGGGGAATCCCGGTCGAGTGCGCCCATGTGTCACAGGGCGCCGAAGAGGAGACGGCTGGTGTTCCCGGTGTCGTCGCCGCGGTAGTACTCGGCGACGGCGGTCATCAACTGGTCCTCCGTCACCTGGCCGCTGTCGCCGGTCAGTCCGTCGAAGGTCCGGCCCGCCTCGGCCCCGGGGACGCCGATGGCGGCGAAGGCGGTGATGAAGTCGGTGCGTCCGACGACGCCGTCGTCGTCGCGGTCGGCGACGCGGAAGCCGGTCCTGTAGAGCGGGGCGATCAGCGTGTCGAAGTCGCTGCTGACCTGGTGGAGGGCGCCGAGGAACTCCTCCTTGTCGATCACCCCGTCGTCGTTGCGGTCGGCGGTGTCGTAGAGCGAGCGCCAGTAGTTGTCCATCTCGGCGCTGTAGCGGCCGCCCTTTTCCGTGCCCTTCTCGTCGAAGGCTTCGAGGACGCGGTCGGCCATGAGCGTGAAGTCGTCGGCGGCGATGACACCGTCGCCGTTGATGTCCAGCAAGGAGAAAAGCTTTTCGTACTTCTGGTCCAGCAGTACGCCCATTTTGCCCTCCAGTGCTGATGTGTCCCCCGAGACGGATTTGAGAGTACCGTCGAGCGATCGGGTGAATCCAGCGGGCATATAACGCTCTTTCGAGTGAAAGCCCGGTGCGTTTATCGCATAAATCAGGACCGCTTTTCCCGGGTGTTCCGAGGCCGGGGAAAACCCGGAAATCGACCCCCGATCCGGCCTCCTGACGCGCGGTCACCGCCCGGCGTCCGGAAATGGCGCGTTTTAAGTCAGTCGCTTGACGCGTGTTGAGGCGGAGGCGTTCACTGATCAACAGGCACCGGAACGGGACGCTCCGCTGCCCCCGCGGCCACCGACGGCCGCGATCGCGCCGCAGACCGGAGGGAGTCGGCCGTGAGCCCCGAGCACACCGAGGTCACCACCGCCCACGAGGGCGGTACACCGGACCCCGGCTACCCCTTCCCGCTGCCGACCGCGCTCGACGCGCCCCCGGCGTGGGAGCGGCTGCGCGGCGGCTGCCCCGTGGCGCCCGTGCGCTTTCCCAGCGGCGACGGCGCGCTGCTGCTGACCCGGTACGACGACGTGAAGCGGGTGCTCGCCGACCCCCGCGCCACCCGCGACATGGCGGCCGACGACGCCGCGCGGATCACGGCCACCGAGACCGGCGGCGTCTTCAACGACTCCATGGCCACCTCGCTCGCCGCGGCGGGGCACCTCCGCTGGCGCCGCATGCTGAACCGCTGGTTCACCGCCAAGCGCGTGGCCGCGCTGCGGCCCGGCATGGAGACCATGGCGGAACGCCTGGTGGACGCCATGCTCGCGGACGGCGCCCCCGCCGACCTGAAGGCACGCGTGGGCTTCCCGCTGCCGGTGTGGGTGATCTGCGACCTCCTCGGGGTGCCCGAGGCCGACCGGGACCGCTTCGCCCACTGGTCGG
The DNA here is from genome assembly GCF_044457285.1 of Streptomyces sp. NPDC050560. Lineage (NCBI taxonomy): Bacteria > Bacillati > Actinomycetota > Actinomycetes > Kitasatosporales > Streptomycetaceae > Streptomyces > Streptomyces sp. NPDC050560. The sequence goes on from NZ_JBITGT010000010.1 coordinate 207,401, forward strand.
ACATGATGCTGAACCTCGACCGGTACCGGCAGGAGCAGATCGAGGCGGGCGGCGCCGAGTTCCGCGCCTACATGGCCGCACACATCGACGCCAAGCGCGACGCCCCAGGGGACGACCTGCTCGGCTCCCTGCTCACCGCGGCCGACCCCGACGGCGCGGTCCTGACGGACGATCAGCTCATCGCCACCGGGCAGGCGTTGCTCATCGCAGGACACGAGACCACCGCCAACATGATCGGCAAGATGATGGCGATGCTGCTGGCCGAGCCCGCCCGATGGCGCCGCGTCACCGCGGACCCGACGCCCGCGCTGGTGCGCACCACCGTCGAGGAGATCCTCAGGTACGACGCCAACGCCGGTTTCGGCATGCCCCGTTACCTCACCGAGGACATCGAGGTCGGCGGCGCCGTACTGCCCCGCGGTGCCACCGTGGTGTGCAGCATGGCCGCGGCCAACCGCGACGACGCCGCCTTCGAGGACGCCTCGGCGCTCCGCCTCGACCGCACCCCCAACCCCCACCTGACGTTCGGCGTCGGCCCGCACTCCTGCCTCGGCCAGTCCCTGGCCCGCACCGAACTCGCCACCGTCCTCACCGTCCTCGCGCGCCGTCTGCCGTCGCTCGCCCTCGCGGTGCCCGCGGACGAACTGCGCCCCGTCGAGGGACTGCTCGTAGGAGGTCTGCGTGAGTTGCCCGTACGGTGGTAGGCGTGCAGGCCAAGACGAACCGGGCGGCCGAGACCCGCCGAGCGATCCTCACCGTGGCGGAGCGGATGTTCGCGGAACACGGTGTGTTCGCCGTGTCCAACCGCCAGATCAGCGAGGCGGCGGGCCAGGGCAACAACGCCGCCGTCGGCTACCACTTCGGCACCAAGACCGACCTGCTGCTCGCCATCGTGCGCGAGCACGGGGAGCGGGTGCGCGGACTGCGCGAGGAGATGCTGGACCGGGTCGGCGACTGCGACGACCCACGGCACTGGCTGGCCTGCCTGGTCCGCCCGGCCACCCTCCACCTCGCCGAACTCACCCCGCCCACCTGGTACGCCCGCTTCTGCGCCCAGCTCATGACCGACCCGGTGCTGCGGCGGCTCGTCGCCGACGAGACGTTCGGCCCCTCCACGGAGCGCACCGTCAGCGGCCTCAACCGCTGCCTGCCCGCGCTGCCGCCCCCGGTACGGCTCGAACGCGCCGACATGACCCGTCTCATGCTCGTCCACATGCTCGCCGAGCGGGAGCGCGCACTCGCCGACGGGCTGCCCACCGCACGGCCCGACTGGGAGTCGTTCACCGGCGGCCTCATCGACGCCCTCATCGGCCTCTGGTTCGCCCCCGTCGTCACCGGCCCCTGAACCCCCGCCACCCCGCACCCACACCCCCGCCCGCGGCGCACCGCCGCGGCCCCAGGGCCCGCCCGCACACCGGGCGCGAGCCCCCGCAGGCGAGCCCGGACACCCGGGCGGCCCGAGGAACACCCGCGAAGACCCGAGGAGAAACGGATGAACGTCACCGTGGACCAGGACCGGTGCTGCGGCGCAGGCACCTGCGTGCTGACGGCGCCCGACGTCTTCGACCAGCGCGACGAGGACGGCGTGGTCGTCCTCCTCGACGCCGCCCCCGGCACACCGCTGCACCCCGCGGTCCGCGAGGCCGCCCAGGTGTGCCCGGCCGCCGCCATCGCGGTGAGCCCCGCGTGAGCGCCACGGACCGCGTCCTGGTGGTGGGCGCGTCCGCGGCCGGACTCGCCACCGCGGAGGCGCTGCGCCGCCTCGGCCACCGTGGCCCGCTCACCCTCTGCGGCGCCGAGCCCCACCTCCCGTACGACCGCCCCCCGCTGTCCAAACAGGTACTCGCCGGCGACTGGGAGCCCGGCCGCGCCCGGCTGCGGCCCCCCGACACCCTCGCCGCCCTCGACGCCGGGTTACGCCTCGGCGACCCCGCCGTCGCACTCGACACCGCGGCCCGCACCGTGCACACCGCGAGCGGCGCACGGCTCACCGCCGACGCGGTCGTCCTCGCCACCGGCGCCGCCGCCCGCCCCCTGCCGGGGCCCACCCCCGCCGGAGTACACACCCTGCGCACCCTCGACGACGCCCTCGCGCTGCGTGCCGCGCTGCTCGCCGGGCGGCGGCTCGTCGTCGTCGGCGACGGGGTGCTCGGCTGCGAGATCGCCGCCACCGCGCGCGGCATGGGACTGCACGTCACCCTCGCGGGCATGGGCCCCGCGCCCATGGCGGACCGGTTCGGCCCCGTCGCCGCCCGGTACCTGGCCGACCTGCACCGACGCGGCGGAGTCCACCTGGAGCCCGGCGTGAGCGTCGCAGGCACCACCGAGACCCGCGGACGCGTCAGCGGGGTACGGCTCGCCGACGGGCGGGTGCTGCCCGCCGACGTCGTCGCCGTCGCCATCGGCGCCGTGCCGGGCACCGGCTGGCTCACCGGCAGCGGCCTCGACACCGCCGACGGCGTCGGCTGCGACACCCACTGCCGCGCCGCCGACGGCATCTGGGCGGTCGGCGACGTCGCCCGCTTCCCGCACCCGGAGCACGGCACCCCGCTGCGCCTGGAGAACCGCACCAACGCCACGGAACAGGCGCTGCACGTCGCACGCGCCGTCCTCGGCGACACGAGGCCCTACCGCCCGCTGCCGTACTTCTGGACCGACCAGTTCGGCGTCCGCGTGCAGCTCTACGGCACACCCGGGCCGCTGGACGCGACCGAGGTCGTCGAGGGCGACCCGGCGGCCGGACGCTTCGTCGCCCTGTACCGGGCGGGCGCCGCCGTCACCGGTGTCCTCGGCTGGCGCATGCCGAAACAGGCAAGACGCCACGCCCAGGCGCTCATCGCCCCGGCGGGAAGACCCGCCGCCGCGCCCTCCTGAGCCGTACCGGCTCTCCCCCACCACGCTGCCGTACGGGGTGCCGCCCCGTGCGCGGTCCCGGCTGCCCGCAGCCCCGGCCGCACCCGCCCGGCACCCGAGCCCACCCCCCGAAAGGCAGGACGACACCACCATGACCGAGACCCTCGGCATCCACGGGCCCGAGACGGCCCCCGCCTTCCCGATGAAGCGCGCGAGCGGCTGCCCGTTCGACCCGCCGCCCGAGCTGACGGAGCAGCAGCGGCGCGGCCCCCTCACCCGGGTCGACATCGGCGAAGGCCGTATCGCCTGGCTCATCACCGGCTACGAGGACCAGCGGAAACTGCTCTCCGACCCCCGCGTCAGCGCCGACTTCACCAAACCCGGCTACCCCAGCCCGGTCAAGCGCACCAGCCAGACGAGTTCGGTCGGGTTCATCCTCATGGACGACCCGGAGCACGCCAGGCAGCGCCGCATGGTCACCGCCCCGTTCGCGGTCAAACGCATAGCGGCGATGAGGCCGCGGGTCCAGGAGATCGTGGACGGCCTCATCGACGAACTCCTCGCGGGACCGCGCCCCGTGGACCTGGTGCAGGCGTTCGCGCTGCCGGTGCCCTCGCTGGTGATCTGCGAACTCCTCGGCGTCCCCTACGCGGACCACGACTTCTTCCAGGCCAACAGCAAGGTCGTCATCAACCGCGAGACCTCGGCCGACGAGCGCGACGCGGCGTTCGCCCGCCTCGGCGACTACCTGCGCGACCTGGTCGGCGAGAAGCAGCGCGCCCCGGGCGACGACCTGCTCAGCGAGCTGGCCGAGCGGGTGGACGCGGGCAGCCTCACCCGTGAAGAGGCGGCGGGCATCGGCGTCCTGCTGCTCATCGCCGGCCACGAGACCACCGCCAATATGATCGCGCTCGGCACCCTCGCCCTGCTCGAACACCCCGACCAGCTCGCGGCGTTGCGCGACAGCGACGACCCCGCGCTGGTCTCGTCCGCCGTCGAGGAGCTGCTGCGCTACCTCAGCATCGTGCACAGCGGGCGGCGCAGGGCGGCGGTCGAGGACATCGAGTTCGCCGGGCAGACCATCAGGGCGGGCGACGGCCTGATCTTCCCCACCGACATCGGCAACCGCGACCCGTCCGTCTTCTCCGAGCCCGACACCCTCGATGTCACCCGCGACGCCCGCCGCCACGTCGCGTTCGGCTTCGGCGTCCACCAGTGCCTCGGCCAGACCCTGGCCCGCATGGAACTCCAGGTCGTCTACAGCACGCTGTACCGGCGCATCCCCGCCCTGCGCCTCGCGGCGTCCGTCGAGGACATCCCGTTCAAGCACGACGGCGCCGTGTACGGGGTGTACGAGCTGCCGGTGACCTGGTGAGCGCGGCCGCCGACCGCGCCGCAACCCCCCTCATCCACGGAGCGTGACATGAAGGTCCATCTCGATCAGGACAAGTGCGTGGCGTCGGGGCAGTGTGTGATGGCCGCCCCCGACGTGTTCGACCAGCGCGACGAGGACGGTGTCGCCGTGCTCCTCACCCCCCTGCCGGCGCCGGACACGGAGGACGACGTCCGCCAGGCCGTCGCCGTCTGTCCCGCCCTGGCCCTGCGGGTGACGGACTGAGCACAACGGGCGCCCGCCGGACAGGAGTTGCCCGGCGGGCGCCCGGAAGCGGGCCCCTGGCCGCCGTCGCGGCTCAGGTGCAGGCGAACCGGTTGAACGGCACCTCGTAGCTGGCGTGCGGGTGCCGCTCGGGCGCGCCGTGGTGGCCGCCCGCCGTCGCCCGCGCGGTCACGGTGGCGGTGCCGGTCTCCGTGGTGGGCAGCCCGGAGGGGAACGACGCCGAGACCTCGCGGCCCGGGCGGACGCCGGTGAAGGTCCGCTCGCCGTACGGGGTACGCAGCGTGAGGGAGGCACGGTACGGCGACGCGTTGCGGGCACGCACCGAGACCCGCGTCCCGCCCCTCACACACGCGGTGAGCGCGCTCGAACGCACCGCCACCGCGCCCGGCGGCCGCTCGTGTCCGGGGAGCACCGTCACCGTGAACGCCTTCGCCGGGGCGACGTTGCCCGCGGCGTCGGTCGAGCGGTACTCGACGCGGTGGGTGCCGTAACCGGGCAGCCGCTCGGCGAACGGCGAGGTGGAGAGCCCCCCGGTGCCGAGGTTGCCGTAGATCAGGTCGTCGACGTTTGTCCCCTTCGGGGTGAACAGGAACGGCTTCGCACTGTCGGTGGGCCAGCCGAAGTAGTGGAACCACCCGTCGCCGTCGACCCTGAACTCGGAGGTGAGGGCGCCGGGTTGGTCGTCGTGGGCGGCGAGCGCCAGGCTGAAGGAGCCCCTGACGGTGTAGTGCGGCGTCCCGTCGGCGTTCCGTGACTTCTCCACCGGCCGGGACACCGTGTAACCGGTGGTCGCCGCCGTGTTGTCGACCGTCCACCGCCGGGTCTCGGGAGCCGCCTTCCGGTCGCGCGGATCGCTGACGGCGGCCTCGACGGTGTGCGTGCCCCGGGAGAGCAGGAGGGAGCCGAGGGCGAGTGAGGTGGTGTGGCCGACGACGCGGTGGTCGAGGCGCCAGGTGATGCCGAGGGCGTGGTCGCGCGGATGGCCGGGGTCCACCCACAGCACGTCGGTGGCGCCCACGGGGGCTTCGCCGGGGGTCGCGAGCGTGATGCGCGGGCCGGGCCGCGCGCCGCCGGGGCCGCGCGACGCCCCGACGGTCCACTCCCGCACGGCGGTCATCCTGTCGCTGTCGCGCAGCGCCGGGTCCCGGACGAAGCCGGTGTCGTCGACGACCTTCACCCGCACCGTGTCGCCGGGGCGCGCGTGCAGCTCGCGCAGGCCGACGCTGCGGGCGCCGCGGGCGGCGCGCACCTCGCTGCCGTCGACGCTCCAGGAGACGTCCAGCTCGTGGTCGACCGGGTGCACGGTGTCGACCCACAACTCGTTGTCCCCGCCCACCGGCCGGTCCACCGGGGTGGAGTCCTCGACCAGGTCGACGGCGCCGGAGAGCCCGGCGGTCATCTGCTCCCTGCTCACCTGGTCCATGGAGTAGCCGAGGGTCTTCATCATGGAGTGCTGACTGGGCCGCCAGACGCCCTCGGTGTAGTACATGCCGCCCTCGAAGCGGCCGATGGTGCCGCCCGACTCGCTGCGCTCCCCGAGCCAGCGCCACCACTTGGCGTGCCGGTCGCGCATCTGGTCCTCGGTCAGCAGCGTGTGGTGGACCGAGTCCGGCTCGCCGCCGGTGTACGTGCCGCTGCTCTCGCCGCGCGAATAGTAGTCGTACTCGTCCTGGAGGCCACCGAAGGAGTGGCCGAGTTCATGCGGGGCGATCAGCGCGGACAGGGAGTTGCCGCCGGTCGCGGTGGCGTACGAGCCGCCCGCGCCGCCGTAGGTGTCGCTGTTGGCGAGGGCGAGGACCTGGTCGGCCCGCGGCGCGAGCGCGGCGTACTTCTGCGCGGCGTCGTCGTCCATCACCAGCAGCCGCTGGATGCCGGAGTCGGAGCAGCCGCTCCACAGCTTCATGCCGAGCGGGGTGTCGCGCCGCGGGGAGTCCACGTCGGGGTCGCAACTGATCCCCGACTCCTCGGACGGTGTCTCCACCACGTACACGTTGATGTAGTTCCGGTAGCTCTTGTACGGCTGGAGGCCCCACAGCACGTTGAGCTGCCGGTCGACCTGGTCGAGGAACGTCGGCATCTCGGCGGCCGTGTAGCCGTCGCCGAGCACCACGAGGTTCCAGCGGTTCGCGGGGTCGCCCGTGACCTGGACCGGGACCACCTTCGCGTCGTCGGCGGCCGTGGCGCCCTTCCGTCCTGTCCCGGCGGACCCGTCGAGTGCCGGCGCCCCCGGCGCCCCCGCCAGCAGGGCGACGGCCAGCGCCGTCGTGACAAGCGATGCCAGCAACCGTCTCACCAGGAACACCCCTCGACTCGTGCCGCGGCCCGCCGGGCACACCGCCGTCGGCGGGCCCCGGGCGTAAGTGAAGTGACGCGGAATCACTCATGTGATCGATTCAAGCTAGAGGGTGTGCCCGGGCCTGACAAGGCGCGTCCGCGGCCACCGACGGTCACGGGGCCGGGCCCCCACCGCCACGGGGCCGCGGGCTCCCGGCCGCCGGGCGCCCCCGGTCAGCCGGGCAGTTCGCCCCCGGTGGCCTTGAGCCGTACGCCCGTCGCCCCGATCTCCCGGGCGCCCGCCATCAGCGCGGCGAGCGTACGCGCCGCTGCGGCGTGCCCGAGCCCGTGCGGCGGCCGGATGTTGGAGACGCAGTTGCGCGCCGAGTCGGGCACCGGTGGCCTGGGCGACCAGGTGAGGTAGGCGCCCAGGCTGTCGGCGCTCGACAGCCCAGGGCGCTCGCCCAGCAGCACAAGCACCATCCGCGCGCCGAGCGCCCGCGCCACATGGTCGCCGAGCGCCACCCTGGCCTGGGTGGCGATGACCGGGGGCCCCACCGTGGTGCCCGCGGGCAGCGCCGCGAGCAACTGCCGCAGCACGGCGAGAGCGTGGCGGTGCACCGCGGTCGCCGAGAGCCCGTCGGCCAGCACCACCATCAGGTCGACGGGCCCGTCGGGCGCGGGCAGCACGGTGTCCTCGGCGAGCCGCCTGCCCAGGTCGGGGCGGGTCAGATAGGTGGCGCGGTCGGGCGCGGCCGACGCCACCCGCACCGGCGCGGGCAGCCCCCGACCGGCGGCCACCTCCGCGGCGGCGGCGAGCAACGCCTCGGCGTCCAGCGGGAGATGGACCGCGTCGCGGGCGAGCGCGTGCGCCGCGTCCGCTTCGAGCACCGCGCGCGTGGGCACCCCGTTGCCCGCCCGCCCGAGGCCGATCCTGGCGGGCGTCGCCCGGCGCAACGGCTCCCAGAAGCCCCCACCCGAAGCACCCGAGGCACCGGACACGCCCGAGACACCTGACGTATCCGAGGCACCTGACGCACCCGGGGCCGCCCCGCCGCCTCCCGCGCTCCCGGCGCTCATGCCGCGCCTCCCGTGATCGCGCGCAGGGGCGAGGACGCGGGATCGACCTCGGCCACCCCGCCCTGCGCGTCCAGCAGCCCCACCCGCGCCAGCCACTCCTCGAACTCCGGCGCGGGGCGCTTCCCGAGCACCTTGCGCACGTACAGGGCGTCGTGGAACGACGTCGACTGGTACCCCAGCATCACGTCGTCCGCGCCGGGCACCGCGATCACGAAGGTGCAGCCGGCCACCCCGAGCAGCGTCAGCAGGGTGTCCATGTCGTCCTGGTCGGCCTCGGCGTGGTTGGTGTAGCAGACGTCCACGCCCATCGGCACCCCGAGCAGCTTGCCGCAGAAGTGGTCCTCAAGACCGGCCCGCACGATCTGCTTCCCGTCGTACAGGTACTCGGGCCCGATGAACCCCACCACCGTGTTGACGAGCAGCGGGTCGAAGGCGCGCGCCACACCGTACGCACGCGCCTCCAGGGTCTGCTGGTCGACGGGGCGCCCGCCGGTGCCGAGGTGCCCGCCCGCGGAGAGCGCGGAGCCCTGCCCCGTCTCGAAGTACATGACGTTGCCCCCGACGGTGCCGCGGCCCAGGCCCTCGGCGGCCGACCTGGCCTCCGCGAGCACCGGGAGCGCCACGCCGAAGCCCGCGTTCGCGGCCTGGGTGCCCGCGATCGACTGGAACACCAGGTCGACGGGCTCGCCCCGGGCGATCAGGTCGAGCGTGGTGGTGACATGGGTGAGCACACACGACTGCACCGGGATCGCGTAGCGCTCCCTGACCTCGTCGAGCAGCCGCAGCAGCCGCGCCACCGTGCGCGGGTCGTCCGAGGCCGGGTTGACGCCGATGACCGCGTCGCCCGAGCCGAGCAGCAGCCCGTCGAGTACGGCGGCGGCCACCCCCTCGTGGTCGTCGGTGGGGTGGTTGGGTTGCAGCCGGGTGGCCAGGGTGCCGGGCAGCCCCAGCGTCGTACGGAACGCCGTGGTGACCCGGGCCGCGGCGGCGACCGCGATCAGGTCCTGGTTGCGCATCAGCTTCGAGACCGCCGCGGCCATCTCGGGGGTGAGCCCCGGCGCGAGCGCGGCAAGCGCCGCGGCGGCGCCGGGGCGCGCGGCGAGGTCGAGCAGCCACTCCCGGAAGCCGCCGACCGTGAGGTGTGAGACGGGCGCGAACGCGTCGGCCCGATGCCCGTCGAGGATCAGCCGGGTCACGTCGTCGGACTCGTACGGCACCGGCGGCTCGTCGAGGAAGGCGGCGAGCGGCACGTCGGCCAGCACCCATCGGGCCGCCGCGCGCTCGGCGCCGCTCAGCGCCGCGCACCCGGCGAGTACGTCGCCCGAGCGGTGCGGCGTGGCCTTCGCCAGCACCTCGACGAGCCCGTCGAACTCATACGTGTGCCCGTGCAGGGCCTGCTTGTGGCGCACGACTCCTCCTCGCTGCCCGTCCCGCACCGACGCGGGACGTCGATGTTTCCACGGGAGGCGCGCGAACGCCCGCGCGACACCGGGCCACCGGCGCCCGCGGGCGCGCCGGGCTCAGCGCCGCGGCAGGGAGCGCAACTGCTCGGCGAGCGGCCCGAGGCCCACGTCGGCCCTGCGCTCGTCGACGGTCTCGGGGGATCTGATCTCGTACGGGCGCATGGTGCCGGGGTTGATCCGGGTGCCGTAGAACTGCGGCTGGCCCAGCTCCACCGCGCAGTGGTCCGCGATGAAGGCGTGGTGCACCGCGGGGCAGAGCCCGTCCGCCGCCGCGTCGGCGACCAGGTCGCGGCAGCGGACCTGGAAGCCCAGGTCGCCCGCGTGCAGCAGGATCATCAGCGCCGCGGTGGAGGCGGGCTCGCCGACCAGCGCCGCGGTGGGCCAGCCGTACTCGGCGACCGCGGCCTTCAGCGCCGTGCCGTTGTCGCCGCGGCAGCGCTCGATCATCCGGCGCACCCCGGCGGGCACCGGGCCCGGCTGGTGGGCGCCGAGCGTCAGCACCCGGTCCTCCTCCGCCCGCCGCAGCAGCTCCGCGGCGAGGGAGGCGGGCGGCCGCCTGCCGGCGTCGGGACGCGTCATGGCGTCGGTGCCCGCTGCCGTGCTCACAGGCGGTCCTTCGCGCTCAGCGAGAACCACACCTTCTTGCCGACGGAGCCGGGGTCGGGCGGCGCGGTCCCCCAACTGTCGGCGAGCGCCGAGACGATGGCCAGGCCGCGGCCGGACTCCGCGCCCTCGTCGGCGTCCCGGGAGCGCGGCAGCACGGGGGACGGGTCGGCCACCGACACCCGCAGCTCATGGCAGCAGAACTCGACGGTGACCATGATGAGGACGGGGCGCCCGCGCCCCGCGTGCCGCACCGCGTTGGCGAACAGCTCGTCGGTGGCGAGGACCGCGGCGTCCAGCAGGTCGGGCGCCCCCCACTGCCGCAGCCGGTCCGCGACCAGCCGCCGTACGCGGGACGCCTGGGAGGGATGGGCGGGGACCGCGCTGTGTACCGTGCGCGGCCTGCTGACCGGGATCAAGAATGCCCCGCCGTTCCGCCTGGCAGGGCGGCGCGTGGCCGCCGCCTGGCTCCCGTCCCGGCGCCGGCCGGGGCCCCAGGCCGCCGGTGGCGGGGCGTTCTTGCAGCCGTCATGGATGATCCTTCGGGTGGCATGGTGGGGGAGCGGAACCGGTGAGGGTCCCGACCGAAGCCAACACCTGAGACCCGGAGCGCTGCCAGGGGGTGTTCGGGTTGTCCGGTTGCTGAGGCGTAGTGGTTGGGGGGCGCGAGGCGCCTGGCGATGTGTTTCGATGACCGGGTGGACACCAGCGAGCGGCCGTCCGGCGACCCGCGGGGCCCGGCGCGCCTGCCAGGACTGGCGGGAAGACGCGTCCTGGTCACCGGCGGCAGTCGCGGGCTCGGCGAACAGATCGTACGACTCCTGCTGGCCACGGGCGCCCGGGTGGCGACCTGCGCCCGCGGCGCCGAGGGCCTCGGGGCGCTGGCGGCGAGCCTCGGCGCGGGGGAGCGGGCGCGGCTGCACACGGAGGCGCTCGACGTCACGGAGCCCGGCCGCCTCGAAGCGTTCGTGCACGGTATGAAGAAACGTTTTGATGGTGTTGACGGCGTAGTGGCGTGTGTGGGAGGAGCCCGCGGCGGGGACCTCGGCGCCTCCACCCCCGAGGACTGGGCCGCCACCTGGGACCTCAACGTCGGGCACACCACCCGGCTGGTGCGCGCCGCGGTGCCGCACCTGCGGGCCGCGGGCGGCGGCTCGGTCGTGGTGGTCGCGTCCATCTCCGGCTGGAAGCCGGGACCCGGCGCCCAGTACGGCGCCGCCAAGTCCGCCCAGATCCATCTGACCGCCTCCCTGGCTCGTGAACTGGGTCCCGACCACATCCGGGTGAACGCCGTCTCGCCCGGCTCGATGCTGGTCCCGGGCCGTCGCTGGGACCGGATGCGCCGCGAGGACCCGGCCGCCTTCGCGGCGTTCCTCGCGGCCGAGCTGCCGGGCGGCGCGCTGGTCACACCGCTCGAAGTGGCCAGGGTGGTCGTGTTCCTGCTGTCCGACTGGGCGAGCGGGGTCTCCGGCGCCCATCTGCCCGTCGACCGGGCGCAGAACGCGCCCGCCCCCGACGGCTACTGACCGCTCGGCGCGCATCAGGCCGCCGCCCCGAGCACCGGCCGCGCCGCGCGCACGAACTCCTGCACCGAGGGCTCGGCGCGCCGCGGCGTGAGCCGCGCCCTGAAGTCCCTGAGCGCCTGCACCGACCGCTCGCTGTGTACGGAGCCCAGCGCTTCGAGCGCCTCGGTGGCGGTGCCCACGGCCTCGTCCAGCCTGTTCTGCTGGAGCTGCGCGGTGGCGAGCACCGAGCGGCTGATGGCCTGCCGCCGACGGCGCCCCGCGTTGGCCCGCACCGACTCGGCCGCGGTGCGCTCCGCCTGCTCGCCGAGGCCCAGGTCGCGGAAGCAGGCCGCGGCCTCCGCCTGAAGGTAGTGGTGGTCGAGGAAGCGCACCCACGGCGACTCCTGCGCGGGCCCCGGGCTGCGCTCCCACTCCCGCTCGGCCGCGCTCAGCGCGCGTGTCGTCTCCGGCTGGTGCCCCAGGGCGGCGTGCCCGCGTGCCGCCATCGCGTACAGCCGCATCAGACCGAGCGGGCTGCCCGAGCCGCGCGCCGTCGCGATGCCGACCCGGGCCAGCGCCACCCCCTCGTCGGGGCGGCCGAGCCCGGTGGCGAGGTGGGAGAGCCCGGCGAGTATCTGCCCCCCGAGCACCCGGTCGTGGCCCTCCGCGCACAACCGCAGACCCTGGATCATGTACCGCTGCGCGAGGCCGTACTCGCCGGTGTCGTACGAACTCCATCCCGCCATCGCGGCCAGCCGCGCCGCCGCCGCGAACAACTGCCGCTGCTGCCCCGCGGGCATGCCGCGGCGCTGGAGCATCGGGACGACCTCGGTCGACAGGTAGTGGACGATGCTGGTGCGCACACCGCCGCCGCCGAAGCTGTTGTCCATCTGCTCGAACATGCCGATCATCGCGCGCACCTGCTCGACCGGGCCGCCGTCGGTGACCGCGGTCAGGACGGCGCCGCCCGCCTGCTCCTGGTCGGTGCGCTCGTGCAGCCAGAGCAGCCACTCGCGCTGGGGCACCGCGAGCGCCGCGGCGACGAAGGGCACCGAGCCGAGCAGGGTGCGCCGGGAGATGTCGGTGGAGCCGAGTTCTGCCAGGGTGTGCAAGGTCTCCGCCACATCCTCGCGGTAGGCGAGTGCCCGGCCCACGACCGGGCGCTGCTGGTCGGAAAGGAAGCCGAGGTCGGCCGGTGTGACGGCGCGCCCGAGCCGGTCCGACAGCACCGCCGCGATCAACTCGGGTGTGGTGCCCCGGGGTTGCTGGCCCTGGAGCCAGCGGGTCACGGACGCCTTGTCGTAGTGCGGCTCCGCGCCCTGCCGGCGCCCCAGCTCGTTGACCCGGTGGGCGAGTGACGCGTAGGAGCACCCGGCGTCTCTGAGAGCCGCCGCCAGCGCGGTGTTGGGCGCCACCGCGCCCTTCGCCGGTCGCGTGGTCCGTCCGTTGGTCGCCGTGGTCATCCAGATATCGCCCTCGTGGTCGTACGCGGCCGGGTCCTCCGGGCCCCGGCCCGCCTCCGGTTGCCGCTGCGCCGACCCCCGAACTCGGCGGTGTGCCAACGGGCCCCCGGGGAGCGTGCGTTGGTAACCGCCTACGGCGCAGTGTGCAACAGGTCACTCGATCACTATGATGGCGGACAAGTGCGATCCGCAAGCAGCGTTCTGATAATTTCAGGTTGAACCGCAACGGGACTGTTTGGCGCAGGTACGGCGTGGCACACTGGCACGCTGTGACACCAGGACCGGGAGGCAGCACGTGAGCGAAGGCCGCTCCGGTGGCAGTGCTCCCACCGTTCTGCGCATGGTCCTCGGCAAGCGCCTCAAGCAGTTGCGGGAGCAGGCCGGGGTCTCGTTCGAGGAGGCGGCGCGCACCATTGACGTCACTCCTCTGACGGTGCGCAGGATAGAGAAGGCCGAGGTCGGGCTGCGCCTCCCGTACGTGAAGGACCTGCTGACCGCATACGGGGTCGACGAGAAGGAGCGCGACGACTTCCTCGTGATGGCGAGGAAGGCCAACGAACCCGGGTGGTGGTACAAGTACCGCGATGTGCTGCCCGACTGGTTCAAGGCGTATGTGAGCCTGGAGAGCGAAGCCACCGTCATCCGTATCTACGAACCCCACTACGTCCCCGGCCTGTTCCAGACCGAGGAGTACGCCACCGCGCTGCTGCGGGTGGGTTTTCCCAACGAGAGCGAGGAGGGCATCGCACGCCGGGTGGACCTGCGGATGCAGCGCAAGGGCCTGCTCGACAAACCGGAGTGCCCGGCGATCTGGGCCGTGCTCGACGAGACGGTCCTGCGCAGGCCGGTGGGTGGCGCCGAGGTGATGCGGGCTCAGATAGACCGTCTCCTCGAAGCGCTCGACCTCCCCAAGGTGCGGGTGCAGATCATGCGGTACGCCGCCGGGGCGCACCCCGGTGCCTTCGGGCCCTTCCACTACTTCCGCTTCGGTTTCACCGAACTGCCCGACGTGGTCTACACGGAGGACCTCGCGGGGTCGGGTTACTACGACCGCCCCGGTGAGGTCGTCGCCTATCTCGAAGTCATGGACCGGATGGCCGTGCAGGCCGAGCCGGTCTCACGGACCAGAGACATCCTGGCCGAAATGCGTAAGGAGTTGTGATCATGTCAGAGGACTCCATTTACAGCGGCATGCCCGCGGGCGACCTCGGGACCGAGGGCTGGCACAAGCCCTGGAGCGGTACCAACGGCGGAAGCTGTGTCGAGGCGAAGCGGCTGCCGGACGGCGGTGTCGCGCTGCGCCAGTCCACCGACCCCCAGGGCCCCGCCCTCGTGTACACCCGCAACGAGATGGTCACCTTCCTCGAAGGCGTGAAGTCGGGCGAGGCCGACTTCCTCATCGCCTGACACCGCCCGGCGACCGACCGCCGCCCGCTCCTCTCCCCTTTTTCCCGCCCCTCCTCTCTTTCCCCTGCCCGTTTTCGCGGGCCGGGGCGCGGGGGCTGGGGGCCGTGGGGCGGGCGGCGGCCGTCGTCACGGGGGTGGTGAGCGGGGTGTGCTGCACTACGCCCGCACAACCGGACAACCCCCCGAGCGCCTGACGGACGGACCGCTCCGGTGGCAAGACTGGGGTGGTGACCACCCGATGGCCGACCCACAGCCCGTACGGCACACCCGGGGCGGTGTGCGGCACACCGCCGCCGCGCACTACCGCCGCACCGCACCGGCGTGTGTCGTGAACCTCCTTGACGCCACGGCCAGTTGCCGCACCCTCCTTGTCGAGGGCCCCGCGGGGCCCGGCAGGGACGCGGTGCTCGCCGAGCTGTCCGACGCCGGCTTCACGGTGCTGCGGCCCCCACGCGAACTCGACCGCCTCGACCCCGCACGCTCCTACCGCGAACTCCTCGACACGCCGGGCCGCATCGCGCTCGACGGCGGTCCGCTCAGGGAGTTGGTGTACGGCCCGCTGCGCCGCGGGCGCGCCAGGGTCACCTGGATCGAGGCGCTCGACTTCGCGGACGCGGTCGCCGAGCGCGACGGCGCCCTCGTCCATGTGCCCGGCGCCGACCCGGCCGAGGGCGCTTCGAGCGGCGAGGAGGCGGCGGCGCAGCACGCCTACGAGCGCGCCGCGACCACCCTGGCGCAACATCTGCCCCTGGTCACCGTGGCCTCGGGGGAGTGCGCGGCCCAAGACGGCCGCACCGCACTGTCAACCCCGGGTTGACACCACGCAAACTGTCAACCTATGGTTGACGCATGGAAAAGCCGACTCCCGTCTCGAACTCCGTACGCCTCGACGACCTCATCCAGGCCATCCGCACCGTCCACACCGACGCGCTCGACCAGCTCACCGACGCGGTGCTCGCCGCGGAACACCTCGGGGAGGTCGCCGACCACCTCATCGGGCACTTCGTCGACCAGGCCCGCAGGGCCGGCGCCTCCTGGAGCGACATCGGCAAGAGCATGGGGGTGACCCGGCAGGCCGCCCAGAAGCGGTTCGTGCCGAAGGGCTCCGAGAGCGACCTCGACCCCTCCCAGGGGTTCAGCCGCTACACCCACCGTGCGCGCAACGTCGTGGTCGCCGCCCAGAACGAGGCCAGGGCCCAGGGGCACGACAAGATCCGTACCGAGCACCTGGTCATCGCCCTGCTCACCGAGCCCGAGGCGCTGGCCGCCCAGGCCATGGTGGGCCAGGGGGTGGCGCTCGACGCCGTACGGGACGCGGCACGGGCGACCCTGCCGCCCGCCGCCCCCAGCCTCCCCGCGCTGATCCCGTTCTCCGCCGACGCCAAGAAGGCGCTCGAACTCACCTTCAGGGAGGCCCTGCGGCTCGGGCACAACTACATCGGCACCGAGCACATCCTGCTCGGGCTCCTCGAACAGGAGGGCGGCGACGGTGTGCTGACCGGGCTCGGCATCGACAAGGCCACGCTCGAAGGCCAGATCAAGGACGCCCTCGCCAAGATCATGGAGGACCGCGCCAAGGGCTCGGCCTGATCCGCCGCCCCGCCCCACCGTCCCGCCCCGTGTGCCCGTGCGGGGCGGTCGGCGTGCACGCGCCCGACGCCGCCCGACGTCACGCGCGGCGCACCGTACGCAAGCCCTTTGCATGGGATAGCGATTTTGCGCGCAAAAATAAGAAAGTTGCGCTGAATCATAGACTCCCTGCATGGAGGGTCCCTACTCTCTGCCTCGTCCGCGCACCCCACGAACGCAAGGACGTAGGCCAGTGATCCCTCTTCCCGGACGGCGCCGCGCCCGCGGCGGCGCAGCGGCGGCAACCCCCCTCGTCGCACTCCTGTGCACCGCCATGACGGCCACCGCCGTGCTCGTCGGCGTCGCACCGGCCGCGCACGCGGCGGCGGTGCCCACCCTCAACCCCACCCAGGTGCCGGGGCGCGGCGCCACCGTGCCCTTCGTCGAGCAGGAGGCCGAGTACGCCGACACCAACGGCACCCTCGTCGGGCCCGACCGGCTCTACACCAAGCTCCCCTCGGAGGCGTCGGGGCGGCAGGCCGTCACCCTCGCGCCGGGCCAGTACGTCGAGTTCACCCTCACCGAGCCCGCCGACGCGGTCTCGTTCCGCTACTCGCTGCCCGACAGCGGCGACGGCGCGGGACAGGACGCCACCCTGGACATCAGCAGCGGCGGCAGCACCCTCAAGAGCGTGCCGGTGACCTCCAAGTACGCCTGGTTCTACGGGGGTTACCCCTTCAACAACAACCCGGGCGACACCAACCCGCACCACTTCTACGACGAGGCGCGCACCCTGCTCGGCACCACGCTCCCGGCAGGCGCCAAGGTCCGCTTCCAGACCCCGTCGGACGCGCCCGCCCTCACTCTCGACCTCGCCGACTTCGAGGACGTCGCCGCCCCCGCGCCGAAGCCCTCAGGAGCCCTCGACGTGGTCGCCGACTTCGGCGCCGACCCCACCGGCGCCGACGACTCCACCGCGCAGATCCAGCAGGCGGTCGACGAGGGCGCCGCCCAGGGCAGGGAGGTGTACATCCCCGAGGGCACCTTCCAGGTGCGCCGGCACATCGTCGTCGACCACGTCACCCTCGGCGGCGCCGGGCCCTGGTACAGCGTGCTCACCGGCCGCGACCCCGACGACCGCACCCAGGCCGTGGGCGTCTACGGCAAGTACGCGGCCGACGGCGGCAGCAGCGACGTCCACCTCAAGGACTTCGCCATCATCGGCGACATCCGCGAACGCGTCGACGCCGACCAGGTCAACGCGATCGGCGGCGCCCTGTCCGACTCCACCGTCGACGACATCTGGATGCAGCACACCAAGGTCGGCGCCTGGATGGACGGCCCGATGGACAACCTCACCATCGAGAACTGCCGCATCCTCGACCAGACCGCCGACGGGGTCAACTTCCACACCGGGGTGACCAACTCCCGGGTCACCAACACCTTCGTCCGCAACACCGGCGACGACGGGCTCGCCATGTGGCCGGAGAACACCCCCAACGTGAAGGACGAGTTCACCCACAACACCGTCGTCCTGCCCATCCTGGCCAACAACATCGTCACCTACGGCGGCAAGGACATCACCCTCTCCGACAACGTGATGGCCGACACCGTCACCAACGGCGGCGGCCTCCACGTCGCCAACCGCTACCCCGGCGTCAACTCAGGCCAGGGCACGGCCGTCTCCGGCACCCTCACCGCCGCGCGCAACACCCTGATCCGCACCGGCAACAGCGACTTCAACTGGAACTTCGGGGTCGGCGCGCTCTGGTTCGACGGGCTCAACGAACCCATCGACGCGCGCCTCGACATCAGCGACACCGACGTCCTCGACAGCTCCTACGAGGCGATCCAGCTCATCGAGGGCGCCACCGACGGCCTGCACTTCAGCAACGTCGCCATCGACGGCACCGGCACCTACGCCCTCCAGGTCCAGGCCCCGGGCACCGCCTCCTTCGACCATGTCACCGCCACCGGCGTGGCCCAGGAGAACCCGATACACAACTGCGTCGGCGAGGGCTTCAACATCACCCAGGGCGAGGGCAACTCCGGCTGGTACACCGACCAGCCCGAGTGCACCGGCACCTGGCCCGCGCCCCAGTGGACGTACGACGGCCGCCCGTCCGGCTCCTGACGCCCCGTCAGGCCGACCGCACACCCGCGGCGGCGCGGACACCCGGCACACCCCGGGCGCCCGCGCCGCCGCGGTGTCGCCGACAGCCGGTCAACTCCCCAGCGTGGCACGGAGCGAGGGCTGGAGGCGGTCGCCGTGGGCGCGCACCATGTCGTCGCACAGCTCCCAGATCCGCTCCACCGGCAGCGCCGCCGCGGTGGCCGGGTCGACCATCGCGGCCTGCCGCACCGCACGCGGGTCGTCCTCGACCGCGGCCCTCACCACCAGGTCGTTCATGCTCAGATACGTGCGGTTGAGCGCGGCGCACTGCGGCGGCAGCGCGCCCGCCCTGGTGGGTGCCACCCCCGCGCCGTCCACGAGGCAGGGCACCTCGACGGTGCCGTCGGCGGGCAGGTTCTCGATCAGGCCGTGGTTGGGGACGTTGCCGTAGACCGTGCGGGGCGTGCCGGTGGTGATGCTGTGGATGATCTGCGGCGCGTACTCCATGGTGGCCTCCACGGACAGCGGCCGCCCCGCGGCGAGCGCGTCCCTGGTCCGCTCGTACTCGGCCACGTTGTCGTCGACGATGCCGAGATAGGCGCCCACCGGCAGCCGCAGCCGCTCGACCTCGCTGTCGTGGTGGAGATACCAGGGCACGTACTCGGACGAGTGCTCCGACGTCTCGGTGGGGTAGTAGCCGAGCCGCCGGTACATGTCGACGCGCACCCGGCGCCGCAGCCCGGGGTCCCTCTCGACCGCGGCGTCGAGCAGTGGGTAGAGATCCGTGCCGTCCCGCTCGAAACGCAGCACCCACGCCTGGTGGTTGACGCCCGCGGCCCGATAGGTGACGTCCTCGTACTCCACCCCCACCAGGTCGGCGAGCCCCCGCATCGTCCAGTACACCGAGTGGCACAGGCCCACCACCCGGGTGAGGCCCGTGGCCCGGGTGAGGTACTGCACGTTCATCGCCATGGGGTTGGTGTAGTTCAGCAGCCAGGCGTCGGGGCAGACCGCCGCGATGTCCTCGCCGAGGCCCTTCAGCAGCGGGAACGTGCGCAGCGCCCGGAAGACGCCCCCGATGCCGAGGGTGTCCCCGATGGTCTGCCGCAGCCCGTGGCGTGCCGGGACCTCGAAGTCGGTACGGGTCGCCTCGCCCATGCCGACCTGCACGATGTTGATGACGAAGTCGGCGCCCTCCAGGGCCGGACGGCGCTCGGCGTGCGCCGTGACGGTCGGCGCGGCGCCGCGCTCGCGGGCCAGGACGCGCGCGGCGCCCTCCGCGGTGGCGAGCCGCTCGGGGTCGATGTCGTGCAGCGCGACATGGACGTCCCGCAGCTCCGGGAAGGCGAAGATGTCCGCCAGCAGTCCCTGGGTGAAGACGACGCTGCCCGCGCCGATGAAAGCGATCTTGGTGGTGCTCATGAGGGGTTCTCTCTGTTGCGGGTGGTGACGGCCGCGCGGGCCTCGTCCCAGGTGGGCTGGGCGGCGGTGCCGCCCGGTGCGCGGGTGGAAAGGGAGCCGCAGACGGCGGCGAGCGCGAGCGCGTCGGCCGTGGGCAGCCCGGCGAGGAAGGCGGCGACGAAGCCCGCGTCGAAGCTGTCGCCCGCGCCGACGGTGTCCACGGGGCGCACCGCGAGCCCCGGCGCCCGTACCGGGGCGTGCCCGTCGTGCGCGAGGCCGCCCGCGGCGCCGTCCTTCACGGCCACCAGCGGCCCGCGCGCCGCCAGCGCCCCGGCGGCGGCCTCGGTGCCGGACACCGCACCGCCAACCAGCGCCCGTGCCTCCGCCGCGTTCGGCAGCAGGATGTCGATGTGCGGCAGGACCGCGGCGAGGCCGTCCGGGTCCCAGGCCCCCGCGGGGTCGTCGTTGGTGTCGAGGGAGGTGGTGGCGCCGTGCCCGTGCGCGGTGCGCAGCAGTCCTGGCAGCGCCGCGGCCAGCCGGGGCAGCAGGAAGTACGAGGCCGTGTGCACATGCCGGCTTGCGGCGAGCAGCCGGGGCGGCACGTCCTGGGGCCCCGTCGCGGCCAGGGTGCCGGGCGCCGTGAGGATGGCCCGGTCGTCGCCGCGGGTGAGGACGGCGGTCAGCGGGGTGGGCAGCCCGGGGTCGACGCCGAGCGCGCCGGTGTCGACGCCACGCGCCGCCAGCGCGTCCCGTACGAACCGGCCCGCGCCGTCGTCCCCGACCCGCGCGGCGAGCGCCACCCGAAGACCGAGCCTGGCGGCCCCGCAGGCCATGATCGCGGCAGAGCCGCCGAGGGTGAGCCCGCCCGAGGCCACGAGCTGTTCGCGCTGCCCGAAGGCGAGCGGTGCGTCGAGGGGGCCGAGGACGACGTCGGGGTTGGCGTCCCCGACGACCAGCAGATCGAAGTCGTGCGGCATCCGTGTTCCTGAGGTGGGCCCGGGGTGTCCCGGGAGTGCGGTGCGGCGGGCGGGCGTACGCGCTCAGCCCTTGAGCCCGCTCGACGTGATGGACTGGATGAAGGTCTTCTGGGCGAAGAGGAAGGCAAGCAGCACCGGCAGCACGGTGATCACGTTGCCCGCCATCACCGCCGACCAGCGGGTGTGGTGCTGCCCCTGAAAGGTCGTCAGACCCAGTTGCAGGGTGTACTGGGCGTCGTGGTTGATGGCGATCAGCGGCCAGGTCAGATCGTTCCAGGTGGTGAGGAACGTCAGCACCGCGACCGTGCTGAGCGCGGGCCGCGACAGCGGCAGCACGATCCGCAGCAGCACCCGCAGCCGGGAGCAGCCGTCGATCCACGCCGCCTCCTCCAGCTCCCTCGGCAGCGACAGGAAGAACTGCCGCAGCAGGAACACCGCGAACGGGGTGACCAGCGACGGCACGATCAGCGCGCCCAGGGTGTCGATGAGCCCCAGCCGCTTCATCACCAGGAACGTCGGGATCATCGTGAGCTGGAACGGGATGGCCATCGTCGCCAGCATCAGCACCAGCAGCGCGCGGGAGCCGGCGAACCGCATCCGGGCGAAGGCGTAGCCGCCGAGCGAGCCGAGCAGCAGATTGGAGACGACCGCGACCACGGAGACGAGGAACGAGTTGGCGAACCAGCGCGGGAACATCGCGTCGCCCAGCACGAACCGGTAGCCGTCCAGATGGATGCCCGAGGGCCACAGCGCCGGGGGAAAGCGGTTGATCTCCGCGTCGCTCATCACCGAGCTGACCAGCAGCCACAGCAGCGGCAGCGCGAAGAGCAGCGCCATCGGCGCGAGCAGCAGGTGCCAGGCGCTGAACGGCAGCCTGCCGCGGCGGCGGCCGGGCTGCGCGGGGGAGGCGGCGCGCTCCCCGGCCCGCGCGGGCGGTGCGGCGGTGGCGGTCATCGCGCGACCCCCTCGGCGCGCGCCCCGGGGCGCCTCCTGGCCAGCCGGGTGCCGACCCCGACCACCAGCAGCGCGAGGGCGAGCACATAGGCCGCGGCCGCCCCGTAGCCGGCGGTGAAGTTCTTGAACGCCTGCTCCCAGACGAAGTACACGATGACCGTCGTCGAGCCGAGCGGCCCGCCCTTGGTCGTCACGTACACCAGGTCGAACACCTGGAGCGAGTTGATGATCTGCCACAGCACGAGGAACACGGTGACGGGGGTGAGGGTGGGCAGGGTGACGTGCCGCAGCAGGTTCCACCTGCCCGCGCCGTCGAGCCGGGCCGCCTCGACGAGCGAGGCCGGCACGTCCTGGAGCGCGGCGAGGTAGACCACCACGCAGAACCCGGTGCCGCTCCACAGCGAGATCACCAGCAGCGCCGGCAGCGCCTGCCCCGGATCGGTCAGAAAGCCCTGCGGGGACACCCCGAGCTTGTGCAGCACCGAGTTGGCCGCGCCGAACTCGGGGTCGAGGATGAACGAGAACAGCACCCCCTGCGCCGTCGCCGAGACCACGAACGGCACGAACACCAGCGTCCGGTAGAGCCCCACCAGGCGGATGCGCCGGTTCAGCACCATCGCGAGCAGCAGCCCGAGGCAGATGCTCAGCGGCACGTACAACGCCGTGAACAGCAGGGTGTTGCGGACCGCTTGCCCGAAGTGCGGGTCCTGCGCCAGCGCGCGGTAGTTGTCGAGGCCGACCCATCTGCTGGGCGTGACCAGGTCGTCGGCGCGGAACGACAGCAGCAGCGACCACACCACGGGCACCACGCTCAGCCCCAGGATGACGAGCACCGACGGCGACACGAAGCCCCACGCCACCGAGGTCTCACGGCGCCGCCTGCGGCGTCTGGCGCGGTCCGTGAGCCGGGCGCGGTCGGTGTCGGTCAGGCTGAAGGGGGCGGGCACGGGCGCCATGGGGTCGTTCCTCTCGACGTGCTGTCAGCGCGGGATGATCAGTGCGGCGTTGGCCTCGTCCGCGCAGGTGCGCAGCGCCTTCTGCGGGGTGCTCCTGCCGAGGAGCACGGCGGTGACGGCCTGGCCGAGCGCCTGGGAGATCTGCGGGTACGCGGGGTGCACGGGTCTGACCCGCGCGGTCTCCAGCGCCTTGGTGAACACCGGGAGCCCCGGCACCTTCCCCTCCTGGGCCCGCCACGCGGGCAGCGCCTCGGTGCGCCTGCTCAGCGGCAGGCTCCCCGCGTCGATGTCCCAGCGCACGTCCTGCCCGGGCTGCATCAGCCACCGCACGAAGGTGCGCGCGGCCTGCACCCTGGCCCGGCCGTTGTCGAACACCGTCCAGGTGTCGGGCCCCGAGATCGTGATCGGGCGGCCGCTGTAGCTCGGCAGCGGCACCACCTCGTAGTCGACCTTCGCCTCCCGGATGACCGGGAGCTGCCAGGGCCCGGTGACGACCATGGCCATCCGCCCGGACGCGAACACCTGGTACATCTGCTCGCTGCCGGACTTGGGGTCGATGTAGACGCTCTTGTCCCGGGCCAGGGTCGCCACCGTCTCCAGCGCCCTGGCCCCGGTCTTCTCGAACCCGATGCTTCTGCCGTCCCCGCCGACCACGTCCCCGCCGAGGTCCCACACCATGGGCCACAGCCGCCACACCGTGTCCTCGTCGCCCGTGCCGGGCCAGCCCGTGCCGAAGACGCCCTTGCCCGAGTCGGTGAGCTTTCTGGCGGTGCTGGTGAAGTCGTCCCAGGTCCAGCCCGCCTCGGGCAGCGGCAGACCGGCCTCGCGGAACAGCTTCTTGTTGCAGACCACCGCCAGCGCGTCGAGCACCGCGGGGGTCGCGCGTATCCGGCCGTTGAGCGTCATCGCCTCGCGGGCCGAGGGCCAGTAGCTGGTCCACGGTACCGGGGACGCGCGCACCATGTCCGTCAGGTCCACCACCGAGGGGCTGCGGGCCACGTTGGCCAGGTCAGAGCCGAAGATGTACGCGATGTCGGGGAAGGCTCCGGCGGCGAGCGCCGCGGTGATCTTCTGGAGCATCGCGTCGGCGAGCACCCCGCCGCCCGGCCTCACCCGGATGCCGGGGTGGGAGCGGTTGAAGTCCGCCACCAGCGCCTCGATCGCCTTGCGGCCGGTCTCCTGCTGCCCGTGCCACAGCTCCACCGTGACCCGCCCGTCGGCCCCCACCCCGTCGCTCCCGCCGCCACCGCCGCACCCGGCGAGCGCTCCCGGGGCGGCCGCGCCCAGGGCGAGGGCGCCGCCGCGCCGCAGCACGGTGCGGCGGGCGGGGGCGGCGGGGCGGCGGTGGCCGGCCATCTGGACCTCCAGGAAGGACGCGCCGGACGGGTCCGGCGGGCGTGGTGCGAGGGGTGGTTCAGCAGGTCTCGCGGACGTAGCCGTCGCTGCCCGCGGGGAGCACGTCGAGGTCGCGCCTGACGATGCTCAGCTCGCCGCCCCAGCCCTGGCAGGCCGCGGCGAGGCCCTTCGCGGTGTACTCGATGTCGATGACGTGGTTGCCGAAGGCGTCGGTGTAGTCGCCGCACTCCTTCCACTGCCCGCACTCCTCGGCGACCGCGAAGTCGAGCCCGGTGGCCCCGCGGTCGCCCGCGAGGTCCGTGGTGTTCTTCTGGGCCGCGGCGAGGCCGCGCTCGTGGGCGTGCGCGGACAGCAGCGCGATGTACGACTCGGCCTCGTCGGAGGTGAGGTACTCGGGGAAGCGGTCGTAGGTGTCGTAGTTGTCGGGCTCGATCGCCTGGAAGCCCTTGTCGGCGCAGGAGTCGATCCACTCGCCGACCTTGTCCGCGATCCGGCGGCGCTTGTCGGCGGTGCGGATGTCGAGGACGGCCTCGTCCCAGTCGTCGTCGTACACGACGTTCCCGTCCGCGTCCCGCAGCAGCAGGTCGGAGTCCCAGTCGGACTCGGCGCCCTCCTGGGCCTGGAAGGCGTTGACGTAGCAGATGTTGTACAGCCCGGCCGCCGGGTCGGCCGAGTGGTCACGGCTGACGACGGTGACTCCGGCGGGCGGCGGGTAGGCGGCGCCGATCTGGTAGTCGAAGTCGGCTCCCGCCGGGGGGAGCGTCACCGCTTGGGGGGCGGCCACCGCGTCGGAGGAGAGGGCGAGGGCGAGCGCCACTCCCGCGCCGAGGGCCGCGGCGGCCAGGCTGCGGGGGGCGCGGGACGGGGGGATGCGATCGATGGTCATCATCGAACTCCGCGGTATGGGGGTACGGCCCCGCCTCGGACGCGGATGGCGGTCCTGGCGACTCGGTCCGGGCTCGCGGCGCGGTCGCCGCATACCGGCTGGGCGTACATCTGGCGCCGGATGTTCATATCCGACATGGCGAGGACTAAAGCAAGCACAATTGACCATGTCAAGGGATCGCACGTGCGCGGTGAACCAGAAACAAGCCCGTAACCCGCGCGGCTATGCTCAAGAGATGCTGAAACCTGAGCGCCATGCCCGGATTCTTGAGCATGTCTCCGAGAGAGGCAGCGCCGACGTCAACGAGCTGTCCCGGCTGCTCCAGGTCTCCGGCGCCACCGTACGGCGCGACCTCCAGTACCTCGACGAGCTGAACCTGCTGCGCCGCACCCATGGCGGCGCCGCCGTCGGCAGCTTCAGCCTCGAAGTGCCCGTGCAGCACCGCGCGGAGCGCCGCAAGCCGGAGAAGCGCGCCATCGCCAGGGCGGCGGCCGATCTGGTGCCCGACGGCGCGGTCGTCGGCATGACCGGCGGGACCACCTGCACCGAGATCGCCCGGGTCCTCGCCGAACGCGGCCCGATCACCATCGTGACCAACGCGGTCAACATCGCGGCGGAACTGGTCATGCACCGGGACGTCACCCTGGTCGTGGTCGGCGGCAACGCCCGCCCCGAGAGCTACGAGCTGGTCGGGCCCATCGCCGAGAAGACCCTCGCCGACTACCACACCGACATGACCTTCCTCGGCGTGGACGGCATCAGCGCGAGCCACGGCTGCACCACGCACGACCAGCTCGAAGCCGCCACCGACCGGGCCTTCGCGGCGAGCAGTTCGAGCACCGTCGTGGTCGCCGACCACTCCAAGATCGGCCGGGTCACCTTCGCCAGGATCTGCCCGCTGACCGGCGTGCGGGACCTGGTCACCGACGGTGCCTCGCCCGAGCCCGAGCTGGCCGCGATCTCGGCCGCCGGGGTCCGGGTCACCGCGGTCTGACCAGGCCGCGCGACGGCCCGCGGGCGCCGGACGCCCGCGAGGAGCCAGGGCGCGTGAGCGAAACCGCACCCTGCTGCGCAAAAATGCTCATGAGCGGCCTTGAATGCTCAGATACTTGCGCTTAGGCTTCCACAGGACTTCAGGAGCGCCGGACCGCCGCACCCCGTACATCCTCGGACCCGGCCATCGCTCCACCACCGTCATCCGGGGCACCGCCCGTATCCGTCTTGAGGGGCTGAGGACCGTGCACGAACTGCGCATCGGCGTCGTGGGCTGCGGCCAGCGCGCCCCGGTCGCGGCGCTCGCGAACCGGCCGGGCACCGCCCGCGTGGTGTCCTGCGCGGACCCCTCGGCGCGCGGACGCGCCGACGCCCGCGCCCTGTTCGGACCCGACGCCGCCCTGCGCGCAGACCACCGCGACATGCTCGGCGACGGACTCGACGCCGTCTTCGTGCTCACCCCCGACGACCTGCACACCGGGCCCGTGCTCGACTTCCTCGACGCGGGCGTCGCCGTCTTCGTCGAGAAGCCGCTCGCCATCACCCTCGCCGACTGCGACCGGATGCTGGAGCGCGCACGGGCCACCGGCACCCGCCTCTACGTCGGTCACAACCTGCGCCATCTGCCGGTGCTGCGCAGAATGCGGGAGCTGATCGACGAGGGCGCGATCGGGCGGGTGCGCGCCGTGTGGTGCCGTCACTTCGTCGGCCACGGCGGCGACTTCTACTTCAAGGACTGGCACGCAGAGCGCGCCAGGACCGGCGGCCTGCTGCTCCAGAAGGGCGCCCACGACCTCGACGTCATCCACTGGCTCGCCGACGGCTACTCCCGCGGCGTCACCGCCCTCGGCGACCTCGCGGTCTACGGCGCGAGCGAGCGCCGCACCGCCCCGGCCCCGGCCGACCCGGACGGGACGGCGCCGCGGATGCCGGACTGGTACGACCCGGGCCTGTGGCCGCCCACCGCGCTGCGCGGCCTCAACCCGGTCGTCGACGTCGAGGACGTCAGCATGATGCTCACCCGCCTCGACAACGGCGTCCTCACCAGCTACCAGCAGTGCCACTTCACCCCCGACTACTGGCGCAACTACACCGTCATCGGTGACGAGGGGCGGATGGAGAACTTCGGCGACGGCGTCGACGACGACCGCGCCGAGATCAGGGTCTGGAACACCCGGCGCTCCGGCTACCGCGCGGACGCCGACCTGGTCGAGCGCACCGCCCCCATGGGCGGCGGCGGCCACGGCGGCGCGGACGGCGCGCTGGTGGCCGAGTTCCTGCGGTTCGCCGCCGAGGGCGGCCGCACCGACACCTCGCCCGTGGCCGCGCGCGAGGCGGTCGCCGCCGGGCTCGCCGCCACGGAGTCCCTGCGCGCGGGCGGCACCCCGGTACGGGTACCCGCGCCCGACCCCGCCCTCGCCCGCTACTTCGCCGGCCACCAGCGGGAGCCGCGCCCCGGCCCCCCGCCGCCCGCGTGAGCACCCGCCGCCCGGGCCGCCCGCCCGCGCCCACCACCCCCGTACGCCCCGTACACCTCGTACGCCCCCGCAAGCCACCGCACAAGGAGCACCCCATGTCCTTCAGCGACGAAGAGATCGCCCGCCAGCCAGAGGCATGGCGCAAGGCGGCCACCGCCGCCTCCGCCGCAGGCGCCGTCTTGCCCGCGCCGGGGGAGCGGGTCGCCGTCGTCGGCTGCGGCACCTCCTGGTTCATGGCCGAGGCGTACGCGGCCCTGCGGGAGTCCCGCGGCCTCGGCACCACCGATGTGTTCGCCGCCTCCGAGTTCCCCCGCGGCCGCGACTACGACCGTCTTGTCGCCATCACCCGCTCCGGCACCACCACCGAGATCCTCGGGCTCCTGGAGGACAGCAGGGGCCGCTTCCCCACCACCGCGCTCACCGCGGACACCGGCACCCCGGTGGTGGACGCCGCGGACCACGTCGTCGACCTCGGCTTCGCCGACGAACGCTCCGTGGTGCAGACGCTGTTCGCCACCACCGCGCTCACCGTGCTGCGCAGCGGCCTCGGGGAGGACGTCGAACCGCTCGCCGCCGCCGCCGAGTCGGTGCTCGCCGCGCCCCTTGACGACCGGTGGGTCGCCGCCGAGCAGATCACCTTCCTCGGCCGCGGCTGGGCCCACGGCGTCGCCCGCGAGGCCGGCCTGAAGATGCGCGAGGCCGCCCAGGCGTGGACCGAGGCGTACCCGAGCATGGAGTACCGGCACGGCCCGATCAGCATCGCCGCCCCCGGCCGCCTGGTCTGGCACTTCGGGCCGGACGCCGCCGGGCTGCGCGCCGACGTCGAGCCCACGGGGGCGCTCTTCGTGGACCACCCGGAGGACCCGCAGGCCGACCTGATCCGCGTCCAGCGGCTCGCGGGGGCCGCGGCCCTCAGCCGCGGCCTCGACCCCGACCGCCCCCGCAACCTCACCCGCTCGGTCATCCTCGCCGGTGGCGCGGCCGAGGGGAGCGGCACGCCGTGCTGAGCACCACCGCGGACCTCGTCGGCGAGGCCGCCGCGGCGGGCACGGGCGTCGCCGCGTTCAACGTGATCCTCCTCGAACACGCCGAGGCGATCGCCCGCGCCGCCGAGACCACGGGGCTGCCCGCGATCATGCAGATCAGCCAGAACGCGGTGCGCTTCCACGGCGACGTCGCCCCGCTCGCCGCCGCGGCACGGGCCATCGCCGAGGCGAGCGGTGCCCGGCTCTCGCTCCACCTCGACCACGTCGAGGAGGAGGCACTGCTGCACCGCACCGCCGAGTGCGGGGCCAGCTCCGTGATGTTCGACGCCTCGAAGCTGCCCGACGAGGAGAACACCGCCGCGGCCCGGGCCGCCGCCGCATGGGCCCACGCGCGCGGGCTTTTCGTCGAGGCCGAACTCGGCGAGATCGGCGGCAAGGGCTCCGCGCACACCCCCGGGGTGCGCACCGACCCGGGCCAGGCGGCCGAGTTCGTCGCCGCGACCGGCGTGGACGCGCTCGCGGTCGCCGTCGGCAGCAGCCACGCCATGCGGGAGCGCACCGCCGCCCTCGACCTCGCACTCATCGCCAGGCTGCGGGACGCGCTGCCCGTCCCGCTGGTGCTGCACGGCTCCTCCGGCATCCCGGCCCCGGCGCTGCGCGCCGCCGTCGAGCACGGCATGACGAAGATCAATATCGGGACGCTGCTCAACATCGCGCTCACCGGCCCGATACGGGCCGTCCTCGCGCGCGACCCCGACGTCGTGGACCCCCGCCGCTATCTGGCCGGGGCCCGCGACGCGGTGACCGAGGCGGTCGCCGACTGCCAGCGCGCGGTGAGCGGACGCGGCTGACACCGCTACGCGCGCGGGGACGGGCGGCGGCCCTCGGCCCCCGGTGGCACCCGGCACCCGGAAGGCGGCGCGGTACTCGCCCGGCGTGATGCCCTGCCTCCCCGCTGGCGAAGACTTTTTCCACCGTCCCCCCGCCGTCGCGAACCGCCCCGCCGTCGCGAACCGCCCCGCCGCGACGGGCCGAAACCCGCTGCGCGGGCCCGCCCCACCCGTCCGCGCCCCCATGCCACGGGGCGGCCGTCGTCGCCCGTCCGCGGGGTCCCCGCGCGTATCGGCCGCGCCGCCGTGCCGCCCCCGCCGCGGCGGCCACGGGCACCCCGCAGCGCCCCGTTCCGGCGCCCGCGCCGGACGGTGCCCGCCGTATGAACTCTTGTCGTATGCGATTGGATGTGCTTGCATACAAATGCCTACGGAGTGACCCGTGGATGCGCGAACCGGCTCCAGGGAGGCGGTCCATGAACGGCACCACAGTCCCCATCCAGCCAAAACGCCGCCGGTGGCGCGTCCCTCGCCCCGGCCCCCGGTTCCTGATCGGCCTCGCCTCCCTCGTGGGAGTGCTCGCCCTGTGGCAGGTGCTCGCCGAGGCCGGGGCCCTCACCCCGCTCTTCTTCAGCTCCCCCGCGGCCGTCGCGCGGGAGGCGGCCGACCAGCTCGGCGGCGGCGAATTCTGGGACCTCGCCGGGCGCAGCGCCCTGGAGTTCGCCATCGGCTTCGGCCTCGCCGCGGTCGTCGGGGTGACGCTCGGGGTGTGCGCCGGCTGGTTCCGCGGCTTCGGCTACTTCGTCGAGCCCTGGCTGAACTTCTTCTACGCGCTGCCGAGGATCGCGCTGACACCGCTGCTGCTCATCGCGTTCGGCATCGGGCAGACCGCGATCATCGCGGTGATCTTCCTCGGGGCGGTCTTCGAGATCACCCTGAACACCTCCAACGGGGCCCGGGTGGTGGACCGCAGACTCCTCGACGTCGCCCAGAACTTCGGCGCCGGCCGCCGGCGCGTGTTCACCGGCATCGTCCTGCCGAGCGGCGTCCCCTTCATGATCGTCGGTCTGCGGCTCGGCGTGGCCAGGGCGCTGATCGGCGTCGTCATCGGCGAACTCTTCGCCGGCGGCGAGGGGCTCGGCCAGGAGATCTCCCTGGCCAGCAACGCCCTCCAGACCCCGGAGGTGCTCTTCATCACCGTCTTCTTCCTGCTGATCGCCATCGTGATGACCGAGGGGCTGCGCCGCGTCGAGCGGATGCTCGGCTCCTGGCGCAACGACATGGGAGGTGTCCGCTGAGATGAGCAGGGCCGTCGAAGAGACCGGCACACCCGCCGCCCCGGCACCAGGACCCGCGGGCCTCGTCGCCCGGGACGTCTCCGTCACCTACACCCGCAAGCGCACGGGGGAGCAGGTCAGGGCGGTGCAGGGCCTCGACGTGGCCGTCGCGCCACGGGAGTTCCTGAGCATTGTCGGGCCGAGCGGCTGCGGCAAGTCCACCTTCCTCAAGGTGGTCGCCGGGCTCGCCGAGCCGAACGCGGGCTGCATCACCCTCGCGGGCCGCCCGCTCGCCGAGGCCGCCGACCGCAGGGCCATGGTGTTCCAGGACGCCTCCCTCTTCCCCTGGTACTCGGTGCTGCGCAACCTCACCTACGGCCTTGAGTGCCGCGGCACCCCCGCCAAGGAGGCGCGCTCCGCGGTGCGCCCGCTGATCGGCAAGGTCGGCCTCACCGGCTTCGAGAAGCACTACCCGTACGAGCTGTCGGGCGGCATGCAGCAGCGGGTGAACCTGGCCCGCGCGCTCGCCGTCGACCCCGAGATCCTGCTGATGGACGAGCCGTTCGCCGCGCTCGACGCCCAGACCCGCGAGATCATGCAGGCCGAACTACTGCGCATCTGGACCGAGACCCGCAAGACCGTGGTCTTCGTGACCCACCAGATCGACGAGGCCATCTACCTCTCCGACCGGGTCGTCGTCATGAGCGCGCGCCCCGGCCGGATCATCCTCGACGTACGCGTCGCACTGCCGCGCCCCCGGGGCCTCGACATCAAGGAGACACCCGAGTTCCAGGCCCTGCACCGCCAGATCTGGGGCCTGCTCGAACAAGAGGTGCGCGCCAGCATGCGGCTGCGGGACCGGGCATGAGCGGCACCGTGGCCACCCGCGGGAGCGCGCCCCGCCGACCCCTCGGTCTCCGCGGCACCCCCGCGGAGAAGGGGCGCTGGAAGCGCCCGGTGTACGGGCTGCTCGGCGTCGTGCTGCTGCTCGGGGTCTGGGAACTGCTCGCCAGGGTCGGGGTGGTCGACGCCCTGCTCTTCAGCAGGCCGAGCGATGTCGCCGGCTCCTTCGCCACCGCCGTGGGGCAGGGGGCGGTGGTGCACGACATCGGGGTGAGCGCCGTCGAGATCGTCTGCGGGCTGCTCGGCGCCGTCGCCGTCGGGGTGCCCGTCGGCGTCCTCTGCGGCTGGAACAAGTGGGTCTTCTTCGCCGTCGACCCCTGGCTCACCATCCTCTACGCCCTGCCGATCGTCGCCCTCGCGCCCCTGATGATCAACGTCGTCGGCATCGGGCTCGGCGCGAAGGTGCTGCTCGTCTTCCTCTTCGCGGTGTTCCCCGTCGCCATCAACACCCTCACCGGGGTGCAGGCCACGTCCAACCAGTACCTGGGCGTCGCCCACGTGTACGGCGCGCGCCGCGCCATGGTGCTCCGCTCGATCCTGCTGCCGGGCGCCCTGCCCTACATCCTCACCGGGCTGAGGCTCGCCGGGGGCCGCGCCCTGGTCGGCATGGTCGTCGCCGAGTTCACCGCCTCCGAGGAGGGCATCGGCTTCCGCCTCCAGGTGGCGGGGTCCAGCCTCCAGACCGGGCTGCTGCTGTCCCTGGTCGTCCTCCTCGGCCTCGTCGGCGTCCTCTACAGCGCCGGCATCCGCGCCCTCGACAACCGGCTGTCGGCATGGCGGCGCGACCGGTGACCCCGCCCGACCCCGGCCGACCGACCCGTACCGCCGCCACCGGCAAGGGAGCCAGCATGAGCAGGCCACGGACGGCCCGCACCGCCGCCGTCGCGGGCGCCCTGGCGGCCCTCCTCGCGGCCGCCGGATGCGCCAAGCCCGACGGCGGCCCCCCTGGCCCGTCGCGGGGCGGCCTCCCGGGACCCGAGATGACCTCCATCACCATCGGCGTCTCCTCGGCGGACCCGCACCAGTTCGCCCTCCAACTCGCCATCGACCTCGGCATCTTCAAGAAGTACGGGATCAGGGCTGAGGGCCGGCTGCTCAACGGGGTGCAGCCCACCACCCAGGCGCTGCTGTCCGGGCAGCTCGCCGCCGCCACCGACAACTCCACCGCCACCATCACCTCGCTCGCCACTTCCCGCCCCCTCGTCGACGTCGGCGTCACCATCAACGCCTTCCCGGACGTCATCTACGGCGGCAAGGGCATCGGCAACGCCGCTGACCTGCGCGGCAAACGGGTCGCCATCAGCCAGCTCGGCGGCCAGTCCAACAACGAGGCGTTCATCGGCATGCGCGAACTCGGCCTGAAACCGGGGGAGTTCCACCTCACCCAGGTCGGCTCCCAGGGCGCCAGGATCTCCGCACTCGAAGCCGGGACCGTCGCCGCCGCACCCGCCGACCCCGGCCTGGACGCCGAGTTGGCGAAGTCCGGCATCAGACCCCTGATCGACCTGCGCGAAGCCGAGGACCGGGTGCCCGGCTCCAACATCGAGATGCAGCGGTCCTTCACCCGGAAGTACCCCAACCTCACCACCATCATCGTGGCCGCCGCCCTGGAGGCGGTGCAGCGGGAGTTCACCGACACCGACACCGTCGCGCACCTCTACGCGAAGTGGGCCAAGATCAGTGACGCGGAGTCCCGCAAGCAGTGGCACGACTACCTCGGCGCCCACCTCGCCCAGCGCGACCTGCGCGCCCATGTGCCCGGCTATGAGCTGGCGAAGCAGGTGCTCACCGACTACAACCCCGACATCGAGCACGTCGACGCCTCGAAGTCGTACGACGGACGGTTCGTCGACCGGCTCCAGCGGCTCGGCTTCCTGAAGAGAGTCGGGGTGCCCGGCGCCTCCTGAACAGGCCCGCGCCCCGTCCCCCCACCCCGTACCCCCGGCGTGCGCACCCGCCGCGCAGGAAGGACCGTACGACATGGCACTTGAGACGTTCTCCCGCTCCCTCACCGTGGCCGCCGCGAGGCCCCGGGCCTGGGAGGTCCTCACGGACGTCGAGACCCTGGCGGGCTGGGTCGGCATCGTCCACGACGTCACCGAGCTGAGCAGGCTGGAGAAGTACCGCGCCGTGCTCCAGGACCGGGTGGGGCCCTTCCGCCTCACCGCCCGCCTCGCCGTCTCCGTGGCGGTCGAGGAGGAGGGCCGCCGCATCGCCGTGACCGCCTCGGGCCGCGACCGCGCCGTCGACTCCCGCATCAGCGTCGACGCGGTGCTCGAACTCGCCGACTCCGGCACCGGCACGGCCCTCGACGTACGCGGCAAGTACCAGGTCACCGGCAAGGTGGCCGCCATGGGCGGCGGCATCGTGCGCAAGAAGGCCGACCGCATCCTGGAGGACTTCTTCAGCAGCGCGGAGAAAGCGCTCGGCTGACCGCACCCCGCCGCGGACACCCACGCCCCCACCCACTCCAGGGAGCCACCATGCCAGAACCCGTGGACCTCCACCGGCTCACCGCCGCCCTCGGCGACGGCGAACTGGTCGAGACCGGCGCGGACTTCGCCCGCTCCATCCCCGAGGACTGCCTGATCGCCCGGCTCGGCATCGCCCTGGCCCGGGTCGGCAGGGGCCGCGCCGAGGCCACCATGACCGTGGCGCGCCACCACCTCAACCAGCGCGGCGTCGCCCAGGCGGGCGCGGTGGTGGCGCTCGCCGACGCCGCCGCCGGCTGGGCCAGCTACTCCGCCGTGCCGCACGGCGGCTTCACCACCCTCGACCTCACCACCCACCTGCTGCGCCCCGCCCGCGAGGGCGACCTGCTCACCGCCACCGCCACCCCCGTACGCCTCGGCCGCACGGTGCAGGTCATCGACGTCCTCGTGACCCGCACCGGGGACACCGGCGGGGCCGCGCCCCCCGCGGTGGCGCGCTTCACCTGTAGCCAGCTCGTACGAGAGGCGGTACGGCGTTGACGCGCACCCATGCCACCCCCCACCCACCTGGCACACCCGACCCCCTCGGCGGCCTGATGCGGCCGCTGCCGGAGCGCACCGTCCCCGCCGTCCTGGCCAGGGGCGCCGCCCGCCGGCCCGACAAGGCCGCCGTCGAGACGGAGACCGGCACCCACACCTACCGGAGCCTGTACGAGGACGCCCGCCGCGTCGCCGCCGGGCTCGCCGCGCTCGGCGTCGGCGCGGGCGACACCGTGGCGCTGATGCTGGGCAACACCGCCGAGCACGTCCTCACCTGGTTCGGCGCCTCCTGCCGCAACGCCGCCGAGGTGCCGCTGAACACCTCCTTCACCCCCACCCAGCTGGCCTACGTACTGGCGCACAGCGCGGCACGGGTCGCCGTCGTCGACGCCGAGTACCTGCCGCTCTTCGCCGAACTCACCACCGCCATACCGGCGTTGGAAACCCTCGTGGTCTGCGGGGAGGGCGCCGCCGACATCCCGGGCGCCCCCTGGCGCACCGTGCCCTTCGCCACCCTGCTCTCCCACGCCCCCGCGCAGCCGTCCCCCGTGGGCCCCGGAGACACCCTCGGCATCCTCTACACCTCGGGCACCACAGGCATGCCGAAGGGCGTCGTGGTCAGCCAGGCGCAGACGTACGGGCGGATGTGGCCGGGCGGCCCCGGCACCCCCACCGCCGACGACCGCACCCTCGTCGTGCTCCCGCTCTACCATGTGATCGGCCAGTGCCGTGGCCTGTACAACACCCTCATCGCGGGCGGTACCGCCGTACTGCGGCCGAAGTTCTCCGCCTCCCGCTTCTGGGACACCTGCCGCGCGCAGCGCATCACCTTCGCCCCCCTCGTCGGCGTCATGGTGTCGTACCTGCTCGCCAGGCCCCAGGGCGCCGACGACCGCGACCACCCCGTGCGGCATATCGCGCTCGGCACCACGAGCCCCGAACTCGACCGCTTCCGCGAGCGGTTCGGCGTCCCACGGCTCTCCGTCAGCTACGGCCTCACCGAGGCGGGCGGCGTCCTCGTGGGGGAGGCGGAGACGGCCGGCTGCGGCAGGCTGCGGCCCGACTTCGACGCCCTCCTCGTCGACGAGAACGACCTGCCCGTCGCCCCGGGCGAGGTCGGCGAGCTGCTGCTGCGCTCCCGCGAGCCCTGGGGCACCATGACCGGCTACCACAAGATGCCCGCCGAGACCGCGGCGCGCTGGCGCAACCTCTGGCTGCACACCGGCGACCTGATGTGGCGCAGGGACGACGGCACCTACATGTTCTCCGGGCGGCGCTCGGAACGGATCAGGGTACGCGGCGAGAACGTCTCCCCCTCCGAGGTGGAGCGCGAGCTGGCCGCCCACCCCGCGGTGGCCGAGTGCACGGTGCTCGGGGTGCCCGCGGACGGCGCAGACGCCGCGGTGGGGGAGCAGGAGGTAATGGCCGCGCTCGTCGCCGCGCCGGGACACACCGTCGACCTCCCCGCCCTCGTCGCCCATCTGGAGCGCAGCCTGCCGCCGTTCG
Source organism: Streptomyces sp. NPDC050560 (assembly GCF_044457285.1). NCBI lineage: Bacteria > Bacillati > Actinomycetota > Actinomycetes > Kitasatosporales > Streptomycetaceae > Streptomyces > Streptomyces sp. NPDC050560. The sequence continues at coordinate 242,824 of NZ_JBITGT010000010.1, forward strand.
CGGTGCCCCGCTACTTCAGGCTCTACGACCGGTTGCCCCGCACCGACGCCACCCACCGGGTACGGCGCTCCGCGATCGCCGCGGAGCCGAGGACCACCGCATGGGACAGGCGGGCCCCGGACGGGCCACGAGCGCGCGCCACCCGCTGACAGGACCGCAGGAGAGGAAGACACACGCATGGACGCACTGGTCATCGGCGGCACGGGCCCCACCGGCCCCTTCATCATCGAGGGCCTCGTCGCGCGCGGCTACACCCCGGTCATCCTGCACCGCGGCACCCACGAGGTCGACTTCGCCCGGCCCTTCGAACACCTCCACGCCGACCCGCACTTCGCCGAGCCGGTGCGCGAGGCCCTGGCGGGGCGCACCTTCGACCTGGTCATCGCCTCCTACGGGCGGCTGCGCCTGCTCCTCGACCCGCTCGCGGACCGCACCGGCCGGCTGATCACCATCGGCGGCACCGTCTACCGCCGCACGGAGCTGTCCCGCGCCGCGGACGAGACCGCGCCGCGGGACCTCGGCCACAAGCTGGTCGCCCGCGTCCAGGAGACCGAGGAGGCCATACTCGCCCGCCACGCCGACGGCACCTTCAACGTCACCCACCTGCGCTACCCCAACCTCTACGGGCCCCGCCAACTCGCCCCGCGCGAGTGGAGCGTGGTGCGCCGCATCCTCGACGGCCGCACCACCGTGCCGGTCATGGACGGCGGCCTCACTCTGGAGAGCCGCGCCTACGTGGAGAACGCCGCCCACGCCGTCCTGCTCGCCGTCGACAGACCGGAGGCCGCCGCGGGCCGCGTCTACCACGTGGCCGACGAGGTCACCCCCACCGACGGCGAACGCGTTCACGCCGTCGCCCGCGCGATGGGCGCCGAGATCGGGCTCGTCAGCTACCCGCCCGAGGCCGGGCGCCCCGCGCACTTCTGGGGCGGCGGCCGCAACCTGGAGTCGATGGGCAGGCCGGGCCCCCCGCCGACCCACCACAAACTCCTCGACACCACCCGCATCAGGACCGAACTCGGCTACCGCGACCCCGTCGGCTTCGAGGAGGCCATGGCCCGCACCGTCGCCTACTACCGCACCCACCCCCTGGAACGCGGCGGCGACGACGAGGCACGCATCGGCGACCCCTTCGACTACGAGGCGGAGGACCGCTTCATGCGCGAACTGTCCCGCTTCACCGCCCGCACCGGGAGCCTGACCTTCGACGGGGTGACGCTCCGGCACTCCTACGACCACCCGAAGCAGGCGACCCCCGCGCCGGAGAGGGGGAGGTGATGGCCCGTGTCGTCAGGCCCGCCACCCTCGCGGAAGCCGTCGCCCTCGTACGGGACTCCGACGGGGACGCCAAGTACCTCTCCGGCGGCACCGCGCTCGTCCTCCTCGTCAGCCTGCGCACCCTCAGCCCCACCACCCTCGTCAGCCTGCGCGGCATCGACGACGTCCCCGGCCTGCGCACCGTCGCGGAGCGCGACGGCGTGCTGCACGCCGGGGGAGGGGTGACCCTCGCGGAACTCGCCGCCCACCCCCTCGTACGGCGCAGGCTGCCGGGGCTCGCCACCGCCGCCGACGTCGTCGGCAACATCCGCATCCGCAACTGCGCCACCGTCGGCGGGATGCTCGCCGAGGCCGACTACGCCTCCGACCCCCCTGCCATGCTGACCGCGCTCGACGCCCGGGTGCTCGTCCACGACGGGGAGCACGAACGGGCCGTGCCCGCCCACGAGTTCATCACCGACTTCTACACCACCTGCCTCGAACCCGAGGAGGTCGTCACCGGCGTCACGGTCCCGCTGCCCGACGGCGACGCCCGGTCGGTGTACCTGAAGTTCTCCAGCAGGTCGGCCGAGGACCGCCCCTGCGTCGGGGTGGCCGCCGCCGCCACCTTCGAAGGCGACGACGTCACCGCGCTGCGCGTCGTGGTGGGCGCGGTCGCCGGGTTCCCCCAGTGGTTCCCCGAGATCACCGCCCCCCTCCTCGGCGCCCCGCTGACCGCCCCCGCGGTGCGCTCAGTCGCCGACGCCCACGCGGACGCCGTCGACCCGGTGGACGACCTGCGCGGCTCCGCCTGGTACCGGCGCGAGGTGGTCAGGGCCCAGGTCGCACGGGCCCTGACCGCGCTGGGCACGGGGGAGGCGCCGTGAACGGTTTCGGGGACACCGCGGCCCGCCACGACGGGCCCGAGGAGCGCCGGGTGGCGGGCGACGCCGTCGACCGGGTCCGCGGCACCTTCCCGTTCGCCGTGGACCGCGGCGTCGAGGGCGCCGCCCATGTGTGCGCCGTGCGCAGCCCGGTGGCGCACGGCCGACTCCTCGGCATCGACACGGCCGACGCGCTGGACGCGCCCGGGGTGCTCGCCGTCATCACGGGCGAGGACGCCCGCGCCCTTCTCGGCGACGGCCTCTTCCACGGCGAGAACCGCGCAGACCAACCGGTCCTCGCCGTCGACCGGGTGCGCTACGCGGGCGAGCCGATGGCGCTCGTGGTCGCCGGGACCAGGGCGCTCGCCGAGAGCGCCGCCCGCGAGGTGGACGCCGACATCGAGGAACTCGACCACGTCGTCGACCAGGACGAGGCGGCGGAACCCGGCGCCCCGCTCCTGCACGACGCCTGGCCGCTCAACGACTGCGGCTCCTACGACCTCGTGCTCGGCGACGCGCGCACCGCGATGGCGGGCGCCGCCCACGTCCACACCCGCACCTACCGCTCACCCACCGCGAGCCACGCCGCACTGGAGCCCCATGTGGCGACCGCCCGCTGGAGCGGCGGGAACCTCGACGTGTGGACCGGCACCCAGGCGCCCTACGTGGTGCGCGACCGGCTCGCCGGGATCTTCGGCACCGAGCCCGGGCGGGTGCGCATCACCGCGGACAACATCGGCGGCGGCTTCGGCTCCAAGCTCGACATCCGCCTTGAGGCCATGGCCGCGCTCGCGGCCCGGATCACGGGCCGGGCGGCCCGCATGGAGATACGCCGCGACGAGGTGTTCGCCACCGCCGCCAAACACGCCGCCACCGTCACCGTCACCACCGGCGCCGACGAGGACGGCAGACTCGTCGCCCGCATCATCGACATCGTCTACAACGCCGGTGCCTACGCGCTCACCACACCACGCTCCATCCGCTCCGGGATGATCCGCTCCCCGGGCCCGTACCACATCCCGAACGTGCTGGTGCACGCCGTCGGCCGCTACACCAACACGGTGCCCACGGGCCCGTTCCGCGGCGCCATGACCGGGCAGGTGTGCTGGGCGGGCGAGAGCGCACTCGACGAGCTGGCCCAGGAGATCGGCATCGACCCCTGCGAGCTGCGGCGCCGCAACGTCCTGCGGGACGGCGACCGGTTCGCCACCGGCGAGGCCATGCACGACATGCGCTACACCGACCTCCTCGAAGCCGTCGCGACCGGCATCGGCTGGGACACCCCGCTGCCCCCCGAGCGCGACGGCGTCGCCCACGGGCGCGGGATCGCCCTCGTCATCAAGAGCACCCGCACCCCCTCGCGCTCCGAGGCCGACGTCGTGGTGGACGGCGAGGGGCGGGTCGCGATCCGCACCAGCTCCGTCGAGATGGGCCAGGGCGCCCACTTCACCCTGACCGAGATGGCGGCGCGCGTCCTGGGCATGGACCCGGCGGAGGTCGCGGCGACCGTGGTGGACACCGCGCACACCCCCTTCGACACCGTCACCAGCTCCAGCCGCACCACCCTCGCCATGGGCCTCGCCGTCGAGGCCGCCGCCCGCGACCTGCGGGCCCGTATCGACGAGGCGTACGCCGAACTCACCGGCCTCAAGGGCCCGTTCACCCACCGCGCAGGCGGGGTGGAGGGCGTGGGCCCGGCGATGACGTATGCGGAGATCATGCTCAAGAGCCGGCTGCCCGGCCTCACGGGACACGGCGAGTACCGCACCCCGAAGGGCTACGGCGTCCTCGACCCGGTCACCTCCCAGGGGCTGCACACCGTGAGCTGGCACCAGGGCGCGGTGGGTGTGGAGGTCGCCGTGGACACCAGGACAGGACGGGTCCGCGTGGTGCGGGCGCACGGGGCGTCCTTCGCGGGGCGCGCCATCGACGCGGAGCGGATACGCAAGCAGACCGAGGGCGGCATGATCTTCGGCATGGGCCAGGCGCTCATGGAGGAGGTCGTCTTCGACGGCGGCGAGCTGGCCAACGGCAACTTCTCCGACTACCAGCTCCCCTCCATCCTCGACACCCCCACCGCCCTCACCAGCACGCTCTTCACCGACGACGCACCGGACGCCACCCCGCACGGCGTCGGCGAGAACACCGTCCCGCCGATGGCGCCCGCCGTCGCGGGCGCCGTGTACGCGGCGACCGGCGCCAGGGTCCGGGAGCTGCCGCTGACCGGCGAACGCGTCCTGCGCGCCCTCGCCGCCGCCCGCGAGGGGAGCAACGACCAGTGATCACCGTTGAGTTCACCTTCAACGAGAAGCCGGTGTCGGTCACCGTGCCCGAGGACGAACTGCTCCTCGACACCCTCAGGGACCGCCTCGCCACCACCAGCGCCCGCTACTCCTGCGGTATCGGGGTGTGCGGCGCGTGCACCGTCACGATGGACGGCAGGGCGGTCAGCTCCTGCCTCCAGCTCACCCAGATGGCCGCGGGGCGCCGGGTGCGCACCGCCGACCACGTGCTGGACGAGGACGGCACGGGCCGCGCGGTGCGCGACGCGTTCGTACGGGCCCGCGCCTTCCAGTGTTCGTACTGCATCCCCGCGATGGCCCTCACCGTCGCCGCCGCGCTCGACGACGACCCGGGCGCGGACGCCGGGGCGCTGCGCCGCCAGCTCGCGGGAAACCTCTGCCGCTGCGGCAGCTATCCGCAGATCGCCGAGGCCGTCGGCGACCTCACCGCACCCAAGGAGAGCACATGAGTCGGCTGCGCGTCACCGTCGCCACCGGTGACTACGACATCACCAGGCCCCTGCTCGACGGGGCGCTCGCCCCCGCGGGGCTCGACCTCGTCGGCGTCACCATGCCCTCGCCGCAGCGGCACTGGCGGATGCTGACGCACCGCGAGTTCGACGTCGCCGAGCTGTCCCTCGGCTCGTTCTGCGCCCGGCTGAGCCGGGGCGAGGACGACCTCGTGGGCCTGCCCGTCTTCCCGCACCGGCGCTTCCGGCACGGGTACGCCTTCGTCTCCGCCGCGTCCGGCATCAGGGCCGCCGCCGACCTCGCCGGCCGCACTGTGGGGGTGCGCAGTTGGCAGACCACGGCGGGGGTGTGGCTGCGCGGCATCCTGGAGGAGTACCACGGGCTGCCGCTCGACTCCGTGCACTGGCTCGCCCAGGACGGCGAGGACGTCCCGCTCGACCTGCCCGACGGCCTGGAGCTGACCAGGGTGGCCGCGGGCGAGAAGGTCACCGACCTGTGCGCCGCGGGCCGCATCGAGGGCCTGATCTATCCGGAACTGCCCCGCCAGGTGCTCGCGGGGGACGGCACCATCGAGCGCGTCTTCGACGACCCCAAGGCGGCCGAGCAGGACTACTTCCGGCGCACCGGCATCTTCCCCGTCATGCACGTGGTCGCGGTGCGCGCCGAGTTGGTGGAGTCCTATCCCTGGCTGCCGCGCACCCTCTGCGAGGTGTTCGAGGAGTCGAAGCGGCTCGCCCTGCGGCGGCTCGACAACCCCCGCACGGTGAGCCTGGCGTGGCTGCGCGCGCTCCAGGAGGAGGAGCGGGAGCTGCTCGGCCCCGACCCCTGGCACTACGGCGCCGACGCACTCAACTACCGCACCCTGGACACCTTCCTCGGCTACGCACGCCGCCAGGGCGTGACCGCCCGCCCGCTGAGCGCGGCCCAGCTCTTCCACCCCTCGGTGCGGGAGCAGATCCCCGCCTACGTGTGACGCCCCCCCGGGGCCTGCCGCCGACCGGCCGGTGCGAGGGGCGTTCATGTGCCCGTCGGGTGAACGGACTTGGCCTGCGGTGGATCTGACGCGCTGTCGGCCGGTGCCGTAGGATGCCGAGCCGGAAGCACGTCCTCCCACCGGAGGTGGTGGCATGACCGGCCGGCCCGTACCGCGGCCCACCGTCGACTCCAGCAGGCCGCACCCGGCGCGGGTCTACGACTGGCTGCTCGGCGGCAAGGACAACTACCCCGTCGACCGTGAGCTGGCCGGGCGGCTGCCGGAGCGCGCCCGCCGCGGCTGCGTCCTGAACCGGGAGTTCATGCACCGCGCCGTCGCCTGGACGGCCCGCCAGGGCGTCGGGCAGTACCTCGACATCGGCACCGGCATCCCCACGCCGCCCAATCTGCACCAGGTCGTCCAGGAGGTCATCCCGTCGGCCCGCGTCGTCTACGCCGACAACGACCCGCTGGTGATGCGGCACGCCCACGCGCTGATGATCAGCACCCCCGAGGGCGCCACCGACTACGTCGAGACCGACGTCCGCGAGCCCGAGCGGATACTGGAACACGCGCGCGGTTTCCTGGACTTCGGGCGTCCCGTCGCCCTGTCGATGATCGCGCTCATGCACTTCATCGTCGACGAGGACGACCCGTACGGCGTCGTGCGCACCCTGACCGGCGCCCTCGCGCCCGGCAGCTATCTGATCCTCACCCACGGCACGCACGACTTCCACCCCACCACCGCGGGCGACTTCGACCGCACCTACCGCGACGGCGGCGGGTCACCCCTCCAACTGCGCAGCCTCGACGAGGTCAGGCGCTTCTTCACCGAGTCGGGCCTCGATATGGTCGAGCCGGGCGTGGTCGAGGCCACCCGCTGGTACAAGGAGGCCCCGATAGCCCACGAGGGGAACATGCTCTACGTCGGTGTGGGGCGCGTCCCCGGCTGAGCGGGGGCGGGCGGCGACAGCAGCGCGGCGCCGCGCTCGGCGGCCACCACGTCCGCGTACTTGAGGTCCATGTCGAGCAGCGCGATGTCCCCTGAGGCCGTGACGCGGTCGAAGCAGCCGTCGGAGACGACGGCCACCGGGAAGTTGTACGAGAAGGCGTCGACGACGGTGGCGCGCACACAGCCGCTGGTGGTGCCGCCGCACACCACGAGGGAGTCGGTGCCCAGCTCGACGAGGCGGCTGAGCAGCGGGGTGCCGAAGAACGCGCTCGGCTTGGTCTTGCGCAGCACCGTGTCACCGGCCTCGGGCGCGATCGGCGGCACGATCTCGTGCACGTCCTCGGTGTCCTCGTGGGCCCGCCGGTTCTTGGCGGCCCAGCGTCCTGGGCCCGAGGCGCCGCCCGTGGTGCCCCGGGTGTAGATCACGGGCACACCGCCCGCGCGGGCCGCGGCGATGAGCCGCTCGATCACCGCGACCGCGTCCCAGGCCGACTGCCCGCTGCTGTTGCGGAAGCGCACCATCGAGTCGAGGATCGGCTCGGGCCGGTCGCCGCAGAACGCGACGGTGACGTCCACCACCAGCAGCGCGGGCCTGCTGCCCGGGCTGCCCTCCCTGCCGAAGCCGCCCGCCGCGATCACCTCGCGGTCCAGGTCGGTGAGGTAGGAGTCGTACGCGCTCGTGTCCATGCTGGCCCTTCCGGTCCTGGGGACGGGAGGGCGGCGCGCTCAGGCGTCCGCTGCGCCGGTCCCGTCGTCGTCTGCGTACATCAGGAGGCGGGTGTTGCGGGCGCCCGTCATATGGTGCTCCGCGATGCGGGCGGCGCGCTCGCTGTCGCCCTCCTTGATCGCCTCGATGAGCCGGCTGTGCTCCTCCAGCACGGTCTGCCAGCGGTTCTGGTAGGTGAGGGTGGTCTTGCGGTAGCGGATGAGGTGGGCGTGCAGCCGCTTCAGCAGGTCGATGAGCGTGGCGTTGTGGCTCATCGACCAGATGACCTCGTGGAACTTCCGGTTGGTCGTCGCGAGGCGGTCGGGGTCGTCCGGCGGGATGCTCTGCATCGTCTCGTGCAGTTGCTCAAGGCGCATCAGGTCGAGGGCGGTCCGCTTCTCGGCGGCCGAGCGCGCCGCGGCGGTCTCCAGGATGATACGGACCTCGTAGATCTCCAGGATCTCCTCGGGGCTGCGCCTGCTCACCTGCATACCGCGGCTGCCGCGCTCCACGAGGCCGTCCTGTTCGAGGCGGCGCAGCGCCTCGCGCACCGGGGTCCGGCTGATGCCGAACTGGGCGGCAAGCGCCGTCTCCACCAGGGACTCACCCGCGGAGTACTCCCCGTTGATGATGCCCTCGTGCAGGCGCGCGTAGACGCTGGATGTCACCCTGCCTCCTCCTGTCCGGCTGACGAGAGCGGTCATGTCTCGTCGGTCCACTGGTAACTGAGCCCGCGTCACATGAACTGCCGCGCCTGCGGAACACCCACCCGGTGGGGCGTGCCGGCCCGCACACCACAGGGCGTTTCGCCAGTGTAAACGACCGTGTGCCGGTGTATCCACTGCGGTCCACGGCGGCACCGCGCACCGCCGCCGCGGCACCGGGCGCCCGCGCCGTCGGCCGACGGCGTCAATGTACCGGTCGACGTGCCCGCCGCCCGCCTCCGTCCCGCCGTGGCGGTGCCCCCCGCCGTGCGCCACCTCCTCCCTCCCGCACCCTCTCGGTGTTGTGCACTAAGGTATACACTTGCATCCTGGTGAATGTCATCCGCTGTCGAGCAGGACGTATCCACGCCTCTGGGGTCGGAGATCTATGTGCGCGCATATCAGTGACGGCCTGCCGGTACGCGAGAAGGACACCTCAGGGCCGCCGGTCGGCCAGCCACCGCCGCCCTGGGCCACGGCGCCCTGGGACCTCGTCGTCATCGGCGGCGGGAACGCCGCGGTGGTGGCCGCCATGGCCGCGGGCGACCTCGGCGCCCGCGTCCTCGTCGTCGAGCGCGCCCCCCGGTGGCAGCGGGGCGGCAACACCCGCCACACCCGCAACATCCGCTGCGTCCACACCAAGGACGACTTCAACACCGGCGACTACGGCTTCGACGAGCTGTGGGGCGACCTGTGCAAGGTCGGGGAGGGCCCTGCCGACGAGCGGCTCGCCCGCTTCACCGTCGCCGACTCCGAGTCCGTCCTGCCCTGGATGCACGCCCACGGCGCCCGCTGGCAGAAACCCCTGCACGGCACGCTCCACCTCGGCCGCACCAACCGCTTCTTCTTCGGCGGCGGCAAGGCCCTCCTCAACAGCTACTACCGCGAGATCGACCGGCGCCCCGAAATCAGCGCCGTATACGAGGCGAAGGTCGAGGAGTTCGAGTTCGAGGGGCCCCGCTGCACCGCGGTGCTCGTCGCCCACGGCGGCGCCCTGCACCGGGTGCGCGCCAAGGCGGTGGTGTGCGCGAGCGGCGGCTTCGAGGCCAACCTGGAGTGGCTCAGACGCTACTGGGGCGACGCCGTCGACAACTACGTGATCCGCGGCACCCCCCACAACGACGGCAACGTCCTCGCCCTGCTCTACGCGGCGGGCGCCGCCAGCGCGGGCCAGGAGCGCGGCTTCCACGCCATCGCCCTCGACGCCCGCGCCCCCCGCTTCGACGGCGGCATCGCCACCCGGCTCGACACCGTCCCCTTCGGCATCGCCGTCAACACCACAGGGCGCCGCTTCCACGACGAGGGCGAGGACGTGTGGCCCAAGCGGTACGCGAGCTGGGGCCGCCTCATCGCCGACCAGCCGGGCCAGTACGCGGTGTCGCTCTGGGACGCCAAGGTCAACCACCTCTTCCTGCCCCCGATGTACGGCGTCGAGCGCGCCGACACCATCGCCGAACTCGCCGGGCGCATGGGGCTCGACCCGGACACCGTCGGCCGCACCGTCGACGAGTACAACGGCGCCGTCGTCCCCGGCGGCGCCTTCGACCCCGCCCTCCTCGACGACTGCCGCACCAAGGGCCTCACCCCGGCCAAGACCCACTGGGCGCAGCGGCTCGACACACCCCCGTACTACGCCGTCGGGATGCGCCCCGGCATCACCTTCACCTACATGGGAGTCGCGATCGCCCCCGACGCCCGGATCAGGCGCGAGGACGGCACCCCCTTCGACAACGTCTACGCGGCGGGAGAGATCATGTCGGGCAACATCCTCAGCACCGGCTACATGGCCGGATTCGGGATGACCATCGGCAGCGTCTGGGGCCGCCAGGCCGGGACGGAGGCCGCGCGCCGTGTCCTCTGACACCGGGGTCCCCACCGCCCAGGGCCGCACCAGGCTGCCCCTCGTCTTCGAGGAGGCCGGACGGCAGCTCGGCATCTGCAACGCCTGCCGCTACTGCGAAGGCATGTGCGCGGTGTTCCCCGCGCTCGAACGCCGCACCGTCCTCGGCCGCGGCGACATCAGCCAGATCGCCAACGTCTGCCACGACTGCCGCGCCTGCTTCGACGCCTGCATGTACAGCACCCCGCACGAGTTCGGGCTGAACATCCCCCGGGCGCTGAGCGCCGTACGCGCCGAGGACTACCGCCGCTATGTGTGGCCGCACCGCGTCCCCCGGCTGCTGCGCGGCTGGCCCGGGGTGTTCTCCGGCGCGTTCGTCGCCTGCGTGGTGGTGATCCTGCTCGCGGCGGCGCACACCGGCTGGCGGGGGCTCGTCACCGACGGCTCGGGCGCCTCGTCCCCGTACGACCTCATCGCCTACGGCCCGCTCCTCGCCCTCATCCTGCTGCCCGCGCTGTACTCGGTGCTCGTCATGCTCGGCGCCGCGCGCGCCTACTGGCGCGAGGTGGGCGGCGCCCCCGACGGGCTGAAGGGCGGCGCCGTCGCGCGCGCCGTCTGGTACGCGGCCACCCTGCGCTATCTGCGGGGCGGGGGAGAGGACTGCTACTACCCCGAGGACGAGAAGCCGTCCGCGGGCCGCAGACGGCTGCACGCGCTCGTCATGTACGGCTTCGGGCTCTGCATCGTCTCCACCTCGGCCGCCGCCGTGATGCAGGACTTCCTCGGCGTCGAACCGCCCTACGACGTGTTGTCGGTGCCGGTGGCCACGGGGTTCGTCGGCGGTGTGGGGCTCGTCGTCGGGAGCGCCGGGCTGCTCATGCTGAAGGCGCGCTCCTCCGCCGTCACCTCGTTCGCGCAGATGACCGTCAAGGACTACGGGCTGCTGGTGGCCCTCACCTTCCTCGCCCTGAGCGGGCTGCTCACCCTGTTCGTGCGCGCCACCCCCGCCTACGGCCTCGTCTACCTGGTCCATCTGGCGTCGGTGGCGCTGAGCTTCGCGGCGGCGCCGTACAGCAAGTTCGTGCACCTCGTCTACCGCTTCCTGGCACTGGTCAGGGACAATCTGGAGAGCGGGCGGACGTGACGGCGCGCGGGCGCGCCCCGCGCCCCGCGGGCGGCGCACCCCCGGCCGGCACCCGGCACCCGAGGAGGACCGCACGATGTGGGCCCAGCGGATGAGCGCCCCCGGGGTGTTCGAGACGGTCGACGCGCCCGCCCCCGGCGAAGTCCCCGACGGCGGAGTGCTGCTGCGCACCCTCGCGGGCGGCATCTGCGGGAGCGACGTGCCGAAGGTGCTCGGCGTCAAGGGCGCCGTCCTCGGCCCCCGGGGCGAGTTCGCGCCCGGCCGCCCCGGCTACCCGCTGCACGAGGTGGTGGGCGAGGTGGTCGCGAGCCGCTACCCCGGGGCCGCCGTCGGCAGCCGGGTCGTCGGCTGGGCGGCGCGCTCCGACGCCCTCGCCGAGTACGTGCTCACGGACGGCGAGCAGGTCCATGCCTACCGCCCAGGGCTCGCACCGTCCACCGCGGTGCTGCTCCAGCCGCTGGCCTGTGTGCTGTACGCGCTCGACCGGGTGCCGGTGGCGGGGCGCGACGTGGCCGTGCTGGGCGCGGGGCCGATCGGGGCGCTCTTCGCGCACTGCGCCAAGCGGGCCGGCGCCCGCCGGGTCACCGGTGTCGACCCCGTCGACCGCGCGTCGCTCCCGCCGCTGCTCGGCTTCGACGAGACCGTCCGCACCACCAGCGGCAACTGGGCGCGCCACCTCTCGCAGGGCGAGCGACCCGAGGTGGTGATCGAGGCGGTGGGACACCAGGTGTCCACCCTCGACCACGCGCTGCGCGCCGCCGCACCCGGCGGCACCGTCCTGCACTTCGGCATCCCCGACGACGAGGTGTACCCGCTCAACATGGAGCTTCTGATGCGCAAGAACCTCGCCCTTGTCGGCGGGGTCACCCGGGAGCGCCGCCGCAGCCTCGCCCGCGCCGACCGGCACCTCGCGAGCCACCCTGGCCTGCCCGCGGCCCTGGTCACCCACCGCTTCGAACGGGCCACCGTACAGCGGGCGTTCGACGTCGCGGTGCGCGCCTCGGCCGACCGGATGAAGGTCGTGCTCGACCTGGCGGAGTGAGACGGAGGACACAAGGGCGGCGCCACGCGAGAGCGCGGCGCCGCCCGCCCGTGCCAGCCCCGGGGCGCTACGCCCCCTCGCCCCCCTGCCCCTGCCCGTCGCGCTCCCGCTCCTCGCGGCGCGCCCGGCCCTCCCTGATCAGCCGCCACACCCGCTCAGGCGTCAGCGGCAGCGTGTCGGGCCACACCCCGGTCGCCTGCTGCACCGCCGCCGCGACCGCGCCGCCCACCGGGATACGGGCGCCCTCGCCCACGCCCTTGGCGCCATAGGGGCCCGTGCCGTCCCTGCGCTCGAAGATCACCGAGTCGAAGCGGCGGGGGATGGCGTCGATGTGCGGCACCCGGTACTCGATCAGATTGGGGTTGCGCAACTGCTCGCCGTCGTAGACCAGTTCCTCGCTGAGCGCGCCGCCGATGCCCTGCATCGCGGCACCGAGGTCCTGGCCCTCCACCCCCACCGGGTTGATGGCGAAGCCGACGTCGGCGACGGTGACGAGCTGGTCGACCCGGGTCTCGCCGGTGTCGGGGTCGATGTCGACCGTGACCCCCACCATCCCGATCTCCCAGAACGAGGGCTGCTTGGCCAGCTCGCCCTCGCGGCGCACCACCCCGTGCCCGGTGATCTCGCCGCCGCCACCGCCGTACCACTTCTTGACGACGGGCCCGTAGCCCTCGGCGCGCCCGTCCTCGTGGACCAGCCGCCCGTCCTCGCACCGCACGTCCTCGATGTCGCAGTCCCAGTTGGCCGCGGCCATGGAGCGCAGTTGGCGCACCGCGTCGGCGCAGGCGCGCTGCACCGCGAGCCCGGTCATGGTGGTGGTGCGGCTGCCGCCGGTGGTCCGCTCGAAGGAGGTGCCGGCCGAGTCGGACTGGAAGACCCGCACCCGGTCCATGTCGAGGCCCAGCTCCTCGGCGGCGATCTGGGTGAGTACGGACCTGCTGCCCTGCCCCATCTCGGTGGAGCCGCTGAGCACCAGCGCCGAGCCGTCGGGGGAGATCTTCACCTGGGCCGTCGAGGTCGGGTAGGCGCCGCCCTCGTTGGCGCCGCAGCCGTACCCCTGGCCCTGGAGGACGCCCTCGCGCGGCTCGATGCGCACCAGCTCCACCACCTTCGCCCAGTCGTCGCCGAGGTCGGCGTCCATGGGCCGCTTGCCCCTGAGGAAGGTCCCGCCGCGCGGCACCAGGTTGCGCGCCCTGATCTGGTCGCGGCCGACGCCGAGTTCGTCCGCCGCCTGGTCCATGTTGGTCTCCCCCGCCAGGTTCACCTGGAAGGCGCCGAGGGCGCGGTAGGACGAGGCGGGGACGGTGTTGGTGTACACCAGCCTGCCGCGCACCCGCAGGTTCGGGATGCTGTACGGGCCGAAGCAGCGGTGCACCGCCTTGGAGAGCACCGTGGAGCTGTTGTCGATGTAGGCCCCGGTGTCCATCACGATGTCGACGTCCCTGGCGAGCAGCCTGCCGTCCGCGTCGAACGCGCTGCGCACGACGGTGGCGGCGGAGTCGGCGCGCGTGGTGTAGATGGACTCCTCGACGCTGAGGTCGAGTTTGACCGCGCGCCCCGCGAAGTGGGCGCCGACGGCCGTCAGCGGCTCGACCTTCGTATACGACTTGGAGCCATAGCCGCCGCCGATGTACGGCACCGTGATCCGCACCTTGCTGTGCGGCAGGTCGAACACCCGCGCAAGATCCTTGATCACCATGAAGGGGTGCTGGGCGGTGCTCACCACGTCCAGGTAGCCGTCGGTGAAGCGGGCGCTCGTGTTGTACGGCTCCATGGCGTAGGCGTAGAGCGGCGGGTGGTAGGTGCGGGTCTCGACGACCCGGTGGGCGGTGGCGAACGCGGCGTCCACGTCGCCCCATTCGAGCCCGAGGGTGTTGGCGACGTTCGGCTCCTCGGGGGAGCGGGTGACCTTGACCTGGCTGACGGAGTCGCCGGTGTAGGTGTCCTCGTGGATGACGGGGGCGCCGGGGCGCAGCGCCGCGTCCGCGTCGAGCGCCGCGGGCAGGTCGTCGTACTCGACCTCGACGAGCCGGGCCGCGTCCCCCGCGCGGTGCCGGTCGGTGCCGATGACCAGGGCGACCGGCTCCCCGTAGTAGCGGACCTTGTCGATCGCGAGGACGGGATGGTCGGGGACCATGTGCCCGAAGCGGGGGAAGAGCCCTCCGAGGTCGCCGCCGGTGACGACCGTGACGCAGCCCGGCGCCTCCAGCGCGGCCTTGGTGTCCACGGACCTGAGCGACGCGTGCGCCCGGTCGGAGCGCACCACCACCGCGACCAGGGTGTCGGGCAGGGTGACGTCGATGGAGTAGCGGGCGTCGCCGGTGACCTTGGCGCGCGCGTCGACGCGCTCGACCGGCTTGCCGACGTGCCGGAACGGCTCCCCGTTCGCCTTGCGGTGGCCGGCGCCCGCGGGGTGCCTGGGTCCTGGGGTGTGGGTGCCGGCGCGGCGCCGCGCCGCCTGCTCCACGGCCTCGACGATGGGCAGGTAGCCGGTGCAGCGGCAGAGGTTGCCCTCAAGCTCGTGCAGGATCTCCTCGCGGCTCGGGTCCGGGTTGCGGTCGAGCAGCGCCTTCGCCGCCATCACGAAGCCGGGCGTGCAGTAGCCGCACTGCATGGCCGTGCAGTCCACGAACGCCTCCTGGACCGGGTCCAGGGTGTCGCCGTCCGCCAGGCCCTCCACGGTGGTGATCTCGGTGCCGTCCGCGTCGGCGGCGAGCACCGTGCAGGAGCTGACGGGGCGGTCCCCGCACAGCACCGTGCAGGCGCCGCACACCTGCGACTCGCAGGAGACCTTGGTGCCGCGCAGGCCCTGCCGCTCGCGCAGGAACTCCGCCAGCGTCAGCCGGTTGGGCACGCTCTCGCGGACCCGGCGGCCGTTGACGGTGGTGTCGATCGGTGTCTCAGTCACCGTGGGTCTCCCTCATCGTCCGCGCGGCGCGGGTGATGAACACGCCCGCGAGGTGCCGCTTGTACTCGTCGGACCCGTTCAGGTCCTCGATGGTCTCCACCCCGGGCAGGAGCGCGTCGGTGTCGACGGCGTCGGGCGCGGGCGCCGTGAACGTCTGGGGCCGCTCCCCGACGGCCCCGAGCACGATGCCGAGGCCGTCGTCGGGCCGCGACCTGTCCCAGGTCATGGCCACGCAGACGGTGGGGTACTCGGTCGGCTGGTGGCGTACGTAGACCTGCGCAGCGGGCGCCCGGGGGACCCGCACCGCGACCAGGATCTCGCCGTCGTCGAGGTCGGAGTCCATGGCGCCGAGCACCACGTCGCCCACCGGCACCGTCCTGGTGCCTTCGGCGGACCGCAGGACCAGCTCGGCGCCGAGCGCGAACAGCGCGGTGTTGACGTCGGATCTGGGGTCGGCGAAGCAGATGTTGCCGCCGATGCTGCCGGTGGCGCGCACCCGCATGTTGCCGAGCCCGGCGCAGGCGGCCGCGAGGATCGGGGCGGCGGCGCGCACCTCGGGGGAGGCCGCTATCTCGCGGTGCCGGGTGGCGGCGCCGATGGTCAGCCCCTCCTCGCCGGCGGTGACACCACAGAGTTCCGGGAGCCGCTTCAGGTCCACGAGCAGCGGCGGCGCGATCAGGCCGATCTGCATGGCGGCGACCAGCTCGGTGCCGCCGACGTACGGGACACCTCCGTCGGCCACCTGCCGCATCGCCTCGTCGAGGGTTTTCGGACGGGAGAGTTCGAACGCGGGGATCACGGCGACCGGCCTTTCAGGAGGGGCTTCCGAGGGAATGACCAACGGGGAGAACACACATGGGCCCGCTCGTATACACATGTACACGGTAGATTCCGGAGGGGCGTGCGGCAAGGGTTCTGCGCGGGTCGGGGCGACCGGTCGAGGGGTGGCGTCCCGCCCTACGGAACCCGGCGCCCCGGCCGTGTGGCGCCCGTGTTACGAGCACCGCTCCGGCCTTGTTGCGAGTATTGACAGGGTGACCGGCATTCGAAAGTATGCAGTCGTGTACAGACTGACTGTATACCAGTGTGTGCAGTAGGCGCGGAATTCGTCGGTGCGCCTCGGTATTCGCCGGTGTCAGGCACCGCTCGTCGGCGTTCCCGGGCGGTCGGCGGCACCGGCAGACACGAGTGCGCGGGCGACCGCCCGCCCCCACGAGAACCGTCCCCGTGACACGAAGGACCACCGTGTCACGGCGGGACGCATAAACAGGACGTACATAACGGAGGGTTGCATGGGAGTTCGTTCCCGGTGGTCGAAACCCGGCGGCACGCGCCGCGGCCCCGTAGGGATCGCCGCCGCCGCGCTCGTCCTGGCGCTGACGGCGGGCTGCGGTGCGGGCCCCAATTCCGTGGACGCCGCCTCGGGGTCCTACAAGGACGCGGTGTCACGCACCAACAAGGAACTCACGGACGTATACCGCCAGATCAAGGGGCTCGACCCCGCCGCCAGGAAAAAGAAACTGATCGAGCTGGCCGGGCGGGAGGGCGGCGACATCACCTGGTACACCGCCGCGGCCGACGACGACACCACCCCCCTCATCAAGGAGTTCAAGAAGGAGACGGGGCTGACCGTCAAGGTCTACCGGGCCTCCTCCGCCACCGTCCTCGCCAAGTCGCTGGAGGAGAAGAAGGCGGGCCGGGTGCGCGGCGACATCCTCAACTACTCGGGCCTCGACCCCACCATCGGCGCCCACCAGGGCATTTACGCGCCCCTGCACACCATCTACGCCGACCGCATGGTCAAGGGCACCGTCCACACCAACTGGATCGCCGACCAGCTCTACCCGTTCGTCGTCGCCTGGAACACCGACAAGGTGAAGCCGTCCCAGGTCCCCAGCACCCTCAAGGACGTCCTCACCCGCTTCGGCGACGGCCAGCTCGCCTTCGAGTCCACCGACTCCAACTGGCTCTTCGGCGTCGTCCAGGAGCTGAAGCGCGAGGGCATGACGGAGAAGGCCGCCATCGACCTGGTCGCCGACGCGGCCCGCAAGGGCGTCCCCGTCACCGGGCACACCCTCATCTCGGAACTCCTCTCCTCCGGACAGTTCTCCGCCGCCGCCATGACCTACCACTACCGCTCCGCGCGCCAGCACCAGGACGGCGCCCCCGTCGCCTGGGAGCCGCAGCCGCAGCCGGTCATCACCACCGTCTCGGGCACCGCGATCTCGGCGACCACCCAGCGCCCCGCCGCCGCCCTGCTCTTTCTGGAGTTCCAGCTCACCGGCGAGCAGAAGTACTGGGAAACGGCGGGCCGCACCACCACGAACACCGACTACTCAGGCGGCATTTCACAGACCAAGTACCACCTCGACCTCATCGACGACGAGACCCTGTACAAGAACCTGTCGAAGTGGGACAAGCTGTATGCGGACATGATGCAGTCGTCGGGACGCCCGCCGCGCGAGTAATCGCGACGCCCACGGAACACCCAGGAAACCACCGCACCGCGGCTCGGACAAACACCGGGAACCCCGTGGAGAAACCGCCCGGAAAGGGCTCTTAGAAAGGCGCAATGGAGGCGTAATCCATGTCCGTCACGGAACTGACGAAAACTCCGGCGCCGACCAAGCAGGCGCCGGCCGCGAGACGCCGACCGAAACAGGCGACTTCGCGTTATGCGCTGCTCGCCGTGGTCGTCGTGGTCATCGGCTGGTTTGTCATCAACCCGCTCGTCTATCTCTTCCGCGGCACCTTCCAGGGCGGCCACGGGGAACTCACCACGCATTACCTCACCGACGCGTTCGGCGCCGGCGGCACGGGCGCCATGCTCCGCGACACCCTGATCTTCGGCGTCGGCGCCGCCGTCTTCGCCACGGTCGTCGGCTCCGCCCTCGCCTTCCTCGTGGCCCGTACCGACGTCCCGCTGAAGAGCCTGGTCACGGCCGCGTCCCTGGTGCCCCTGATCATCCCCGGCATCCTGCACACGGTCGCCTGGCTCATGCTGCTCAGCCCGAAGATCGGCACCCTCAACCCCTGGCTGAAATACGTCGGCCTCGGCGGGCTCAACGTCGGGTCGATGCCCGGCATGATCTTCGTCCAGGGGCTGCACACCGTCCCGCTGGTCTTCCTGCTGATGCTGCCCGCCTTCAAGGCCATGGACCCCTCCCTCGAAGAGGCCGCCGCCATCTCCGGCTCCTCGGTGGGGGAGTCCCTGCGCCGCGTCACCCTGCCGATGGTGCGCCCCGCCCTCTGGGCCGCGCTGCTCATCGCCCTCGTCACCAGCATCGAGGGCTTCGAGGTGCCGCTCGTCCTCGGCAGCCCCGAGGGCATCAACGTGCTCTCCACCAAGATCTGGTTCGAACTGCAGACCTTCCCCGTCGACTACGGCGGCGCCGGCTCGTACTCCATGCTGCTCATCGTCATCACCCTCGCCGGCAGCTACCTCTACAACCGCTTCTCCCGCAACGGGCGCAAGTACCAGACCGTCACCGGCAAGGGCTACCGCCCCCGCACCATCGGCCTCGGACCGCTGCGCTGGGTCAGCGCCGGCTTCGTCGGCGTCTACTTCCTCCTCGCCGTGCTCGCCCCGGCCCTCCTGCTGCTCTACGTCTCCGTCCAGCCCTTCTACCGCCGCCCCAGCCTCTCCAACCTGGCCCACTCCAGCTTCTCCAACTACACCAAGCTCTTCGACAACCCCGTCGCGCCCCGCGCCCTCGAACACTCCCTGCTGCTGAGCGCCGGAGCCGCCACCCTCGTCATGCTCTTCATGACCCTCGCCGCCTGGGTCGTCGGACGCACCAGAATCCGCGGGCGCTGGCTCGTCGACGGACTCTCCTTCACCCCCATGGCACTGCCGGGGGTCGTCCTCGGCGTGGCCCTGATCTTCGTGTACCTGCGCTCCCCGATCCCCGTCTACGGCACCATCTGGATACTGCTGCTCGCCTACGTCACCAAGTACATCCCCTACGGCATGCGCTACACGTCGAGCGCCATGGTGCAGATCGGCCAGGAGCTGGAGGAGGCGTCCGCGGTCTCCGGCGCCGGGCTGCTGCGCACCCTGCGCCGCGTCGACCTGCCGCTGCTGCTGCCCGGACTGCTCAGCGGCTGGATCTTCATCGTGGTCTCCGCGATGCGGGAGCTGTCCACCTCGCTGCTCGTGTACTCGCCGGGGCACGAGGTGCTGCCGGTGCTCATCTGGTCCCAGTACTCGGACGGCCAGTTCGGCGCCCTCGCCGCGCTCGGCGTGGTGATGATCGTGATCCTCGTCCTGCTGGTCTTCCTGCTCCTCGCCATCGGCCGCAGGACCAGGGGCGGCATCAGCCTCGACGCCATGTGACACCCACCGCGCCCCCGCCGGAGCACCCCGCGGGGGCCACCGCACCCCGCCCCGCGCCGTGCCCCTTCCCTCCCCCTCCCCTTCCCACCCTCTCGACCGGCCGCGCACGCCGCCCTGACCTCAGCCTTCGGAGCACCTGATGCTGGACATAGAGAACCTGGTCAAGATATACGCGACCTCGCAGAAGAAGCGGTTCGGCAGGGAACGGGCCGTGGACGACGTCAGCCTCACCGTCGGCGCGGGCGAGTTCTTCACCCTGCTCGGCCCCTCAGGATGCGGCAAGACCACCCTGCTGCGCTGCGTCGGCGGCCTTGAGGACCCCACGTCGGGGGCCATCAGGGTGGGCGAGCGCACCCTGTTCTCGTCCGCCGACGCCACCAACGTCGCCGTCAACCGCCGCGAACTCGGCATGGTCTTCCAGTCGTACGCGATCTGGCCGCACATGACCGTATTCGCCAATGCCGCCTACCCCCTCACCGCGGGCCGCCGCAGGGCGTCCAAGGCGGAGATCGCCGAGGAGGTGGGCCGCACCCTGGACGTGATGGGCCTCGGCGAACTCGCCGACCGCCCCGCCACCGCGCTCTCCGGCGGCCAGCAGCAGCGCCTCGCGCTCGCCCGCGCCCTCGTCCACCAGCCCCCGCTGCTCCTGCTCGACGAGCCGCTCTCCAACCTCGACGCCAAGCTCCGCCAGAGCATGCGCGGCGAACTCATGCGGCTTCAGAAGGAGATGGGCCTCACCGTCCTCTACGTCACCCACGACCAGAGCGAGGCGCTCGCGATGTCCTCCCTCATCGCCGTGATGAACGAGGGCCGTGTCGAGCAGATCGGCACCCCCAGGGAGATCTACGAGCGCCCCACGAGCTGGTTCGTCGGCGACTTCGTCGGCTCCGCCAACTTCGTCGACGGCGTCGTCGGCGAGAGCACCGACGCGGGCCTGTGCACCCTGGAGACCCCGCTCGGGGCCCTCACCTGCGAGCCGGGGAACACCGTCCACAAGGGGCAGAAGGGCAGGGCGCTGCTGCGCCCCGAGCGCATCGGGCTCGCCGCCGCCGACCCGGCGGCCGACCCCAGGCGCCGCGGCGTGGTGCGCAGCGCCGTCTACGAGGGCGACGGCGTCGACTACGAGATCGAGGTCGCCGGGCAGTTCCTCAAGGTCCGCTCGGGGCCGCACGCCTTCTACTCCGGCGGCGACGAGGTCACCCTGCGCTGGTCCGACGAGCCCTGCGCGCTCGTCGACCACGCCGCCGGCTGACCGCACCGCACCGCACCGCACCCCGCGCCGCCCGCGGGACGCGCCGAGCGCGCACCCCGCCGCCGAGAAAGGAACCGCCCATGACCGAGCCCCGCGTCTGGGACCCGTACCTGACAGCACAGGACCGCGCCCACACCCGGCGCCAGCAGCGCGCACCGCGCGGCACGGGCGAGCACCCCGCGCTCATCCTCGTCGACGTCTACGCCCGCGCCTTCGGCGACCGCCCGGAACCGCTCCTCGACACCCTGGAGCGCTGGCCCAACAGTTGCGGGCTCGCCGGCTGGGAGGCCCTGCCGCACCTCGCGGCCCTGCTGGAGGCCGCCCGCGCCGCGTCCGTCCCCGTCGTCCACATCACCGCCGACGCCGCCGTCCCCGCCTGGCGCGCGGCACGCGGCGGCGCCGCCCCCGACCCGCGGCAGCTCGAAGCGGGCTACGCCATCAAGGAGGAGGTCGCGCCCCTGCCCGGCGAACCCGTGCTGCGCAAGGCCGCCCCCAGCGCGTTCTTCGGCACTCCGCTCGCCCCGCTGCTGCGCCAGTGGGGCGTCGACGGGGTGCTGGTCGCGGGGGAGACCACCAGCGGCTGCGTGCGCGCCACCGTCGTGGACGCCTGCTCCCACCGCTTCGCCGTGACCGTCGTCGAGGAGTGCGTCTTCGACCGCACCGAGGCCGCCCACGCGATCAACCTCTTCGACATGGCGCAGAAGTACGCCGACGTACGCGCGGTGCAGGACGTCACCGAGGAACTGCGCACCCGCTTCCCCCGAAAGGACGGCTGATGGGCGCCACCCACACCCCGCTCGACCTCACCCTGGCCCTCGGCGCCTCCGACCTCAACAGGGCCCTGCTCGACGGCGCGGTGGGCATCCAGGGCGCGGGCGTGCGCTGTCTCACCTTCCCCTCGCCCGAGCGGCACTGGCGGATGTTCAGGCGCGCCGAGTTCGACGTCGCCGAGGCGTCCTTCGGCGCCTACCTCTCCGTGCGCGAGAAGCGCCCCGAGGAGTTCGTCGCCGTACCGGCGTTCCCGCACCGCCGCTTCCGCCACTCCTACGTGTTCACCGCGGCCGGCTCGCCGCTCGCCTCGCCCGCCGAACTCGCCGGGCGCCGCGTGGGGTTGCGCACCTGGACCAACACCGCCGGGGTGTGGACCAGGGGCATACTCCAGGACGAGTACGGGCTCGACCTGCGGGGCGTGGAGTGGGTGGTGCAGGACGCCGACACCGCGGGGGAGGTCCCCGACGGCTTCCGTATCACCCCGGTGCCCGAGGGCCGCACCGTCGTCGAGATGACCGCCAAGGGCGAGATCGACGCGCTCGTCTACCCGGAGCTGCCCGACGTCCTCGACACCCCGGGCGGCCTGCGCAGGCTCTTCGCCGACCCGGGAGCCGAGGAGCGGGGCTACTTCGCCCGCACCGGCATCTTCCCGATCATGCACACCGTGGTGTTGCGCCGCGAACTCACCGAGAAGAACCCCTGGCTGCCGTACGAGACGCTGCGCGCGTTCCGCGCCGCCAAGGACAGGGCGCTCGCCGAGGTCGCCGACCCCCGCAGGACCTGCCTGGCATGGGCGAGGGACGCGTACGAGCAGCAGGTCGCGCTGATGGGCCCCGACCCCTGGGCGTACGACGTCGAGGGCTCGCGCGCCGCCGTCGCCACCCTCGCCCGTTACGCCGTGGAACAGGGCATCGTACGGCGCGCTCCCGAGCCCGAGGAGCTGTTCCACCCGGGGACGCTCGACGAGCCGCCCGGGTACGTCCGGCGGTGACCGGCGTCACCGCCCGCTCCGCGCGCGGCGGGCGCGTCAGACGGCTCGCCGGGCGCTGCGGGCTCGACTCGCACTGGGCGTTCGTCTCGGCGCTCACCCTGGTCTACTGGCTCGCCCCGCAGTCGGTGCGGGTGTTCTACCCCCTCAGGCTCCAGCAGCTCGGCGCCTCCGACCTGGTCATCGGGCTCGCGGTCGCGTCCTCGTCGGTGGCGGGGCTGCTGCTCGCGGTGCCCTCCGGCTACCTCCTCGACCGCTTCGACCACCGCCGGGTGCTGATCGCCACCACCGCGGGACTCGCCGTCACCAGCGCCCTGTTCGCCTGGGTGCCCTCGGTGCCGCTGATGGTGGCCCTGATGTTCACCCAGGGCATGTTCCAGATGTGGGTCTGGCTCGTGCTCCAGGCGCTGATCACCGGGGTCGGCACCGGGCCCAGGGGCCGCCGCCAGCTCTCGATGTTCTCGCTCGCCTGGGGCGTCGGGCTCGCGGCCGGGCCCTCGGCGGGCGCCTGGGTGTACGGCGCCTGGGGGTTCGCCCCGGTCAGCCTGGTGTGCGGGGCGCTGTGCGCCGCCGGGGTGGGAGCGGCGTACTTCGTGCCGTGGCGGGGACGCCGTGCCGAGGGCGGGGGACCGCTGCGGCCACCGGACGACACCGCGGAGGAACCGAAAGACACCGCGGAGGAACTGAAAGACACCGCGGAGCGAGCGGACGGCTCCGCGGCGCAGGGCGACGCACGGAAACCCGGCCGGGCGCCGCGCACACCGCCCGCCGAAGCCGCGGACGGCGCGCGGGAGTCCGGTGGCGCGGACCCGGCGCCGGACCCCGGCGGACCCGATGCACCGGTGCACGGCGGCGGCTTCGCCGCCAGCCTGCGGCACACCTTCGGCGACGCGGTGGTCTTCGGGGTGATGGTGTCGACCTTCGTCAACAACTACGTGCAGTCCCTGCGGCTCTCGTTCTACCCGCTCTTCCTCGAACGGGAGGGTGTGCCCGTCGGCTTCGTCGGTGTGCTGCTCTCCTGCCTCGGCGGCTCCTCGCTCGGGGTGCGCATCGTGCTGCCCGCGCTGGTACGGCGCCTCGGGCATGTGCGGCTGCTGCTCGGCGGCACCTGGACCGCCATCGCGGGCATCGCGGTGACCCCGCTCAGCACCGACACGGCGGTGCTGGTCGTGGGCGCCCTGATGATCGGCTGCGGCCTCGGCACCAACCCGCCCATCACCGTCAACCTGCTCGCCGCCGCCGACCACGAGAACCACGGCCTGGCCGCCGGGTTCCGCATGGTCGCCAACCGCTCGGCGCAGGTGGTGCAGCCCGTCGTCTTCGGCGGCCTCGCGGGCGCCGTCGGCCTCGCCGCCGCCTTCCCCGTCTCCGGGCTGCTGCTCGGCGCGGGCACCGTCTGGATGGCACGCCGCCTCGCCAAGGCGGGCATCACATGACGGGCCATCAGAAAACCGCCATCACCACGCACTTGACCCACCGACCCGCAGAGGCGAAGGAGGCCCGGCCGTGCTGACCGTCTACGTGGGCGCCGCGGCCCGCACCTTCCACCACGGCACCGCACACCACCTCCCCAGGGCGGTACTGGTGCGCGACGGCCGCGTCGAGGGCTTCGCCGACCCCGACCGCAGGGACACCAGGGCCGACTGGGGCGGCGCCCGGGTGCACGACCTCGGCGGCGCCGTGCTCGCGCCGGGCTTCTTCGACGCGCACAACCACCAGCCCAGCGCCGCCCGGGACCGCGGCCAGGTCCGCACCGCGCACGTCACGGGGCTCGACGGGCTGCGCGCCGCGCTCGCCGCCGCCGCCCGGGAGCGCAGGCCGGGGGAGTGGATCTCCACGGAGCACCCCCTCACCCTCTCCCAGCTCGACCCCCCTGAACTGCCCACCGCCGCCGACCTCGACCCCGTCACCCCGCACCACCCGACGGCCGTCCGCTTCGGGGCGCACACCATGGTGCTCAACACCCGGGCCCTGCGCCTGAGCGGCCTCGCGGCGCTGCCCGCCGACCCGCCGGGGGGCGTCCTCGACCGGGACCCGCACACCGGCGCACCGCTCGGCCCGGTGCGCGAGTACGGCGCGCTGCGGTACGTGCTCGCCCACCTCACGGGCCCCGACGACCTGCCCGCCGCGCTGCGCGCCACCCAGCACGAGTACGCACGCGCCGGTATCACCGCTCTCCGGGTCACCGGCTTCCGGCCGGGCGACCGCGAACTCTACGAGGCGCTGCTCGCCGCCGACGGCCGGCTCGCCCACCGGGTGGCGGGCGGCCCGCGCCTCGACCCCACGACGCCGCTCGCCGAGCGGCTCGCCGCCGTCGACGCCTGGGACCCGGCGGGCCCGCACTCCGAGTGGCTGCGCCCCGACGCCGTGAAGATCTTCGTGGACGGTGGTGTCGAGACCGCGCTCGACGGCACCACCCACCTCTTCACGGGCCCCGGCGACCTGCTCACCCTCGTCCGGCACGCCGTGGCACGCGGCTGGTCGGTGGCCTGCCACGCCGTCACCGCGGACGCCGTCGGCCTCGCCCTGGACGCGTACGAGAGCGTCGGCGGCCCGGCGCCCGGGCGGCGGTTCGCCGTCGAGCACGGCTTCCTCGCCACCCCCGCGCAACTCGCCCGCGCGGCACGGCTCGGGGTGTGGCTGTCCGCGCAACCCGCCGTCGCGCACATCGAGTCCGCGCTCGTCCACGCCCGGCTGCCCGACCCCACGGGCGCCTTCCCCCTGGCCTCCGCGCTCGCCGGGGGCGTGCGCTGCGCCCTCGGCAGCGACTGGAACGCCACCCCCGGCACCCGGCTGCGCCCCTTCGACCCGCTCGCCTCGGTGCGTGCGGCCGTCACCAGGGCGGGCGCCGACGGCAGGAGCCTCGGCGCGGACGAGGCCGTCGACACCGCCACCGCCCTGTACCTGCACACCCGCGCCCCGGCGCTGCTCGCGGGGCTCGACGACGTGGGCGGCCTGTGGCCGGGGGCCCGCGCCGACCTGGTGGCCCTCGGCGCCGACCCCGTCGAGGACCTCGGCGCGGCCCGGGTGGTGGGGGTCGTCACCGGTGGCGAGCCGCTTCCCGACACCCCGGGGGAGCGGTCCGCGCCACCCCTCCACGCACCCCCGCACGCACCCTGACGGAACACCAACTCCACCGCAGATAAGGGGCCTTGGCGCACCCACCCGGCAGGGCCCCGCACTCCCTTGACAAAGGTATTCCACCGAACTTTACTGTATGCAATTGAGTACAGCGGGATGCCAGACCGTGGACGGAAGCACCGTCCGAGACGAAGGGCATACGCATGACAAGATCACTCACTCCCCGACCCCGCAGTTGCGACGGTCCTGGCGCCGCCCGCCTCCCGCACCGCGTCCGCAGGACCAGGACCGCCCTCGCGGCGGTCGCCGTCATGGCTCTCGTCCCGCTCGCCGCGGGGTGCGGCGGCTCCTCGTCGTCCGCCTCGTCCGGCGGGAGCAAGGGCACCATCCGCCTCGTGGTCAGCGAGGGGAACTCGCTGCCGTTCATCGCCGCGGAGGCGGGCGCCAAGCTCGGCGTGTGGAAGGACAAGGGCATCAACGTCAAGATCATCGACGCCACCTCCTCCACCGTGGGGCCCACCATGGCCAGCGGCGACGCCGACATCAGCCTCCAGGCAGGCAACAAGGCGGCGGCCGACATCATCCAGGGCCTCAAGGCCAAGCTGGTCGCCGGCTGCGTCCTGCCCTGGGACCAGTACCTGGTCGCCGCGCCCTCGTCCAAGGCGAAGTCGGCGGCCGACCTCAAGGGCAAGAAGTTCGGCATCAGCGGCTTCGGCTCCGCCTCCCACTTCGCCACCCTGCGCGTCGCCAAGTCGCTCGGCTGGAACAGCTCCGACTACCAGATCGTGCAGATGGGCAGCCTCCAGAACCTGATCGCGGGGCTGAAGAACCACACCATCGACGCCTTCATCTGGAGCATCGACCCGGTCATCACCGCGCAGCAGCAGGGCTACGGCAAGAACCTGGGCAGCGTCGCGAAGCTCGTCGGGCCCAACGCCTTCGAGGCGTTCTCCGTGAACAGCTCCGTGGCCACCTCGCGCCCGAGCGACGTCAAGGCGTTCTTCAAGGGCTACTACGAGGCCGTCTCCATCCTCCAGAAGGACCCCGCGAAGGCCAAGGACGTCGTGGTGAACGACTGGAAGAGCGATCCTGAGGTCGCCGACAAGACCGTGCCCGCGCTGCTGCCGCTGCTCTCCAAGGACGGCAAGATACCCGCCGCCAACCGCAAGGGCCTCGGCGACGCCATCCGCCTCGCGGTGAAGAACGCCGGGAACTTCGACGTCGACTCCGTCTACTCGTACTGGCAGGACCTGTGATGCGGGTGCCTTTCAGGCCCGGCCGCACCCCCGCCCAGCGGGTCGCGGACACCGCGCTCGCCGGCCGGCTGCTCGTCCTCGTGGTGTGCGTGGTGATCTGGGACCTGGTGGTCAGGGTCGGCCTCGTGGACCCGCTGTTCCTCGCGCCGCCCGGGGACGTGGTGGCCGCCGTCGGCGACCTGTTCGGCCAGCGCGACGTCCTCACCGCGTTCGCCGAGACCGGGCAGACGATCCTGATCGCCTTCCTCATCGGCGCGGGCGCCGGGCTCGCCGCGGCCTGCCTCCTCGGCGCCTCCGCCACCGTCCGCAGGGCGTACCTGGCACCGCTGACGTTCGTGCTCTCCACCCCGAAGTCGATCTTCCTGCCGGTGTGCACGCTGATCTTCGGCATCAGCAACTCGTCGGCCGCCGCCTTCGGCGTCTTCGAGGCGTTCTTCTACGTGGTCGTCAACGTCCTCGGCGGCCTCGACCTCGTCGACCCGCGGCATGTGCGCGCCGCCCGCGCCTTCCGGGCGCCCCGCCGCCACCTGTACGCGGACGTCATCCTGCCCTCCGCGCTGCCCGGCATCTTCGCGGCGCTCTGGTACGGCATCAAGCACGCCTTCCTCGGTGTGATGATCGCCCAGCTCTGGGCCTCCCAGGGCGGGATCGGCAGCCTTATCCGCAACTACTCCGCGCAGCTCAAGACGGCGTACGTGCTCGCGATCGTGCTGGTCATCACCGTGGTGGCGGTGGTCGCCGGCGCGCTGTGGACCCGTCTCGAAGTGCGGATGAACCGCTGGCGCACGGCCGGCTCCGCCGCCACCGCCTCCGTGTCGATCGCCGCCTGACCCCGCACCGCACCCTCCCGCACCCGCACCCGCCCGGCCGCCGACCGTCCAGCAGCCACCCCCGAGGAGACACCCCATGAGCCTGAGAGCCGAGGGCATTTCGATCACCTACGAGAGCGCCGACGGCCGGCGCAAGCGGGCCGTCTCCGACGTGGACATCACCATCGCGACCGGGGAGTTCGTCTCCGTCATCGGCCCCAGCGGGTGCGGGAAGTCGACGCTGCTGCACTGCGTCGGCGGCATGCTCGCGCCCACCGCGGGACGGGTCACCCTCGACGGCGCCGAGGTGCGCGAACCCGACCCGGCGCGGGCCGCGTTCGTCTTCCAGGACTACAGCCTCTACCCCTGGAAGAGCGTCCTCGACAACGCCGCGATCGGCCTCAGGTTCGCCGGTGTCGACCGCCGCACCCGGCGCGAGCGCGCCATGCGGCAGCTCGAACTCGTCGGCCTCGCCGAGGTGGCGCACTCCTACCCGAGCGAGCTGTCCGGCGGCATGCAGCAGCGGGTCGCGGTGGCCCGCGCGCTGACCATGGAACCCGACATCCTGCTCATGGACGAGCCGTTCGGCGCGCTCGACGAGCAGTCGAGGCGGC
Source organism: Streptomyces sp. NPDC050560 (assembly GCF_044457285.1). Classification (NCBI taxonomy): domain Bacteria; kingdom Bacillati; phylum Actinomycetota; class Actinomycetes; order Kitasatosporales; family Streptomycetaceae; genus Streptomyces; species Streptomyces sp. NPDC050560. Next base: position 271,093 of record NZ_JBITGT010000010.1, read on the forward strand.
GCCTGGGCGTCGAGATGTCCCGCATCCTCACCGCCGCGGGCAAGACCGTGGTCATGGTCACCCACAGCCTCGACGAGGCGGTCTACTGGGCCGACCGGGTCCTGGTGCTCAGCCGCGGCCCCGGCAGGGTGATCCAGGACATCCGCGTCGAGGGGCCGCGCCCCCGCACCCTCGACTTCATGACCACCCCCGCCTTCGACGCCCAGCGGGTGCGCCTGTTCACCCTCCTTGAGCACGAGTACGACGAGGCCGAGCGCACCGCCGACCGCCCCGCAGCCGAGGAGCCCCCCGGCGCCGGGACGAAGCTCGCCAAGGACGCCGCGGCCTCCGGCGGCCCCAGGTGAGCCCCGTCAAGGCCGACGCCGCCCCGCGACCCGCACCGCCCGGGGCCGACGGCCGCGCGCCCCGGCGCACCGGGCCCCGGCTCGGCCGCAGCCGGGCCCGCCGCCAGCTCCTCGCCGTCTGGCTGCTGCGCGCCCTGCTGCTGGTCGTCGTGGTCGGCGCCTGGTGGTACGCGACCGGCCCCGGCGGGGTCTCCCCGCTGCTGCTGCCCAAGCTCGGCCCGGTGGGCGACCGGCTCGGCGCCCTGCTGGGCACCGGGCAGCTCTGGTCCGACCTCGGGCTCACCGTCGTCGAGATCCTGCTGGCGTTCCTGGTCTCGGCCGCCGCGGGCGTCCTCGTGGGCTTCTGGGCCGGCCGCACCGAGCTGCGCGCCCGCATCGTCGAGCCCCTGGTGGCGTGGGGCTACATGGCGCCGCTCGTGCTGTTCTACCCGCTGTTCATCGCCTGGTTCGACATCGGCATGACCTCCAAGGTGCTCTACGGCGCGCTCTCCGGCTTCTTCCCCATCGCCTTCAACGCGCTGCGCGGCTTCCGCGCCGTCGACCCGCGCCATCTGCGGGTGGCCCGCGCCTTCGGCGCCTCGGCCGTGCAGACGGACTGGCTGGTCAAGAGCAGGGCGGCGCTGCCGATGGTGATGGCGGGCGTGCGGGTCGGCGCGGCACTGGACATCATCGCGGTGATCCTCGCGGAGATGCTGGCCTCCTCGCGCGGGCTCGGCTACGAGCTGGCGCAGGCGTCCCAGACCCTCCAGATCCCCGACGTGTTCGCGCTGATCCTGATCCTGCTCGTCTTCGTGGCGCTCATGCAGCTCGCCATCCAGAAGGCGGGCACGCCCCGGCACCAGCAGTGACCGACCGTTCCCCTTCGGGGCCGCGGCACCCGCCGCTGCCCCCATGGCAGGGACCCGAGGGCCCCCGCCGCCATCCCCCGAGGAGGGCGTATGCAGGACTCCTATGACGTCGTGGTCGTCGGTGCCGGGAACGCCGCGCTCTGCGCGGCGCTCTCGGCCCGCGAGGCGGGCGCCTCCGTGCTCGTGCTCGAACGCGCCCCGCGCGGCGAGCACGGCGGCAACACCGCCTTCACGGCGGGGGCGATGCGGTTCGCCTACCGGGGCGTGGCGGACATCGCGGAGCTGGTCCCCGACCTCACCGAGGAGGACAGGACCCGCACCGACTTCGGCACGTACACCGAGGAGCAGTTCTACGACGACCTCTGCCGGGTCACCGAGTACCGCGCGGACCCCGACCTCGCCGACACCCTCGTCGGCCGCTCCTTCGACACGCTGAAGTGGATGCGCTCCAAGGGAGTCCGCTTCACTCCCATCTACGGCCGCCAGGCGTTCCAGGTCGACGGCAGGTTCACCTTCTGGGGCGGCCTCACCCTGGAGACCGTCGGCGGCGGACCCGGGCTCGTCGAGGCCCTGGGCAAGGCCGCGGACGAGGCCGGCATCGAGACCGCCTACCGGGCGCGCGCGCTCTCCCTCGTCCTCGACGACCGCAGCGTCACCGGGGTCACGGTGCGCCTGACCGACGGTGTACGGGAGATCGGCGCCGGGGCCGTGGTGCTCGCCAGCGGCGGCTTCGAGGCCAACGCCGAGATGCGCACCCGCTACCTCGGCCCCGGCTACGACCTGGCCAAGGTCCGCGGCACCCAGTACAACACCGGCGACGGCATCACGATGGCGCTGGAGGCCGGGGCCATGCCCTGGGGCCACTGGTCGGGCGCGCACGCCGTCGGCTGGGACCGCAACGCGCCCGACTTCGGCGACCTCGCGGTCGGTGACGGCTTCCAGAAGCACAGCTACCCGTTCGGGATCATGGTCAACGCGCGCGGCGAGCGCTTCGTCGACGAGGGCGCCGACTTCCGCAACTACACCTACGCGAAGTACGGGCACGTGATCCTCGCGCAGCCCGGCCAGTTCGCCTGGCAGGTCTTCGACAGCAGGACCGCCCATCTCCTCCGCGACGAGTACCGGATCAAGCAGGTCACCAAAGTCGCCGCCCCGACCCTGGAAGAACTGGCCAGGAAGATGGAGGGTGTGAACGCCGGGGCCTTCCTCGACACCGTGCGCGAGTACAACAAGGCGGTCGACCAGGACACCCCCTTCGACCCCAACGTCAAGGACGGGCGCCGCACCCGGGGCCTGTCCGTCGACAAGACCAACTGGGCCAACGTCCTCGACGAACCCCCGTACGAGGCGTACCAGGTCACCTGCGGAGTCACCTTCACCTTCGGCGGAGTGCGGATCACACCCGGCGGCGCCGTACTGGACACCGACGGCGAGGCGATCCCCGGGCTCTACGCCTGCGGCGAGCTGGTCGGCGGAATCTTCTACTTCAACTACCCGGGCGGCTCGGGACTCACCAACGGGTCCGTCTTCGGCCGTATCGCCGGTACGAGCGCGGCCGCCGCCGGGCGGCGCTCCGGCTGACCCACACCCCGGGCACCTGCGGGAATCGTGGCGCCCCGGCTGTTGCCCACACGTGAGGGCAACTGTATCCTGCCGTATACAAGGAGGTTCGCGTGGCCGAGTTCGAGTTCGACGAGACCGTTTCACTGGCCGCTGCACCCGAGGTCGCCTGGGACCTGATGACCGACGTGCCCCGCCTGACCCGGTGGATCAGCGTGGTCCACGACGCCAGGGAACTGGAGCCGCTGCGCCACTACACCGCCGTCATCCAGGACAAGGTCGGCATGTTCAAGCTCCGGGCCGAGCTGGACATCACCCTGACAGGAGTGGACGAGGGCAAGCGCGTCGTCGCCCACGCCGAGGGCCAGGACCGCCAGGTCGGCTCCCGCATCACCGTCGACGCGGAGGTCCTGCTCGAAGCCGCCGAGGACGGCACCGCCACCGACGTCCGCGTACACGGCCGCTACGCCATCACAGGCAACGCGGCGACGCTCGGTTCGAGCGCTATCCGCCGCAAGGGCGACAAGGTCGTCAAGGAGTTCTTCCAGCACCTCGGCTCGGAGACCCGGGCCGCCTGACCTGGCCCCCGCCCGACACCCGCCGCGCCCAGGGGAACGGCCCGCACCGCCCCGCCGCGCGAGAGCGCCGCCGCGCCCGCCCCGCGCCCCGCCCTGCCCGCACGGCGGGCCGCACGCCCGTCGCACGTCCCACCCAAGGAGTTGTGAAGTGGCCATACCCGCATACGACCTCGTCGTGAAGTCGTCGGTGATCGTCACCCCGTCGGGAACCATCAGCGGTCAGATCGCGGTGCGCGACGAGAAGATCGTCGGCATCCTCGCCCCCGGCGACGACCTCCCCGCCAAGAAGACCATCGACGCCGGCGCCGACCCCGTCATCCCCGGGCTCATCGACACCCACTGCCACTTCCGCGACCCCGGGTACACCCACAAGGAGGACTACTACCACGGCACCGTCGCGGCCGCCGCGGGCGGTGTGACCACCGTCTTCGACATGCCCAACGTCAACCCGCCCACCACCACCGCCGACCGCCTCAAGGCCCACCTCGACAACGCCCAGTCCAAGGCCGTCGTCGACTTCGGGCACAACGCCTCGGGCGTCGTCCCCGAGAACATCAAGGAACTCGCCGACGCGGGCGCCACCGCCTTCAAGGTGTGGATGATGAAGGACATCGGGCGCGACTACCCGCACCCGCCGGGCACCTCCCTCACCAACAGGGGCGTCCTCTACCGCGTCTTCGAGGAGGTCGCGGAGACCGGCCTCCCGCTCTACATCCACCCCCACGACCACGACCTCTACGAGCTGTTCGTCGAGCGCTCCCAGCGGCAGTGGGGCATGGACTTCCGCTCCTACGCCCGCGCCCTGCGCGGCGGCAACGGCGTCGTCCTCAACACCGCCATCGCCACCATCCTGGAGTTCCAGCGCTCGGTCGGCACCAAGCTGCACGTCCTGCACCTCTCCACCCGCGGCGGCATCAGGATGGTCGCCGACGCCAAGGCCGAGGGCCGCGACGTCACCGCCGAGGCCAACCCCTTCGCCCTCTTCGTCACCAACGACTGGGACACCATCGAGAAGAAGGGCCCCTACGCGCTCGGCTTCTGGGTCCCCGAGGACGACAACCCCGCCATGTGGGGAGCCGTCAAGGACGGCACCATCGACGTCATCGGCAGCGACCACGGCCCCCACACCAAGGAGGAGAAAGAGGTCGGCTGGGACGACATGTACACCGCCCCCGGCGGCAGCCCCATGATCGAGCAGTACCTCAGGCTGCTGCTCACCGAGGTCAACAAGGGCAACCTCAGCCTGGAGCGCGTCGTCGAGATGTGCGCCTCCGCTCCCGCCCGCCTCACCGGCTACGACGGCCGCAAGGGCGCCATCGTGCCCGGCGCCGACGCCGACCTCGTCATCCTCGACATGGACCACGAGGAGACCCTGCACGCCTCCCACGCCCACTACATGTGCGGCTGGATGCCCAGCGAGGACTTCGAGACCAAGGGCCGCCCCCGCATGACCGTGCTGCGCGGCAAGGTGATCATGGAGGACGGCAACGTCACCGCCGCCAAGGGCTCGGGCCGGCTGCTGCGCCCCCAGCGCTGACCCGCTCCGTCACGCACCGCCACCGCACACGCCAGGAAAGGGACGCAGACCCATGACGGAGGCACGGCAGGCCCCCACGACCGCCCAGGTGATGGCCGAGGCCCTCGCGGCCGCGGGGGTGGCGAGCATCTTCGCCTACCCCGGCGACCCGATCATCGAGCTGATGGAGCGCTCCCGCGCCGCCGGGCTCGACGTCGTACTCGCCCGCCGCGAGGGCACCGCCGCCTTCATGGCCGAGGGCCACGCCATGGCGACGGGCGCCCCCGCCGTCTGCCTCTCGACCCTGGGCCCCGGCTCCAGCGCCCTCGTCAACGGCGTCGCGGCGGCCACCACCGACCGGGTGCCGATGATCGCGATCTCCGGGCAGATCGAGGCCTCGCGCGAGCAGTTCTTCACCCACCAGGTCCTCGACCACAAGCAGCTCTTCAGCCCCGTCACCAAGTGGGCGGGGCGCGTCGAGGCCGCCGCCGCGTCCACCACCCTGCGCAAGGCGCTCAGCCTCGCCGCCGCCGAGCGCCCGGGCGCCGTCCACCTCACCGTCGCCGGGGACACCAGCGCCAGGCCAGCCCAGGGCGGCTTCACCCCGCCGCCCACCGCCGCCTCCCTCACCACCATCGGCGTCACCCGCACCCCGGGCGCCCCCGACCCCGGCGCCCTCGTCGCCCGCGCCCGCCGCCCCGTCGTCCTCGCCGGGATCGGCGCGGTGCGCGCCGGAGCCACCGCCGCCCTCGTACGGTTCGCCGAGACCACCTCCACCCCCGTCGTGGTCTCACCCATGGCCAAGGGCGTCGTCCCCGAGGACCACCCGCTGTTCGCGGGCGTCCTCGACATGGCCTGCAACCAGGTCCTCTGGGAACTCCTCGGCTCCGCCGACCTCATCGTCGCCGCCGGCTTCGACGCCGTGGAACTCATCAAGCCCTGGACCGTCGACACCCCGGTCCTGCACATCGACGCCCTCCCCAACACCGACCAGATCTACGCCGCCGAGGTCGAGTGCACCGGAGACACCGGCGCCGTGCTCGACTGGCTCTCCGACGGCTTCACCGGCCAGCCCCGCTGGTCCGAGGCCGACGTCGCCGCCCACCGCGCCCGGCTGCGCACCGCCTACTACGAGGGCCGCGTCGACGGCCGGCTCAACCCCACCGACGTGGTCGACGCCGTGCGCGCCGCCGCACCGCGCGGCACCCTCGCCACCACCGACGTCGGCTCCCACAAACTCCTCGTCGGCCAGGGCTGGCAGGCCCACGCGCCCCGCGAGGTCCTCATGACCAACGGGCTCTCCTCCATGGGCTTCGGCGTCCCCGCCGCCATCGGCGCCAAGATCGCCCGCCCCGACCGCCCCGTCGTCGCCCTCGTCGGCGACGGCGGCTTCGCCATGACCGCCACCGAGGTCAGGCTCGCCGCGTCGATGGGACTGCCGGTGGCCTTCGTGGTCTTCACCGACGGCAGCCTCAACCGCATCGAGCTGAAACAGATGGAACGCGGCTACCCCAGCACCGCCACCCGTATCGAGGACATGGACCTGGTGGCCCTCGCGGGCGCGATGCACAGCCACGGCGTACGCGTCACGACGGCCGCAGAGCTCGACAAGGCGCTCGAAGGGCTCGAAGGACTCGACGCCCCCCTGGTCATCGAGGCCCGCGTCGACCCGAGCCAGTACCAGTCTCAGTTCTAGGTGTTCCAGGTCCCTGTTCTAGGAGGAACGATGGTCGTCGACGACTTCGCCGACTTCGCGGTACGCAGCCGGGCCACCCCGCTGCCCGAAGAGGTCGCCCAGGCCGCGACCCGCGCCCTCGTCGACTGGTACGGGGCCACCCTCGCGGGCTCCGGCATGCCGCCCGCCGCCGCGCTGCGCCGCGCACTCGCCGCGCTCGGCGCCCCGGGACCCGCCCGGCTGATCCCCGACGGGGCGTCCGCGGACGCCCGCACCGCCGCCCTCGTCAACGGCACCGCCTCGCACACCGCGGAACTCGACGACATCTGGCGCGACGGCATCTACCACCCCGGCTCGCCCACCGTCGCGGCCGCACTCGCCGCCGCCGAGCAACTCGGGGCCTCCGGGCAGCAGTTGCTGCGCGCCATCGCCGTCGGCTACGAGATCGGCTGCCGTATCGCCGCCGCCGTGCAGCCCTCCCACTACACCTTCTGGCACACCACGGGCACCGTCGGCACCCTCGGCGCCGCCGCGGCCGTCGCCGAACTCCTCCAGCTCGACCGCACCGCCTTCGCCCACGCGCTCGCCACCGCCACCACCAACGCCGCCGGGCTCCAGCAGGCGTTCCGCTCCGAGAGCATGAGCAAGCCGCTGCACGCCGGGCACGCCGCCCAGTCAGGACTCGTCGCCGCGTTCGCCGCCAGGGAGGGCTTCACCGGCGCCCGCGACGTCCTCGAAGGCCCCGCGGGCTTCGGCGCCGCCATGTCGGAGGACGTCGACTGGGCCGACGCCGTCGCCAGGCTCGGCACCACCTGGGCCGTCACCAGGCCCACCGTCAAGAACCACTCCGCCTGCGGACACACCTTCGCCGCCGTCGACGCCGCCCTCGAACTGCGCGCCGCGGGCGTCGACCCCGACACCGTCCGCGCCGTCGAGGTGGACACCTACACCACCGCGACCCGCGTCGCCGGCAACGCCGACCCCGCCACCGCGTTCGAGGCCAAGTTCAGCATGGCCTACTGCGTCGCCGCCGCCTTCCGGCTCGGCACCGTACGGCTCGCCGCGTTCACCGGGGAACGGCTCGCCGACCCCGGTCTCAGGGACCTCGTCGCCCGCACCACCGTGCGCCCCTCCGCCGAGTTCGACAAGGACTTCCCAGGGCTCAGGCGCGCCCGCGTCACCGTCCACCTCGCCGACGGCACCTCACCCACCCGCACCCGCAACACCCGCAAGGGCGACCCGGACGACCCGCTCAGCGACGCCGAACTACGCGCCAAGTTCGACGAGTTGGCCCGCCCCGTGCTCGGCCCCGAGGCCGCGGCGGAACTCGGCGCCCGGCTCTGGGCCGTCGGCGGGGCCGACGACGTACGCGACCGCCTCGCCCCGGCGAAGGCCGCACACCGGGGGGAGGCGGCATGAGGCAGGCACGGCTCTTCGTCGACGGCGCCTGGACCGAGGGCGCCACCACCACACCCCTCGCCGACAAGTACGACGGCACCGCGCTCGCCGACGTCCACCTCGCCGACCGGGCACAGACCGGCGCCGCGCTCACCGCCCTCGCCACCGCCTGGGAGCGCACCCCCTGGCCGCACTACGACCGCTACCTCGTCCTGTCCCGCGCCGCCGCACTGCTCACCGAGCGCACCGCCGACCTCGTCGAGGCGGTCGTCGACGACACCGGCTTCACCCTCGCCGACGCCCGCCGCGAGGTGGCGCGCGCCGTGCAGACCATGACGCTCTCCGCCGAGGAGGCCAAGCGCATCCACGGCGAGGTCGTCCCGCTGCACGGCGCCCCCGGCACCGGCGGCCGCCTCGCGTTCACGGTGCGCCACCCGCTCGGCGTGGTCTGCGCGATCACCCCGTTCAACTCGCCGCTGAACACGGTCGTCCACAAGGTCGCCCCCGCGCTCGCCGCGGGCAACGCGGTCGTCCTCAAGCCGTCCTCGCTCACCCCGCTCAGCTCCGGGCTCCTTGTACAGCTCCTGCTCGACGCGGGACTCCCCGAGGGGCTGATCGCCCTCGTCCACGGCGGCGGCTCCACCGTCGGCCAGTGGCTGCTGGAGAGCCCGGTGCCCGCCTTCTACGCCTTCACCGGCAGCACCGGCGTCGGCGAGCACATCGTCAGGACGGTGGGACTGCGCAAGACCCAGCTCGAACTCGGCAGCCTCGCCAGCACCCTCGTCTGCGACGACGCGGGGCTCGACAAGGCCGTCGCCGCCTGCGCGGGCGCCGCCTTCCGCAAGGCGGGCCAGGTCTGCACCTCCGTGCAGCGCCTCTACGTCCAGCGCGGCATCCTGCCCGCCTTCACCGAGGCCCTGCGCGCCGAGGTCGCCTCCCGCGGCTACGGCGACCCGCGCGCCGACGGCACCATGACGGGCCCCGTCATCAGCGTCCCCGAGGCCGACCGCATCGAGAGCTGGATCAACGCCGCCGTCGGCAAGGGCGCCACCGTCGTCACCGGCGCCGAGCGCACGGGACAGGTCATCGCGCCCACCGTCCTCACCGACGTCGACCCCGCCACCGACGTCATGTCCCAGGAGGTGTTCGGACCCGTCGTCAGCATCGTCCCCTTCGACGACCTCACCGCCGCCGTCGCCGCCGCCAACGCCACCCCCTACGGGCTCGCCGCCGGCATCTTCACCGCCGACATCGGCAACGCCCTCACCGCCGCCGAGCACCTGCGCATGGGCTCCGTCCACATCAACGAGACATCGAGCAGCCGCGTCGACCTGATGCCCTACGGCGGCGTCAAGGACAGCGGCATGGGGATCGAGGGCCCCCGCTACGCGATCGAGGAAATGACCGAGCAGCGACTGATCACGATAGGCAGGCCATGAAGAGCGAGACCGTCGAGTACTTCAGCGGCCCCGACCGGGTACGCGCCCTGTGGCGCACCCCGGACGCCCCGGGCCCGCACCGCGCCGTCATCCAGGGGCCCGGATGGTACGGGCTGAAGGACGCGAAGGCGTACGACCGCTACCACGAGGCGTTCACCGCCGCCGGGTTCGCGGTGCTGTCCATCGACTACCGCGGCTTCGGCGAGTCCGAGGGCGAGCGCGGCATCGTCAACCCCGCCCACCAGCTCGACGACCTCATGAACGGGGTCTCGTACCTGACCACCCGCGACGACGTCGTGCCCGGCGCGATCGGCGCCTACGCCACCGGCGGCACCGGCGGCGGCAACGTCGTCCTGCTCGCCGCCGCCGACCCCCGGGTGCGCGCCGTGATCAGCCAGGTCCCGGTCGCCGACGGCCGCGACTGGCTGCACCGCATGCGCACCGAGTGGGAGTGGATCGCGTACCTGCGCGCCCTGGAGGAGGACCGCCGCACCCGGGTGCTGACCGGCGAGAGCAAGATGATTCACCCGCGCGACGAGGTGATGGTGCAGACCCCGGAGCGCCGGGCCTCCGGCTTCAAGAAGGACGTCGACGGCAAGAACCCCACCACCGTGCCCTTCGCCATGGTCGAACCGCTGCTGCGCTACCGCCCGGTGGACGCCGCCCGCGGCCTGACCACCCCACTGCTCGTGGTCGCCGTCGAGGACGACGCCACCACCCCCACCGACCACGCCGAGGCGATCTACGAGGCCGCCGCGGGACCGAAGAAGTACCTCCTCCAGCGCAACTCAAGCCACTACGCGGCCTACGCACAGCACGCGGACGCGGTCATCCCGCAGATGACCGACTGGTTCGAGCGCCATCTGCGCCCGCTGGGCGACGTGACCGTCCTGGAGGACCCCGGCCCGCGCACCGCCACCACCCTGGGAGAATGATGCGAACCGGACTGCTGCTGCCCCACTTCGGCGAACACGCCGACGCGCAGAAGATCGTGGAGGGGGCCCGGCTCGCCGAGCGGCTCGGCTTCGACTCCGTCTGGGTGCGCGACCACCTGCTCTTCGAACCGCACGGCGAGTTCGAGAAGCCCGACCCCACCTTCTACGAGGCGTTCACCGTGCTCACCGCGGTCGGCGCCGCCACCGAGCGGCTGATACTCGGCACCGGGGCCCTCATCCCGTTCCGGCACCCGCTGGTCACCGCGCAGATCGCCGCCACCATGACCCGGTTCTTCGGGCCCCGGCTCGTCCTCGGCATGGGCAGCGGCAACTTCGACCACGAGTTCGAGGCCCTGGGCCTCGGCGGGGTGCCGAGACCCCAGCTCGTCCAGGACAACTTCGCCATCCTGCGCGACATCTGGCAGCGCGAGGGCGTCTCCTGGCACAAGGAGCCGTTCGACTTCGACGGCGCCACCGTCAAGCCCTGGCCGACCGGCGGCCCCATCCCGCTCTGGTACTGCGGCACCACGCCCAAGTCGGCCAGGATCGCCGCGGCCGGCTGCGACGGCTGGCTGCCGGGGCGCATCTCCCTGGACACCCTGCGGGCCCGCGTCGACACCCTCACCACCGTCTCCGCCGCGCACGACCGCCCGCGGCCCACCGTCGGCATCATCCCCACCACCTCGGTGGCCCGCACCCGCGAGGAGGCGCTCTCCAGAATCAACGTGGACGGGCTGCTCGCCTGGGCCAACAACTCCCGGTTCTGGGTCAAGCCGGAGTCCGGCAGGTTCGAGACCGTGCAGGACCTCGCGGGCGTCCTCGTCCACGGCACCCCTGACGACATCGTGGAACAGGCACTCGAACTGCGCGCGGCCGGCGTCGACGACCTCGTCTTCGACTTCCGGCTGTCCTTCCCGCTGTGGGAGGAGCAGATGCACCTGCTCGGCGAGGAGGTGCTGCCCAGGCTCCGGGAGGCGGCCGTGCCCGCCGCCTGAGCCCCGCAGCCCGGGGACGCCCAGCGGCGCGCCGCCGCCCGCCGGGCCGCGGCGCGCTCGGGTGAAAAGCGGGGGGTGGAGCGTTGCGCGGCGACGGGCGCACTCGCGGGCCTCATCTAATGAGTCCGCGCGATCGCCGCGCACACCCCGAAGGAGCCCCCCATGCGCCTGCGCGTTCCGCGCCGCCTCACGGTCTTCGCCGCGGCGGCCGCCCTCAGCCTCCCGCTCGTCTCCGCCTCGGCCCAGTCCACCGCCCCCGCCGTCCCCGACCATGTGGGCGTGGCGGCGGGGCCCGTGCCCGGCGCGCAGATCTCGCCCTGGGGCGACGCCCATGTCGGCCTGAGCGCCGAGATGCTGCGCTGGATGGACAGCGAGGACATCACCCTCGAAGCCGCCGGGCCGTTCCGCCTGGACGCCGACGGCCGCGGCTTCCAGATGCCGGTGGGGGCCGCCGCGCGCAGGGGGCTCGACGAGCGCGGGCGCATCGTCTACGCGGGCGGGCTCCGCTTCCACCACCGCAGCACCGGCAAGACACTCACCCTGGAGCCCACGTACATCACCGTGATGCCGCACCCCCGTTGGGCCGCGGCGGTCCGGGTGGGCGGGCGCACCGTCACCCGTGAACTGCCCTTCGGCGACACCCGTTACGACGAGGTGGTGGCCAAGGGCCGCCCCAGCCCGACCGGCTTCAGGACCGAGCGGGCGCCCTTCTACGTGACCGCGGAGGCGTCCCGTCTTTTCGCCGACGAGACCGGCCACTCGGGCCCCCGTGTCGGCAGCCCCTTCGGCGTCCTCACCCCGAACTTCGACCGCGTGCCCGGCGGCGCCACCACGCCCGCCCCCGGCGTCCCCCGCTACTGACGCGCCGTCAGCACGGCGCGGCGGCCGGGAGGGCGGGGGAGGGGCGGCCGGGAGGGTGGCGGAGCGCGGGGCTCATCTGGGCACCAACTGGAAGCGTGAGCCGTCCTGTTCGATGCCGCCGTGCCTCGGCAGATGGAGCCGGAAGGAGATGTGCGCGGGGCGGTAGCGGCTGGTCACCGCCAGCACCGTAGCGCCCCTGTCGTCGGTGACCGTGCCGTTCATCACGAACACCGGGGCGCCCGGTGGCTCGCACAGCAGCCCCGCCACGCGCGCGTCGAGCCGGGAGACGTCCAGCAGGAAGCTTCCTCCTCCGAGGGAGACCGCGAACTGCTGCTCCAGCACGGAGTAGACGGAGACCGCGTTCAGATCGAGGTCGCGCAGGCCCGCGAAGCGCGGGAAGGGCAGGTGCAACTCCTCGAAGGCGACCGGTTCGCCGTCGGCCCTGCGCACCCGGTCGATCCTCAGCAGCCGCTGCACCCCCGGCGGGAACGTCGCCCCCGCGGGCGCCCCGCGCACATCGGTCTCCGCGACCGCGACCACGTCGGACGAGGGGCGTCTGCCCTCGGCGAGCATCTGCTCGGTGAAGCCGACGAGTTGGGAGAGCGGGTAGTCGGAGCGGCGCACCTTGACGAAGGTGCCGCGGCCCGAGGTGCGATACACCAGGCCGTCCCGCACGAGCCGCGCCACGGCCTGCCGTACCGTCCCCCTGCTGACCTGTAACTGGGTGGCCAGATCCACCTCGCGCGGCAGCATCTCCTCCTGGGAGAGGTGCGCGGCCATGATCAGGCGGCGCAGCTCTCGGTAGATCTGCTCGTGCAGGGGAACGGCGCTGCTCCGGTCCAGGCTGATCGCTGCGAACATGCTCTGATGCAGAGCCACCGGCGTCATATGTTCAATCTTACGGGCGGTGACCGCACGGTGACAGGGCCGGGGTTGGGTTCCGGCCAGTCGACGGCCGCGCCCCCGCGGACCGGTACGCGCCCGGCGCCCCCGTGAGCGGCGCCGAAGCCCGCGCGCGTGCCCCGGGACCCCCCGGTCACCCACCCCGGGGCACGCGCGCACCCCCCGTCGCTCAGGCCCCTGAGCGCTCCAGGATGCGCTGCGCCACCCGTACCGAGTCCACCAGCGGGTGCAGCGCGAGCGCGCGCAGCGCGGCCGTGCGGGAGCCGGTCACCGCTGCCTCGATGGCGGCGCGCTCCACCGCCTTGACCGAGAGCATGAGCCCCAGTTGGTCGGGGGCGACGGCGGTCGGTGCGAGCGGGCGCGCGCCCGCCGCGTCCACCAGGCAGGGCACCTCGATGACCGCGTCCGCGTCGAGCGCGGGCACCGCCGTGCGGTTGGGGACGTTGAGGATCAGCGTGCCGCGCTCGCCGCGCGCGATCGCCCGCATCAGGGTCAGCGCCACCTGGTCGTAGCCGCCGCCGTCGAGGTCGCAACTGTCGCGCTCCCAACCGCCCGAGGCGGCCCGGCTCTCGGCCATGTAGGTCTCCTCGCGCTCCCTGCGGGTGCTCTCCCACGCCTCGAACTCCCCGCCCTCGCCGAGCCCGTCGTAGAACCTGCTCTGCTGCTCGCGCAGGAACTCGCCGCGGGTGGCGGCGGCGCCGCGCACCGAGGCCACCGCCTCCCGGTTGAAGTAGTAGTAGTGCAGGTACTCGTTGGGCAGCGCGCCCAGCGTCCGCAGCCAGTCGGCGCCGAACAGCTTGCCCTCCTCGAAGGACTCCAGGCGGGCCGGGTCGCCGAGCAGTTCCGGCAGCCGGTCGCGGCCCGCCACCGTGAGGTGCCGCAGCCAGCCGAGGTGGTTGAGGCCCACGTAGTCGTAGTCGGCGGTGTCCGGGTCCACGCCGAGCGCGCGCGCCGCCCGGCGGCAGAGGCCGACGGGGGAGTCGCAGATGCCGATCACCCGCTCGCCGAGGCCCCGTTCGCGCAGGACCCGGCCCATGGCCTCGGTGACCATCCCCGCGGGGTTGGTGAAGTTGATGACCCAGGCGTCCGGGGCCACCGCGGCGATACGCTCCGCGATCCTGATCGCCACCGGCAGCGTACGCAGCCCGTACAGCACCCCGCCCGCGCCCACCGTCTCCTGGCCGAGCACCCCCTCGTCCAGCGGGACCCGCTCGTCGCGGGTGCGGCCTTCGAGGCCGCCGACGCGGATCGCGGAGAACACGAAGTCCGCGCCGCACAGCGCCTCGTCGAGGTCGGTGGTGGCGCGCACCGCGGGTCCCGGGCCGCCGCCCGCCTCGCGCTGCCTGGCCAGCACCCTGCCGATCGCGTCGAGACGGCCGCGGTCGGTGTCGTGCAGCACCAGTTCCGTGCAGACCCCGGCGCTGTCGCCGGTGGCCGCGGCGCGGGCCGCGTCGTCGAGCAGCGCGCGGTGCACCAGCGGCACCCTGAACCCGCCGCCGCCCAGCACAGTGAGCCTCATCCCTGAACAACCTCCACTCCGGCTTCGCGGAACACAGCGAGGGTGGCCGGGTCCGACGCCTCGTTGGTGACCAGTACATCCAGCTCCCCGGTGCCGCAGACGCGGGCGTTGCCGGTCCCCGGGAACTTCTTCGCCGTCGCCAGCAGGACGACCTGCCGGGCCGCCGACAGCATCGCCCGCTTCACCGGCACCTCCACGTCGGTGGTGTCGAGCACCTGCCCGCCGGGCAGCACCCCGCTCGCGCCCAGGAAGAGCCGGTCGGCCTGGATCTGGGCCAGCGCCGACTGGGTCAAGTACCCGACGAGCGAGCGGTAGTTGGGCCTGACCTGGCCGCCGAGCAGCACCATGGTGATCCCCGTGTCGTCACGCAGCTCCTCGTACACCGCGAGGTTGCTCGTGACCACCGTCAGCTCCCTGCCGTGCAGCAGCCTGGCGAGCTGGAGGGTGGTGGTGCCGATGTCGAGGAGCACCGTCTCGCCGTCCCTGACGAGGGCCGCGGCGCGGCGCGCGACCGCCTCGCGGGCGGCCCGGTCCTCGACCTCCTCCTCGGCGAACGGCCGCTCGGCGGGGCCGCGGGCCACCGCGCCGCCGTAGACCCGGGTCAGCAGCCCCGCCTCGCTGAGGTCGGTGAGATCGCGGCGCGCGGTGGCCTCGCTGATCTCCAGACGCCTCGCGACCTCCCTGATCGGGAGCACCCCCTCGGCACGGAGGATGCGCAGCAGCGCCTCGTGACGGGTCTCTCGCAACATGGTCCGCAATCTAACCCGGATGACCGACTGTGCGCGAGTATGAGCGAGGTATTGCAATCTGGCGCGCTTCGGTGCAGGGTTTCGCTCACACAGGGGGCTTTTCGGCCACGCGGCCGCGGCAGCGCGACAAGCCGGGAAGCCGAGCACGTCACGTACACCGAGCACACCGGCGCCCGCCGGGCACACCCGCCGCACGGCGCACGCCGGGGCGGCCGGGGCCCGGAGCACGGCAGCCGGCAGGGCACGGAAGGGGAGCGGCAGTGAGCATGACGGGGAGCGCACGCCCGGCGCCGCTCCAGACACCCATGGACCCGCTGGCGGCGGTGCGCCATGAGGCGGCGGAGCCCCAGGACGTCTTTCTGACCGGCACCGTCTTCCTCGACATCATCTTCACGGGGCTCGACCACGGGCCCGTGCGCGGCACCGAGTCCTGGGCCCGCGGCATGGGTTCGAGCCCGGGCGGCATCGCCAACATGGCCACCGCGCTGCGCCGCCTCGGGCTGCGCACCTCGCTCGCCGCCACCTTCGGCGACGACGTCTACGGCGACTACTGCTGGGAGAGCCTCGCCGACGCGGAGGGCATCGACCTCTCGCCCTCCCACCGCGCCCCCGGCTGGCACTCCCCGGTCACCGTCTCGATGGCGTACGACGGCGACCGCACCATGGTCAGCCACGGCCACAAGGCCCCGGGCCCCGCGGTCCGCGTCGACGAGCGCCCGCGCTCGCGCGCCTGCATCACCTCCCTGTCGCCGGGACCCGTGGAGGACTGGGTGGTGGCGGCGCACGAGGAGGGCAGCAAGATCTTCGCCGACGTCGGCTGGGACGAGTCCGGCGTCTGGGACCGCGCCACCCTCGACGGGCTCGCGCGCTGCCTCGCCTTCCTGCCCAACGCCACCGAGGCGCAGCACTACACCCGCACCGACGACCCCGAGTCCGCGGTGCGCGCGCTGGCCGACCTGGTGCCGATCGCGGTCGTCACCAAGGGCGCGGGCGGCGCCGTCGCGATCGACTCCACCACGGGCGAGCGCGCCGACGTGCCCGCGCTGCCGGTGGAGTCGCTCGACCCGACGGGCGCGGGCGACGTGTTCGTCGCCGGGTTCACCACCGGCACCCTGGCCGGCTGGCCGCTGGCCGACCGGCTCGCCTTCGCCAACCTCACCGCGGCGCTCTCGGTCCAGCACTTCGGCGGCTCGCTCTCCGCACCTGGCTGGAGCGAGGTCGCGGCCTGGTGGCAGTATGCGACCCGGTGCGGAGGGCAGAGCGAGGACGTGATGCGCCGCTACGGCTTCCTCGACGACCTGCTGCCCGCGGGCACCGGGGCCCAGGCCCTGCGCAGGGCGACCCCGACCATCGGCTTCCGCGCACCGTGAGACCGTTCCCGCGCCGCCGTACGCCCGCAGCCGGGGGCAACGGCGCCGAAAGGAGACTCCCGACGATGAACTCCCACCGCCATCCGGTGGCCGCCAGGCGGCGGGCCGCCGCCGGGGCCGCGCTGGCCGCGGGCTGTGTGCTGCTCGCGACCGCCTGCGTACCGGGCACCGACGGGTCAGGGGCCACCGGGCCCGGCGGGACGAGCACCGCGGTGCCCGACCCGGCGAAGGCGGGCAAGGTCACCCTCACGGTGTGGGACCAGGAGATCCGCGGCGGGCAGAACGCCGAGATCCAGCGGCTCAACGCGGAGTTCGAGAAGGAGTACCCCAACGTCCGCATCAAGCGGGTCTCGCGCAGCTTCAGCGACCTCAAGACCACCCTGAAGCTCGCCATCTCGGGCAACAACCCGCCCGACGTCATCCAGGCCAACCAGGGCTACCCGGACATGGTCGCCTTCGTCCAGGCGGGCCTGCTCCAGCCCCTCGACAACTACGCAGGCATCTACGGCTGGAACACCCGCTACCCGAACACCCTGCTCAACCTGAACCGGGTCTCCGCCGACGGCACCAGCTTCGGCACCGGGCGGCTCTACGGCATCTCGCAGACCGGCGAGTACATCGGGGTCTACTACAACAAGGACGTCCTGAAGAAGGCGAAGGTCGCACTGCCCAGGACGTGGCCGGAACTCACCGCCGCCCTCCCGAAGCTGAAGGCCGCCGGGCAACTGCCCATCCAGTTCGGCAATCTCGACAAGTACCCGGCCATCCACACCTTCGGCGCCCTCGACGCCGCCGCCGGGGGCGGCCCCGGGAGCCGCGACAGCATCCTCGGACGCGGCAAGGGCTTCGACAACGAGGCGACCACCGAGGCCGCCCGCGCGCTCGCCGACTGGACGGCCAAGGGCTATCTGCCGAAGGGCGCCAACGGCACCGGATACGACGACGCCGCCAAGCAGTTCGCCTCCGGCAAGGGCGCCTTCCTCATCACCGGCACCTGGGAGCTGGCCGACCTGAAGAAGCCCATGGGCGACAAGCTCGGCATCATGCCCCCGCCGCCCGCCACCGCGGGCGGCAACCCCGTCACCACCGGGGGACAGGGCCTCGCCTGGTCCGTCACCTCCAAGACCAAGCACCCGGACGTGGCCGCCGCCTACCTCGACCACCTCACCGGCGCCCACGCCGCGAACGTGATGAGCCAGGAGGGCGTGCTGCCGATCATCCCCGGCTCCGAGGCCGCCACGCTGCCGAAGGACTCCGCCGACGGGCAGATGGTCGCGGGCTGGCAGGCACTCAACGCGCACGACGGGCTCGTCCCCTACCTCGACTACACCACCCCCACCTTCTACGACTTCCTCTCCGCGAAGCTCCAGGACGTCATCAGCGGCAAGCTCGACCCGGACCGGCTCGGACCCGACATGCAGAAGGAGTACGCCGCGTTCCTGGCGCAGCAGAAGAAGCGCGGCGGCGCCGAGGGCGGCGGCGCATGAGCACGGCGAAGACCCTGCCCGCGAAGGTGCGCGGCCGCTACCGCCGCAGATCGCCGGGCGAGCCGCGGCAGATCGGCTACCTCTACGTGCTGCCCGCGCTCGCCGTCTACGCCGTCTTCCTGCTCTTCCCCTTCGGCCAGACCGTCTGGCTCTCCCTGCTGCACTGGGACGGCCTGAGCGTCGCCACCTGGGCCGGGCTCGACAACTACGGCGACCTGTTCACCGATTCCTCGCTGCGCGCGCCGTTCCTGCACGCCCTGGTGCTGCTGCTGTTCTACGCGGCGCTCCCGGTGGTGATCGGGCTGCTGCTGGCGTCCGCGCTGACCCGCTTCCGGGTGCGCGGCATGACGTTCTGGCGGACCGTGCTCTTCCTGCCGCAGGTCCTCGCCATGATCGTCGTCGGCGTCACCTGGCGCTCGATCCTTTCCCCGGACGGGCTCCTCAACGACACCCTGCGGCTCGTCGGCCTCGACGGGTGGGCCAGGCCCTGGCTCGGCGACTCCGGGTGGGCGCTGCCCGCGGTCGGCGCGGTCGGCACCTGGGTGGAGACCGGCCTGTGCCTGGTGCTCTTCCTCGCCGGGGCGCAGCGCATCCCGCGCGAGCTGTACGAGGCGGCCCGTATCGACGGCGCGGGCGCGCTGCGGGAGTTCCTCACCGTCACCCTGCCGGGGCTGCGGCCCCAGACGGCGGTGGCGCTCACCCTCACCATCGTGGCCGGGCTGCGCAACTTCGACCTCATCTACATCACCACGAGCGGCGGCCCGGGGGACGCCACCTCGGTACCCGCGTACGAGGTCTACCACCGGGCGTTCGAACTCAGCGACGTCGGCTCCGCCGCCGCGATGGGGGTCGGGCTCACGGTGCTGATCTTCGTGCTGACCGTGGCGGTGTCGCGTCTGGTGGAGGGCCGAAACTCATGACAAGCCGTCTCGAACGCGGTGTCACCTACGTGATTTTGGCGCTGTTCGCCGTCGTCAGCCTCACCCCGGTGCTCGGCATCCTCTCCTCGGCGCTCGGCAGGCAGTCCTCGCTCAACACCGGCTTCTCCTGGCCGTCCTCGCTCAACTGGGGCAACTTCTCGGACGCCTGGAGCCAGGGCCACTTCGGCCGCTACCTCGGCAACTCGGTGCTGGTCACGGTGTGCGTGGTGGTCGGGGCCTCGGTGCTGTCGATCCTGGCCGCGTACGCCTTCGGGGTGATGCGCTTCCCCGGCTCGACCGTGCTGTTCTACCTCTTCGTGATCGGTCTGACGCTGCCCGAGGAGGCGCTGGTCGTCCCGCTCTACTTCGACCTGCGCGAGTGGGGGATGACGGACACCTACTGGGGCCTGATCCTGCCGCAGGGCGCCCAGTCGCTCGCCTTCGGGGTGTTCTGGATGCGCACCTACTTCCGGCAGAGCCCGCGCTCGGTGGTCGAGGCGGCCCGTATCGACGGCGCGTCGAGCTGGGGCACCCTGTGGCGGGTGCTGGTGCCGATGGGCAGGCCCGCCATCTCCACCATGGTCGTGATGCTGTTCATGTGGACCTGGAACGAGTTCCTGATGGCCCTGGTCATGGTCAGCGACGACGCCCACCGCACCGTCCCGCTCGGCCTCGCCTTCTTCCAGGGCCAGCACAGTTCGGACACCGCGCTCCTCGCGGCCGGCTCCGTGCTGATCGCGCTGCCCGTCGTGGTCGTCTACGTGGCCCTGCAACGCCGCTTCATCGCCGGGATGCTCACCGGGGCCGTGAAGGAGTAGCCGCCCGGGGCACGCGGACCGCGCATCCGGAGCGCCGCCGTGCCGGTGCGCGCGGCGGTCCCGGGGCCCGGCTCAGGCCGGGAGCAGCGGGTCGCCCCCGGCCGCCGCGGCCTCCGGCAGCCGCAGCCGCGCCGCCACGAGGGCCGCCTCGATGTCTCGGGTGCCGGTCGACACGCACAGGGTGTACGCGGTGTCGTCCAGCCGCCGCAGCGCCTCGGGCGAACCCTCCTCGGCGTACAGCGCGGTCAGCGACTCGTACCGCTCGATCAGGTTCCGCAGGACCGCGGGGTGGGCCAACAGCATCAGGGTCTCCTTGGGACAGCCGTGCGCCGGTCGTGGCCCCGGGGGTTCCCGGGTCCGTGCCTGGCGCCGTCGTACCGCCAGCATTCTCGTCCATAAGGTGCCTGCGTACGCCCGCGCCAAACCGCCTTGTTCTTCATTTCACATTCCCGGGGCCGCTCCCCGCCTCCCGCCCGCCCACCGCCGTACGCCGGTCCCGGGCGGCGGTGGACGGCCCCGTGACGGCCGGGGCGCCGGGGTCTATCGTCGGATTTCGGCCGCCACCGCACATCACCGCAGGGAGAGCCATGGACGCCGGTACCGATCCGCCCCGCGCGGCGCAGCACCCCGACGCCCCCCGGGAGGCCGGTACCGGGGCGGCGCTCGCCGAGCTTGCCGGGCTGCTGCCCGAGGGCGCCCTCGTCACCGACCCCGACGTGCTGGAGGCGCACCGCGGCGACCGGGCCCACTTCAGCACGCCCGGCGTCCCCGCCGCCCTGGTCAGGGCCCGCGGCACCGAGGACGTCTCCGCGGTGCTGCGGGTCGCCGCCCGCCACCGGGTGCCGGTGGTGCCGCAGGCCGCCCGCACGGGACTCGCGGGCGGCGCCAACGCCGTGGACGGCTGTGTGCTGCTCTCCGTCGAGCGGATGAACCGCATCCTCGACATCGACACCGTCGACCAGGTCGCCGTCGTCGAGGCCGGGGTCGTCAACGCCGAGTTCTCCCGCGCCGTCGCCCGGCACGGCCTGTTCTACCCGCCCGACCCCTCCTCCTGGGAGATGTCCACGCTCGGCGGCAACGCGGCCACGAACGCGGGCGGCCTGTGCTGCGTCAAGTACGGCGTCACCGGGGACTTCGTGCGCGGCATGACCGTCGTCCTGGCCGGGGGAGAGGTGCTGCACACCGGCCGCCGTACCGCCAAGGGCGTCGCCGGATACGACCTCACCCACCTCTTCGTCGGCTCCGAGGGCACCCTCGGGGTGATCACCGAGCTGGTGCTCGCGCTGCGCCCCGCCGCAGGCACCCCGCTCACCGCGGTCGGCTTCTTCCCCACCACCGCCGCGGCCTGCGCGGCCGTCAGCGACTACATGGCGGACGGCACGAGGCCCAGCCTCCTCGAACTGATGGACCGCCCCATCATCGACGTCGTCTCCTCCTACCGCGACCTCGGCTTCCCGCCCGACGCGGGCGCCGTGCTCATCGCCCAGTCCGACCGGGGCGACCTCGCGCCAGGCGACCTCAAGCGGTTCGCGGCGGCGGCCGAGCGGTGCGGCGGCGACACCCTCGTCTCCGGCGACCCCGCGGAGGCCGAGATGCTCCTCGCGGCCCGCCGCCTGGTGGGCACCGCGATGGAGAGCGTCGGGTCGTACCTCGCCGACGACGTGTGCGTGCCGCGCGGGCGGCTCGCCGAGCTGGTGGAGGGGGTCGCGGCGATCGCGGAGCGGCACGGGGTGCGCATCCCGTGCGTGGCGCACGCGGGCGACGGCAACCTCCACCCGCACGTGATGTTCGACCCGGCGGACGAGGAGGAGGCCGCCCGCGCCCACCGCGCCTTCGGCGCCGTCATGGACCTCGGCCTCGACCTCGGCGGCACCATCACCGGCGAGCACGGCGTGGGCAGCCTCAAGCGGGACTGGCTCGCCAAGGAACTCGGCCCCGTGGGGCTGCGCGTCCACCGGGACGTCAAGCGCGCCCTCGACCCGTACAACATCCTCAACCCGGGCAAGGTCGTCGACCTGCCCGGGTGACCCCCGGGGCCGCCGGGGGGGCTCAGCGCGCGGTGAGCGCGTACGCGGGCAGCGCCGCGTTGCCCCGCGAGCGGGCCAGCGCGCGCAGCACGTCGGCCTGGCTCTCCACCAGGTCCACCACCGCGGGCGGCACCCGGGGCCGCCAGTGCGGCGCGTCGAGCAGCGCGAGGCAGGCACCGACCTCCCAGTCCGCGTCCTGGAGGCCCGCCGTGTCCGCGCCCCGTACGCCGTCGGGCGTCCAGCCCGTGGCGGGCAGCAGCCGCAGCAGCGCCTCGCGGGAGAACGGGCTCCTGACGTTGCCGGTGCCGCGCACCCCGGCCGCCTCGACCTGCCCCTGGATCAGCACGGCCAGCAGATGTGGCAGTTGCGCCGGGGCGGTGGCGGTCAGGTCCCACTCGGCGAAGCAGAGCCGCCCGGCCCAGGGCCGCACCCTGGCCAGCGTCGCGGCCAGTACTTCGCGGGACGCGAAGTACCAGGAGCACTGTGACAGGACCACAGCGTCGAAGGCACTGTCAGGAAAGGAGACTGCGGGGTCCAGCACGTCGCAGCCGAAGCGGAATTCGAGCCGACCGCCCAGCGGACCGTCGCGCAGCCGCCGCGCGGAGGCGCCCAGGGTGACCGGCGCCCCGAACGACGGCTGCGCCACATCCACCCCGAGTACGCGCCCCGCGGGCCCGGTGGCCTCGGCCAGAACCGCCGTCATGTCCCCCTGGCCGCACCCCACTTCGAGCACCCGGGCGCCCTCCCGGAGGTCCCAGCCCGTCACGAGGCCCATCCGGAACCGGGTTTGGGCGAGCTGGACGTCCAAGTCCTCCTCGGCGGCGGCCATTTCACGCGCGACGGACTCGGCCCTCCCGGCGCTGTCCCCGGCCACGGCAACCCCTCCCGTCCACACTCCGCGACGCACCACGACCGGTTCGCCCGTTTTGGTGACGCCTGCTCCATTTGCGGGTGTCTGTGACGGATGCAACGCTGGAGGCACAGCCGTAGTAAGGAGATGATCTCATGATTACGGAGCGCACAGAGCCGCTAGAGGCGGCAGCTCTGGCCCCCGAGGTCGAGGAACTGCTGAACGCGGTCGAGCCGGACGGCGTCTTCCGGGACAGCAGGGAGTGCAAGAACGCGGCCGTCCTTCTTGGCGCCCTCGCGCTCGCGCCGCCCACCCCGCGCCCCAAGCCGGACCGCCGGTAAGGAGCCTCCATTGGCAGAGCAGGCAGACGGCACCGCGCCGTTGAGCGCTGTGATTGCCGATGCGGCGACCGGAGTCGCCCTCGCCCTGCGGGGCGAGGGCGACCCCTATGCGCTCTCCCGCCTCGTGCGGCAGGGCGAGGCGCTGGCATCGGCCGCCATCCGGGTGCTGGGCGCGGACGCGCTCGCCCCCTACGCGCTCGACCCCCGCGCCACCACTCCGGGACCCGACGACGAGAGCGCCCTCCTCGCCGTCCTCACCGCGTTCCCGCCCGGCGAGAACGCCACCGACGTGTCCGTGTGGAGCTACCGCGGCCTCGTCGAGGCATCCCACGCATACCTTCCAGGCGGCAACGGCCGCTGGCCCAGGCCGCCCGCGGCCGGCTCCGACTGGATCACCACCGACCCCTGGCCCCAGCTCTCCCACCGCGCCTCCCAGCTCGCCGCGCTGGCGCTGCCCGGCCTCTCCCCGCAGCTCGCCGACGCCCTCGCCACCCGCACCGACGACCTCGCCCGCGGCTTCGTACGCGCCGTGCGCCGCCGCGACTGGCTCCAGGCCGCCGGGCTCGGCCGCTGGCTCGCCAGGCTGCCCGACCCCGAAGGCTCCCTCGCGACACTGGGGCTCGACAACGGGCTCGCCTTCGTCGGCCACATGGGCGGCACCGACCCGCGCACCGCCCTCCACCTCGCCGCCGCCCGGCGCTTCCACGGACGGGGCCGGTGACCGCGCCGGCAGGCCCCGCGGCCGACGCCGCGCTCCTCGACCGGGTCACCGAGGGCTGTCTGGCCTGGCTGTGGGAGCACCGCGCGGGCTTCCTGCTGCCCGAGGACGTCGCCACCGACGCCGACCCCAACTACAGCGTCAAGCCCCTCGGCGAACTGGCGGAACTGAGCCACCTCGTACGCACCCTGCACCCCGACGCCGGGATCAGGGCGGCCGCGGGCGACCTGTTCGCCCACGCCGTGGCCCAGACCCGCGGCGGCGACCTCTTCACCCGGCTCATCGACCGCGACCCCCTCGCCACCTACCCCGTGGAGGTCTACGCCGCCTTCGCCCAGGGCGGCGTGCGCCACCCCGAGGTGGACGCGGTGCTCGCCACCACCACCGCGCTGCGCGGCTGGCAGGTGGCCCGCGGGGACCACACCAGGACCCTCGCCGTGCTCGCCGCGGAACGCCGCCTCGGACTGCCGCAGCACGCCGACTTCGCGACCGTCTTCGCCCACACCGCGCTCGGCTCGCTCCCCGAGCCCTGGACCCTCGACCGGCACGGCGCCTACGGCCTCACCCACGACGTCTTCCACCTCACCGACTGGGGCCGCGACCGCACCAGGATGCCGCCGCCGCTCGCCGCCTACCTCGGGATGTGGCTGCCCTGCTGGCTCGACGCCTGGTTCGAGGAGGAGCTGTGGGACCTCGCGGGCGAACTGCTCGCCGTCGCCGCCTGCCTGCCCGCCGCCCGCTACGACACCGCCGTCTGGGAACGCCTCGCCGCGGCCCAGGAGCCCGACGGCGCCGTGCCCGAGGCGAGCCCCGGCACCCCCGCCATGCGGCGCATGGGAGGCGGCTTCCTGCCGCGCTACCACTCCACCCTGGTCACCGCCTTCGCCGCCACCCTGGCCCGCGCCGCCGACCACCCCCTCGGGCACACCGGCGGCGCCCAGCACACCACCGGGGACCGCCCGGCACCGGAGAGCCCGGAGAGCGAGGTCATCACGTGACCGCATCACCCGCCCTAGTGCACGCCGTCGGCGACCGCGCGCTGACCTGGCTCGACGCCAACCGCGAGCAGTTCAGGCTGACACCGGGCGACCGCGAGAACAACCAGGCGCTGCTGCTGCGCCTCAAACCGGTCGCCGAGCTGACCATCAACACCCACGTCCTCTTCCGCGAGGGCGTCGCCGGCTCCCGCCAACGCGCCCGCGCCGGGGCCCTCCTCGACTTCACCTGGCGCGAGATCCTCGACGGCGGCAACATCCTCGCCGGACTCCAGCACGACGAGCCGCACTCGCCCGTCCCCCTGGAGCTGTACGCCACCTTCCACGAACTCGGCTACCGCCACCCGGGGCTGGAACGCGCCATCGCCGCGGCCCGCTCCACCGCCTGCTGGAGCGCCCTGGAGATCCTGCCCAACCGCAGGCTCGGCATCCTCAACGCCGAGCGCCGTGTCGGACTCACCCCGAGCGAGGACATGGAGGCCGCGCTGCGCCGCACCTGGCTCGGCCGCACCCCCGAGCCCTGGCTCTTCCAGTACCACATCGCCTACGACGTCACCCACACCGTCTTCCACATCACCAACTGGGGCCAGGTACCGGACCGTATCCCCCCGGACATCGCGGACTACCTCGCCCGCTACCTGCCCGCGTGGCTCGACGACTGGGCCGACCTCGAACACTGGGACCTCCTCGGCGAACTCCTCGTCGTGGACGGCTGCATCCCGCGGCCGGGGCTCGACCCCGCGATCTGGGAGCGCTACGCCGCCGCCCAGAGCGCGAGCGGCGCCATGCCCGTGCACCACGCCATGCCCGAGGGCGACCCCGTGGAGGTGTTCGACATCGTCCACCACTCCACCCTGGTCGCCGCGTTCGCCTCCGCCATGGCCACCTCACGCGCCATGGCCGCCGCATGAGCGCCCCGGAACCCGCCGTCGAGGCCGTCCTCGCCCGCGCCGTGGCCCGCGTCGACGCCCCCGACGCGGTCATCGCCGTCACCCGCGCCGGCCGGCACACCCTCGCGAGCGCGGGCGGCGCCACCGAGCGCGCGGGCCACCGCGACAAACTCCGCTACGAACTCGGCTCCGTGTCCAAGACGTACACGGGGCTGCTGCTCGCGGTGCTGGCCCGCGAGGGCACCGTCGGACTCGACGACCCGATCACCGCACACCTGCCGCACCCCGCATCCCGCCGCCGGGCGCTCGGCCGTATCACCCTGCGCCACCTCGCCACCCACACCGCGGGCTTCCACCGCATCCCCCCCGACCTGCTGGCCCTCGCCCTCACCCACCCGGGAGCCAACGTCTACACCGGCTACGGCGCGGCCCGCCTGCTGCGCGCCCTGGCCCGGGCCCACCCCCGGCACCGCCCCGGCACCCGCTGGCGCTACTCCAACTTCGGCGCCGCGCTCCTCGGCCCGGCCCTCGCCCACGCCGCGGGCACCGACTACCCCGCACTCCTCACCCACCGGGTGCTCGACCCCCTCGGGCTCGACGCCACCGGCCTCGCGGCAGCGGGCGACGGCGCCGACGCCCCGGGCTTCCGCGGCGACGGCCACACCCCGGCGCCCGCGGCCGACATGGGCGGCTTCGCCGCGGCGGGCTCCGTGCGCGCCACCCCCGCCGACACCCTGCGTTTCCTTGAGGCCCACCTCAGCCCGGGCCGCACCCCGCTCACCGCCGCCCTCACCGACGTCCAGGTGCCCCAACTGCGCCGGGGGGCCACCCGCGCACACACCCACACCCTCACCTGGTTCCAGCACCCGGCCCCCGGCGGGCCGCTGCTCTTCCATGCCGGGGAGACCCTGGGGCAGCAGGCGTTCTGCGGCTACCACCCGGCCACCGGCACCGGGCTCGCCGCGTTCGCCACCCGCAGGGGCAGGCACTCCGGCCTCGTCGACACCGCGTACGGGGCCCTGTACGAACTGGCGGGCACCGCCGACTGACCCACCACTTCCGGGCACTTACCGCCGCCCGGCGGCCGCCTCCCTGGCCCGCCGCGCCGCGTCCGCCACCGGGCCCCGGTGCAGCGGGCCGTGCCCCGGCAGCACGACGTCCGCGTCCAGCTTCCCGATGATGTCCAGCGACTCCAGGGCACCGGGGCGGTCGTGGTCGAACATCGGCAGCAGCAGTTGCGGGCCGACCCCGCCCACCGTGGCATGCCCGCCGACCAGCGCGTCACCGGAGACCACCACACCCGCCCGCGGCAGGTGGAACACGCTGTGCCCCCTGGTGTGGCCCGGCGTGTGCACCGGCACCGGACGCCCCGGCACGTCCAACTCCCCCTCCACGGGGTACGCCTGAGGGCTCGTCACGGCGCCGCCGTGCAGGGCGCCCAGCCGCACCGCGCCCACCAGCCAGGGCAGCACCCGGGGCCGCCACAGGTTCGGCAGCACCCCGGCGGGTGTCAACTGCTCCAGGAACTCCAGCCTGGCGTGCGGGACTTCAAGCTCGTGCAGCAGCACGGGGACGCCGTGCCTGGCACCGAAGTACTCGGCCGAGCCCACGTGGTCGATGTGCGCGTGGGTGAGGAGCACCGCGGTGACGTCCTCGGGCCGGTGCCCGAGCGCCGCGAGGGACCCTATGACCTCCTCGTGGTTGCCCGGGTAGCCGGTGTCCACCAACGTCACGTCGTCGCCGTCCGTGAGCACCACCCAGTTCACCTTGCGCCCGTACACCAGGTGCACGCCCGCCGCCACCTCGACCACGCCGTCCTGCCCCATGACCATCCCTGCCCGCGCTCGTCACCACCGGGCGGCCCCCGCCCGCGTCGGCCCGAGGATAGTGCTGGTGACGGGCGCTCAAGCACCCGGCCGGGGCAGGGGGCCAGGCAAGCGCGGCGGCGCGGCCCGCGGTCGGACGGAGCGGTCAGCGGGCCGGGCGCTGCCCCCGGGCGGCACCCTCGTCCATACGGTGCCCGCGGCGGGCGTCCCGGTCGAAGACGCCGAGGATGTCGCAGGGGCTGCCGTCGGAGCCGACCGCGTGCGGCAGCATGGTGGGAAACTCGGCCGCCTGGTTGGTCTCCACCCGCAACCGGCGATCGCCCAGCAGCAGCACCGCGGTCCCGGACAGCACCACAAGCCACTCGCGGCCCGGGTGGGCCCGCAGTCGCGAGGGGCTGTCGGGCGGCGGGCCCGTCAACCGCTGCCGTACCACCGTCACCCCCGGCTCCGCCTTCATGGGCCAGCTCATCCGCCCGTGTGCCGCGTCCACGGTGGGGTGTGACACCACGTCCTCCGTGGCCGTCTCGACCAACTGGTCGAGGGAGGTGTCCAGGGCCCTGGCGAGGGTGAGGAGCTGGTCCAGCGCGAGGCGCCGCCGCCCGTTCTCGATCCGGCTGAGCGAGGACTGGCTCAGCCTGGCGCGACCGGCCAGCTCCTCCAGGGACCAGCCCTGCGCCAGCCGCAGGGCGCGGATGCGCTTGCGCACCAGGCTGTCCAGATCGCCGTCTTCTTGCGTCATGGGCAACAGCCTATGCCCGTGCCGCAAACCGCGCCTACCGTCGACGCCGAGGGCCCCACCGACCCGGCAGGGCCCCGCGCAAAGGAGAGTACGGCCATGCCTGGGACCACACCCGACGACGCGAGGGACACCCTGCCAGCCGAGACCGCCGACGCCGTGGTGATCGGGGGCGGCGCCGCGGGCCTCAACGGCGCCCTGATGCTCGCGCGCACCCGACGCTCCGTCGTCGTCATCGACGGCGGCACGCCACGCAACGCCCCCGCCGAGGGCGTCCACGGGCTGCTCGGCCTCGACGGCACCCCGCCCGCGGAGCTGCTGCGCCGGGGCCGCGCCGAGGTACGCGGCTACGGGGGACGGGTCGTCACGGGCGAGGTGGCCTCCGCGGCCCCCGCCGCCCCGTCCGCCGACGGCGACCCGCGCTTCACCGTCACCCTCGCGGACGGCGCGGCGGTGACCGCGCGCCGGCTGCTGGTCGCCACCGGGGTACGGGACGTGCTGCCGCCGGTGCCCGGTCTCGCCGAGCACTGGGGCAGCGGCGTGGTGCACTGCCCGTACTGCCACGGCTGGGAGGTCCGCGACGAGCCCGTCGGTGTCCTCGCGACCGGCCCCGCCTCGCTCCACCAGGCCCTGCTCTTCCGCCAACTCACCGCGGACCTGGTCTACTTCACCGGCGACACCGCACCGGACCGAGACACCCTCGTCCGCTTCGCGGCCCGCGGCATCCGCGTGGTGGACACCCCCGTCGCCGGGGTCGAGTCCGGCGCGGACGGCATCACGGGGGTGCGGCTGGCCGACGGCGAACTGGTACCGCGCCGGGTACTCGCCGTCGCCACCACGATGCTGGTGCGCACCGAGGGCCTGGCAGGTCTGCGGCTCCCGGTGGAGGAGCTGCCGGACGGCATGGGCCGCCGCATCCCCTCGGGCATGGCGGGCGCCACCGAGGTGCCCGGGGTCTGGGTGGCGGGCAACGCCACCGACCCGACGGCCCAGGTGGGCGCATCGGCAGCCGCCGGGGCCCTGGCAGGCGCCCGTATCAACGCCGACCTGGCCGACGCCGACACCCGGGGGGCTTGAGCCGTACGGCGGGGGCAAGGTCCGCCGGGATGCCGGGGCCGTGGCGGAAAACGCGTTGCCGCCGCCGCACCGCCGCTGAGAGGATGCCGCCCGCCACCGACCACACGACGAGGACCACCCGAGAGGGGATCGATGACCGACGGAGCCCTTCCCCTGCGGCCGGCGGCCGTGGCGGACCTGCCCATGATCCTCAGGGCGGAGCGCGCCTACATGCGGGACATCGAGCCCGACCAGGAAGCCGGCTGGCTGAACGCGATCGACCGCAACCTCGAAGCGTGGATCGCGAACCTGGCCCGCACGGCCGTCGTACACGACGCCGACACCCCCGTCGGCTACGCCATGTGGACCCCCGCGGGCGACGACGCGCTCCTCATGACCGTCCACGTGTCGCCCTCCCGACGGCGCCGCAGGATCGGCGCACACCTGATGGACTGGTACGCCGAGGACGCGGCCCGCGCGGGCCACCGCGTCCTCACCCTCGGCGTGCACCGCGACAACCCGGCGAGGGCGCTCTACGAGAGCCGCGGCTACGAGCGTACCCACAGCGACGGCGACTACCTGATGTACCGGCGCACCGTCTGACCGGCCGTCGAGGAGACCGGCGGTGGCCGTCGTCGTGGAGCTGATCAGCTACCCCGTCAAGGGATGCGCGGGAACCCCGGTGAGCGGCACGCCGCTCACCGGGGCGGGCCTCGCCCACGACCGCGCCTTCATGGTCGTCGACGAGGACGGTGTGTACCGCACCCAGCGCCGCCACCCCGGCCTCGCCCTCATCACCCCCGCGATCGCCGCCGACGGCACCCGGCTCACGCTCGCCGCGCCCCGCCACGGCGCGGTGGACGTCGAGGTGACCACCTCGGCGCCGCGCCGCACCGTCGACCTGTTCGGCGCACCGCTCCGCGGAATCGACCAGGGCGACACGGTCGCGGGCTGGCTCTCGGACGTCCTCGGCGCGCCCTGCCGCCTGGTCCGGGTACCGCCGGAGCACGACCGGGTCACCGCCGGGGAACTCCCCGGCCGCCCCGGCTACGCCGACAGCGGCGCCGTCCACCTCCTGGCCCGCTCGTCCCTCGCCCTCCTCAACCGCCGCATGGCCGGGCGCGGCGCCCCACCGCTGCCGATGGACCGCTTCCGGCCGAACATCGTCGTCGACGGCGGGGACGGCGCGGCACCCGGCGAGGACTGGGCGGCACAGCCGCACGCCGAGGACCGCGCGCGCCGCCTCACCATCGGCGAGACCCGGCTGGGCTTCGCCAAGCTCGCGGTGCGCTGCGCGGTCACCCTCGTCGACCAGCGCACCGGCGCGCGCCATGGCCCCGAGCCGCTGCGCACCCTCGCCGACTACCGCAGGACGCCCGCGGGAGGCGTGGTGTTCGGCGCGAAGTTCTCCGTGCTGCGCACGGGCAAGCTCTCCGTCGGCGACGAGGTGGACGTCACCGAGTGGGCCCCCGCGCCGCACTGACCCCGCGGGCGCCAGTGCCCGCGGGCGCCGCTATCCGGGAAGCGGCGGCAGACAGCGGATCGCGCGGCCCCCGCCGGAGACGGTGCAGCGGCCCGCGGCGAACGGGACGAGGCACGCCCGCCCGGCCGGGAGGTCCAGCGCACGGCCGCTCTCCGGAGTCAGCCGCAGCTCCCCCTCCGTGCCCACGACCACCGCGAGGGACGGTTCGAGGACGGCGGGCCCGGCGACTCCCTGGGCCCGGAAGTACGGGTCCGCCGCCTCGGGGAGCAGCCGCTCCACCCCGGGCGCGAGCGGCACGGGCGCGGGCAGCCGCAGCGCCGCCAGCCGCTCGGCGCCCAGCGCGCCCCGGTCCACCGCGCTCAACGCCACGTCGACGCCGAGCCCGAGCCGCCACCCCGGCGACTCCTCCGGCGCCTCGGGGCCGCCGCGCTCCAGCATCAGCGACCAGTCCGTCGGCTCCTGCAACTCGACGAGGAAGATCCCGGCGCCGATCGCGTGCGGCACACCCGCGGGCACCAGGACCGCGTCGCCAGGACCCACCGCGATCCGGTTCATGGCCGCCAGCATCGCCGCGGCGTCCTGGTCGCGCACCCACCCGCGCAGCTCGTCGCGCCCCACCTCGCGCGCGAAGCCCAGGTGCACGGCGCCGTCCTGCGGCGCCGTGAGAACGAGCCACGCCTCCGTCTTGCCGTGCGCGCACCCCAGGTGCTCGCGCGCGAAGCCGCGCGAGGGGTGGTAGTGCACCGCCAGCCGCTCCCCGGCGTCCAGCAGCTTCACCAGCAGCTCCGTACCGGCGCCGAACGCCGCCTTGTGCGCGGGACCCAGATACCCCACCGGGTCCGCAGCCACCGCGTCCGCCAGCAGCACGCCGGAGGCGAGCCGGCTCAGGCCGAGCCCGTCCGTGCCGCCGTACGCCCGTGTGGTCGACCCCACCCAGTCCTCGCCGTCGAACTCCCCCTGGGGCGCCCCGCGGAACGCGCCGAGCCGGGAGCCGCCCCGGTAGAAGCGCGCCACGTAGTTCGGCGGAAGCAGCTCAGGGCCCGCCGCCGCCCCGGCCGGGGCTCCGTCCTCGTCCGGTGCGCCGCTCGCGGATGTCATGCCCGTCCCTCCCGAATCCCTTCGTGACGGCGCCCGTCCCTCGTGACACGGACGGCGCGCCGACCCGCCTCGGCCGTCCCGGGACATGTGGCGCGGCCACCCGCCCGGATCACGGCTGGACCCAGTATGTGCCCCGCGCCGCCAGGGGAGACGGGCGGCGCGGGGGGCGGTCCCGGGCGGGGGTCAGCCGCCCGGCTGGGGCGCGGGCGACGCGGCCCCGCCCGGCGCCACCGCCGCGGGGCGGCCGCGCGCCCACCGCCGGGCGAGCGCCGCGCACACCATCAACTGCATCTGGTGGTACAGCATCAGCGGCAGGATCATCAGCGCCGCACCGCCGCCGAACAGCACGGCCGCCATCGGCAGCCCGTTCGCCAGGCTCTTCTGCGAGCCGCACAGCACCGCCGCCGTCACCGACGGCGCGTCGAGCCCCAGGGCGCGCGCCGCGAGCCTGGTGCCCGCCAGCGCCACCGCGAGCAGCGCCCCCAGCACCAGCAGCAGCGCCAGCAGGTCGGGCGGGGCGATCCGGCCCCACACCCCCTGCTCCATTCCTGCGCTGAACGCCGCGTACACCACCAGCAGGATCGAACCGCGGTCCACCGGCCCGAACACCCGCCTGTGGCGGGCGACGAACCCGCCGATCCAGGGCCGCAGCACCTGCCCGGCCACGAACGGCGCGAGCAACTGCCCGCCGATGCGCAGGAGTCCGTCGGCCGACAGGGTGGCGCCCGCGCCGATCAGCCAGGTCGTCAGCAGCGGGGTGACCGCGAGCCCCAGCAGACTGGAGTAGGTGCCCGCGCAGATCGCCGCGGGCACGTTGCCCCGCGCGATCGACGTCAACGCCACCGACGACTGCACGGTCGACGGCACCACGCACAGGAACAGCACCCCCTCGTGCAGCCCCTGCGTCAGCACCCCGGGCACCAGCACGGCCGTGGCGAGCCCCAGCAGCGGGAACAGCACGAACGTCGCGCCCACCACCATGAGATGGAGCCGCGAGTGCCGCAGCCCCGCCACCGTCTCACGGGTCGAAAGACGCGCCCCGTACAGGAAGAACAGCAGCCCGATCGCGACGTCCGACGCCACGTCCACCCCGCCCGCCACCCGGCCGGACGCGGGCAGTACGGCCGCCAGCGCGACGGTGCCCGCGAGCGCGGCGACATACGGGTCCACGGCCCGCAGCACCCGCAGCGGCGCGGGCGCCCGGGGTGCGGCCTCCTCGGCGGAAGGGCTCATGCGGCGCCCTCCCCGTCCCCGTCGTCCTCCTCGTCGGGTACGTCCCTGTTCACCAGCGTGTCGATGACGTCCACCGCGCTGCCGTCGTGGTCGCTGCCCGCCGTGCCGTCGCCGTTCTCCAGGTTGGCCGTCCTGTCGACCTCAAGCCAGGAGTCGGCCTCGGAGTTGTCGATCTCGATCAGGGAGCCGTCGGCGAACGCCGTGCCCGCGGGCAGGGCGCCGTACCCGAACGCGGCGGCGGCCACGGCCGCCGCCGCGGCCAGGGCGCGCGAGGCGCCGGGCCGCGGCGGCGACGGCCGGGCGGCGTGCCGTCGCCTCACGCCGGAACCGTCACGGGGGCGGTGTGGTGCCGGCTGATGTTCCGCTCCAGCAGCTCGGTCGACTCCCGCACCCCGACCTCCCCGCTGTCGCCCGCGGTGTCCGGCAGCCTGCCGTCGGCGAACTTCAGCTCCGCGAGCGCCGTGTCCATCGCCCGGTGCGCGGCGAACAGGCACGGGGTGCTGTAGATCGCCACGTCCACGCCGAGCGCGGTCAGTTCCGACAGCGAGAGCCGGGGCGACTTGCCGCCCGCGATCTGGTTGAAGAGCAGCGGCTTGTCGCCGATCACACCGCGGATGCGGCGAATCCAGTCCACGCTGCGCACCCCGTCGACCAGCACCACGTCCGCGTCGGTCTCGGCCAGCGCCGCGGCCCTGCGCACGATCTCGGCCTCCTCCGTGGCGTCCGTGCGCGCCACCACCAGCAGGTCACGGCGCGACTCCAGCACCAGGTGCAGCTTCTCCAGGTACTCGTCGAGCGGCAACACCTGCTTGCCGTCGGCGTGTCCGCAGCGACGCGGACGCTTCTGGTCCTCCAGGATGACCCCGGACGCGCCGATGCGTTCGAGCCGCTGCACCACATGGCAGGCGACCTCGGGATCGACGTAACCGTCGTCGATGTCGACGAG
Organism: Streptomyces sp. NPDC050560; assembly: GCF_044457285.1. NCBI lineage: Bacteria > Bacillati > Actinomycetota > Actinomycetes > Kitasatosporales > Streptomycetaceae > Streptomyces > Streptomyces sp. NPDC050560. The sequence continues at coordinate 305,207 of NZ_JBITGT010000010.1, forward strand.
CATGTGGTGCTGGGGGAAGGCGCCCCGCAGCCGCTCGGCGAAGGCCACCATGTCGGGCCAGGCGATGTAGCCGATGTCCGGCAGCCCGTAGTACGAGGCCGCGAAGCCGAAACCGGACACGAAGAAACCGTTGTAGTGCCCGGCGGCCACCGACGCCGAGTACATGTCGTAGATCCCGATCAGGGGAGTGGTCCCCGCTGCCGCGACCTCGTCGCGCAGTGCACTTCCGTATGTCACCGTTGCTGCTCCTGTCTGGGAGTGAGCGCCCGCGGCGTTGATGCGCCTTGCATATGTGTGAAGAAATTCCAACGCGGCGCGACGCTTCTTTACCAAGAATGGGACAGGTCTATGTATAGCGGATAGGGGGCCTTTGTCGTTCTTTGACACGACATGCCATGTGATGGCGCGTCAGCTCGGTTGACCAGGGCATCTGTCCCGCTCCGGCCCTTCCGCCGGTGCACGCCCCGGGGTGCGCGGGAACGCCGGGCGCGGTACTACGCCTCAGGCGGGCCGAGGGCGCGCCGGAGGCGCCGGGCGGCGCCAGGCCGCGACACGCGGCGGTCAGCCCTCCTCGCGCCGCAGCCCCATCAGCATCCGGTCGAGCACCGCACCGGCCTCCTCGCGGGCCCGCGCATGGTCCTCGGAGCGCGCGATGTACAGGCTCGCCTCCGAGATCAGGGCGCCCAGCATCCTGGTCAGCGGCCGGACCGGGAGCGGCTCGATCCTGCCCTCCTCCGCGGCCTGCGTCAGCGCCTCCGCCAGCAGCCCATAACCGTGCTTCTCGACCAGCTCGTCCCAGGCGCTGTGACCGAGCACCGCCGGGCCCTCGATGAGGACGATCTGCTGGAAGTCGGGGTCGGCGCAGGCGTCCAGGAACGACTGGAAGCCGGTGCGCAGCAGGGTCCAACTGTCCTGCGGATGCAGCTCCGCGCGGCGGATCTCCTGCTCGATCAGCCGCTCCGCCATCTCACGCGCGCACCGCTCCATGACCCCGCGGAACAGATCGGCCTTGTCCCTGAAATGGTGGTACAGCGCGCCGCGGGTGACGCGGGCGGCGCCGACGATGTCCTCCGTGCCCGTCGCGGCGTAGCCCTTGCCCGCGAACAGCCCGCGCGCGGCCTCGAGAAGGGCCTCCCGGGTGTCGGCGACATGCTCCGCCCGGCGGCTGCGGCCCGCCCTCGATCGCTCCATGCTTTCATTCTGTCCCATACAGGCTGTATGTTTGGCGCACGTTGTACGGGGACGTAAGCGGATCAGCACGAGACCTGAAGCGGGACCTCAGCGGGATCGGAGAAGTGGACCATGTCGCTTCCACTCAACCTCACCATCAAGATGGGCAGCTATCTGCTCAAGCAGAAGCTGAAGCGCCGGGAGAAGTTCCCGCTGATCGTGGAGGTCGAGCCGCTCTTCGCCTGCAACCTCGCGTGTAACGGCTGTGGCAAGATCCAGCACCCCGCGGGCGTGCTCAAGCAGCGCATGCCCGTCGCCCAGGCGGTGGGCGCGGTCGAGGAGTGCGGGGCGCCCATGGTGTCCCTCGCGGGCGGCGAGCCCCTGATGCACCCGCAGATCCACACCATCACAGAACAGCTTCTGAAGCGCGGCAAGTTCGTGGTGCTCTGCACCAACGCCGTCCTGCTGCCCAAGCACCTCCACAAGTTCAAGCCGCACCGCAACTTCGCGTGGATGGTGCACATCGACGGGCTGCGCGAGCGGCACGACGAGTCGGTGAGCAAGGAGGGCGTGTTCGACAAGGCGGTGGACGCCATCAAGCAGGCCAAGGCGGCCGGCTTCGCGGTGTACACCAACTCGACGTTCTTCAACAACGACACCCCCGAGGACGTCATCCAGGTCCTGGACTACCTGAACGACGAGCTGAAGGTGGACCGCCTGGAGATCTCCCCCGGCTACGCCTACGAGAAGGCGCCCGACCAGGACGGCTTCCTCGGTGTCGACCAGACCCGCGAGCTGTTCAAGAAGGCGTTCTCCGGCGGCAGGCGCCGCAAGTGGCGGCTCAACCACTCCGAGCTGTTCCTCGACTTCCTTGAGGGCAAGGAGGACTACGAGTGCACCCCCTGGGGTGTCCCGTCGTACTCCCTCTTCGGCTGGCAGAAGCCCTGCTACCTGATGGGCGACGGCTACGCCACCACCTACCAGGAGCTGCTGGACTCCACCGAGTGGGAGAAGTACGGCCGCGGCAAGGACCCCCGCTGCGCCAACTGCATGGCCCACTGCGGCTACGAGCCCACCGCCGTGCTCGCCACCATGGGATCGCTCAAGCAGTCCCTGCGCGCCGTCACCGGCGGCTGAGCCCCCGGGAAAACCGGGTGCCGACGGTGTCCCACGGCCCCTAGGATGGGGACCGTTCAGGTGCGAAGGCACCGGGTGCATCGTTTGGGGAACGAGAGACGCGGGTTCGAGTCCCGCCGCCGCCTCGCGGTGTAGCTCAACGGGCAGAGCACTGAGTCACCGGCGCCGACCTCGACCTCTGAACACCTGTGCGCGAGCCGCCCGCCCCGGGGGAACGGGCGGGCGGCTCGTCCGCATCCCCACCCCTCCCGGAGGGGCCACACCCCCGCCGGTTTGCGCGCGCCACGAGCCGAGGAGCCCATGGACACCTTCCGCGTCGGCACCCTCACCACCGCGCGCCTCACCCTGATCCCGCTCGCGCCCGAGCACGCCGACGAGATGGCCCGGGTGCTCCGCGACCCCGCACTCCACACCTTCACCGGCGGCGAGCCGCTCACCGCCGACGCCCTGCGCGAGCGCTATACGCGACTGGCCGCCGGGTCGCCCGACCCCGCGACACACTGGCTCAACCACGTGGTGGAACTGCGCGCCGAGCGCCGCCTCACCGGCACCGTCCAGGCCACCGTCACCCGTGACGGAACCGGACACACCGCGGAGCTGGCCTGGGTCACCGGCACCCCCTGGCAGCGCCGTGGCATCGCCACCGAGGCCGTACGCGCCCTCGCCGCCGCCCTCGCGGCGGCCGGGGCCGACGCCCTCGCCGCGCACATCCACCCCGGCCACCACGCCTCGGCCGCCGTCGCCACCGCCCTCGGGCTCACCCCCACCGACGAACGGCACGACGGCGAGATCCGCTGGCACCGCGCCCTGTGACACGGCCCGGCGCCCGATTGTCCGCTCCTTCCGGTTCATCGTACTTTTAGGGGAGTACGGATGATCAACGGGTGGCATCCGCCCGCGCCGCCGCGCAGGAGAAGGAGAGAGCCATGAGCGAGCCCGCCCCCGACGGCGCCGCCCCGTTCGACGTGACCGTGGAGATCCCCGGAGGCTCACGGAACAAGTACGAGATGGACCACGCCGTGGGCCGCATCAGGCTCGACCGGATGCTGTTCACCTCGACCCGCTACCCGGCCGACTACGGCTACATCGACGGCACCCTCGGCCGCGACGGCGACCCCCTCGACGCCCTCGTCCTCGTCGGCGAGCCCACCTTCCCCGGCTGCGTCGTCGCCTGCCGCGCCATCGGCATGTACGTCATGCGCGACGAGAAGGGCCCCGACGAGAAGGTGCTCTGCGTGCCCGCGGGCGACCCCCGCTACGCCTACGTACAGGACGTCGACGACGTCGCGGGCTTCGACCTCTCCGAGATCACCCACTTCTTCGAGGTGTACAAGGACCTCGAACCAGGCAAGTCCGTCGAGGGCTCCCACTGGGAGCCCCGCGCCGCGGCACGCGCCGAGATCGAGCGCTCCCGGCTGCGTGCCGCCACCCCGGGACCGCCCCTGTGAGCCACCGCCGCCCGCGCCGCGCCGCTACCCGGGCCGCCGGTACGCGTGCGGCGCCACCCCGGTCACCCGGCGGAACACCCGGCTGAAGTAGGCGCGGTCGTGGAAGCCCACCGCGCGGCCCACCGTGCCCACACTGTCGTCCGTCAGCAGCAGCCGCTCCTTCGCCCGCTCCACCCGCAGCCGGGTCAGGTAGTCCCAGAGGGTGAGCCCGAGTTCGCGGTGGAAGAGACGGCTGAGATGGTCCTCGCTGACCCCCGCCGCCCGCGCCACCTGCCAGCGCGACACAGGGTGGCGGAAGTGCTGCTCCACATAGACCAGCGCCTGCCGCACCGGGGTGCTGCCCAGCACTCTGCCGGGCCCGGCGCGCCGCGCCATCGCCCCCAGCAGCGCCTCCGTCTCCCGCGGTGTGAGCACCCCGCGGTGCAGCAGTACCAGACCGGGGTGGGGCTCCGCGCGCGGCACGTCCGCCGGGGTCAGCCCGTGCTCACGGTCCGCGAGCAGCAACACCGCGGGGGAAGGCCCCCCGCCGGGCGACGCGATGCGCTCCACCAGGTCGAGCCCGTCCATGTCCGCCAGCGTCCGCGCCACGATCAGCAGACACGGCGTCTCGTGCGCCAGCAGCGCGAGCGCCGCCGTGCCGTCCGCCGCGGTGCGCACCGCACGCCCCGGCAGCAGCCGGTTCACCAGCTCCCGCGCCTTCTGCCTGGCCGCCGCGTCCCCGTCCACGACCAGCACCGGGTCCCCGAGCCCGACCGGCCGCAGCGCCCCCAGCGCGCCCCCGAGGTCCGCCGAGGGGACCGGCTCGGCGAGCCCGTACAGCAGGAAGGGCGAGTGCCGCAGCGCGGACGCGTCGTGCAGCCGCCGCACCGCGGCCCACTCCCCGGGCCCGCCGCCGGCGTCCCACACCAGTGCGCCCGGCGGCCCGCCGCCCTCCGGCACCGCGGCCGTCTCGTCGCCCCCCGTCAGCGTCCGCAGCACGAGCCCGTGCGCGCGTGCCAGCTCCGCGGCCTCCGCCGGGGGCCGCCCCGCCGCGAGCAGCACCTCGCCGCCCGCCCGCCGCCCGTCGGCTCCCTGCCGCGCCGGGCCCGCGGGCGCGGGCAGCGGCAGCGTGAGGGTGAAGCCGGGGCCGCCCGCCCCGTCCGTGTCCAGCGTCACCGTGCCCCCGTGCAGCGCGGCGAGCCGCCGCGCGATGGCGGGCCCGAGCCGCATCCCCGCCCTGGTCGAGCCGAACGGCCGGAACAGCTCGTCCGCGTCCCGCGCGCTGACGTCGAGCCCGGGACACGTCAGCCGTACACACAGCACGGGAAGCAGCACCCGGGCGCTGAGCACCGCGGGCGCGCCGCCCGCCCGGTGCGCGGCGACCGCGCCCATCAGCGTCACCAGGATCTGCCGCAGCCGCGCCGCGTCCGCGCGCACCGCGGGCAGCCGCTGCGGCATGTCGAGCTGCCACAGGCGGTGCTCGCCAGCGGCCCTGGTGGCGGCCGCGTACGCGTCCAGCAGGACGGGGCGCGGATCGAGCAGCCGCCACGACAGGTCGAGCGCGTCGATCTCGGAGCGCGACAGGTCGAGCAGGTCGTCGATCAGCCGCAGCAGCCGCCCGGCCGCCGCGTGCACCCCGCCGGGCGCCCCGTCGGCCGCGGCGCCCGGATCGCGCGGGGCGCGGGCCAGGATCTCCTCGACCGGGGTGCGCAGTTCGTCCGTCGCGTTGTCCAGCAGCCGGGTCTTCAGCCGGCTCGCCTGCTCCGCCGCGTCCCGCGCCCCGCGCGCCTCCTCGAAGAGCCGCACCCCCTTCAGCGCGGCGCTGACCTGGTCCCCGAGCGCCCGGAAGCGCGCGGCCCTGCGCGGCGCCTCCTGCCGGGGGCCCGCGTCGAACAGCGCGAAGCCGAAGTGCTCGGCCCCGATATGCAGCGGCTCCGCCACCAGCGCGAACCGCTCACCGTCCGGCAGCGCCTCGTCAGGCAGCAGCCGCCCCGCGGGAAACGGCGCGTACACCGGGCCCGTGCCCGCCTCTCCTGCCGCCGCGAGCGGGACGAGCCGCGCGGGGCGCGCGCAGAACGCGGGCCGCTCCCCACCGTCCTGCCCACCGGGGCCGCCGTCCGCGAACCCCGCGCCCGCCGCGCCCAACCCGCCCCCGCCGTCCGACTCGTACAGCACCAGACGGCAACCGGACACCCCCGTGCCGGGCAGCGCCCTGGCGAGGGCCGCCGCCAGCTCCCCGGTGGTGACGGTGGTGGACAGCGCCGTGCCCAGTTCCCGCAGCCGCCTGGCGTCCTGCTGCTCGGCCCAGCGCTCGTACTCCAGCAGCCGGTGCGCCTTCTCCGCGACCAGCAGCCTCGCCTGGCCGAAGAGCCGCTCCGCGTGCGCCCTGCCGCTCAGCGGCAGCCGCGGCAGCAGCGCGTCCCTGGCGCGCAACAGCGCCGCGTCCCAGGCTGCGGCCGACTCGGCGCCGGTCACCTCGCCGTTCGCCACCCGTTCGAGCAGCGGCAGGAAGCCGCCGCCCGGCGGCGCGCCCTGGCGCCCCGGACGCGCCCCGAGGTCGGCGCCGAAGGCCGCCGCCAACTGCCGCCCGGCGCGCGGCATCGTCGCGAACCCGGCCCCCAGCGGCACGGGCCCCGCCTCCCGCCCGCCGCCGCCCGGTGCGGCCGTGCGCGGCGGCGACTGCGCCGCCAGCGGCGAGTGGCAGCCGCAGGAGCGGCGGGTGACCAGGGTGCCCGCGACGGCGGAGCGCGCGGGCGGCGCGGTGCCCCGCAGCCTGGCGACCAGGGTGTCCACCGCCTGCGCGCCCAACTCGGCGAACGGCAGCGACACCGAGGTCAGCGGGGGGTCGCTCAGCCTCGCCTCCATCGAGTCGTTGAAGCCGACCACCGACACGTCCTCGGGCACCCGCACCCCGCGCGCCGCCAGCAGCCGCAGCGCGCCGGCCGCCAGTACGTCGCTGCACGCCACCAGCGCGTCGAAGTCGTAGCCGGGCCGCAGGCCCCTGATGTCGAGCAGCACCCGCATCGCCGCGGCGCCCGCCGCGTCCGCGAACTCGGTCGCCGCCGCCACCAGCGACCGGTCGAGCGGCAGCCGGTTCCTGGCCAGGGCGTTCCGGTACGCGTGGTAGCGGTCGAGGGAGACCGGGTTGGCCAGCGGGCCCCTGATACAGGCGGGCCGCCGCCTGCCGTGCGCCGCCACCAGGTGCCCGACGGCCTCCCGCATCCCCGCGTGGCTGTCGCAGCGCAGCGTCTCGTGCCCGTCGAGGACGCTGTTGAGGCTCACCACCGGAAGATGCCGAAGCCGCCGCGCGAACCGTTCGGCCGTAGCCTCGCCCACCGCCGACACACCGAGCGTGGACGTCCAGGAGATGACCCCGTCCAGCCGCGCGGGGCCGACGAGTTCGTACAGCGCCGCGCGCGGCGCGCCGTCCGCGCGGACCTCGCCGCCGGGGAAGCAGACGACGTTGACACCGCTGCGCTCGGCGGCCTCCAGCACCCCCGACCAGAGGGCCGCGCCGACCCCCAGGTGGATGTCGGCGGTGACCAGGCCCAGGGTGTACCGGCCGCCTCGCGGGGGTGCGTGTTCCTGCATGGCCTGGCCTCCCTCGGCGCCGCCCGCGGCCCGCCCGGTGCCGTGCGCGCGTCCCGGCGCCAGGACCCTAGGCCGCGGCGCGTGTCCGGGCAAGGGCGCCTGGCCGCCCTGCCCGGACCGCACCCCCGGTCCCGCGGCCGGGGTCAGATCTTGCCGACGCCCGCCCCCGAGGTCACGATCGACTTGACCTGCTGCGGGTCGTCGACGGTGTAGGAGTACGGGATGTCGGCGACGGAGCCGCCGGTCTCGCCCTCGCCCGAGTCGACGAAGTAGTTGTCGACGGCCACCAGCGAGCCGGGGCCCGACTTGTCCTCACCGAGGTGGAAGGGGTCCTCGACGTTCTCGAAGTAGTTGCCCTCGACGCGGACTCCGGCGTCCTCGGTGGACGCGACGCCGTAACTGCTCACGTCGCTGTAGTAGTTGTTGAGCACGTGGACCGGGTTGCCGAAGCGGACCCGGGGGTTGCGCTGCACGGTGCCGTCGAACCAGTTGTGGTCGTAGGTGACGTGCAGCTTGCCGATGTCCTCGCCGCCGTTGTCGTCGCTGTGCCCGAGGAGCATGTTCTTGTCCTGGTCGTGCGCGCGGTTCCAGGACACGGTGACGTTGTCGGAGGCGCGCTTGATGTCGATGCCGCCGTCGTAGGTGTCGGAGACGTCGTTGTGGTCGATCCACACGTTCGTGGAGTACTGGACGTTGATCGCGTCGTCGTCGGAACCGGTGAGCGTGAGGTTCTGGATGATGACGTTGTCGACCTCGCTGACGTTGAGGCCGCTGCCGGTGATCCGTCCCGAGGTGCCCACGCCGACGACGGTCTTGTCGGAGGCCACCTTGGTCATGTCGTCCAGGTCGATGGTGCCGTTCACCTGCACGATGAGCGGCCCGTCGCTCTGTACGGCGTCCTCGAAGGCGGACGCGTCGGAGACGGTGACGGTGTCGCCGCCCGCGCCGCCCGTGGTGGCGGCGCCGAAGCCGATCGGTCCCGCCGCGAGGCCGGGGGAGTCGGCGGTGGTGGTACGGGGCGCGGCGGAACCGCTGGTGGCCGCGAAGGTGCCGAGGGTCACGGCGGCGACGGTGGCCGCCGCGACACCCGCGATCCGGAACTGAGCGCTCGTCCTGCGCATGACAAAACTCCGTTCATGGGGGAGGGGAGCCGGGCGCCCTGGGCGTCCGGGGACCCGGAAGGTACGGGGGGAAACGCGGGCGTTGAACGGTCGGGCGCGCACGGCCCGGCCGTGTCGGAGAGCAGAAGCGGCGGGAGAGCGCGGACGCGCACGGGCACGTCCCTCGCGCCGCCCCGACACCCGGTCCGGCGCCTGTGGCCGCCGCTCGCCGGTGTCCCGCCCCAGCGATGCTAGAGCGGCCCGTGTGGACGATGCCGGTCCCGGTGTGGACTATGGCGCGCTCCCCGGGTGCCCCCGCAGGCCCGCCCCGCACCGCCCCCGGATCTCCTCACCTGCCGTCCGAGCAGGGGTGACGGGGCGCATTCCGGCCCCCTGACGGACGTCCGCGCGTCGAATCGACCGGCCCGCGCGGCCCGGGGCATTGACCGGCGGGGGGCCCGCTCCTACCGTCGACGCGTCACTTCGTACGTCATATATGAGACATGAACCCGCACGACCCGAGGGGCCCATGACCTCCGTTCCGACGCCGATACCCTCCCGCACCCAGGTGGTGCTCGAAGAGATCAAGCACCGCATCCTGACCGGGCGGCTCAGCCCGGGGCAGGCCCTGGTGGAGAGCGAACTCGCCGCCGGATTCGGGGTGTCCAAGACGCCCGTCCGCGAGGCCCTGAAGACCCTCGCGGGCACCGGGCTCGTGGTGGTGAGCGAGTACCGGGGGGTCACGGTGCGCACGGTGGACGCGCAGATGGCACGGGAGGTGTACGACGTGCGGCTGCTCCTCGAACCCGAGGCGGTGCGCCGCACGGTGCGCGCCGGGGCCCCGCTCGACGCCGCACGCGACGCCCTCGCGCGCTCCGACGCCGCCACCGACACCGCGGAACGCTCCCTCGCCAACCGGGACTTCCACCGCGCCCTCTACACCCCCTGCGGCAACCCGCTGCTGGCCAGGACCCTCGACGAACTGCGCGACCAGGCCGCCCTGGTCGCCGTCGCCGCCTGGGCCGCCGAGGCGTCCTGGGAGCGCGAGGCACGCGAACACCGCCGGATACTGTCCCTGGCCGCCGCCGGGGACGCGGACGGCGCCGCCGCCGCCCTCCACGACCACGTGGCCGGGTTCGTCGCGCGCGCCTACCCGCCCGGCGCCCCCGCCGCACCCCCGAAGGACACCGGCACACCCCCGGCCCGCGCGGCACCCGACACCGCAGGGCCCACCGCTTCCCGCGCCGCGAGACCCCGCAAGTCCCCAGGAAAGGGCGGCAGTCCATGACGTTCGACACCCTGCGCACGGCGCTCGCCGAGGTGGTGGCGATCCCCGTGACGCCGTTCACCCCCGACGGCGCCCTCGACACCGCCGCCCACCGCGCCCTGCTGCGGCGGCTGCTCGACGCGGGCGTGCGCACCCTCACCCCGAACGGCAACACCGGGGAGTTCTACGCCCTCTCACCCGCGGAACGCGCCGCCGTCACCGAGCTGACCACCGCGGAGGCCGACGGCAGGGCCACCGTCATCGCCGGTGTGGGACACGACGTGCCCACCGCCGTCGCCGCCGCCCGCCACGCCGAACAGGCGGGCGCCGCCCTGGTGATGGTGCACCAGCCCGTCCACCCCTACGTCTCGGCCCGTGGCTGGGTCGACTACCACCGCGCCATCGCCGAGGCGGTGCCCGGCCTCGGCGTGGTGCCCTACGTGCGCTCCGAGCGGCTGCCAGGACACCGCCTCGCCGAACTCGGCGCACAGTGCCCCAACGTGATCGGGGTGAAGTACGCGGTCCCCGACGCCGCCAGGTTCGCCGGCTTCGCCAGGGACGCCGGCCTCGACCGGTTCGTCTGGGTGGCGGGACTCGCCGAGCCCTACGCGCCCTCCTACTTCTCCGCCGGAGCCACCGGCTTCACCTCGGGCCTCGTCAACGTGGCACCCGCCCTCTCGCTCGGGATGCTCGCGGCGCTGCGGGACGGCGACCACCCCCGCGCGATGAAGGTGTGGGAGCAGATCCGCCGCTTCGAGGAGCTGCGCTCCGCCGACGCCTCCGCGCACAACGTCACCGTCGTCAAGGAGGCGCTGGCCGCGCTCGGCCTGTGCGGACGCACCGTACGCCCCCCGAGCAGCGAACTGCCGGAAGCGGAACGGGCCGAGGTCGCCGCCATCGCCGCCCGGTGGACCGCGGGGGCGCCCCGATGACCACCACCCCGCCCCCCGAAGGGCCGCCGGGCACCGACACCGCACCGCCCGCGCTCCGCAGCGACCAGTGGTACCGCGGCCCGGGAGTGCGCTCCTTCAGCCACAACGCCCGCACCCGCCAGCTCGGCTACCTGCCGGACGAGCATCAGGGCAAACCCGTGATCGCCGTCCTCAACACCTGGTCCGACATCAACCCCTGCCACTCCCACCTGCGCGAGCGCGCCCAGGCCGTCAAGCGCGGGGTGTGGCAGGCCGGCGGGTTCCCGCTGGAGTTCCCCGTGGCCACCCTCTCGGAGACCTTCCAGAAACCCACCCCCATGCTCTACCGCAACCTGCTCGCCATGGAGACCGAGGAGCTGCTGCGGTCCTACCCGGTGGACGGCGCGGTGCTGATGGGCGGCTGCGACAAGTCCACCCCCGCGCTGCTGATGGGCGCCGCCTCCGCCGGGCTGCCCGCCCTGTTCGTGCCCGCGGGCCCGATGCTGCCGGGGCACTGGCGCGGCGAGGTGCTGGGCTCGGGCACCGACATGTGGAAGTACTGGGACGACCGCAGGGCCGGTCTCATCGGCGACACCGAACTCTCCGAGCTGGAGGCCGGGTTGGCCCGCTCGCCCGGCCACTGCATGACCATGGGCACCGCCTCCACCCTCACCGCCGCCGCCGAGGCCCTGGGTATGACGCTGCCCGGCGCCTCCTCCGTCCCCGCCGTCGACTCGGGGCACGAGCGGATGGCGGCGGCCTCCGGCATCCGCGCCGTCGGCCTGGTGCGCGAGGGACTGACGCCCCGTCATATCCTCACCCGCGCGGCCTTCGAGGACGCCGTCACCACCGTGCTCGCCCTCGGCGGCTCCACCAACGCCGTCATCCACCTCATCGCCATGGCGGGCCGGGCCGGTGTCACCCTCACCCTGGACGACTTCGACCGCGCCGCCCGCACCGTGCCCGTCCTCGCCAACATCCGCCCCGGCGGCGGCCCTTACCTGATGGAGGACTTCTACTTCGCCGGCGGCCTGCCGGGGCTCCTCTCCCGCATCACCGACCTGCTCCACCTCGACCGCCCCACCGTCGCCCACACCAGCCTGCGCGAGCAGCTCCACGGCGCCCTCGTCCACGACGACGACGTGATCAGGACCCGCTCAGAACCTCTCGCCGCCGAGGGCGGCATCGCCGTGCTGCGCGGCAACCTCTGCCCCGACGGCGCCGTCATCAAGCACATCGCCGCCGACCCCGCCCTGCTGCGGCACACCGGACCCGCCGTCGTCTTCGACGACTACCGCCAGCTCACCCGCACCATCGACGACCCCGCACTCGGCATCACCCCCGACCACGTCCTGGTGCTGCGCGGCTCGGGACCGCGCGGCGGCCCCGGCATGCCCGAGTACGGCATGCTCCCGCTCCCCGACTACCTCCTGAAGAAGGGCGTACGCGACATGGTGCGGATCTCCGACGCCCGGATGAGCGGCACCTCGTACGGCACCTGTGTGCTGCACGTGGCACCCGAGTCCCATGTCGGGGGCCCGCTCGCCCTGGTGCGCACCGGCGACCCGATCACCCTCGACGTCGCCGCCCGCACCCTCACCCTCGACATCCCCGACGCCGAGAGGGACCGCCGCCGCGCCGCCTGGACCCCGCCGCCCGAACGCCACGAGCGCGGCTACGGCGCCCTCTACCAGCGCGAGATCACCCAGGCCGACACCGGCTGCGACTTCGGCTTCCTCTCCCGCCCCGGCAGCGTGCCCGACCCCTACCCGGGCTGACCGCCGCCCCGGCCGACCCCGCCGACTCCCGGCGCACCCGCCCACCAGGGGTGCCGCCGCGACGAGCCCTGCCCGACCGCCCCCAGAACGGAGCAACGATGGCCGAGACCGCAGCGGTGGCGCCGCCACCGCCGCGCGGGAGACCCCCCGCGCCACCCGGGCGCCGCGGCCCCACCGCACCCCGGAGGCTGCCGTACCTGCTGCTCGCGCCCGCCGCCCTGCTGATGCTGGGCTTCATCGCCTACCCGGTGCTCAGCGTCCTCTCCACCAGCCTGCGCAACGACAACCCCACCAAACCCTGGCGCAACGGCTTCGCGGGGCTCGACAACTTCGTCACCGCGTTCACCGACGACCCCGACTTCTGGCCCTCCGTCGGCTTCACCTTCCAGTGGGTCGGCGTCCAGATCGCGCTGCAACTGCTGCTCGGCCTCGGCCTCGCCCTCATCGTCAACCAGACCTTCGCGGGCCGCGCCCTCGCCCGCGCCCTCGTCTTCTCGCCCTGGGCCGTCTCCGGCGTCCTCACCTCCACCATCTGGCTGCTGCTCTACAACTCCCAGACGGGGGTGACCCGTTACCTCGCCGACCTCGGCGCGGGCTCGTACGGCACCTCCTGGCTCTCCGACACCGGGACCGTCTTTCCCGCGGTGGTCGTCGCCGAACTCTGGCGCGGCGTGCCGTTCTTCGCCATTCTGCTCCTCGCCGACCTCCAGTCCGTGCCGAAGGACCTGTACGAGGCCGCGCAGATGGACGGCGCCGGAAGGGCGCGGCAGTTCCTGCACATCACCCTGCCCCACCTCAAGCACGCCATCGTGCTGTCCACCCTGCTGCGCGGGGTGTGGGAGTTCAACAACGTGGACCTCCTCTACACCCTCACCGGCGGCGGACCCGCGGGCGAGACCACCACCCTGCCGCTGCGGATCGCGTCCATCGCCGTCGACTCCCACGACTTCGGCTACGCCTCCGCGCTCACCACCGTCGCCTTCGTGGTGCTGCTCTTCTGCTCCCTGCTCTACCTGCGGCTGAGCAAGTTCGGAGGTGACCGGCCATGACGACGAGCCCCGCCGTGGCAGCGCCCCCTGGGAGCGCTCCCGCATCCCCCGTACCGCCCACCGCGCCGCCCCGCGGCCGCCGCAGGCCCTGGGACCGGCCCCCGCGCTGGCAGATCCACCTGCCGCTCGGCCTCTACCTCCTGTTCACCCTCGTCCCGTTCTACTGGATGCTGCTCTTCGCGGTGCGGCCCACCGGGTCCACCTCGCTGCTGCCCTGGCCGATGACCGGCGCGCACTTCGCCAAGGTGTGGACCGAGCGCGGCTTCGCCACCTTCTTCGCCAACAGCGCCGTCGTCGGGGTGTGCTCACTCGTCATGACCACCGTGGTCGCGCTCGCGGGCGGCTACGCGCTCGCCCGCTTCCGCTTCCGCGGCAGGAGCGCCTTCATGCTGGGCCTGCTCTGCTCCCAGTTCATCCCCGGCGCCCTGATGCTGGTGCCGCTCTTCCAGATCTTCGCCCAGCTCCGGATGATCAACTCGCTGGGCAGTGTGATCGTCGCCGAGACCGTCTTCCAACTGCCGCTGTCCATGATGCTGCTCAGCGGCTTCATCCGGAACGTGCCGCAGGCCCTGGAGGAGGCCGCCTGGGTCGACGGCTGCGGACGCCTCACCGCCTTCCGGGTGGTCGTGCTGCCGCTGCTGCGCCCCGGGCTCGTCGCCACCGGCTCCTTCGCCTTCGTGCACAGTTGGAACCACTTCCTGTTCGCCCTGATGTTCCTGTCCGCGCAGGACAAGCAGACCATCCCGGTCGGCCTCGCCACCCTGATGAGCGCCGACAGCGTCGACCTCGGCGCGCTCGCCGCGGGCGGTGTCGTGGCGGCCGTACCCGTGGTGCTGGTGTTCGCGTTCATCCAGCGGTGGCTGGTCACCGGCTTCAGCGCGGGAGCGGTGAAGGGATGACGCCGCACCGCACCGGCGCCGCACCGCGCCGCCCGGGCCACGGACCGCTGCCCGTGGTGCTCGCGGGCGGCCGGGGACACGGCCACTGGCACCTGGCCAACTTGCGCAGACTCCAGCGCGCCGGCCTTGCGAGACTCGCCGGAGTCTGCGACCTCACCCCGCTCTCACCCGCCGAACTGCGCGGCTTCGACCGGGTCGAGCAGTCCCCCGACCTCGGCGCCCTCCTGGACAGCACGGGCGCGGTGGCCGCCGTGCTCTGCACCCCCATCCACACCCACGCCCGCCTCGCCCGCACCGCCACCGACCGGGGCGTCCACCTCCTCCTGGAGAAGCCGCCCGCACCCTCCTACGCCGACTTCCTGCGCATCACCGACGCCGTCGCCGCCTCGGGTGTCGCCTGCCAGATCGGCTTCCAGTCGCTCGGCTCCGCCGCCGTCCCCGCCATCCGCCACCTCGTCGCGGACGGCGCCATCGGCGAGGTCACCGGCGTCGGCGCCGCGGGCGCCTGGGCCAGGGACGAGGCGTACTACCGGCGCGCCCCCTGGGCAGGGCGGCGCCGCCTCGACGGCGCCGACGTCGTCGACGGCGTCCTGACCAACCCCCTCGCGCACGCCGTCGCCACCGCCCTCGCCCTCGGCGGCAGCGGCCGCGGCGACGACGTCGCCCGGGTCGAGACCGAACTGTTCCGCGCCAACCCCATCGAGGCAGACGACACCTCCTGCGTACGGATCACCACCACGGGCGGCCTCCGCACCACCGTCGCCGCCACCCTCTGCGCCGAGCGGCCCGGCGAGCCGTATGTCGTCGTCTCCGGCAGCCACGGCCGCGTCACCTTCTGGTACAAGCAGGACCGGGTCCTCCTCCAGCGCGCGGGACACGGCCCCCAGGAGACCGGCCACACCAGGACGGACCTGCTGGAGAACCTGCTCGCCCACCTCACCACAGGAACCCCGCTGCTGGTGCCGCCCGCCGCCACCGGGGCGTTCATGCGCGTCGTCGAGGCCGTCAGACGCGCCCCCGAGCCCACCCCGCTGCCGCCCACCGCCTGGCACCACGGCCCGGGCCAGCACGCCCCCCGGCGCATCGTGCCCGGCATCGACGCCCTGGTCGACACCTGCGCGGACACCCTCGGCCTGTTCTCCGAGCGCGGCGCGCGATGGGCACACGCCACCGGGGCGGTGACACCGTGACCCGCACCCCCCTGCCCACCGGCCCCGTCGACGTGTACGCGCGCGGACGCGCCGTCGCCCGCTACGAGACCGAGGGCCCCGCCGACCCCCGCCTCGCACCCCGCCCCTACCTCCACCCGGTACGCACCCTCGGCGGCACCGTCGTCACCGAAGCCCTGCCCGACGACCACCCCCACCACCTCGGCGCCTGCGTCGCCCTCGCCGACGTCGCGGGCCACAACTTCTGGGGCGGCAGCACCTACGTCCCCGCAACCGGACCCACCCACCTCGCCAACCACGGCACCCAGCTCCACCGCGCCTTCACCGCCCGCACCCCCGGCGGCTTCACCGAACTCCTCGACTGGCACACCGCCGAGGGGCGCAGGCTCCTGCGCGAGGAACGCACCCTCACCGCCCTCCCCCTCGACGCCCGCTCCTGGGCGCTCGGCCTCGGCTTCACCCTCACCAACACCGCCGGCGCCCCGCTCTCCCTCGGCAGCTCCCACACCAACGGCCGCCGCGGCGCCGCCTACGGAGGCTTCTTCTGGCGCGCCCCCAGGGCCGCCGCCGCGCCCGACGTGTTCACCCCCACCGCGCGGGGCGAGGCGGCGGTGAGCGGCAGCCGCGCCCCCTGGCTCGCCCTCGCGGGCGACGGCTGGACCCTCACCTTCGCCGCCGCGTCCCGCGACACCCTCGCCGACGCCTGGTTCGTACGCGCCGCCCACTACCCGGGCGTCGGCTCCTCGCTCGCCCGCGAGCGGCGCCTCGAACTGGCGCCGGGCGCCGCGGCCCGCCGCCGCGTCCTGACCGTCGTCACCGACGGCCGCCCGCCCGCGGGCGAACTGGCCGCCCTGGTGCGCGCCGCGCTCGCCGCCCTGCCCGCGGACCCGGCCGTGCCCGGGGCCCGTACCGCACCACCGTCATGAGCACCCCGCCGGAGGAAGAAGGCCGACCATGAACAGAGCACCGGGCAGGACCCGGCCGCCGTACGCCCGCAGAGCCCGCGGCGCCGCCCTCGCACTCGCCCTGACCGCCCTCTGCGCGCTCACCGCCGGCTGCGGCGACGACGGCAGCGGCGGCGCGGGCGACAAGGGCGCCGAAGGCAAGGGCAAGGGCCACCTCACCTTCTGGGACAACAACGGCGGGGTGCGCACCGACGTCTGGAAGAAGATCATCAAGGACTTCGAGGCCGCGAACCCGGACATCCACGTCGCGTACGTGGGCGTGCCCGCGGAGAGCGCCCAGTCCAAGTACGACACCGCCATCCAGGGCGGCGGCCTGCCCGACGTCGGCGGCGTCGGTACCGCCACCCTCGCCGAGATCGCCGTCCAGGACGCCCTCGAACCCCTCGACGACCGGCTCGCCGACAGTCCCCTGAACGGCCAGCTCAGCAAGGCGATGCTGGACAGCGTCCGCGCGGCGGGCGGCGGCGACAGGCTGTACTCGCTGCCGACCTCCGCCAACAGCGGCACCCTCTGGTACCGCACCGACCTCTTCAAGGCCGCCGGGCTCGAACCGCCCACCACCTGGTCGAAGTTCTACAAGGCCGCCGACGCCCTCAGCGACCCCGGCTCCAACGCCTTCGGCTTCACCATCCGCGGCGGCGAGGGCTCCATCGCCCCCGCCCTCGACGCCATGTACGGGCAGTCCGGCATCACCGACTTCTGGCGCGACGGCAGCACCACCGTCGACGACCCCGCCAACGTGAAGGCCCTGGAACGCTATGTCGCGCTCTACAAGAAGGACACCCCGTCCGCCGACGTCAACAACGACTTCAAGAAGATGGTCGCCCAGTGGGACAGCGGCCGCATCGGCATGCTGAGCCACAACCTCGGCTCCTACCAGGACCACCTGGCGGCGCTCGGCGCCGGCAAGTTCCGCGGGCTGCCCAACCCCACCCTCGACGACGGCACCCGCGTCCAGGTGTCCAACCCCGTCGACGGCCTCGGCCTGTTCAAGTCGGGCAAGAACAAGGCCGCCGCCTGGAAGTTCATCGAGTTCGCCGCCTCCCACGAGTCCAACAGCGCCTGGAACGAGTCCGCGGGCTCCCTCCCCGCCAACACCGAGGCCGCGCAGGACTCCTGGATACAGCAGGCCGAGGCCACCAGGCTCGCCGCCGACGCGCTCGACGACGGCACCGTCAGGATCGTCCAACTGCCGTACTACCTGCCGGACTGGAACACCATCAGCAAGGCCGACAACGAGCCCGCGTTCCAGAAGGTGCTGCTCGGCCGGATGTCCGTGAAGGACTTCCTCGGCACCCTCGCCGACCAGCTCGACAAGGCCCAGGCCGAATGGCAGGAACAGCACGGCTGACACCCCGAGGAGCCGCACCGTGACCACCCCCTCCGCACACCCCGCCCCACCCGCACGGCCCCAGGCGCCTCCCGCCGCACACCGCGGGAGGCGCCTGCTGACCGCCGCCGCGGGCTGCGCCGCCCTGCTGCTCGCCGCCACCGCCGCCGCGGCCGCCCACACCGCCCCCCACGGCCGGGCCCCCGACCGCGCCGCCCTCGCCGAGCACGACGGCTGGGGCTCCGCCGACGGCGGCACCACCGGCGGTGCCGACGCCGATCCCGCCCATGTCTACGACGTGTCCACCTGGGCTGGGTTCAGGGCGGCCCTCGCCGACGGCGGCGACACCCCGAAGATCGTCAGAGTGCACGGCACCATCGACTCGGGGGCAGGCACCTGCGACGACTTCGCCGCGCCCGGCTACCGCCTCGACCAGTACCTCGCCGACTACGACCCCGCCGTCTGGGGCTACTCCGAGCCCGTCAGCGGCGAACAGGAGGACCTCAGGGCCGAGTCGGCCCACGCCCAGGCCGCGGCCGTCGAGACCGAGATCCCCGCCAACACCACCGTCGTCGGCGCCGGTCACGGCGCCGGGTTCACCGGTGCCTCGCTCCAGATCAAGGACGTCGACAACGTCATCCTGCGCGGCCTCACCCTGGAGAGCCCGCTGGACTGCTTCCCGCAGTGGGACCCCACCGACGGCGACACCGGCAACTGGAACTCCGAGTACGACAGCGCCGTGGCCACCGGCTCCACCCACGTCTGGATCGACCACGACACCTTCACCGACGGCGCCCACCCCGACTCCACCCTGCCCAGCTACTTCGGCCGCCGCTACCAGCGGCACGACGGCGAACTCGACATCGTCAGGGGCGCCGACCTGGTCACCGTCTCCTGGAACGTCTTCACCGAGCACGACAAGACCTTCATGATCGGCAACAGCGACGGGGCGGGGGACACCGACCGCGGCAGGCTCCGCGTCACCGTCCACCACAACCTCTTCTCCCACCTCGTCGAGCGCGCGCCCCGCGTCAGGTTCGGCCGGGTCGACACCTACGACAACCACTACGTGGCGGACGCCGACTACGGCTACAGCTTCGGCATCGGCGCCGAGTCCGCGCTCTACGCGGAGAAGAACGCCTTCACCCTGCCCGCGGGCACCGACCCGGGCACCATCCTCATGAAGTGGAGCGAAGCCCCCGTCACCACCCGGCACAACCTGGTCAACGGCGCCCCGGTGGACCTGGTCGCCGCCCACAACGCCGCCTTCCCCGACGCCCCCCTGACCGGCGGCGCGGGCTGGAGGCCGGCCCTGCGCACCGGGGTCGACGCGCCCGCACGGGTTCCCCACGTGGTGGACGGGGGCGCCGGGGCCGACCGGCTGCGCTGACCGCCAGGGGCCGGCCCTGCTCCTGGGGCCGGCCCCGCACCCGCCCCGGCTCCCGCCGCGCGACAAGGAGGGCTTAAGCCCCGGCCTCCACGATGGCACCGGCCCTTTCGTGGACCCCGTGAGTCGAGGTGGAGTGCTGTGAGCGAAGAGCGCCGTGTGGCGATCGTCGGTGCCGGGCCCTCGGGCCTGTACGTGGCCCAGGCGCTGGGCGCCCAGAAGTTCGCGGGCGGTGTCGACGTCCTGGAGATGCTGCCCGCGCCCTACGGCCTCGTACGGTACGGAGTGGCGCCCGACCACGCCAGGACGAAGTCCGTCACCCGCGTCCTCCAGCGCGTCATGGAGGCCCCGGGCGTCCGCTTCCTCGGCAACGTGCACGTCGGCGGCGACCTCTCCGTACCCCGGCTGCACGCGCACTACGACGCCGTGGTGTACGCCACCGGCGCCCGCCGCGACCGCGAACTCGGCATCCCGGGGGAGGAGTTGGCGGGCAGTGTCGGTGCCGCCGAGTTCGTCTCCTGGTACTCGGGGCACCCGCACGCCGGTGGCCCCGCGCTGCCCGCCGACACCACCACGGCCGTCGTCGTCGGCGCGGGCAACGTCGCGCTCGACGTCGTCCGCATCCTCGCCAAACGCGACGGCGAACTCACCGGCACCGACATGCCCGCGACCGTCCTCGACACTCTCGCCGCGAGCAAGGTCACCGACATCCACCTCCTCGCCCGCAGGGGTCCCGCCGACGCCAGGTTCAGCGTCGTGGAACTGCGCGAACTCGGCGAACTCGCGGGCGCCGACGTCGTCGTCGACCCACGCCAACTGGAGGGCATCGACCCCGAGCGGGCCGACAAGCCGGCCGCCAGGGCCAACCTCGCCCGCCTCCTGGAGTGGTCCGCGAGACCCCCCGAGGGGCGCCCGCGCCGTATCCACCTCCACTTCTGGTCACGGCCCGTCGCACTGCGCGGCGCGGGGCGCGTCGCCCAGGCCGTCGTCGAGACCCGTACCGGACCCGGCGCTCCCCCCGAACGCCGCATCCTGGACGCCGGATTCGTGGTCCGCGCCATTGGCTACCGGTCAACCGCCCTGCCGGGACTGCCCTTCGACCCCGAGCGCGCCCTCGTGCCCAGCGCGGAGGGCCGGGTCCTCGACGCCAACGGGGCCCCGCTGCCGGGCAGTTACGTCACCGGCTGGCTCAAGCGCGGCCCGTCCGGGGTGATCGGCACCAACAAGTCCGACTCGGCGGCCACCGTGAAGTCCCTCCTCGCCGACCTGCCGGGGCTGCCGCACCGCGCCGTCCTGGACCCCGCCGCGCTCCCCGCGGAGCTGGCCGCCGCCTCCGTACGGGTGGTCGACTGGGCCGCCTGGAAGCGCCTTGAGGCGCACGAGGCCGCACTCGGCTCCGAACGCGGCGCCCCCACCGTCAAGATCGCCGACACCGCCCGGATGCTCGCGGTCTGCCTCGGCGGATAGCCCGCGCTCCCGGGCGGCCGCTCAGGCGGGCCGGTCCTGGAGCACCGACAGCACATTGCCCGCGGGGTCGGTGAACCACGCGATAAAGGGGCCGGCCTCCCGCATGATGCCGCGCTCGTCCGCGGGCATCCCCGGGTACCGCGCCATCCGCACCCCGCGCCGCACCAGCTCGTCCACCGCCGCCTCGATGTCGTCCACCGGGAAGTTCAGCACCGTGAACGACGCCGGGGCGTGCTGCTCCCCCTTCGGGTACACCAGCACGGCGGCGCCGTCCGCGAGCCGCAGGGTGAGCATCCCGTTCTCCTCGGTGACGTCGAGGCCCAGGGTCTCCCCGTAGAACCGCCTGGCCCGCTCGGTGTCGTCCACCGAGAAGCCGCTGAACGCCTTGCTCCTGCCGAACATCGCCTGCCCCTTCCCGCACGGGTGCGCGGCCCGCCGCCGCGCCTCACGAAGGGGGGACCGGGGCACGGCCCAGGACTCATCGGCCGCGCCCCGGCGTGCTCGCCGGGGCGCGCGGCCTCAGTGGCGGTGCGCCGTCCCGGCCTCCTCGACGGGCCCGGGCGCCGTGCCCCCGTACAACTGCCGCTCGACCTCTTCGAGCGACCTGCCCTTGGTCTCGGGCACCAGCACCACCGTGAACGCGAGGGCCGCGAGGGAGACGCCCGCGAAGATGAGGAACGTCGCCGAGGAGCCGATGTCCGACACCAGCACCGGGAAGAACTGCGACACCAGATAGTTCCCGCCCCACAGCGCGAACGTCGCCACCGACGCCGCCACACCCCGCACCCGGGTCGGGAAGATCTCCGAGATGATGACGTACGTGACCGTGCCGAAGGACACCGCGAAGAACGCCACGTAGCCGAGTATCAGCGCGAGCAGCAGCGGCCCGTTCGGATGCTCCGCCCGGAACACCAGGCCCGTGCAGGCCAGCAGCACCGTCATCGCGCTCGCCCCCACCAGCAGCAGCGACCTGCGGCCCACCCGGTCGATCAGCCACATCGACAGCAGCGTCGCCGCCACCAGCACCACCCCGATCAGTACCGTGCTCGCGATGGCGTCGTCCGAGCCGACACCCGCGGACTTGAACACCTCGGGGGCGTAGTAGAAGATCGCGTTGATGCCGGTGATCTGCTGGAACAGGGCCACGCCGAAGCCGATGGCGAGTGTCCTGCGCAGCCGCGGCGTCCACAGGTCCCGCAGCCCCGCGCTGCGCTCCCGCAGCGCCGCCTCGATCTCCGCGAGCCCCCGCTCCGCGGCCGACGGCGTCGGTGTGATGCGCCGCAGCACCGCCAGGCCCTCGTCCCTGCGCCCCCGCCTGACCAGCCAGCGCGGGCTCTCCGGCACCAGGAAGAGCAGGAGGAAGAACGCCACCGCGGGCACGACACCCATCGCGAAGGTGTAGCGCCAGCCGTCGCTGGTGTTCCACGCGTCGCTGTGCGCCCGGGTGATGAGGGCGCTGATGCTGAACACCACCAGGTTGCCGATGGTGTTGAAGAGCTGGTTGTAGGAGACCAGCCGGCCGCGCCTGGACGGCGGCGCCACCTCGGCTATGTACAGCGGCGCGATGGTGGTCTCGGTGCCGATGCCGATCCCCACCAGGATGCGCGCGGCGACCAGCCAGTCGGCGCTGGGCGCGAGCCCCTCGCCGACGGCGCCGACCACGAACACCGCCGCCGTCGCGAGCATCACCTTCTTGCGGCCCACCACGTCGCTGAGCCGTCCCGCGATCACCACCCCGGCGATACAGCCCACGATGATGCTCGACGTCACCCAGCCCAGGCCTCCGGCCCCGAGGCCGAAGCGGTCCTGGATGAAGCCCGCGGAGCCCGAGATGGCGCCGTTGTCGAAGCCGAACAGGAAACCGCCGACGGCGGTGACGAAGGTGATGAGGATGACGTTCCTCATGTGTCCCGAGCCCTGCCGGGCGCTGCCGCTGTCCATGACGACCTCCGTCGGTTCCCTGTCGTGGCTGTGCTGTGTCGCCGGGCCGTGCGCGGGTCCGCGGCGCCCCGCGGCGGTCACGAGCGCACCTCCACCCGGGCGAGCAGCGCCGCGGGCGGGGCGTCGGGGGAGAGCCCCGCCCGCTCGCCCGCCGCGTTCGACGCGCCGCACGCCGCGGCCGCCCGCAGATGCCGCTCCCAGCCGCCGCCGGGAGCGCCGAGCATGCTGTGCACCAGGCCCGCGAGGAACGCGTCGCCCGAGCCCACCCCGCTGCGCGCCGCCACCGCGGGCGGTACCACCTCGTAGCGGGCCTCGCGGGTCAGAGCGACCGCGGGGGTCGCGCCGTCGGTGATGATCACGCAGCGGGACCCGGCCGCCAGCCAGCCGCGCGCCACCGTGTGCGGGTCGGGCCCCGGCGGCGGCCCGGCGAGTCCCGCCAACTCCTCGGCGTTCACCTTGACGACGTCGGGTCCCGCGGCGGCGCCCGCCCGCAGCGCCGGTCCGTGCGCGTCCAGCACGCTGGGCACGCCCCGCTCCCGGGCCCGTACGATCCAGCGCGCGTACTGGTCCTCCGGCACCCCCGGCTGGGTGCTGCCGGTGCACACCAGCGCCTCCGCGCCGTCCAGCGCCGACTCGAACGCCTCGTCGAGGAGCGCGAGTTCGGCGGCGGTGACGGGGTCGCCGACGGCGTTGTACACGGTGGCGCCCGCCGGGTCGCTGCGGTCGACGAGCACCTCGTTGACCCGGGTCGCGCCCGCCGTCTCCACCAGCGCGGCGGGCAGCGCCTCGGCCGCGAGCAGCTCAGCGAAGAGCCTGCCGGTGGCGCCGCCGCGGAAACCGAACAGCAGCGGCCCGGGCGCGGCGTGCGTCCGCGCGCTCCCGAGCACGTCGTACGGGCCCCCGGCGCGCAGCGTGGCCAGCACCCGGGCGACGTTGACGCCCTTGCCGCCCGCCAGGGTCGCGTCCCCCACCAGGCGGTGCACGGCGCCGGGCCGGTGTCCCGCGACCACGAGCAGCCGTTCCACGGCGCTGTTCACCGAGGCGATGGCGACGGTCATGAGACGTCCTCTCCGCGTGCCGGGCCCGGCCCCGCGCCGTCGAGCAGCGCGTCCCTGGCGACGGACGCCGCCCCGTGCGCCACCGGCTCCGCGTCCGGGCTCACATACAGCGGCAGCCTCCACCGGGCGCCGCGGTGCGCCGCCATCTCGGGGCGCCGGAACAGCGACCCCATCAGCGCGATCCGCCCGGGCTCCACCCCGGCGACCGCGCACATCTCCGCGAGGGCGCCGCCCGCGGTGTCCGCGAGCAGGTCGAGGCAGCGGCGCGCCACGTCCCCGGGGTGCGCCCCCGCGGTGAGCCCCCCGAGGTCGAGCAGGCCGCCGCTGCCGCCGGGGCCGAGCGCCACCGTGAGCGAGGGCAGCGGGTCCCCCGGCGCGTCGGCCAGCGCGGCGAAGAGGGCGTCGAAGTCGCCGCCGCACAGCAGGTCGGCGAGCAGCCGCACCACCTGTCCCGACGGCACGGGGCGGCCCAGTACGAAGCCGTCGGGCGTCCAGGACCGCTCGTGGTCGAGCCCCAGCTCATGGGAGCGGCGCCCCGGTGTGCGGACGTCCGTGGTCACCATCAGGTACTCGGAGGTGCCGATGGAGTCGAAGGCGCGTGCCCCGCTCACCGCGCCCACCCCGCGCGCCGCGACCACCTGGTCGTGCCCGCCGACCACGGCGCGCGCCCCGGGCGCGAGCGCCACTCCGGGCAGCGCCCGCGGCCGCAGGGCGCCCGCGTCCGCGCCGGTCGGCAGCACGGGCGCGAACAGCCCCGGGTCGAGTCCCAGCAGCTCCAGCGTGGGCCCGTCGGGGGCGAGCGTGTCGACGTCGAAGCACTGGCTGTGCGTGATCTGCGAGGACGCGGCCGTCCACTCGCCGGTCAGCCGGTGGGTGACGACGGTGCAGAAGTCGGCCCAGCGCGCGGTGGACCGCCACACCCCGGGCTCGGTGCGCCGCAGGTGCGCGGTCCGCTCGGGGGTCTGGTCCGCGCGGTGCCTGATGCCCGAGACCCGGTAGTGCCCGTACGAGTCGAGCAGTGCGGCGGTGGCGTCGTCGAGGGAGCTGCCGGGAAGGGTCTGCCACCAGCCGAGCGACGGGTGCAGCATCCGCCCGGCCCGGTCGAGGGCCACCGACTCCTCCTGCCCGAAGGAGGCCACCGCGGCGCCGCCCAGCGGCCCGTGCGGTGCCGCGGTGGTGGCCGCGTACCGGGCGGCGAGGTCACGGGCGCGCCGCCACACCGCCTCGGCGTCGTGGAACACCAGGCCGCCCGAGGTGGTGGTGGGGGTGCGGACCCGGTCGGCGGGCAGCGGGGTGCCGTCCTCGGTGAGGCCCGCCACCTTCAGATGGGTGGTGCCGATGTCGATGCCGAGAAACCACATCGTTCCTTGGCCTTCCTCGTGGAGTGCGGGAGCGGGGGGGGCGCGAGAAGGGGGCTTCGCGGGTGCTTCAGAGGCCGAGCTTGCCCGGGTTGAGGACACCGTCCGGGTCGAGCGCGTTCTTCAGCCGCCGCAGCAGCAGGTGCGAGGCGCCCAGGGAGCGCCGGGTGTACGGGGAGCGGGCGAGGCCGCCGCCGTGGTGGTGGGACAGCTCCGCGCCGTGGGCGAGCGCCACCCGCATCGCGGTGGCCCACACCTCCTCAAGGGCGGCCACCGCCGCGGTGTCGTCCCGCGCGCTGCCGCGCAGGATGAGGTAGAGCGAGGTGCCCTGGGTGTAGACGTGGGAGAAGTGTCCGAAGACCTCGTCGGCCAGCGGCGCCAGCGCCTCGCGCAGCGCCTCGTACAGCGGCACGACCCCGCGCCAGGTGTGGGCCACCTCGATGGTCTCCGCCCAGCCGCCGTCGGTGGCGAGCAGGTTCTCCACACCGGAGAAGTCGAAGCGGCGCTCCATCCATGTCCGCGCCCCCTCCGGGCCGAGCGGGCGCCCGCCGTGCTCCGCCACGATGTCCGCGAGCACCGCGGCCTCCGCCTCCGCCATCCGCCGCGGGCCCTGGACCCCGGTGAACAGCACCGGGCCCTCGATCCCGGGGTCCTGGAGCACGTGCCGGGCCTCCGCGGTGTCGTAAAGACGCAGCAGGAAGGGCCGCAGACCGGCCGCAGCCTGCGCGCGCAGCACGGCCACACCCGCCGCGACCGACGGCACCGCCCAGGTCTCCAGCAGCCGCGTCTCGGGCAGCGGGAACACCTTCAGGGTGACGGAGGTGATGACGCCGAGGGTGCCCTCGGAGCCGAGGAAGAGCTGCCGCAGGTCGGGCCCCATGGCCGCGCGCGGCGACGCGCTCAGGCGCAGCGTCTCCCCGGTCGCGAGGATCACCGTGTAGCCGGTGACCAGGTCCTCTATCCCGCCGTAGTACGAGGAGAACTGGCCGGTGGCGAGCGTGGCGAGCCAGCCGCCGACGCTGGAGCGGTGCAGCGACTGCGGCGAGTGGCCGAGGGTGAGCCCCCGGGCGTTCAGCTCCGTCTCCAGGGCGCCGCCGTGGTAGCCGGCCGACACCGTGACGGTCAGGTCCTCGGTGTCCACCGCGCAGGTGTCGGGCAGCGCCGACACGTCCAGCACGATCCCGCCCCGTACCGGCAGCGGCTGTCCCGTGACCGAGGAGCCGAGCGCCCGCACCGTGACCGGCACGTCGTGGTCGGCGGCCACCGCGAGCACCGTACGGACGTCGTCCTCCGAGCCGGCGGTGACGACCGCCTGCGCCCTGTGCTCGTGGCGGCCGAGCCGGTCGAGCTTGGCCGACAGCGGCCAGGAGTCGTGGCTCGACCGGTCGAGGGCCGCGTCGTCGGTGCGTACGGCACCGGCGCCGAGCCGGTCCGACAGCACGGCGAGGGCGGTCGGGACGGGGGAGTGGTCTGCCATGGGGGCTGCTCCTGTGTCGCACGGGTCCGGCGGCCGCGTGACGGGCACCGCGGGGGCCGCGCGGGGGACGGGGCGGCCGGGCCGGGGCGGCTCGATTGACAGCCGCCGTGCGGAATCCTAATCTCAAAATGCAATTCTCTGCAAGCTGCATATTGGAGTTCTCCTCATGGACGCACGAACCGGCAAGAAGATCCGCCTGGGGCGCCTGGTCAGGCCCGAGACCCACCGCGCCGTGGTGGTCGCGGCCTCCCACGGCGTCATGAGCGGACCGCCCGCGGGGCTGCGCACCATGGCCCAGATGCGCTCCGTCCTCGCCCGGCTGCGCGGGGCCGACGGCGTCATGGTGACGCCCGGCATGGTCCCGTTCGTGGAGGACACGTTCACCGGACGCGACCGGCCAGGGCTGATCCTCCATCTGGACTGGAAGAACCACGCACGCGCGGTCTACACCCCCGGCACCGACCGGCGCGCGGAGGGCGTGCTCGCCCAGCTCTCCGACCTGGAGGCGGTCGCCGCCGCCGGGGTCGACGCCGTCATGACCTACCTCTACGTCGGCCAGCGCGACACCGCGCTGGAGCGCGCCGAGGTCGAGCGCAACGCCCGTGTCGCCCGCGACTGCGAGCGCCTCGGCCTCGGCCTGATCGTCGAGCCGCGCTCGGCCCTCGAAGGCGACGACCCCGAGGCGCTGTCGGCGCGGGTGATGGCCACCTACTGCCGGATCGCCGCCGACATCGGCGCCGACCTGGTCAAGGCCCTGTGGCCCGGCTCGGCCGAGGCGTTCGCCGAGGTCACCGAGGCCACCTATGTGCCCGTGCTGCTCGCGGGCGGCCCCGGCGGCGACGACGCCCGCGGCACCTTCGAACTGGCCGAGCGCGCCGTCGCCGCGGGCGGCGGAGGCGTCATGTTCGGCCGCCGCGTCTTCAGGGCGGACGAGCCCGAGGGCGTGTTGTCCGGCCTGAACGCGATCGTCCATGATGGGGTGTCGGCCGCCGGGGCGGAGCAGTACCTCGGCTGACCGGCGGCGCCCCCGGGCGCGCACCGCACACCCACGGACCCCGAAAGCACCGCGAGACCGATGGCAGACACCGCCCCCACGACGACCGAACACACCGGCCAGGACCCGGCCCAGGCGATCGCCAGGGACGCGCTCAGGCTCGGCGTCGGGGGCCGGCTGCCGACCACCGTGCACTACCAGGAGGCCCTGGCGGTCGGCTCGGGAACCGTGCAGAAGGCGCTGCGGCGGCTACGGGCCGACGGGGCGCTGTCCCTGGTCGCCCGCGGCCACCAGGGCACGTTCATCACCGAGTCGGACACCGCGCTGCTGTGGACCGCGGCCCGGCTCGCCCCCGTGCACCTGCTGCTCCCGCCGAACGCGCCCCCCGAGTCCCTGCGCGTCGCGCTCGGCGTCGCGGACGTCTTCACCGGGGTCGGCGCCCTCACCACCGTCGGCCATCTGCGCGGCGCCGAGCCCCGGCTGCGCGCACTCGGCGAGGGCCGTGCCGACCTCACCCTGATGTCCGCCGGGGCCGCCGCCGACCTCCTCGGCGACGGCGCCCGCGCCGGGCACCGCGCGCTGCGCCTCGCCACCGGGAGCTACTACGCGCCCGGCAGCCTCGCCGTGGTCCGCCGCGCCGCCGCGCCCCCCGCCGCGGGCGGGCGCCCCCGTATCGGCATCGACCCGCGCTCCGACGACCACCAGCGGCTGACCCGGGCGCAGTTCCCGCCGGGCACCGCCGAATACGTCGAGACCGACTTCACGCACGTGCCGCGGGCCGTGCTGCTCGGCGAGATCGACGCCGGTGTCTGGCACACCGTCGACTCCCTCATCCCGCTCGACGCCGCGGGGCTCGCGGTGTCCCCGCTGACCCGCCCCGAGGCGCTGGCCCTCGCCGACGCGATCTCCCCCGCCGTGGTCGTCGCCACCGCGGACAGCATCCCCGGCGTCCTGCTGGAGCGCGCCGCGGGGCAGGGCGCCCTCGCCGCCCTGCCGGCCGGCGGCAGTCTCGCGGCGCTCGCTCCGCTGCCCGACCCGCTGCGGCTGCGCCTCGACACCACGGCACGCTGAGCCCTCAGTCGGGCAGGCCCGCAAGGAAGTCCGTGAGGGCGGCGTCGAACTGCGCGGGGGCCTCCATGTTCGGGTAGTGGGCGGTGTCCGGGATCGCCGTGGCGCGGCCCCGGGGGACGGTGCGCACGAGGCGGTCCGCCATGCCGAGGTGGTCGGGGGAGTCGACGGCGCCGTTGATCGCGAGCACCGGGACGCCGATGCCACGGGCCCGCCGCCAGGTGTCGCGGACGGGCACCCGGTGGTCGGGTTCGTCGCCGGTGTGCTTGGCGAGGGTGCGCAGCGTCATCTCCCGCACCCGGCGCACCACGTCCTTGCCGACCTCGTCGAGCGGGCGGTGCGGGCCCGCCACGAAATCGAGGAAGGCGTCGGCCACGGCCTCGATGTCACCGGCCGCCAGCGCGCGCTGCTGCCGCGCGAAGACGTCCAGGGTCCACGGGTCCTCGAAGGCCGGCTCGCTCGTGCCGACCCCGCTGACCACCACGGCCCGTACAAGATCGGGGTGTTCCAGTACGACGTCGACGGCGGTGCCGCCCCCCATCGAGAGGCCGACGAGGACGGCGGGCCCGGCGTCGAGGTGGCGCAGCAGCGCGGCGACGTCGTCGGCGGCGCGGAAGGGCCCGGTGGCGTTGGAGGTGGCACCGTGTCCCCGCGCGTCCACCGCGACGACCCGGTGGCGGGGCGCGAAGGCGCGCACCTGCTCGTCCCACATGGTGCTGTCGAGGAAGCCGCCGTGCAGCAGCACCAAGGGGCGGCCGGAGCCCTCGTCCCGGTAGGCGAGGGAGGCGTCGGAGGTGGTGAGGGTCACGGTCCGGGCGTTTCTGTCACTGCCAGGCATGCGACTCACGGTGTCAGCGGGACACGGGCGTTGGCAAGGCGGGCACGCCCGTGTCCCGCTGAGAGCGAACAGGCCCGGCCCCGCCCGGGTCCGTACGGCCCACCGTCAAAGAGACGCCGTCAGGGGAGACCAGCAGGGGAAGCGCTCAGAACAAGCGCTCAAGCGAATCAGGAGAAGTCGAGCACCAACCGGCCGCGCAGGCCGCCCGCTTCGAGCCTGCGGTGCGCCTGGGCCGCCTCCCCGGCGGGCATGACCTCCGCCACCCGCAGGCTCAGCACCCCCTGCTCCGCCTGCCGGCTGAGGGTGTCCAGCATCGCCGTGTCGCCCATCACCCCGGCCACGATGATCGGGACGACCCTGATGCCGCGCTCGGCGGGCCCCGGCCAGCCCCGCAGCTCGACGAGCGTGCCGCCGTCGGCGATCGCGGGCAGCACCTCGGTGGTCTGGAGCGATCCGTCCACGAGACCCGGCACCCCGTCGGGGACCAATGCCCGTACGGCGGACGCCACTTCGGCGCCCCGCTCGACCACATGGTCGGCCCCGAAGCCGCGCACCAGGTCGGCGTCGTCCGGGGAGGCGTCGGCGATCACGTGCAACCCGTCCGCCTTCGCCAGCTCGACCGCGTACCCGCCGACGGCACCCGCGGCCCCGGTCACCACCACGCTCGCGCCGCGTGGCAGGCCCAGGGCGTCCAGGGCCATCCGGGCCGTCGCCGCGTTCATCAGCAGGGTGGAGGCTTCGGGGAAGCCCACCCCTTCGGGCGCGGCGACCACGGAGGCGGCCGGGACCACGACGCGCTCCGCGTAGGCCCCGCCGTGCGCGCCGGTGAACAGCGTCATCGCCACCACCCGTTGGCCCACCGCGAGCCGTTCCACTCCGGGCCCGACCTGGTCGACCACGCCCGCGGCGTCCATGCCGGGCACGAACGGGGGCGCGGTGCCCTCCAGACGGGCGGCGTGGCCGCCGGTACGGAACATGACGTCCGTGGGGTTCACCGCGGCCGCGTGCACCCGGAGGCGCACCTCGCCGGGGCCCGCCTGCGGCTCGGGGAGGTCCAGCACCTCAAGGACGTCGGGACCGCCGAATGTTGTCAGACCGATAGCTCTCATGCCGGGCCAACCAGGCCGGGCACGATCTGATTCCGGCCCCGGCGCCCGTGTCTGCTGACGGGGTGTCAACTCACCGGCCTGCACAGCTCCGTGAGCAGGGGAGCGCCGAGCGGGCGGGTGAGCCAGTCCGCGGTGCAGGCGCGGTCGGCGAGCGTGCAGGTGAGGGCGAGGCGGTGCGGGGTGTCCAGGAACGCCACCTGGAGGCCGAGCGCTCCAGGCCCGCTCCAGCCGCCGCTCACCGCGACCGGCACCGGCCCCTCCGTGTCCACCGCCCAGCCGGGCTCCGCGGCGAGCCGCAGCCGCAGCGGCCGACCGCGCTCGGTGAGGGTGACCTCCCCACCGCCGCCCGCGGCAGCCACGCGCACACCGGTCAGCCCCGGCTGCGCCCCGCACCCACCGCCGCGCGGTGTGAACGACGCGTCCCGCCAGGCGTCCGCGGCCTCCGGCGGGGGAGCGGGCGCCCCCGCCACCGGGTCGAGCCGCAGCCGTTCCAGGCGCCGCGCAAGACCCGCGTCCCCCGACCCGTCGAGCGGCCCCGGCGCGAACGCGGGCAGCAGCTCCTCCCAGACGGCGTCGAGCACCTCCTGCATCCGCTCGGTGCCCCCGGTCAGGGCCACCACCGCGTCCTGCTCGGGCAGCACGAGGCAGAACTGCCCGTACGCCCCGTCGCCCCGGTAGCCGTGCCGCGAGCGCCAGAACTGGAGCCCGTACCCCTGCTGCCAGTCGGAGCGCGCCGCCTGCCCGTCGCGCGCGTTCGGGGTCTGCACCCGGGTGGCCTCGCGCACCCAGGACGCGGGCAGCAGCCGCCGGCCGCCCCACACGCCGCCGCGCAGATACAGCAGCCCAAGACGTGCCACGTCCTCGACGGTCGCGAACAGCCCGCTGTAGCCGATCTCCAGGCCGTCGGGGCCGCGCTGCCAGCCCACCGGGCCGATCCCGAGCGGATCGAGCAGCCGCGCGCGCAGATAGCCCGTCAGGGACCGCCCGGTCACCCGCTGCACCACCGCGGCCAGCGCGAAGGTCGCGGGCTGGTTGTACGCGAACACGGACCCCGGGTCGCGTTCCGGCGGCAGCAGCAGAAACCCGCGCAGCAGGTCGTCGGGCGACAGCGCGTGGGCGCGCTCGACGGTCTCCTCCTCGTGCCCGCTCGCCATCGAGGCCACGTGCCGCACCGTCATCGCCCTGCTGCGGGGGTCGGTGACGGCGCCGTCCAGCTCGGGGAAGTACGACAGCACGGTGTCGTCGAGGCCGAGCAGCCCGTCCCCGGCGGCGAGCCCCGCCGCGGTGCCGGTGAACGACTTGCTGAGCGAGTACAGCAGCCGCGGCCTGTCCCACTCGTACGGGGCCCGCACACCGGCGGCGACGAGCCGGTCGTGGCGCACCACGGCGAGGCCGTGCAACTCGATCCCGGTGCCCTCCACCCGGTCCAGGAAGGCGTGGACACCGTCCGCGTCGAGGCCCTGCGCGGCGGGGGTGCTGACGGAAAGGGGGGCGGCGGGCATTCCTCGGCTCCTCGGTGTCGGTGACAGCCTTGCGTACCACGCGCCCCGCCGCACCGGCGCCCCCGCACGGTGCCGCGGGGGCCGCGCTCAGAGCTTCCCGAGGTACCGGGCGTGCTCGTGGCGGGAGCTGAGGGTGCTGTGGTGGTCGGGGCCCAGCACACGCGCCCGGTCGGCGGCGACCTCCGCCATGAGCCGCGCCGCCAGCGCGTGGTCACCCGTCCGCGCGATGTTCAGGGCGTGCACATGGCGGGAGGTCAGGGTCCTGCGGTGGTCGGCGCCGAGCGTGCGGGTGCGGCCCGCCACCACCTCCGCCATGTGGCGCACCGCCTTGGCGTGCTCGCCCGCCTGCCCCAGGTAGTACGCGTGCTGGTGGCGGGAGACCAGGGTGTCCGGGTGGTCGAGCCCGTAGACACGGCCCTCGGTGGCGGCGACCTGCGCCATGAGGAGGGCGCCTTCCGCGTACTCCCCGGCGTCCGCGACATAGCGGGCGTGGTAGTAGCGCGACAGCAGCGTGCTGCGGTGGTCGGGCCCGAGGGTGAGTTCCTCTGCCGCGGCGACCTCCGCCATGAGCCGGGACGCCGCCGCGTACTCGCCGGTCTCCGCGAGGTTGCGGGCGTGGTAGTAGCGGGACGTCAGGGTCCTGTGGTGGGTGGCGCCGAGGACGCGGGCGCGGTCGGCGGCGACCTGCGCCATGAGGGCGGCGGCCTGCGCGTGCTTGCCCGACTCGCCGAGGTAGTAGGCGTGTTCGTGGCGGGAGAGCAGGGTGTCGGGGTGGTCGGGGCCGAGGACGCGCTCCCGGTCGGCGGCGACCTCCGCCATCAGGCGCGCGGCCCGCGCGTGCCCGCCGTCCTTCCCGAGGTCGCGGGCCTCGTTGTGCCGGGAGGTCAGTGTCTCGGGCGACTGCTGCCCGGTTACCGGCGGCTGCGGCGGCTGTCCCGCGGGCCTGGTCGGCGCGGGCACGGCGGGCCGCCCCGCGGGGCGCGGCGGCGCCTGCCGGTCGGGGGCCGTGGCGGGCGGCGCCTGCGCGGCGGGCTGCGGGGGGCCCGCGACGTGCCCGGGATCGGTGTACGCGACCGTGGGCGGCACCGCACGGTTCTGGATGAGCGTGGTCACGGCGGGCGGCCACGCCGAGGCGCTCGGCAGGTCCTCGGGCGGGTCCCAGTGCGCGGTGATCCGCTCCAGCAGCTCACCCAGCGTCGGCCGCTCGCGGGCGTTCTTCGCCAGGCAGTCCACGACCAGGGCGCGCAGCGGGCCGCGCAGGGACTCGATACGCGGCTCGGTGCTGATGACGCGGTACAGGACGGCCAGCGGCGGCCCCTGCCCGAACGGCTCGCCGCCGGTCGCGGCGAACGCGATCACCGCGCCCAGCGCGAACACGTCGCTCGCCGGGCCCATTTCACCGCCCTCGGCCTGCTCGGGGGACATGAACCCCGGTGTGCCGATGGCGAGTCCCGTGCCCGTCAGGGCCGTGCCCTCCAGCGCCCGCGCGATACCGAAGTCGATCACCCGCGGCCCGTCCGTGCCCAGCAGCACGTTCGACGGCTTCAGATCGCGGTGCAGCAGACGCGCGGCGTGGATGTCCCGCAGCGCCTCGACGAGTCCGGCGGCCAGCGGCCACACCGCACTCTCCGGCAGCGCACCGGCCTTCGCCACGGCCTCGTCCAGCGTGGGACCCGGGATGTAGAGGGTGGCGAGCCACGGCGACTCCTCCTGCGGCCCCGAGCCGACCACCGGCGCGGTGAACGCGCCGCTGACCGCCCGCACCGCCGTGATCTCCTGCTCGAAGCGGCGCTGGAACTCCGGCTGCAACGCCAGGTGCGGGAAGACCACCTTGACCGCCACGAGCCGCCCGCTCGGCGAGTGCCCGAGGAAGACCTCGCCCATGCCGCCCGCGCCGAGCCGCCCCCGCAGCACGAAGTCCCCCACCCGCCGCGGATCTCCCGCCCTCAACGGCTGCACCCGCGCCCCCCTTCGTCATGGCCGGCCCACGGGTGTGACCGCCCACCCGAGCCTTACCCAAAACACCCGCACGGCGCCACCGCACAGATGGACGAACCGGCGGCGCGGGCAGAATAAGGGGCGCCGCCCACCACCGTGGACGGCGCCCCCCGGGTCGCGTCAGCCGCGGGCCAGCGCGATCGACCCCGCGAGCCGCTCGCCCGCCTCGTAGACCATGTACGGGACCCCGTTCATGGTGCCGAAGCTCGGCGACGCGGAGCGCCCGTTGTCCGGCGCGCCGTCCAACGAGTCGTGGAAGACGCCGAGGTGGTCGCGGCGCGAGAAGTCGTTCCCGACCTCCGTGATCAGCAGGTCGCCCCCGCTCTCCTTGTCGGTGTTGTAGACGACGTACGCGCTCGACCCGTTCGTCAGCAGATGCGGCCCGCCGACGTTGACCGCGCCCACCGCCGCGTGGTCGATCAGCGCCTCCTGAGCGAACGTCCAGGAGCGCCCGTCGGCCGACCAGCCCCAGGCGATGTCGCGGTGGTCGGTGGTGTTGTTGCGCATGAACACCATCACGTAGCGGGCGTTCTTCGCCGGCAGGTCGTGGCGGAAGACGCGCGCGTACGACGTCTCCGTGGTGCCGGCGGGCTGCGTGGCCGTGGTCAGCACCTCGGTGTCGTACGTGAAGTGGACGCCGTCGGTGGAGCGCGCGAGCCGGGTGGTGGTGTTCTCGCCGTGGAAGTACAGCCACAGCTCCCGCTCGTCCTCGTTCCACAGCACGTGCGGCGACGAGACATGGCTGACGTCGTAGTGCGGGGACCACACGTTCGACACGATCGGGTTGTCGGGATATTCGGTGAACGGGCCTTCGAGGGAGTCGCCGTAGGCCAGACAGATCCCGCCGGGCGCGTCGTGCGGCGCGTAGTACAGGTAGTAGCGGCCGAGCGGCGAGGCCAGCTTGTCGTAGACACCCCGTATACAGGGGAAGATGATCTCCCCGGTGGGGTTGTACTTGAGCTGGTCGGGGCGGAGCAGGGTGCGCACGTACCGGTAGTCGGGGAAGCCTCCCGGCACCGCGGCGGCCTCCGCGGCGGCGGCGCCCGGGGCTGCGGCGGCGCGCGCCGCCGCACCGCCGAGGGCGAGCGCTCCGCCGCCCGCGGCGGCCCGGCGCAGGAAGACACGTCGGTTCACGGCCATGTTCCGGTCTCCTCAGGGTTGGGGGAGGTGCGAGAAACAGGACGGGACGGTTCTCGTGCGGCGCGCTACAGGTACGTCGCCGCGGTGACGCAGAGGCCGCCGAGGGCCACGCACCACACGTACGGCAGCGTGCGCGCCATGACCGCCTGGGGGCTGACGCCCGAGTACTGGGCGGCCCAGACGGTCTGGGTGCTCGTGGGGTCCGCGACCCCGAACACCTGGTTGTAGGAGGTGGTCAGGCCGAGGACCGCCACCGCCGGGTAGATCCCCGCGGCGATCAGCACCCCGGCAATGCCCGCGCCGAGCCCGTACACGTTCAGCGGCCCCCGGTACAGGCACAGCGGCACCAGGACCGTGAACACGATCACGAACAGCACCGGGTTGCCCGGGCTGACCGCCTTCACCAGCGGCTCCAACGCGTCGATGGAACCGGGCAGTTGCACCGCCGCCAGCAGGATGCCGATCGCCACGAACAGCACCATCGGCGGCGCCGCCACCTCGAAGGCGGAGTACAGCGTCCGCAGCATCCGCCGCGCCATGTCGCGGGGCCCCGTGGTGGTCAGCACCCCGAAGAGCACCCCGGCGAGCAGCGACGGAATGATCGCCAGCTCGAAGCCGAGCGCGAGCACCAGCGGCACCACCGGTGTGAACAGCGCGTACCACGGCGCGTCCCCGAGCCTGCGCGACCGCTTGGCCGGGGCGTCGAGCGACCGCAGCGACCAGGCGTGCTCCACGCCCCGGCGGCGGGTCTCCACCACGACGAACGCGATCGCGAAGAACGCCGCGAACGGGAACAGCTTGATCATGAAGTCGCGCACGGTGTCCACGGGCAGGTGCAGCGCGGTCGAGAAGAACTGCCACACCGGCAGCTCGAACGGCATCCCGGCGGCGATCCCCATCAGGATCGTGCCGCCCGCCGTCACCTTCGGCACCCCCACCGCGATCATCGCCGGGATACCGATGATGCCCGCGAGCATCGCCGCGGGCGCGGACCCGGTCACGGTGCCGACCAGCGCGGACACCACCAGCACCCCGAGCGCGACCACCGTCGGCCGGTCGCCGCCGAACTCCACGATCTTGCGGACCAGCGTCCCCGCGATCCCGGTGTCCTCCAGCAGCCTGCCGAGCCAGGAGCCGAGCAGCACCGCGATCATCGTGGACGCCAGGGCCACGGAACCGTCCTGGAGGACGGTGTCCATCAGACTGTTCTTGCCGGTGAAGGGCGCCCCCACCACCAGCGCGACCACGACGGCGAGCAGCACCAGCGCGAAGGCGGTAGGCAGTTTGCGGGTGAGCATCGCCGCGACGGCGGCGAGCATCAGCAGCAGGATCACGATTCCCATCGGGGACCTCGGCTCTTCTCACTCGTGGGCCCCTGGAGGCCGGTCATGGCGACGGCGCGGGCCAGCGCCGCGGTCAGCAGCAGCGGACCGCGTTCGAGCCCCTGGAGCCGCTGGGCGTAGGCGTGCGCGGCGACCTCGTCCGCGCCCGCCACATGCCCGAGGACCCTCAGCCGCCCGGCGCTGAACACCCGGTGCCCCAGCGCCTCCTTCAGCCCGCGGCGCACCGCGGGCTCGTGCAGCAGCCGGTGCGCGCACTCGTGCGCCACCGCCGCCGCGCGCACGGAACCCGGCGGGAAGAGGCGCTCCCAGCCGAGCAGCGCCGTCAACTCCCCGGCGAGCGCCAGGGTGTCGGCGTACAGCACGACCGTGGGACGCGGCCGGGACACGAAGCGGGCCAGCAGCAGCCGGGAGTCGGCGAGCCCGCCGCCCCGCTCCTCGACACGCGCCGGGCCGACGGCCGCCCCCCGCTCCTCGGCGAGCCCCGCCCCGAACGCGGCCGCGGCCCCCGCCCACCCGCGCAGCAGCTCCGTCTCGCGCCCCTCGTTGGTCGGCGCCGCCGCAAGCAGCCGCACCGCGAGACCGGTGTCGTCGCCCGCCAGCAGCTCGTCCCCGTACGCCCGCAGCGCCCGCGCCCGCGCGACCGGCAGCCGGGCGAGTCGCCCCGCCGTCACCGCGGCCGCGCTCACGACCGTGCCTCCACCACGGCCACCAGCGGCTCCTTCGGGGAGCGCGAGCGCAGTTCGCTGCGGGCCAGCGCCAACAGCGGAGCCTCGTCGAGCACCCCGGACAGGTCCGCGATGCGCGAGCCGAACAGCAGCCGCACCGCGGGCGCCCGCACCCCGCCGTCGCCGTAGCTCGTGGTCTCCGTGACCACCCGCGACAGCACCTCGGGCGCCTCGCCGACCGTGGTCGCCACCACCCGCGCGTCCCGCGCGTGCAGCCGCACCACCCCGTCGGCGTCGACCACCCGTACCGGGTGCCGGCTCGCGCCGAAGCGCCGCCTCGACTCCGTCCCGTACACGGTGTGCGCGGGCGTCGACGCCAGCACCTCCACCGCGTCGGGGCGTGCCTTCAGGCTCTGCGCCGCCGCCGCGAGGCGCTCCGCGTCGTCCGCGCGGTGCCCGCGGTCCTGGGTGCGCAGCTCGGTGGCGCCGGTGGCGACCGCGCGCACCGTGTTGGTCTGCGGGTCCACCGTCACCTCCACCTCGACCGCGTCGGGCGCGGCGCCCTGCGCGACGACCGCGTGCTCCGCCTCGTCGCGCACCGCGAGGATCTGCTCCTGGGAGGCGCCCGGGATGATCCGCTCGATCTGCTCGCGCACCAGCGCGAGCGCCACCCCGATCGGGCTCACCACCTCGCTGTTGCGGGCGATACGCCCGGTGAAACCGGTGACCGCGGCCAGGTGCGGCGTCACCGAAGCGGCCCCGCCGCCGCCCCCGACCAGCACCACCGCGTCCTTGTCGAGCCGGTAGTCGCGCACCATGGCCCGCACCGTCGACTCCACCTCCCGGGCCCCGGCGTCCAGCACCGCGGCCGCCGCGCCCGCCACGTCCGTGCCCAGCGCCGCCGCGAGCGGTGCGAGCGCGAGCCGCGCCGCCTCGGCGGCACCGCGCGCGAAGTCGCCCTCGGGCACCCGGCCGAGCGCGTTCGCCGCACACGTCATCGTGATCGCGAAGCGCCCGCCCGCGGCGTCCAGCACCGCGTAGTCGTCCGGGTCGCCCTCCATCGGGCGCACCGTCGCGAGACGCGCGTCCCGCAGCTCCGCCACCCCCGCGAAGCACGCGTACGGCAGCCCGGCGATGTGCGCGCTGCGCGGCCCCGCCGACACCACCTTCCCGTCCGCCACCCGCACCATGGAGCCGCCGCCCACGCCCACCGTGCGCACATCGAGCGCCGGGAGGTACGACCCCTTGCCGAGGATGGTGGCGTGCCGCACCGCGACCTTGCCGCGGTGGATGACGCTGATGTCGGTCGAGGTGCCCCCGGTCTCCAGGAACACGCCCTCGCTGACCCGCTCCTGCATCAGCGCGCCCGCGACCCCGGCCGCGGGGCCCGAGAGCACCGTCAGCAGCGGCCTCCTGCGCATCTCGTCGAGCGACATCACACCGCCGTCGCAGCGCATCACCATCAGCGGCGCGGTCACCCCCGCCTTCGCGATGCTCGCGTCCACGAGGTCGGCGGTGCTCAGCATCCGCGGCAGGATCGCCGCGTTCACCACGGCGGTACGTGTCCGCTTCCGCAGCCCGTACAGCGAGGTGATCTCGTGCGCCGCCGTCATCGGCAGCCCGTAGGGCCGCGCCGTGTCCAGCACCGCGCTCTCGCCCTCCGGGTCGTCCACGCTGAACGGCTCGCTCGCCACCAGCACCTCGGCCCCCGCGCCGCGCACCTCCTCCACGGCCGCCCGCACCGCGTCCGCGTCCAGCGGCTCCGCGATGTGCGCGTAGTGCAGCGGAAGCCGCTTGCCCGCGGTCAGTTCGAGCCTGGCGAGCGACGCGAGCCGCTTCGTGACCGCGGCGCCGGGGCCGCGGCCGATGCCCAGCAGCCCCACGGGCGCCACGTCGCCCTCCAGCAGGGCGTTGGTAGCCTGAGTGGTGCCGTGGGCCAGGAACGCGACATCCCCGGGCGCGCTGCCGGTCTCCTCCAGGAGCCGGTCGAGCGCCTCCACGATGCCGTGTGCGACGCCGTCCAGGTGCCGGTGGCTCGTGGGCACCTTGACCTGCCCGACGAGTTCCAGCGTCGTGGCGTCGACGGCCACGGCGTCGGTGAAGGTTCCGCCCACGTCGATACCGACGCGGATGCGGCGAGTGGTCATCTTGGGACACCTCCTCGTGTCGTGTCGGTGGCGCGGGCGGCGGCCGGGCGGAACAGCTCCACCTGTTCCGTCCGGCACTCGCGCCGCCCGCCCCTGCCGCGGCCCTCAGTAGCCGCGGACGTCGGGCCAGTGCCGCTGCACCCCGGCCCGGTCGAGCACCCGTGCGAACTCGTCGTAGCGCTCCGGCTTCTCCCGCACCTCGTGCGGCCACACCCCGTCCGCGAGGCAGTGCGCGGCGAGCGCGCCCGCCGCCTCGCCGATGTTCCACTCCACCGGGTGCAGCCGGTAACAGCCGTTGGTGAGGTGGGTGGTGCCGATGTTCTTGCCGGCCGGCAGCAGGTTGCGCACCCGGCGTGGCAGCAGCGCCCCCAGCGGGATCTCGAAGGGCACGGAGCCGATGTCGACGTAGTTGTCGCCGCCGGTCGAGGGGTGCAGGTCGATGCGGTAGCCGCCGACCCCCACCGAGTCCCGGTGCCTGGTGCCGCCGTAGGGCCCCACCAGGTCGATCGCCACGTCGTGCTCGGTGACCGTGGTGACCGCCTTGATACGGCGCGCCTCGCGCACGTACGCCGACTTGGCCAGCCCGTCGGGCGTCCCCGTCACATCGGGCCGCGGCAGCAGCCCGGGGAAACCGGTCCCGCCGTCGGGCCGCGGCGCCTCCGTCTGGAGCCAGTACAGCACCGACAGCGTCAACTCCCGTGCCTCCGCGAGCGCCTGACGCGCCGTCTGCTCGCCGTCGCCGATGAGGGGCTTGAGCCAGTAGTCGTTCAGCGGCCAGTTCACCAGCGTGACATCGGAGCCGAACGCGCCCTCCCGGTGCAGCTTGCGCGCCAGGATGCGCCGGAAGCCCCACAGCTCCTTGTCGCCCGCGTCCGCGCTCTGGTCGGCGGCCACGGCCAGCGGGTCCTCCCGCGGGTTCGGCACGAACGTGCGCGGCACCGGCTCCAGCGTCCGCGGGTCGGGCGCGAGGAACCCGAGCAGCGGGCCAGGCCAGAAGCCGGGGCGGTACGAGCGCCAGAAGTCGTACGACGCCGGGCGCTCCACGGTGTGGTCCTCGCCCTCGTGGTGGGAGAGCGCGAGGCACACCGTGAAGCCCTGCTGGTTCAGCGGCTGCGCGGTGTCGGGGGCGTGCGGCTCGTCGAACTCGTCGCGGCCCTCCGCGCCCACCGTGTGCTCCACCCCGGCCAGTTCGAGCAGTTCGCCGGTCTCGGTGGCGTCCACGACGAACGGCGCCGCCACCGTGTGCCGCTCGCCGTCGCGCACATCCTGGAGCGTCACCGCGCGCACCAAGTCGCCCTCGGTGTCGGCGGCGACCGCCCTGACCTCGGTGAGCACCGTCAGCAGCCCCGCGGAGCGGTACGGCGTCAGCATCCCCTCAAGCACCGCCAGCGCCACCCGCGGCTCGTGGCACAGCTTGCTGACCCGCCCGCCGCCCGGGTTCAGGTACGGCGCCGTGAGCGCTTCCGCACGCATCGGGTACCACCTGCGGTAGTGCTCCCTGATGCCCTCGCGCAGCGCGCGGTACGAGGCGGTGGTGCCGAACTGCTCGACCCAGGGGTGCTCGTCGGGCGGCACCGCCTGCGCGGTGAGCTGGCCGCCGATCCAGTCGGTCTCCTCGGTGAGCACCGCGCGGCGGCCCGCGCGGCAGGCGGCCAGTGCCGCGGCCACTCCGCCGAGCCCGCCGCCCACGATGAGCACCTCGGTCGCTGCGGGTGCGGTGATCGGTATCGGCATGTGCGGTTCTCCTTCTGTGCTGCGGCGGTGCCGGTGGTGCTGTTCCGGTCGGTACGTGGCCGGTGTCAGTGCGGGGTTCCAGGCGGTGGCCCCGAGGTCAGCCCGGGGCGGAACGCGCATCCGACGAGGCGCTCGCCCGCCGCACGCCCCGACAGCAGGGCGATCAGCAGCCGCACGGCGGCGGCGCCCAACTCGGCGCGCGGGGTGTCGAAGCCGGTGGGCTCGGGGGCGCCCGCCAGATCGGAGGGCGGGGAGCCGAGCAGCGCCAGCGACAGGTCACCGGGCGCGGCGAGGCCCGCCTCGGCCACCGCCGCGCTCAGCGCCCGCCACGCGGTGCCCGGGTCGGTCTCCTCCGCGACGAAGGCGGTGACGCCCTCGGCGAGCCTGGCCCGCAGCCAGTCGGCCGTGATGGCGCCCCCGGCCCCGGGCGCCGCCGGGACACGTACCACCGAGTCGCCGTCCCCGCCCAGGCCCTCGGCGGCCAGCGCGGCGAGGAAGCCGCGCTCCCGGTCGGTCGAGGCGGGCGCGTCGTCGTCCTCCCTGATCAGCATGATCCTGCGGTGCCCGAGCCCCACCAGGTGCCGCACGACCTCCGCGGATGCGGCCACGTAGTCGGCGCCGACCCAGACCAGGCCCTCCAGCTCGTCCCTGCGCCCGATGTGCACCAGCGGGAACCCGTCGTCGACCAGCCGCCGCAGGTCCTCGGCCGGCACGTGCCGCCCCAGGAACAGGCAGCCGTCGGCCAGCCGCACCCGGTCGAGCGAGCCAGGACGGTCCGCCCCCGCGCCGCCGGAGCTGGAACCGGTGAACAGCACCAGGTCGAAGCCCTCCTCCGCGGCCTGCTGCTCCACCCCCACAAGGAACGGGTAGTACGAGTGCTCGACGGCGGTGGGGAAGGTCGCGGTGAAGCTGAAGACCCCGAGCAGGTTGTTGCTCGACGTGGCGAGGCTGCGCGCCGCAGGGTCGGGCACGTAGCCCAGCTCGCGCGCCGCGTCGAGTACCCGCCGCCGGGTGGCCTCCTGGAGGACGATGCCCTGCTTGTTCCCGCCGAGCACCAGCGACACGGTCGTCTGCGACACCCCGGCGAGCCGGGCGACCTCGGCCTGCCGCGGCCGCCCGGGGCGCGCCCCGCCCGAACCTTTTCGCGCCATGCCACTCCCGTCGCCTCATGATCGAACCAGGGGACTAATACGTATTAGCTGATGCTGTGACTCCGCGAAGGCTGAGCTAATGCGGATTAGCGACGACTGTGGACCCGGAGGGGCGCCCCCGTCAAGAGGTGTGACGGCCATGCCCCGAGTCCGGCGAACGAGCGGGCCCCGATGTCACAGGCGGGTGTTAGCGTCCTGCGCATGACCCCAGAAGAGCTGGCGAACCTCGCGCACCTGCGCCGGGCCAGGGACCTGATCGACCGGGAGTTCGCCCGCCCGCTCGACGTGCCGACCATGGCCGGGCGGGCCCTGATGTCGCCCGCTCACTTCTCCCGCCGCTTCCGCGCCGCCTATGGCGAGACGCCGTACGGCTATCTGATGACGCGCCGTATCGAGCGCGCGATGGCGCTGTTGCGCGCCGGGGTGAGCGTGACCGACGCCTGTATGCGGGTGGGGTGTACGTCGCTCGGCTCTTTCAGCTCGCGCTTCACCGAGGTGGTCGGTGAGACCCCGAGCGCCTACCGGGCGCGGGAGCACAGCGCGGTGCGCGCGATGCCCGCCTGCGTGGCGAAGGTGACCA
Organism: Streptomyces sp. NPDC050560; assembly: GCF_044457285.1. NCBI lineage: Bacteria > Bacillati > Actinomycetota > Actinomycetes > Kitasatosporales > Streptomycetaceae > Streptomyces > Streptomyces sp. NPDC050560. The sequence continues at coordinate 347,957 of NZ_JBITGT010000010.1, forward strand.
CCCGCCCGAGCAGGCACGGGGCGCGCAGGATCGAAGAAGCGCCCGGAGGGGCCGCGGCCTAGCGTTGTCCGTATGAGCATCGCACTCCAGTACAGCCACATCACCGTCAACGACCCGGACGAGGCGCTCGGCTTCTACCGCGACGCGCTCGGCCTCGAAGTACGCAACGACGTCGCCTCGGGCGGCTTCCGCTGGGTCACCCTCGGCAGCCCCGACCAGCCGGGCCTTGAGATCGTCCTCTCGGAGCCCCACGCGGGCCGCTCCCAGGCCGACGGCGACACCCTCCAGGAGCTGCTGACCAAGGGCGTCCTGCCGAACATCGTCTTCAGCGTCGACGACGTCGACGCCGCCTTCGAGAAGGTACGGGCCTCGGGCGCCGAGGTGCTCCAGGAGCCGATGGACCAGCCCTGGGGCCCCCGCGACTGCGCCTTCCGCGACCCGTCGGGCAACCAGGTGCGCATGGCCAAGTCGCGCCCGGCCTGACGCCCCAGCCGCGCCCCGGCAGGCCGACTCCGCCACGGCACACCCGGCCCGACTCCGTCCCGGCACGCCGGGGCCCGGCGGCGACCCGCCACGCCCGCCCGCCGGGCCGCACCACCGCGCGGGCGCCCTCCGCACCGGCGCCCGCGCGCTCGCTCCCGCCGCGACCGCGCCCCCTCCCGGCCACGACCGCGGCGGCCTACGATCGCGGCCATGGTCAAGGGCGTGATGTTCGACTTCTCCGGAACCCTGCTGCGCGTCGAGTCGACCGAGGAGTGGCTGCGCGCGGCAGCGCCGGACGCGGCGGGGGACGGCGCCGCGTTCGCCGGCCTGGTGCGGCGCCTGGCGGAGTACGGGGCGCTGCCAGGCGGACCGCCGCCGCGGCGGGTCCCGGACCGTCTCAGGCGGCTCTGGGACGAGCGGGACCTGAGCGCCGACGGGCACCGCGCCGCCTTCACCGGACTGATCGCGGAGGCGGGGCTGCCCGCGGAGCAGGCACGGGCCCTCTACGACCGCCATAGGGACCCGGCCGCCTGGCGGCCCTACCCCGACACCGCGCCGACGCTGCGGGAGCTGCGCCGCAGGGGCGTTCCGGTGGCGGTGGTCAGCAACATCGGCTGGGACCTGCGCCCCGTCTTCCGGGCGCACGGGCTCGACGGCCTCGTCGACGCCTATGTCCTCTCCTTCGAACTCGGCGTCCACAAGCCCGACCCGGCCATCTTCCGGGTCGCCTGCGACGCCCTCGGGCTGCCGCCTTCCGAGGTGCTGATGGTCGGCGACAGCCCGTCCGCGGACGCCGGGGCCGCGGCGCTCGGCTGCCCGGTGCACCTCGTCGGCCATCTGCCGGCCGACGAGCGCCCCGCGGCCCTCGCGCCCGTCCTCGACCTGCTCGACGGGGAGGACGCCGCCTGACCCGGCGCCCCGCCCGGCAGCAGCGGTCAGCCCGCCGCGGCCAGCCGCCACAGGGACGTGGTCTCGGCGGCCCGAGCGGTGTGCAGCGGGTCGGCCGCGTCCCGTGACCCGGGGTGCCGCGGCCTGGTGCCGAGCCTGTCCACCACCCGCAGCCCCCCGGACCCGATCGCGTCCGGCAACTCCCGCCGGGTCCGCAGGCCGAGATGTTCGGCGAGGTCGGAGGGGACGAGCCAGCCCTCGCCGCCGGGCCGCAGCCGGGCGCGGAGCCCGGTGAGGAAGCCGTGGAGCATCGCACCGTCCGTGTCGTAGACGCCCCGCTCGACGGGGGTGGCGGCGCGGGCGGGAAGCCAGGGCGGGTTGCACACGACGAGGTCGGCGCGGCCCTCGGGGAACAGGCAGGGGCCGACCACGTCGATACGGCCGTGCGGCGCGAGCCTGCGGGCGTTCTCCCCGGCACACGCCAGGGCACGCGTGCTGATGTCGGTGGCCACCACACGCCCGGCCCCCCGCGCGGCCAGCACCAGCGCCACGACACCGGTGCCCGTGCCGAGGTCGAACGCGCTGCCCGCCGCGCCGGGGCGCCGCAGTGCCCGAGGCGGCGGCGCGCGGGCGACCAGGTCGACGTACTCGCCCTGACCGGCGCGAACACCCCGTAGTGCGGATGGATACGGGCGCCGAGCACCGGTACCTCCACCCCTCGCAGCCGCCACTGATGGGTGCCGACCACCCTGAGCAGCTCCCTGAGGGAGACCACCATGGGCCCGTCGGGCGGGCCGTAGGCGCCCCGGCATGCCTCGCGGACGTCGGGGGCACCGCGCAGCGCGAGCGCGTGGTCGTCCGTCAGCGCCACCAGCAGCCTGCCGAGAACGCGCGCGCGGTGGCCGCGGGCCTCCCGGTGGCGGCGGAAGGCGTCCGCTCCCACACCACGCCCCGCGTACAACCCGTGCCCTGCGCACACACCCCGCGCCCGGCCGTACCCCCTGACCACGGGCCCCGTATGGAGCCCCCCTCGCTCCCATCCCCTCACCCCACGGCCACCTCCACCCCGCCCCCGGTGCCGCGGGGCGGAGCCGGTGGTGGGCCGAACACCCCGGCGCAGACGGCGAGTTCGGCGTCGATCCGGGCGAGCGCGGCCAGCGCCTCGGCGGCCGGGCCCCGCGCCGCCCCGGCCGACGGCACCGCGCCCGGCCGGTACGGTGCCCCGGGCCTGGCGCCGAGCGCCCTCCGTACCGCCGCCGTGTTCGACCGCACGCCCCGCAGCGCCGCCGCCACCGGTGGTTCTGAGGCGGCCGAGGGGTGTGCCGCCGCGAGCCGCGCCAGGGCGGCGACCGGGGCGCCGAGCCGCCCTACGGCGTCCACCGCGTCCGCACGGTGCGGCGCCCCGGGCCGCCACCGGGACCGCAGCGCGCGGTGTGCCCGCAGCGGTCGCGCCACGGCCTCCAGGTCGTCCGCCCGCGCTGCGAGCAGGTCGCGGGCGTGCGCGGGGGAGCGGCCGTCCGCCCAGTCGGCGGCGAGCAGGGCGTCGAGCGCCGCGAGCACGGGCGCGGTGCGCGCCCGCAGCACGTCGCGGGTGCGCAGCGGCAGTACGAGGCAGGACGCCGCCATACCGAGCGCGGCGCCGGTGGTGATGGCCGCGAGCCGGGTCGCCAGCACATCCGCGGCGTCCTGCCCGAGCCAGCCGTACAGCAGGGACAGCATGGCGGTCGCGCCGCCCGCCCAGTACGCGTAGCTCACGGAGCGCAGCCAGGTGGCGAGGGCCATCACCACGAAGATCAGCACCACCGGCGCGGACTCCCCGGGGCCGAAGGGCGCGGCGAGCGGCAGCGCGAGCAGCGTGCCCGCGGCGGCGCCCACCGCCCGCTCCACCCCCTTCAGCACCACGTCGCCGCGGCCCCGCGCGCCGCTGCACACGATGAACGCGGTGAGCACCACCCAGTTCCAGTGCCCGGGCCACAGCGCGCGGCCCACCACGAACGCGGCCGTGAGCGCCAACGCCATGTGCAGCGCGAGCCGGTCGGCGGGCGCCACCCGCCGCCCCGCGCGCCGCGCCGGGGCCGCCGCCAGCGCCGCCGTGCCGGTGCGCCGCAGGAGGCCGACGCGCTCGGCGAGCCGGGGCAGCAGCGTGCCCCAGCAGCACGCGACGAGGCCCGCGACCCCCGCCCACAGCGCCCGCCCGGCGCCTGGGCCCGGGTCCACCACGAGCGAGGAGACGAGCGGCACCACCGTGAGGGTGCCCACCCGCGCCGCCGCGGGCCCGAACTGTCTGACCGCCACCGAGCCCGCCGCGACCAGCACGAACAGGACGTCGCCCAGACCGGTGCCGGAGTGCAGGGTGCGGCCGATGCCCGCCGCGCAGACAGCGGCGAGCGGCAGGGTGACAAGTGCCACGGCGAGCCCGCCGCGGTGCCGGCGCTGCAATACCCGGCTCGACGGCACCGCCAGCACCACCGCCGCGATCACCGTCTCCACGGTGAGCCCCGCAAGCCGCTCAAGCAGCAGCGCACAGCCGTACGACGCCAGCACCGACGCCATGGTCACCACCGCCGCGCGCAGCCCCTCCCACCCGGGGTCCACCTCGGACACCCTCCGCAGAACACGAGCCAAAACAGTACGCATCCCATTACCATCCCGGGTGTGAAGTTCCTGGAAATACGGCTTCTCCAGGCATCATCGCTCGCGATGATAGTAAGAGTTAACGTAGCAATGGGGAAGATGGGAAAATGCCCGGGCACGGCAGGGAAGGCGAGGGAGGGCGGAGGAGGTGGTCATGGCGGCCGGACGGGGCGACGTACCGCGGCGGCGGGCTCCCGCCCGGGGTGACGGTGACGAACTCGCCGTGGAGGCCGCGCGGTTGCGGCACGCGGTGATGCGGCTCGGGCGGCGGCTGCGCGCCGAGCGCTCGGCCGAGGCGCTGAGCGCCAACAAGCTGTCCGTGCTCGGGCACCTGTGGCGCGGCGGCCCGATGTCGGCGGGGGCGCTGGCCGCCGCCGATCACCAGCAACCGCAGTCCCTCACCCGGGTCTTCGCCGAACTGGAGCGCGACGGGCTCGTCTCACGGGTGCGTTCGCGCGAGGACCGGCGGCAGTGGGTGCTCGACCTGACGACGGACGGCCGCGCCGCCCTCACCCGCGACATGGCGGAGCGCGACGCGTGGCTCGCGCGGGCCCTCGCTGGGCTCACCACGGCGGAGCGTCAGGTGGTGGGGGCGGTCGCAGGGCTGCTCGAAGACCTCGCCGACACCGACACCGACACCGACACCGCCGCCGGGGCCGGACGCGACGCGGGGCGGCCGCCCGAAGGCGGCCGCCCCACTGCTTCCTGAGGGCCCGTCAGTTGAAGGTGTCGGGGTCGAGGCCGGTGCGCATGCCCTCGTCCAGGGCGTCGATCGCGGCAAGCTCCGACTCGTCCAGCTCGAAGCCGAAGACGTCGATGTTCTGCCGGATGCGCTCGGGCGTCACCGACTTGGGGATGACCACGTTGCCGATCTGGAGGTGCCAGCGCAGCACCACCTGCGCCGGGGTCACACCGTGCCGCCCGGCGATCCCGGTCACCGTGTCCGCCTTCAGCAGCGCCCCCTGCGCGAGCGGGCTCCACGCCTCCGTCGCGATGCCGTGCGCCCGGTCGTACTCGCGCAACTCCCGCTGCTGGAGCCCCGGGTGCAGCTCGATCTGGTTGACCGCGGGCACGGTGTCCGAGGTCTGCGCGAGCCGGTCGAGATGGGCGGGCTGGAAGTTGGACACGCCGATGGCCCGGGTGCGCCCCTCGGCGAGCAGCTTCTCGAACGCCCGCCAGGTGTCGACGTACTTGTCCCTGGCCGGGGTGGGCCAGTGGATCAGGTAGAGGTCGACGTAGTCCATGCCCAGCTTGTCGAGCGAGGCGTCGAAGGCGGCCAGCGCCTCGTCGTGGCCCTGGTCCGAGTTCCACAGCTTGGTCGTGATGAACAGCTCCTCGCGGGCGATCCCCGACGCCCGCACGGCCTCACCGACGCCGCGCTCGTTGCCGTACAGCGCCGCGGTGTCGATGCTGCGGTAGCCCGCCGCCAGCGCCTCGCTCACGGCCGGGGCGGTCTCGTCGTCGGGCACCTGGAAGACGCCGAAGCCGAGCTGGGGCATCACTACGCCGTTGTTCAGGGTCACGGTGGGGACGGAAGGCACGAGTTCTCCTTGGACGGTGTGGCGCCGCGCGTGGACACGGACGGGAACCGGTCGGCGGCTTCGCCCCGTCCGGCCGCACGAGTGCCCGGGGGCCGGACACTCACACCGCGCGAGCGCGTTACTTTCGAGCACAATAATTGCATGCGCGGGTTAACGGCAAACCGCTGCCATTTCCGGCCGAGGCCGCCGCATGCCTACCGCGCGTCGACCGCCCACCGCCCACCGCGCGCGTCGACCGCGGCTGCCATTCGCCTAAGGCAGCAGAGCAGGTCAGGGCAGCAGGTCAAGCGCCCCCGGCCGCAGCGACTGCTCCGTCCAGATCGTCTTCCCGCGCTGCCCGTAGCGGCTGCCCCACCGGGACGCGCACTGCGCCACGATGTACAGGCCGCGCCCGCCCTCGTCGGTGTCGGTGGCGCGCACCAGGCGCGGCTGGGTGTTGCTCGGGTCGGACACCTCGCAGATCAGCACGGGGCCCCTGATCAGCCGCACCCCCACCGGGCCGCCCGCGTAGCGCACGGCGTTCGTCACCAGCTCGCTGACGATCAGCTCCGTCGGCAGCGTCAGATGCTCCAGGTCCCACCGCTCCAACTGCCGCGTCGCCTCCTCCCGGGCGACCCCCACCGAGCTGGGGTCGGCCGGGAGCTGCCAGTGCGCCGTGTCGGCCGCGGGCACCGTCCTGGTGCGCGCCACCAGCAGCGCCGTGTCGTCCCGCGGCGGGTTGTCGCCGCCGGTGCCGCGCAGCAGTCCGTCGCCGATCTCACCGAGCCCGAGCCCCGTCTCCTGCAGCGACCCGAACCGCTCCCTGACCCGCGTGAGCCCCGTGTCCACCCCCACGCCCCGCGGCCCGAAGAGCCCGTCCGTGAAGAGCGCGAGCACACTGCCGGGCGCGATCTGCCGGGTGACCGACTCGAAGGGCACCCCGCCCACCCCGAGCGGGGGCCCCGGCGGCACGTCGATGAAGGCGGGCTCGGCGCCCGGCTCGGAGATCAGCGGCGGCGGATGCCCCGCGTTCGCCACCGTCAGATTCCGCTGTACCGGGTCGTACACCGCGTACAGGCACGTCGCGCCGAAGGTGTCGGGATGGTCGCCAGGGGAGTCGGCCGCGAGCCGCTGCACCAGGTCGTCGAGGCGGGTCAGCACCTCCGCGGGGTCCAGCTCCAGATCCGCGAGGGTCAGGATCGCGGTGCGCAGCCGCCCCATGGTCGCGGTGGCGGTGAGCCCGTGCCCGATCACGTCGCCGATCACGAGCGCCGCCCGCAGCGACGGCAGCGTGATCACGTCGTACCAGTCCCCGCTGATGTTCGCGCCGCCCGCCGCGGGACGGTACGTCCCCGCCGCCTCAAGCGCCGGGGTGTCCGTCACCGCCCTCGGCAGCAGCCGCCGCTGTAGCGCCACCGCGGCGCGGTGCTCCCGGGTGTAGCGGCGCGCGTTGTCGATGCCGAGCGACGCCCGCGAGCAGATCTCCATCAGCAGCCGCAGCTCGTCGGCCACCGGCTCGGACAGGCCCATGTGCCACAGGGACACCGTCCCGAGGCCCCGGCCGCGCGCCAGCAGCGGTGCCACCGTCACCGAGCTGGCGCGCTCGGGCACGAGCCGCCGCACCAGCGAACCCCCGCCGAGCGCCCGCTCGATCTCCGGGCGCCGCATCGTGACCATCCGGCCCTCCTGGAGCCGCCGCAGCTCCGGGCTGTCGGGCACGGCGGGATACGAGTCGCCCGGCGTCAGCAGGTCCTGCGGCCACTCCCCGCTCGCCGTCGCCACCGCGGCCCGCACCAGGTGCGGCGTTCTGCCGCCGAGCGTCCGCGGCGGCTCGTCCCCGGCGAAGACCGCCTCCGCGAGGTCCACCGTCACCAGGCCGCCGAGCGCCGGCACCAGCACGTCCGCCAGCTCCTGCGCGGTACTGCGCACATCGAGCCGGGAGCCGATGTGCGCCGCCGCCTCGTACAGCAGCGCCAGGTGCTCGCGGTCGCGCTGCTGCTCCGTGGTGTTCGCCGCCTGCACCAGCACGCCCGCGGGCCGGCCCCGCGCGTCCTCAAGCCGGAACGCCGACACCGCGTAGCTCCCGGGCTGCTCTAGCGGGGCGTCCGCGGGCCGCAGCAACTGCCGCCTGGCCTGCGCGGGCTCGCCCGTGCGCAGCACCTCGGTGAGCAGCCTGCGCAGCGCCTTCGCGTCCGGCGCGAACAGCGCCTCGTCCCACTTCGCGCCCGTGCGCACGTCGGGCAGGCTCAGCTCGGCGGCCGGGGCGTTGCCGAGGACCAGCCGCAGGTCCCGGTCGTGCAGCCCCACCCCCACGCGGTCCTGCCGCATCAGCGCCCGCAGCACCGACAGGGCCCGCTCGTCCTCCAGCTCCGCGGCCGCGGAGCGCACCAGCACCACCCGGTACGGCGTCGGCGGCTGCGGCAGCACCGTGAACACCACCGGGAGCCCGCCACGCGCCTCGCCCCTGCCCCGGAACGGCTCCTCCGCGTCCATGGCGGGCGCGGGCGCGTCCCGCGCGGGTACCAGCAGCTCCCACAGCGGGCGGCCCACGGCCTCCCGCCTGCCGGTGCCGAGCAGCCGCTCCGCCGCGTCCGGCCACGACACGACCGTGGCCCCCGCGTCCACCACGACGGCCGCGGCCTCCTCGGGCCCGACGCCCGGGTCGGGGGCGCCCCCGGCACCAGCGGCCATGCTCGCTCCTCGGGTCACTGCGAGTGAAATGGGTAACAGATTCCTTATACCCGTTTCGTTCCCCCGGCAGTCGTGACGGCGGCCCCGCCACCCGCACTCCGCGCACCCGTCGGCGCGGGCGCCGGGGCCGACGGGCGCGCAGGTCACACGCCGGGCGGCCCCGCGTCGGGCACCGTCGCGGCGTAGTGCGCGGCGATCTCGTCGCTTGTCGTCACCCACACCCCGGGGTGGCCGACCACGTACGCGAGCACCTCGTCGAGGTAGCGCCGCCTGAACGCCTGCCCGATGACGAAGGGGTGCAGCACGAGCGGCAGCACCCGGCCGCCGCCCGCCGCGTCCGACTCCGCGTACAACTGGTCGAACTGGTCCTTGACGATCCGCACGTACTCCGGGCCCGACAGGTTCTTCCCGACGAACAGGGTGATGTCGTTGACCTCGATGGCGTACGGCACGCTGAGCATGCCCGGCACGTTCAGCCGGTACGGCTGGTCGTCGTTGGTCCAGTCGAGTACATAGCCGAACCCGAGGTCCGCGAGGATGCGCGGGGTGTGGAACGTCTCCGTGAGCCCGGGGCCCAGCCAGCCGCGCGGCCTGGCCCCGGTCGCCCCGGCGATGGTGTCGACCACCTCCGTGAGGTGCGCGCGCTCCTCGTCCGGTGTCATCCCGGTCTCGAAGCGCGAGTTGTTCCTGCCGTGCGCGAGCCACGCCCAGCCGCGCTCCACCCCGGCCCGCACGATCTGCGGATAGTGGTGCACGACATCGGAGTTGAGCAGCACGCTCGCCCGCACCCCGTGGCGGTCGAGTGCCTCCATGGTCCGCCAGAAGCCCACCCGGGGCCCGTAGTCCCGCCAGCCGTGGTTGAGCGGGTCGGGCGCCAGGGCGCTGGTGCTGTCGGAGATGCTGATGGCCGGCCTGCCGACCTCGAAGTGCTCCACGTTGAGGCCCACGTAGAACGCGACACGGGCGCCGCCCGGCCAGCGCAGCGGGGGCCGCTCGGTGATGGGGCTGTAGTCGAAAAGCTCGTTGTCCATGGCGCTCTCCTGGTAGTTGGGCCGCCACCGGCCCGGTTCCGGCCCGGTTCCGGCTATGGTGAAACCTTCACATTGATGTGAGGGTCAACGCGGGCACCGCCCGTCGGATGTGAGGTGGGTCACATGCGTATCGGGGAGCTGTCGGAGCGCACCGGCACCCCGCGCAGACTGCTGCGCTACTACGAGGAGCAGGGCCTGATCGCCGCCGGCCGCTCGCCCAACGGCTACCGCGACTACGACGAGCGCTTCGCCGACCGCGTCCTGCAGATCAGGGGACTGCTCGACGCGGGCCTGCCCACCCGCATCATCCGGCAGATCCTGCCCTGCCTCGACAAACCGAGGGAGATCTACTTCCCCGACGCCACCCCCGAGATGATCGCCACCCTGGAGCGCGAGCGGGACCGCATGACCGAGCGCATCGCCTGCCTCGTGCACAACAGGGACGCCATCGCGGAGTACCTGGACGCCGTGCTGGCGTACGACCCCGGGACCGGGCCCGGCTCCGACTCAAGTGATCTCGGTTCCGGCTCCGGTGATTCCGGTTCCGGTCCCCAGCCCGGGGGCCTCGCGTCGGCGTCCGTGTCCGGGGTCGCCTGACTGCCACGCGTCCGCCCGATACGGGGTGTGGGGGAGGGAGCCGATGGTCGCGCCCTCAGGACATGGGATGACTCGGGCCGGGTCGTACGGGTGGTCACCGTGGCGCTTCATCGCCACTCCCTCCGACCGGTCCCGTATTGCGTCGTTTTGCGTCGTTTGCGGGGTGATTCCCCCACCGCCCGGACCGGTCGACCCCGGTTCACGTCTTCCCAGACATGGGATGTCGCGTTACGTTGGCACCGAGCCACCCACGACAGCCCACCGACGACAACCCACGAACCGCAGCCGCGCCCTCCCGCCCCCGGAGGCCATCCCCGTATGTCCCTCACCGACCAGGCGATCCTCCGCATCCGGGAGATGATCGGCTCAGGGCGTCTGCCGCCCGGCGCCAAGCTGCCGCCCGAGCAGCAGCTCGCCACCGCGCTCGGCCTCTCCCGCAATCTCACCCGGGAGGCCGTCAGGGCCCTGGTCGCGGTGCGCGTCCTGGAGATCCGCCGCGGCGACGGCACCTACGTCACCAGCCTTGAACCCGCCGTGCTCCTCGACGGCATCGCCGACGCCGTCGAACTCCTCCGCGGCGACACCGTCCTCGAACTCCTCGAAGTGCGGCGGCTGTTCGAGCCGCCCGCGACCGCGCTCGCCGCCACCCGGATCACCGCGGCCCAACTCGCCGACGTGGCGGGCCACTTGGCCGCCATGCGGGCCCACATCGACGACCCCGAGCAACTCAACAGGCACGACGCCGACTTCCACAGCGCCATCGTCGCCGCCACCGGCAACGCCACCCTCACCACCCTCCTCGACGGCATCGCGGGAAGGACCCTCGGCGCCCGCATCTGGCGCGGCCTCGTCGACACCAGGGCCTCCCACCACACCGTCGAGGAGCACCAGCTCATCCATGACGCGCTGACCGCACACAACCCCGCGCTCGCGCACGCCGCCTCCCTCGTCCACGTCAGCACCACCGAGCAGTGGTTGCGCACCCACCTCGACCCCGCCGCCGCGCCCGGCGCCCGGCCGCCGGCCACCCGCACAGACCTCCAGGACAGCCCATGAACCGTGTCACCCTCGCCTACGGCGAGACCGGCCTGCCCCTCGACTACGACCCGGCCGTCACCACCGTCGTGGAACCCGTCCACCACCCGGCCGCCGCCGACCAGGCCGTCGAGATCCGCCGCGCGCTGCGCCACCCCGTCGCCGGGCCGCCGCTGCGGGAGCGCGTCGCCCCGGGACAGACCGTCGCCATCTCCGCCTGCGACGGCACCCGCCCCCAGCCCAGGGAGCTGATGATCCCCGCCCTCCTCGAAGAACTCGACGGCGTCGTACGCCCCGAGGACATCGTGGTGCTGGTGGCCACCGGTACCCACCGCGGCAACGACCCCGCAGAACTGCGCCGCATGTTCGGCGACTCGGTCGTCGACACCGTCCGCGTCGTCAACCACGACGCCCGCGACCGCGCCTCCCTCACCTGGATGGGCCGCCTCGGCGACGACGTGCCCGTCTGGCTCAACACCGCATGGGCCGACGCCGACGTCCGTATCACCACCGGCTTCGTCGAACCCCACTTCTTCGCCGGGTTCTCCGGCGGCCCCAAACTCGTCGCGCCCGGCCTCGCCGCCCTGGAGACCGTCCTCGTCCTCCACGACGCCCGCCGCATCGGCCACCCCGACGCCACCTGGGGCGTCCTCGACGGCAACCCCGTCCACGACGACGTACGCGCCATCGCCGCGGCCACCGGCGTCACCTTCGCCCTCGACGTCGTACTCAACCGGGACAAACACGTCGTCGAGGCGTTCGGCGGCGACCTGCCCGCCATGCACCGCGCCGCCACCGCCCGCGCCCGGCAGCTCGCGATGCGGCCCGTCGAGGCCCCGTTCGACGTGGTGGTCACCACCAACTCCGGCTTCCCGCTCGACCAGAACCTCTACCAGGCGGTCAAGGGCATGTCCGCCGCCCACAAGGTGGCACGCCCCGGCGGCACCATCATCTGCGCGGCCGAGTGCCGCGACGGCTTCCCCGACCACGGCTCCTACCGCTCCGTCCTCGCCTCCGCCGACTCCCCGCGCGCCCTCTTCGACGAGATCAGTGCCCGCCGCGAAACCGTCCCCGACCAGTGGCAGGTCCAGATCCAGGCCCGTATCCAGAGCGCCAACCGGGTCGTCGTGCACAGCGCACACCTCAGCGACACGGACCTCGCCTCCGCCCACCTCGAAAGCACCCCCGACGTCTCCGCCGCCCTCGCCGACGCGCTCGCCGCGGCAGGTCCCGGCGCCCGCGCCTGCGTCCTGCCCGAGGGCCCCCAGACCATCCCCTACATCGCCGAGAGCACCGCATGACCCCCGAACCACCGCCCGACACACCCCCGGCACCCCCTCCCGCCGCGGGCGGGGACCCCGGCGGCATCCTCGACCTGGGCTTCGCCCGCCTCGACCTCGACCGCGAGCGCCGCCAGGGCCTGCCCGAGGTCGTCTACGGCCCCGGCAAGACGCCCGAGCAGATCGCCGCCATCGTCACCGGGCTGCTGCGGCACAACACGGGACCCGTCCTCGCCACTCGCCTCGGCCCCGACGCCGCCGACACCGTCCGCGCCGCCGTGCCGGGCGGCAGCTACGACCCCGAGGCCCGGCTGCTCACCCACCGGCCCGCCGCCACCGGCACGTTCGCCGTCACCGTGGTCTCCGCCGGTACCTCCGACCGGCCCGTCGCCGCCGAGGCCGCCGCCGTCTGCACCGCGCTCGGCCTCGCCACCGACACCGTCCACGACGCGGGCGTCGCAGGGCTCGACCGCATCCTCGCCGTGCGCGACCGGCTCACCGCGGCCGACGCCGTCATCGTGGTCGCGGGCATGGAAGGCGCCCTCGCCAGCGTCGTCGGCGGCCTCGTCGGCTGCCCCGTCGTCGCCGTGCCCACCTCCACCGGGTACGGGGCCTCCCTCGAAGGGGTCACCGCGCTGCTCGCCATGCACGCCTCCTGCGCCGCCGGGGTCACCGTCGTCAACATCGACTCGGGCTTCGGCGCCGCCATGGCCGTACACCGCCTCGCCGCCACCGCGGCCCGCACCCGCACACCCGAGGACGCGCCGCCACCGGGCCGCGGGAGCCGTCGATGATCTGCTGGATCAACCCCTTCACCGGCCTCGCGGGCGACATGCTGCTCGGCGCCCTCCTCGACGCGGGCGCCCCCCTTGACCGTGTGCGCACCGCCATCGCCGCCACCGGCCTCACCGGCTGGGACCTCACCGCCGAGACCACCACCGACCACGGCATCCGCGCCACCCGCGCCCGCGTCCACGTCACCGACGACGCCACAGAACGCCGCGCCGCCGACCTCCTCGCCCTCGCCCGCCGCGCCGGGCCCGCGCCCGTCGCCGCGCTCGCCACCGCCGCGCTCACCGCACTCGCCGAGGCCGAGGCCCGGCTGCACGGCGCCGACCCCGACACCGTGCACCTCCACGAGATCGGCGGCCACGACACCATCGTCGACACCGTCGGCTGCGCCGCCGCCCTGCACCACCTCGGCGCCACCGCGGTGTTCAGCGCGCCGCTGCCGCTCGGCACCGGGCGCGTCGACTCCGCCCACGGCATCATCCCCGCACCGGCCCCCGCCACCCTCGCCCTGCTGACCGGCGCCGCCGTCACCGGCAGCGACCTGCCCATGGAGACCGTCACCCCGACCGGCGCCGCCCTGCTGCGCGCGGCGGGCACCCGCTACGGGCCCCCGCCCGCCATGACGGTACGTGCCACCGGCTACGGCGCGGGCACCCGCCGCCTGCCCGACCGCCCCAACATCACCGCGGTCACCCTCGGGGAGCCGCCCGCCACCACCGGGGACGGGCCGGGTGCCACCGGCGAGGACGTCCTCACCCTCACCACCAACCTCGACGACGTCTCCGCCGAGACCCTCGCCCACACCATGGCACTCGCCCTCGACGCGGGCGCCCTCGACGCCTGGACCACGCCCGCCGTCATGAAGAAGGGCCGCCCCGGGCACATCCTCCACGTTCTCACCCGCCCCGCGGGCGCCGACGCCCTCGCCCTGCTCGTGCTGCGCGAGACCGGCAGCCTCGGCATCCGCCGCACCGCACACCGCCGCACCGCCCTGCCCCGCGCCTTCACCACCGTCGACGTCGACGGCTGCCCCGTGCGCCTCAAGCACGGCCCGTACGGCCACAAGCCCGAGCACGACGACGTGGCACGCGCCGCCCGCACCCTCGGCCTGCCGCTGGCCACCATCGCCCACCGGGCCCGCCGCGCGGCCGACGACACCCCACCGCCCGACCTCGTTCCCGCGCCGCAACCACCCGCCGAAGGCGACCACCCGCGGGCCCGACCCGCGACACGGGCCCCGGAAGAGGAGGACCCCACCGCATGAACGGCCACCCCGCACCCCACACCTGCGACCCGGCGCCCGCCCCGCACCCCGCAGAACTCGCCGAGCGGCTGCTCGCCGCGATTACCCCCACAGGCCCGCTCGCCGTGGCGTTCTCCGGCGGTGTCGACTCCGCCCTGGTCGTCGCCGCCGCGGCCCGCGCGCTCGGCCCCGGCCGGGTCCTGGCCGTCACCGCCGTCTCCGAGTCCCTGGCCGCCGCGGAACTCGCCCCGGCCCGCGCCTTCGCCGCCGGACTCGGCGTCACCCACCTCACCCCGCGCACCCGCGAACTCGACAGCGCCGGCTACCGCGCCAACGGCACCGACCGCTGCTACTTCTGCAAGGCGCACTCCCTCGCCGCCGTCGCCGAACTCGCCGCGGAGCACGGCTTCCCGCACTGCGCCACCGGCACCAACGCCGACGACGCCGCGGACCCGCACCGCCCCGGCATCCGCGCCGCCGCCGAACTCGGCATCCACGCACCGCTGCGCGAGGCCGGGCTCACCAAGTCCGACGTGCGCCGCCTCAGCCGCCACTGGGCGCTGCCCACCTGGGACAAGCCCGCCCAGCCGTGCCTGGCCAGCCGCATCCGCTACGGGATCGAGGTGACGGGGCACCGGCTCGCCCGGGTGGACCGCGCCGAGACCGCGGTGCGCGCCCTGCTGCGCGACGCGGGACTCGCCGTGCGCGACCTCAGGGTCCGCGACCTCGGCGACACGGTACGCGTCGAGGCCGACGCCCCCGCCCTCGCCGGGCTCGCCCGCCTCGACGGCCTCACCGCGGCCCTGCGCACCGCGGGATTCGACCAACACCGCGTCACCACGGACGTGTTCCGCTCCGGCCGCCTCAACACAGAACCCCACTAGGCGCGTCAGCACCGTGCCCCGACACACCGTCAGAGACCGAGCAGGCCCGGGTCCTTCGCCAACTCCCGCAGCCGTGCCCGGGGATCGGCCACCAGCCGACGCGCCGTCAGATCCATGATCCCGCTGACCGCGTCCACCTCGGCCGCCCGCGTCCCGTCCGCCCGTACGAGGGCCTGCTCCACCCGGAAGGACTTGCCCTCGCCCCACACGAAACCACAGGTGACATCGATCTCGTCGCCCGCGCGCAGCTCCCGCAGAAAGCGCACGGTCGCCTCCATGTTGACCGGCCCCACGCCCGCCGCGAGCAGGTCCTGCTGCCGGATGCCGGCGGCCTGGAGCAGGCTCCAGCGCGCATGCTCCGCGTACTGCACATACACGGCCGTGTTCACATGGCCCTGGGCGTCGGTCTCGTAACCGCGCACACTGATCCGCACGCTGAACGGCTCGGCCACCATGCTCCCTCCCGCGCCCGCGTCCACGCCGCCCTGGCGGGACCGGCGGACGGCGATCATCCCACCAGTCAACCAGACCGGGCCCGTCCCCCCACACCCGCCGGGGGCCCGCCGCCCGCGCCGGGGCGGGCACGCCGCACGGGCGTGCCGGTTGGTAGCGTCGGCGCCGTACCAGCCAGGCCGTGCCGGACAGGGACGGCGCCCCCGCGCGACCAGGAGAGAACAGAAGATGCCCCCGACGATCCGCAGGGCGGTCATCCCCGCCGCAGGGCTCGGCTCCCGGCTCCTGCCGCTGACCAAGGCCATCCCGAAGGAAATGCTCCCCGTCGGCGACAAACCCGTTATCGAGCACACCGTCCGTGAGCTGGTCGCCTCCGGTATCACCGACATCACCATCGTGGTCTCCGGCGGGAAGTCCCTCATCCAGGACCACTTCCGCCCCCACCCCGCCCTCGTCGAGCAACTGCGCGCGGACGGCAAGCACGACTACGCCGACGCCGTCGAGGAGGTCGCGGAACTGGCCCACCACGGCCACATCACCTACCTCGACCAGCACGGCCCGTACGGCAACGGCACCCCGGTCCTCAACGCGGCCCGCAACACCGGCGACGAACCCCTCCTGGTGCTCTGGCCCGACGACGTCTTCGTCGCCGATGAGCCCCGCGCCCAGCAGCTCATCCGCGCCTACGAGGCCACGAGCTGCCCCGTCCTCGCCCTGCTCCCCATGGACCCGGCCGACTCCCGGCGCTACGGCGTCCCCCTCGTCCAGGAGGACCTCGGCGGCGGCCTGCTCCGTATCACCGGCCTCGTCGAGAAGCCCCAACCCGCCGACGCGCCCTCGTCGTTCGCGGCCATCGGCGGCTACGTCATCACCCCCGGCATCATCGACGAACTGCGTGAGCAGACCCAGCGCTGGTACGAACACCGCAGCGGCGAGATCTACCTGACCCACGCCATCAACGCCTACGCCCGCACCCGCGCCACCTACGGCCAGGTCATCAAGGGCCGCTGGTACGACACCGGCAACCCCGCCGACTACCTGGTGGCCCAGATGGCGTCCGCCCTCGCCCACCCCGAGTACGGCCCCCTGCTGCGCAGCCTCACCGACGACCCCACCGGACGACCCCCGGCCTGACCGACCCACGGCGGACGTTACCCCGGCGCCCCGGAGCCTGCGTCGGCGGGCGGCACGAGTGCCCCGCCCGCCGACGCCTACGGCTGCCGTTCGAGCCCCGCACCACCGGCCTCCCCGCCGACGCCGTCCACCGGCGCCGCCGCGTCCGCCCCGCCGCGCCGCCCGCGCAGATGCGGCGGCTCCTTGATGAAGAGCGCCCCGAGCGCGGAGAGCAGACACAGGGCCGCGGAGTAGAGCACGATGCCCCAGCGGCCCCCGTCCGCCCACTCGTGCAGCAGCGTCGCCACGAACGGGATGGTGCCGCCCACGACACCGCCGGTGATCTCCCGGGTGAGGGCGACCCCGGTGTACCGGTGCTCCACCTCGAACAGCTCCGAGAGCATCGTCGCCTGCGAGGTGAGGGTCAGGTCGTTGCAAAGCGTGTAGATCATCACGAACGCCGCCCACACCACCACAGGCGTACCGGTGTCCAGCATGAAGAGGAACGGGTAGAACAGCGCCGCCGCCGACACCGCCCCCGTCACCATCACGGGACGCCGCCCGAACCGGTCGCACAGCCAGCCCGCGGTCGGCACCGTCACGAACTTCAGGGCGTTGGCGATCGCGAGGCCGGTGAGCCCGATCCACGACGCGGCGCCCACGTCGTCCGCCAGATACGTGAGCGCGTACACCGACGGCAGATAGCTGATCACGTTCGGCGCCACACTGATCAGCATCGCCGGGGCGATCTTCCGCCGCGACGACGAGAACAGCGCGCGCAGCGGCGAACGCGGCAGCCTGCCCGCGCTGCGTGCCGCACGGAACTCCGCACTGTCCGAGATCCGCAGCCGGATGACGATCCCCGCCACCCCGATGAGACAGCTCAGCAGGAACGGCACGCGCCAGCCGTACGACTCGAACGCCTCCTGCGACATCACCACCGTCATCAGGTAGTACACGCCCGTGGCCAGCAGCGCCCCCGCCGCGTTCCCGAGCGTGGGCGCGCTCGCGTTGATCCCCCGCGCCCTGGTCTCGGCGTGCTCGGCCGACATCAGCAGGGCGCCCGAGTACTCGCCGCCCGCGCCGATGCCCTGGAGCACCCGCAGCACCACCAGCAGCGCGGGGGCCACCGCGCCCGCCGTCGCATAGCTCGGCAGCACCCCGATCAGCGTCGACGCCACCGCCATCAGGACCAGCGTGAAGAACAGCATCGCCCGGCGGCCCAGCCGGTCGCCGAGCACCCCGATCACCACCCCGCCCACCGGGCGCGCGAAGAAGCCCACCGCGAACGTCGCGAGCGACGACAGCGTTGCCGCGAGGTCGTTCCCCTCGGGGAAGAACACCTTCGGCAGCACCAGCGCGGCGGCCGTCCCGTACAGGGAGAAGTCGTACCACTCCAGGGCCGTGCCCACGGTCGAGGCGACCGTCTGGCGGTTGACGTGAAGCTCCATCGAAGAACACCCCTGACCTCGCACTACGGCAACAGCGGCCCCGGTGCATTAACGTTAATGGTCGCGAGGTGAGGCTAGGAGTGCCTTGTGAGAAGCGTCAAGGGAGAGCTAGGGTCCAAAGAAAGTTAACGTTCACGGCCCGAGGTGCGGTCGGCCCCACGAGCGGCCGGCCGCCGACCCACCGGAGACCCGCATGAGCCCAGGCGCCCGCGCCCTCCCGTCCGCCCGCGACACCGACCTTGAGAAGTTCGACCCGCTGCCCCGCGTCCTCGCCTTCGACCGCTTCGACTCCACCACCCACGGCTGGACCGAGCTGCTCGGCAACTACGACGGCGAGGGCAACCTCGACACCGTCGACGACCACATGCGCGACTTCCGCCCCCCGCAGCTCTCCTCGTGCACCTTCTTCGACGTCGGCACCCACGGCACCCTCAGCGGCAACCTCGCCCTGAAGCTCGCCAGCCGCGCCCACACCGGGCACACCGCGACCGGCATCCGCCGTCTGACCATGGCGGGACGCGGCCAGGTGCAGATCGAGACCTATTTCGCCTTCAAGGCCGAGGCCAACGTGGGCCCCGCCCGCACCGGCACGGTCGCCTGGGACGGCAACCGGCACCCCGCCGAGGCCGAGTTCGGCGCCTTCACCGTCGCCACCGACATCTGCTCCGACGGCGGTGTCCGCTACCACAACGTGATGCGCTACGAGAACACCGACCTCGACGGCAACCTCACCCGCCGCTGGAAGTACCCCGTCGTCCCCGAGCCCACCCCGCGCGACCACCACGAGGGCAAGTTCGCCCTGCCCTACGCCGCCGACTTCACCGCCCCCGACCCGGGCGACTGGCGCTACGTCGGCGACCCCATGGAGCTGTGCGTCAACGAGGTCCCCACCAAGATCAACTGGCACTATCTGCGCTGGCGCATCGACACCGCCCGCCGCGCCAACGTCGAACTCCAGGTCAACGACACCGTCGTCGACCTCGCCGACACCCCGGTCCCGGTCTACCCCGACCGCTACCAGACCCTCGACAACCTCCTCAACTTCTACTTCTCCGTCCGTACCCACACGGACGTCAGGAACTTCCTGTTCCTCGACTCCGTCCTGATCTCGGTGGACTGGTGAGGCCCCCCATGCGATCGACGATCACCGCCGTCCTGGAACGCAACACGACCGTACGCGCCGACTTCGCCACCGAGCCGTACGAACTGCCCTGGGCCGCCGAGGCCCGCTTCTTCGTCCAGGCCCTCGACATGGCGGGGGAGGACACCGCCCTCGACTTCACCACCGAGATCTCACCCGACGGCCTCCACTGGTGCCCCCTGGACATCCCGCCCGCCCGCGTCACCGCCCCAGGGCTCACGAGCTGGGGCGCCACCGGCTTCGGACAGTGGCTGCGCCTCGGGTGCCGTGTGACGGGCACCGCGCCGGTGGCTAAACTGCGCATCTACCTCGTGGGCAAGAGCTGAGCCGAAGCCCGGCAGGACGTTGGACCCGGAGCCGAACGGAGCGCTCGACGACGATGGTGCATCCACAGCGGGTGACGCAGCGTCATATCGCCGACGTGCTGGGCCTGTCCGTGAACACCGTCTCCCGGGCGCTCGCCGGCAAGGGCCAGGTCAGCGACGCCACCAGGGACGCCATCCGCACCGAGGCGGAACGCCTCGGCTACCACCCCAACAGCCACGCCCGCTCCCTGGTCTCCGGCACCACCATGGTCGTCGGCCTGGTCATCACCAACCCCTCGAACCCGTTCTACGCGGCCCTCATCTCCGCCGTGGAGCAGCGCTGCCGCACCGCGGGCTACTCGGTGCTGCTCCTGGTCACCGAGGAGTCCGAGCAGAACGAGCAGGAGGCCGTCCAGCAGCTCCTGCGTTTCGGCGTCGACGCGGTCCTCGGTGTCCCCATCCAGAACCGCCCTGACGCCTGGGAGAGCCTGGCCAAGGCCGGGCTCCCTGTTGTCCTGCTCAGCAGGGACATCCCGGCCCTCGGCTTCGACTTCGTCGGCATCGACGCCGAGCAGGGCATCCACGACGCGGTCCTCGGTGCCGTGGGGGAGGGGGGCGTACGGCGGGCGTGGCTGTTCGAGGAGGACCTGGAGATCAGTACGACGGCGGAGCGGATCGCCGGTTTCGAGCGGGCCCTGTCCGACCTCGGCGCCGCCCCCGCCGACTCCCTCGTCATCAAGGTCCCCACCCGCCGCACCGGCGGCGCCAGCCTGCCCTGGCGCCCCGACGACGCCTACCGCATGGCGGCGGGTCTGATCACCCCCGGCAACCACCCAGGACTCGTGGTGACCGGCAACGACTACTTCGCCCTCGGCGTCTACAAGGCCCTGCGCGAGTGCGGTCTCCGGGTGCCCGACGACATCATGGTGCTCGGCTACGGCGACCACCCCTTCGCCGCCTATCTGGAACCCGCGCTCTCCACGGTCCGCCTCCCCGCGCACGCCATGGGCACCCGCGCGGTCGACTTCCTGCTGGCCCGCCTCGCGGACCCGGACGCGCCGCGCCGCGCCGCCCTGCTGCCGCCCGACCCCGTGCACCGCGCCTCGACCCGGGGCGCCGCCTGAGCGGAGGGACCGGGTCCGCGCACCGCCCGCGCGCGACCCGCCCGCGCGCCGGGCCGCCGATCTTGACATGGGCATGAATCGGTGGTGGTTTAGACCACGTCGCCCACCCGTGTGGTGGCGGGAACCCCCTCGCCCAAGGAGCCCCCCATGGCCCGTGCAGACAACCCCCCGCCCACCCCGCCCGCAGGCCCCGGCCGACGGCGCGTGCTGACGGCCTCGCTCGGCGCCCTCGCCGCCCTCGGCGCGACCACGCTGCCGGCCGCCGCCACCCCCCGCACCCCCACCGCCTCCAGGGCCGCGGCCGCGATCACCGGCGCCAAGATCAGGAACCTCACGGGCCCGGCCGAGACCGGCCCCTTCGCGGCCCCCTGGACGGATCTCGGCATCCCCGCCCGCTGCCCCGACGGCACCATGCTCTTCGTCTGCGGCGACACCTTCGACGGCGGCGGCGTCGGCGGCCCCGACTGGCGGGCCCCCGTCGGCCTGCGCGCCCACGACCCGGCGCTCGGCTCCCTCACCATCGACGGCAGCGTCGGCGGCGCCCACGCCGTGGGCCTCGTCCCCGAGGGCCACACCGGCGGCACCACCGCCATCCCCTCCGACGTCTTCACGGTCGGCGGCTCGATGTACATGCACCTCATGCGCGGCGTCATCTACCAGACCGACCACTCCGGCTTCTGGCGCTCCGACGACAACGGCGAGACCTGGCAGTACCTCTGCCAGTGGCCGGGCGACCAGTACGGCGGCCAGTTCCAGCAGAAGACGTACGCGGTCGCCGACGACGGCCACTGCTACGTGCTGTCCACCGTCTTCAACCGCGGCGTCGACTCCGACCTGCTGCTGCACCGCGTCCACCAGGACCAGCTCGGCGTGCCCGCCGCCTACGAACCCTGGGGCTACGCCGGCGGCGCCTGGGCCTGGGGCAACGCCCCCACCACGATCAGCCCGCGCCGTAAGTGGGGCGAGATCTGCTTCCGCGCCATGGGCGGCAAGTACGCCTTCACCTGGCTCAACATGGACGCCCTCTCGATGCGCGCACAGGTCTTCGCGCTGCCCACCAGCGACCTCTTCGCCACCCCCGAGCAGACCGTCATCGTCCCCACCACCCCGGGCAACGAGGCGGGCAACGCGGTCGCCAGCCCCTACGGCGGCTTCATCATCCCCGGCTCCACCTTCGACGACTTCCACCTCGCGGTGAGCCAGTGGTTCGACGACCAGAACTACCGCGTGATGCAGTACCGCATCGACGGACTGGCCGCCTGACCTCGCGACGGCGGCGGCGACGCGGGGACGGCAGCGCGCCGGGTGGCGGTGTGCCGAGCGGTGGCGCGGCGGCGGAGGCTTCCACGGGTGCGTGGCGGCGGCCGCTCAGCGCGCCGCCGAAGTGATCGCCCTGGTGACGGCCGTGACCGCCGGGGAGGGCGGGCCGGGGAGGCGGGCCACGTGGACCCGGCGGATCTCGGGCGGTGCGCCCTCGACATGCAGCAGGCTCACCCCGGGCGGCAGCGCGGGCGAGAGCCGGGACGGCACCGTCGTCACACCGAAACCGCCGGCCACCAGGTGCAGCTTCGTCAGCCAGTCGCGCGCGGAGTGCACGACGCGCGGCCTGCCGGGCAGCCCGGGCCAGACGCCGAGCAGCGGCTCGGAGCGGGACGACGGGGTGGCGATCCACGCGACGTCGGCAAGTTCGTCGACGTGCACCGCGGTGCGCCCCGCGAAGTCCCCGGCGGCGGGCGCCGCCACGACCAGCTCCGCGTCCGCCACGGTCGCGACGTGCAGCCGCGGCGACTCACCGTCCGACGGCCGGTGCGGCGGCCGGGACGTCAGCACCGCGAGGTCGACGGAGCCCGCGCGCAGCGCCCGTACCAGCGCGGGCGTGGTGCCCTCGGTCGTGGTGACGGTGATCTGCGGATCGGCCGCCGCGAGCCGGGCGAGTGCCGGAGGCAGGAGCGCCGCGCCCGCGCTCAGGAACACACCAAGCCGCACCGTCTCGGTCCCCGGAACGGTGCCCGTGAGGTCACGCTCTGCTGTGTCGAGTGTGCTGAGGATCGTGCGGGCGTGCCGCAGCATGACCAGGCCCGCGGTGGTGAGCCGTACCCCGTCGGAACGGCGCTCGAACAGCGCGGCTCCCGCACCGCGCTCCAGCGAGGCCGCCTGCCGTGAGACTGCCGACTGCGTGTAGCCCAGGCGGACGGCGGCCGCGGTGAAGCTGCCGGACTCCGCGATCTGCCGCAGGACCCGCAGCCCCGCACTGGAGACATCCATGCGTCCTACGCATACCACGGATGCCAGATCATCGCTTCCGTCATGCCCGGCGTCCTCCTAGGGTCGGTTTCGAGAGAACAGCGTCAGAAGCGAGCAGACCGGTCCAAGTGCCCGCAGGCGCAGATGAATTCTGGCAAAGGGCGTTGACGGTTCTCGGCAGGTGTCGGCAGTCACAGTCGTAATCTCAGCTACGGCCATTGAGAGGGGTCATCGCGTGCGAGCAGTGGTTCTGACGGAGTTCGGTGCTCCGCTGGTGGTAGGGGACGTGCCCGATCCCGTGGCGGGGGGCGGTGAGGTTGTGGTCGAGGTCCTGGCCGCTTCCGTGGCGCCGTATGCGGCTGAGGTTTTCGGTGGTGCACGGAGATACCCCCTCGTGCCCCCGGTCGTGCCCGGGACCGGCGGTGTGGGCCGCGTGCTCACTGTCGGCTCCGACGCCACCCGGCTGCGTCCCGGTGACCCGGTGTGGTGTGACCCGACGGTGCGTGCGCGTGACGATGCGCTGACGCCCGATATCGCGCTCCAGGGCTGGAGTTCACGGGGTGAGGGCGGCGCGAGGCTCGCCCGCCATCTGCACGACGGGGCGTTCGCCGAGCGGATGCGGGTCCCGACGGAGAACGTCTACCGGCTGCCCGCCGGGGCGCTGGACGACCCGGCCCGCTGGGCGGCGCTCGGCGTGTACGTCATCGCCTACGGCGGACTGCTCGCCGGCGGGCTCGAAGCGGGGGAGACGCTGCTGGTCAGCGGGGCTACCGGGAATCTCGGCAGCAGCGCGGTCGCGGTGGCGCTCGCGATGGGGGCGGGCCGCGTGGTCGCCCCGGGCCGCAGCCGCGCCGCGCTCGGCCTCCTCGCCGAACGGTTCGGCCCACGCGTACGGCCGGTCCGCCTGACCGGTGACGGGGACACCGACCGTGCGGCGATGTCCACGGCGGCTGAGGGGCCGGTCGACATGGTGATCGACCTGCTCTCGCCGGGCGCCCCGAGTGTCGTGGCGCGCACCGCGGCCATGACTGTGCGTGAGTACGGGCGTGTCGTTCTCATGGGCGGCGTCGGCATGCTCGGCGGTGACGACTTCGCGCTCCCTTACCCATGGATCATGCGCAACTCGGTCACCGTGCGGGGTCAGTGGATGTACCCGCGTACGGCGAACGTCGGCATCGTCCGGCTTCTTGCCTCCGGCGCGCTGGACCTCGCCCCGGAACGGGTCCGCACGTTCGGCCTCGACGCCGTCAATGACGCTGTTGCGTATGCCGCTGAGCATGGCGGTCCGTACGAGCGCACCGCCCTCCTCATGGGCCGAGCCGTCAACAACCGCGCGCAGCACATGGCATGACGGCGAGTCAGAGGCGGAAGGCGGCCGCGACCTCCCCGGTGAGGTCGTCCTCCGTCATGCCGGTGTCGACATGGACGGCGCGCAGCCGAAGACGTCGGGTCTCCTCCCGGAGGCGTCGGGTGAACATGGCGTCGCGTTCGGCGAGGTTGTGCCGGGCCCGTGCCGGGTCGCTCGTCCGCCACACGAACCCTTCCCCCGGCGCTGACCGGCCGCTGAAGGCCGCCTCCCGGAAGCGGCGCGTGGGCAGCAGCCAGACGGCCCGCTCGGGGGCGGCGAGAAGCGGCCGCACCAGACGCGGAAGCAGCCGGAACCCCTCCACCACCACGCACGGCTCGCGCGGCAGGCGCAGCAGGTCCTCGATGATCAGGCCGAACGCCTCGCCCTGGTACCAGTGGAACGTCTCCAGCATCACTTTGGGGGAGCGGTTCACCCACCGCTCGTCCATGCTCATGCCGGGGAAGCGGTGGAGGAAGGGCGCCTGGGCGGGAGTGGTCCGCTGGGCGTGGTCGTGCATCGTGTCGTCGGTGGCGTAGCGCCGCCAGCCGTGCCGGTCGGCGAGTCGGCGCGCGGTTGTCGATTTGCCCGCGCCGCTGCCGCCGCCGGTCCAGTAGACGTGCCGCAGCCGCGCCGCCAGCTCCACGGCCCCGCCCGTCCCTTCGTACGACTCGGCTCCCACGCTGCTCCTCTCCCCGGCGGCGACCTGACCGAGCCCATGGTGCGCCCGCCCGCGACTGCCTCTGTCGGCGGGCCCCCGCACCCCGATGCGGTAACCGGACAACCCGCCCCATCATTACGTTCACTGACAAGAAGTAACAGACAGGGCCTTCGAATGACGGAACGGGGGGAGGTGGCGCATATGAGCTGGGCGATGCGGATCTTCCGCAGGCGGGTGCGGGCGGCCGAGGAGCTGGAGGGCGTGGCGGGGGCCGAGGCGCGTACGGAGGCGGTACGGGTGCTGCTGGCCGCGGGGGCGGACAGACACCAGGGGCCACGTCGAGGAGATCGGTGAGCAGTTTCTGGCCATCGCCGATGTCCGTACGGGGGCGGCGGTCGAGGCACTGGCCCGCGCGGTCGGCCGGGTCACCGGCTCGGTGGAAGCCGGCCGCTGTTCCCTGGTCGTCACGGGTCCCCGATTGCGCGGGCTGGCGCGGCGCTGGCTGGCGGATCCCGGCCCGCCCGGGGAGCCGCGGCTCGGGGGGCTGGGGGAGGGGTGGCGCCACTGGGAGAGGATCGTACCGGGCGCCGGGGGGCATCTGTTCGCCGCGGTCCTCGCCGAGGCCGGCCCCGCCTGCCTCGACGTCCTCCCGTCGTCGGCCAGGGACTTTGCCGCCCGCAGGTTCTGCGGGAGCGCCGCCGGGGAGCGGCAGGCCACGGAGCCGGACACCCCGTTCCCCGGCAGCGGCCCTGCCGCGGTGGAACACTCGGGCGCCGCGCCGGGCGAGAGGGTCCTCAGCCCCCTGCGCGTGGTGGCCGCGCTGAGCGGCATCACGCATCTCTGTGACGCCGTCTGGCTGTGTGTGCTCGGCGGCGAACGGGAGCGGTGGAGTGTGGGCACTGCGGTCCACTGCTATCGCGCCGCGAGGACACACGGCAGCAAGGTCGCGGACGCCGGACTGCGGGCGAAGGAGGCGTCGTTGGGCAGCGGCAGCCTCCGCACCGCGTCGCCCGGACTGGCATGGGAGTACCTCACCTGTGCACACGACGCGAACGCCGCGCCCGGACTGCGCCTCAGGTGGCTGATCGCGGGATTCCTGACCGGGAGACTGGCACCGGCCGTGGTCGCCGAGTGCCTGTATGCCCTCGCCGCCGGCGGGCTGCGGCACGACGGTGTCCCGCTGTGGATCGGTGTCGCCCGGGCGGCCGCCTGCTCCGGCGCGGGCTGCCGCGGCCCGTTCGCCGTCCCCGCGGCCCTGCTCACACCGTTCCTGGCACCACGGCCCCCCGGCGTGGGGAACGTCCCGGACCCCGGGGCGGCCAGGGCCCGCCGTGACCTGGCGGCGGCATGTGACACCGCGTCGCCCGACGGCGCCCTCGACGTCGGCCCCTTCCTCCTGCTCGGACTGGTGGACCTCCCCCCGCTGCCCCGCCCCCGGATCGACCCTCTCTGGGAGCTGCCGAGGTGTCCGGCGCCGGGCGGCGACGGTCGAGAGCCTGCTTAGGGTGGGGAGGGACCGCGCGCTCCGCCCGGAGGGTGCGGGAGGGAGTGAGGCCCCCGTGAGGACACGCCCGTTGAGCGTCGCGGTGGCGCAGCCGGCCTGCAGGGCCCACGATGTGGAGGGCAATGCGTCGGCCCATGCGCGGGCCGTGCGGACGGCCGCGGCACGCGTCGTGGTCTTCTGCGAACTGTCCCTGGCCGGCTACGGGTTGGACGCCGCGCCGATCGCCCCCGGCGATGGCCGGCTGGCACCGCTCGTGGCGGCCTGTGCCGAGGCCGGGACCTTCGCTCTGGCCGGGGTGCCGGTACCGGGCCCCCGCATCGGTGTCCTGGCGGTCGACGGCGGCGGTGCGCGGGTGGCGTACCGCAAGACCCGCCTCGGCGCCGACGGGGCGGCCCGCTTCGTGCCGGGCGCCGGCCGGGCCGCGACCGACGTCGACGGGTGGTGCGTCGGGATGGCCGTGTGCCGCGACACCGGCGTCGCGGAGCACGCGGCGAAGACCGCCGCACCGGGCGTCGACGGCTGCGTGGCGGGACTCGTCCACGACGAGAGCGAGGCCGAGGCCCACGGCGCACGTGCCCGCCGCATCGCCGCCGACCACGGCGTCCGGGGCGCCATGGCGGTCTTCGCGGGCCCGACGGGAGGCGGCTGCCACCGTGCGTCGGGCCGCTCGGGCATCTGGTCGTCCACCGGCGAACTCCTCGCGGAAGCGAGCACCGCCCCCGACGACGTCGTACGAGCGGACTTCACCAGCACCCCCTGCCCCCCCCACGCCCCGCCACGGCCCGGCCCCGCCAACTCCCGCGCACATCACGGGCGGAACGGGACAACCACCCCCCCCGGGGCCGGGTGGCACGGTGGACACGGCCGCGCGTGGTCCCCACGATGGCTCTCGTGGTCGATGTCTCCCTGTACGTGACGTTCCTCGCCGCCGCCTTTGCGCTGTGTGTCACCCCGGGCCCCGACATGATGTTCGTCATGGCGATGGGCGCAAGGGGCGGTCCGGCCACGGGCGTATGGGCCGCGGTGGGTGTGGCACTCGGCGCGCTGGTCCACGCCGGAGCCGCCATGCTCGGCCTGTCGGCGCTCTTCCTGTCACTGCCGACGCTTTATCACATACTGCGCTGGGCGGGCGCCGCCTGCCTCATCTGCCTGGCCGTCAAGGCGTTCCGCGACCGCCCGGGACTGGGTGCCGAGGGTGCGGCGTCCGCCGCGGCCCCGGGCCCCGGCCGACGGCGCGCCTTCTGGCAGGGCACGATAACCAACCTGCTCAACCCGAAGGTGATCCTGTTCAACGTGGCCTTCCTGCCGCAGTTCGTGAATCCCCAACTCGGCCATGTGGTCGGGCAGTTCATGGTCCTCGGTCTCACCCTCGTACTGATGGGCCTCGCCGTGGACGCGGCGATCGGCCTGTCCGCGGGCCGCCTCTTGGCATTGCTGCGCCGCAGCCGCCGCATGGCCCGCGGCCTGAACGTCCTGTGCGGCACCGTCTTCACGGGTCTGGCTGTACGCCTGCTCGCGGCCCCCGGGTAGCCCGCCCGCGCATGTCCGTCCGGCGGCGGGTTCCTGGAGAAGCCCTGACGGCCGCACGTGTGGATTCAGCCCCCTTCAACGGGCCGGGCCTTTTCGCACCGCCACTCCTCACGTCCCCTCCCTCCCTGTGTCACCTCGACGGTCGTCCCCCGGCGCTCCCCGCCCCTGCCGCCTTCCGGGGCCGTCCTGGGTGCCCGGGGCCGTGGAGTTCGTGAGCGCGTGTTCGAGCCGGTCGAAGCGATCGTGGAGCGCGCGGAACGCCTCCTCGGCCTCCCGCTCCCCGCTCTGCCCGAGGCGCCCCGCGTCGGCCGCCAGCCGCCGGGCGTCGCGGGCGGCGTTGTTCACGAACCACGTCGCGATCGCCGCCGTGACGATGCTGAACGTGGCGATACCGACGAGCATCACGAAGGCGGCGATCACCCGTCCCCACGCCGTGACCGGATAGGTGTCCCCGTACCCGACGGTGGTCGCCGTCTCGATCGACCACCACAGGGCCCGCGGGTATGTGGTGATGGTGGCCTGCGGAGCACCCCGCTCCACGGGCACGATCACCAGGGAGGAGGCGAGCAGGAAGAGGGCGGTGAAGGCGGACGCGGCGGCGGTGGCCTTCGCATGGAGGCCCCGTCCATGGGCTCCGGTCAGCAGCCTTCTCAGAACGTAGAGGAAGGAGGACGGCGGCATGGCGCACCTCGGCCGGGCTCGCGGGCGGTGGGGGGTCGCGCCGGGAAACGTACCGCTGCCCAGGTCGCACCCCCGTCCCGACACGCATGTCTCCCGTCCCCCGGGGGCCGGCCCGCCCCGCCCGGTCTTGCTGTGCGGCGGAGTGGTCCTCTCGGAGGCATGTTCGTCGTGTTGTCATGTTATTAGCCGGGGTGGGGGTTACCGTCCGGCCATGAGCGCTATGCACCCACCGGTCCCATACCTTCGCCGCGGGGCGGGGTGGTGAGGGCGTGGACAGGCCGTGGTTGACGCAGCGGGAGGCGGCACAGGCGTGCGGTGTGAGCCGGTCGACGATCCGCCGCCGCCGGGAGGCCGGCGACCTCCCGGACTCGCGGCGTGACGCACAGCGCGGCTGGCTGATCCCCGTCGACGACCTGCTTGCGGCCGGCCTGCGCCTGCACGCACCGGCCCCCGCGGAGAGCGAGGCGGCCACCCCGGCCGGACCGCCGGGGCCGGCGGCCACGGTCTCGGCCACGGCCGGGTCCGAGCCGGCCGGGGAGGCCGGGGAGGCCGGGGCGCGCGTGGCGGACCTTATCGCCCGGTTGGAACGTGAGCGCCACCGCTCCGCCCTGGCCGAGGCCGAGGCCCGGCATCTGGCCGCCCGTCTGGCCGACAGGACCACCCATGTGGAAGACCTCCGCCGCGCCCTGCGCGCCCTGTCCCCGGCACCCGCCCCCGCTCCGACCGGGGGCGACGCGGCCTCCCCGGCGGGGCCGACGGAGCCTTCCGGCCGGGTCCACGGGCACACCCCGGCCGCCCATGGGCCCGGGCCTTCGACACCCCTGTCCACGGCCCCGGCCGTGTCTCCGGCGGGGCCCGCCACGCCCTTGCTCACGGCCCCGTCCGCCCACGGCGCGACCCCCGCCACGGCCTCCCCCGTGGTCACGGGTACGCCCCCGGTCCCCACGGCCATCCCGGCCCCCGCCGCAGGGCCGTCGGCCCCGGTGGCCGTGCACGCCGTGGCCCCGACCGCTTCACGGCCGGTCCTGGACACCCCCGGCGTGGAAGCCCCCCGTGGCGGTGCGTTCATCCGCCGCCTCCGATGGCCCTTCCGCCGCAAGCCCCAGGAGACCCCGGCCCGTCCGGTCCAGGGAGCCTCCTGACGGTGTGACGCACCGTCGCCCCGGCCCCCTCGCCGGGGGGGGCGGCGGCCCGGGCCCCGGGGGCGTGGCAGCCCGGACCGGCCGGCGGCCGCGAGCCGGCCTCAGCTCTGCTTGTCGCCGAGCTTTTCCACATACTGCTGGGCCTTGTCGACGGCCGTGTCGATCTTGTCGCTGTGCTTGCCGTCGGTCTTGTCGTCGACGAGGCCGCCGGCCTTCTCAAGCCCCTGGGAGATCTTGTCGCCGTGGTCCTCGGCGAGGTCTTCGGCCTTCTCCTTGAGGTTCTTCAGAGCGTCGAACATGCGGATGTCCTGTCTCCTTCGCTGATCCTGCCTGGTGAGGGCAATGATTCCATGGTCGACAGCGCGGCGGGGGCACTACGTGCCGCGAGGGTGTGGTGTGAGTGGGCGAGGACGTCCGACGGGTCACCTTCCGCGCCCGCCCCACCGCCCGGGCCGTGCGCTACGAGCTGTTCACCGCCCTCGACCTGCCCGGTGAACCGCCCCGCCACCTCAGCGAGTTCGACCGCCTGCTCAAGAACGCCCTCGCCGCCCCCCGCACCTTCCTCGTCGACGAGGCTCAGTGGCTCAACGGCGAGGCGTTCGAGTACTTCCGCTACCTGTGGGACGAATCCTCAACCCAGCTCGCGATCATCTTCGTCGGCGGCGAGGGCTGCCACACCGTGCTGCGCCGCGAACCGATGCTCTCCTCCCGCATCTTCATCCGGCAGCACTTCACCCGCCTCACCCCCGGCGAGGTCCTGGAGGCCATCCCGCTGTTCCATCCGGTGTGGGCCGACGCCGATCCCGACGACATAGCCTTCGCCGACCAGCATGCCGCGCACGGCAACTTCCGAGCCTGGGCCCAGTTGACCGCCCACACCCGCACCGGCCTGGCCCGCACCGGCCGCCCCCGTGTGGATCAGGAGCTGCTGCGCTGGGCCT
The DNA here is from genome assembly GCF_044457285.1 of Streptomyces sp. NPDC050560. Lineage (NCBI taxonomy): Bacteria > Bacillati > Actinomycetota > Actinomycetes > Kitasatosporales > Streptomycetaceae > Streptomyces > Streptomyces sp. NPDC050560. The sequence goes on from NZ_JBITGT010000010.1 coordinate 378,670, forward strand.
TCAGTCGTCTCGCCTGACCGCCACGCCGTCATGCCGTCGCCCGTCGCCGTGGTCATCGACCCGGGCGACGATGCGGTTCACACGCACACCGCCCTGGCCGCCCACCACGTGCCGCCCGGCCGGATCACCCTCCACCCAGGCCCGGGCACCACCAGCGAGACCGGCCTCGCCCACGACCTTCTCGCCGCCCTGGGCAAACCGCCCCTGCTCCCGGGCGGCTTTCCCGCCGGCCGTCAGCCCGCCTGGGAAGCCGCCACCGCATGGATCACGGCCCTGCCCGTCACCCGGCTGACCGTCCTGCGCGCACACCGCCTCACCGCCCGCCGCACGATGCGCCTCCTGCAACTGCGCACCCTCACCGGCATCCACCTGACCCTGGTCTGCCACCGCCCCCACCTGCCCGCCGCCCTGCACCAGGCCCTGCAGACGGCCGACTACTGCGTCACCGCCGACTTCCAGGCCGCCCGCCGCCACTACTACGGCACACCGGCCGCCGTATCCCCGCTTGTTGACGAGCCCGCCCGGCCGGCCAACCGGTGGCTCACCCTGCCCGTGCTGGACCGCCTCGTCTCCTACGACAGCCCCGCCGCGTGTACCGCCCCGTGCACGCCGCCGCCGCTCTAGCCGCCGCGCTCTTCACCGGCGTCTCCTTCCAGCAGCTCGCCACCGCCCGCCCTGGCGACTACGACGACACCGCGGCCACCCTGGCCCTGCACGACCGCACCCGCTACACCGACGGCTGCGCCACCCACCACGTGCCGCCGTGGGCGCGCGTCTTCCTGAAGGCGGCCGTCTGCTTCGCCCGGCTCGCAACCGCCCAGGACCAGCACCTGCTGGCCGGCCCCCACGACCGCACCCACCTGTTGCGTGTGGCGGAGGCAGCGAGGCTTCGCCCGCCGCAGCCGCCCGCCAGCCAGCGCACCGGCCCTGCCGGCCGTATCCAGTGAGACTGGCGCGAACGCAAGGAAGCACGGTGCTACGACGCGATGCTGACACGGCACCAGTCCCCGTCCTCGCGCTGAGTCCGAACCCGCGTGCACGGTCAGTCGATGGAAAAATCGGCGAACTCGACGTCGGTGAAGGCGATCCCGAGACCGTGGGCGCGCAGGCCTCCGTTGCGGAAGTGGGCATGCCCCAGCGCTCGGGCGAGGATCACCATCTGCTGCTGCTCGCCTCCGCCGGCGTCCCGGGCAGCGAACAGTTCGCGGGCCACTTCTCCCGACAGGTACTGGGTGATCAGCCGGACCCGCGGGTCGTCCGACGAGCCTGCCGGAGCGGCGAATCCGAACCGCGCCCTGGTGTGGAGGACAAAGCCGTCGGCCTCGGCCCGGGCCCGTCGGCGGGCGCGTACCAGGGGCTGCCACCGTGCCCTGGCGGCCTCATCGATCAGCCCCGCATGCACGGCACTGGGGCGGCGGCGCATTCCCGGCCGGGTGGTGACCCATCTCTGTACCGTGCGCTGGGAGATCCCCAGGAGGACCGCCACGTTCTTGGTGGAGCCCTTCTCCGCCCTGAGCAGGAAACGCACGGCGGCGTCACTCGTAGGCACGGGACGGGTCAGCAGCGCCCGTTCGAGCCCTTTGACGATCTCACCCATGCCCGCTCCCGAGCGTTCTGCCACCGCGACGGCTGGTGCACGGCGGCCGTCTGCTGTCCCAGATCTCTCACACCACGCCGTTGTCCCTGGCCAGTTCAGGCATAGCCAGGACACCGGCTGCGGCCCTCGGTTAGAGAGCCAGTAGTAACCCAAGCCCGAGAACGCCCTTCCCGAAGCAACCCCCAACCCCCAACCCCCAACCCCCATTTACGCCATCCGTACGTGTTTGGTACGCGAAAGGTGCGCTTCACGCTAGGGTCTGGGCAGGAGGTGCCGTATGTCCGAGCTGTTCGATGCGGTCGACGCGCTGGTCTCGTCCCGCTCCCCGTTGCCGCCCCCGGCGGAACGCAAGCGGCTGCGCCAGGCGCACGGTCTGACGCTGGACGAGGTGGCCGCCGCACTGCAGGTGCGGCGCGCGACGGTCAGCGGCTGGGAGGCCGGCAAGACCGAGCCGAGGCCGCCGGAGCGTGATGCCTACGCCCGCATGCTGAAGCAGCTCGCCCAGCTCTACCCCGCCAACGCCCCCGTGCTCTCCGGGGACACGGCAGTCCCCGAGACGCCTGCCGTCTCGGCTGTTCCTGTGCCATCGGTCGGTGAACCGGCCCAGGCTCGCACCGAACCCGCAGACCCGATTCCGGAGCCTGTTTCCGAGGACACTGCGCTGCGCCCCGCCGCTGTGCCGCATCCGGTGGCCACGACCAGGCCGGCGTCGCGTCGGCCGCCCGCGCGTAGGGCCGCCCCTGTCGGCAGCCCAGCCGGTGGTGTCGATGCGCGGTTCGAGAACGGTCCGCTCGCGGTCGTCGACGTCGACGCAGATGGTCAGGTGCTGGCGTACTGCGTCGGCGGCCTGGTCCTGGACGTACCCGCCAAGTCCATCCCGGCGCTGGTGGAGTGGACGCTGAAGGAAGCGAAGCTCGGGGCGCCGAAGCTGTCCGGGCCGGGCAGGGACGCCGACCCTCTGCTCGTGCTCACCGAGTCGGCGCTGGAGCGTTACGGCCTGCCCGTCGCCCTCACCGATGAGGAGCGGCTCGCCGGCCGGATCCCGGAGGGCCACAAGGTCATCAAGCAGCTGACGCGTGCCGACTGGAAGCTGACCAAGAGGGGCTTTGGGCCGTGGGCGAGGATCTACCGCCCCGCGCAGGGGGCGGAGCGTGCGTGCGTGCAACTGTGCATTCCGTCGTGGGACGCGCTCGACACCCGGCACTGGGCCGATGCGGGGCAGCTGCCGCCGGCGGACCTGGCCCGGCTGCTGGGCACGTATGCGGCCCGGGTGATGACGCCGCGCGGATCGACCGCCGTGACGGGCCTGGAACTGATGACCGCGCTGCACCCGCCGACCCGCGCCTCCGAACCGGACGCGGACGGCAGGCGGCACTCCGAGCACAACCCCGGCTCGCTGGGGAAGGATCCGGTGGACTGCGCGCCGTGCGAGGCTCCCGACGGGCACCCGGTCCTGGCGGACCTGCCGCGCTTCCACCGGCGCACCCCGGCCGAGGTCCTGGTGGAGGAGGCGTACGACTGGGCGCGCCCGCTCACCGACGCCGAATGCCTTCGCCCCCACCTGGTGGGCATCGACGTGAACATGGCCTTCGCCGCCGGCGCGAACGGCCTGGTGGTCGGCCTGGGCGCGCCGACGCACGTCAAGAACCCCGTCTTCGACGCGAAACTGCCCGGCTCCTGGCTGGTCGACCTGGGCCACGTCGACCTGTCCCGCGTGAAGGTAGCCAAGGACAAGTGGACGGAGTTGGACGGCGAGCTGCTGCCCAGCCCGTTCACGCCGAAGGGCGAGCGCCCGACGGGGCCGGCCTGGTACGCGACGCCGACGGTGGCGTACGCGGTGGAGCTCGGCTACGACGTTGCCCCGATCGAGGCATACGTCCGCCACGACAACGGCCGCTACCTGGACGCCTGGTACAACCGGCTGCGCGACGCTTACCTCGCCACGATGGCCGACCTCGGCGTGCACGCGGACATGCCGCCGGCCGACTTCCTCGCGGCGATGGACGGCTACCGCCAGCGTGACCCTGAGCTGGCGATCGTGGTGTCCGCGATCAAGGCGACCGTGAAGGGCGGCATCGGCAAGCTGCGCGAACGCCCCCGCGGGGAGGGCTGGAAGCCCGGGCAGCCCTGGCGCGCCCTCGCCCGGCCCACCTGGCGCCCCGACATCCGCGCCGCTGTCATCTCCCGGACCCGGATCAACATGCACCGCAAGATCGTCAAGCACGCCGCCTTCACCGGGCAGTACCCGGTCGCGGTTCTCTCGGACTGCGCCGTCTACGCCTCCGACGGACCTTCCCCGCTGGACTTCCTGCCTTACCGGGACGGCAAGCCACTGCCCGGCGGCTTCAAACTCGGAGTGAACCCGGGGCTGGTCAAGTGGGAAGGCACCCAGAGCGTGCTGTGGGGCGAGGGCGTCCGCGAGCAGTTCAACGCCCCGGACCTCAACCTCGCCCGGTACATCAAGGACGGCACCATCACCGACGCCGACACCGGGGAGTAGGAGGGGGCGATGAGCCTGTTCGGCAACGGCCTGGACGCCGCGGTGCAGAAGGCGTTCACCCGCCCAGCGCCCAAGAGCGCGCCCGCGCAGATGCGGTACCTGGTCAAGCAGTTCAAGGGCACCAGGGCGGTCGCCCAGATGCTGCGGATCTCGCAGCGTACGGTCGAGCGGTACGTGAAGGACCAGATCAAGAAGCCCCGTCCGGACCTCGCCGCCCGCCTGGAGGCCGAGGTGAAGAAGCGGTGGCAGCCGCAGATCCGTGCCAAGGCGCGGCAGAAGGCGGCGACCACCGGCGGCATCGTCATCGACACCCGCGCCCGGATCGGCTACACCGCACCCATCGGGACGACGGACGAAGACCGCCTGCGGCACCTGACGGTCGCCCTGCCGCCGCAGCACGCCGCCCGCCTCTTCGACGCCCAGCAGGCCGGCGCCACCGACCAGCAGCTCCAGCAGATCGCCGCCGAAGCGCTCAAGGAGGTGTACTTCCAGGACCACGGCCGCCGCGCCGGACAGCTGGAGGAAGTCCGCTTCACCGACATCGAGCACCTCAAGTTCGACCTGTAGATCTCGAACGCCCGCGAGCCCTGTCGACTGCGATGCGACTCACTGCTTCAGTTGGTGAGTCTGAGCGTTGTAGTTGGCTCCGGCCTGGCTCACTGCAACCGGCGCCTCCTATCGCCGGGCGGGTATCCGTTGGCGAGCCACCAGCTTTCGATGTCCCCCAAGCCGGACAGGGCCGGCTCCGGCAGACCTGGGTCCACCGTCGCTTCCGTACCTTCGGGTACCAGCTCCACCTCAATGGTCCCCGCGTCCGATCCACGGTCGAACGTTTTCAGGGCCTTCAGCGCTTCCGCCTGGCTGCTGCAGATCGGGAGGCGAACGGCGAATACGCGCGGAGTGCCCCCGTTGTGTGCCCCGGCGCGGATCAACAGGCACATCGCCTCGTTGAAGTTCTCCAGGCCGCCCACTGTGATCCGGTAGTAGGGGTCGTCCTCCTCCGCGTGATCCCCTTTGCACGCGGGTTCGGTGACGTGCGGGCGGCAGGTTTCGCACTGAGCGCCCTCGGCCACCACACGTACCCCGGTCACACGATGCGCACAGCCAGAAGTCGCACCCCTTGCAGCGATTCGGGGCAGGGTAACGCGCGAAGTGCATTCCCGCTTTTTCGGGCAGCTGCTCCTTGCACGGGCAGGTTGCCAGCCGCGCGCTGTTCGGCCTCGGCTTGGGCAGCGAGGCGTTGCCGTTCCGGCTCTCCCTCTGCCCAGATCCTTGCCCGTTCCGCGCTCTTGAGGCCCCGTGCTCGGGCGCAATTCTCACGTTCCTCTTCGCTGAGGTGGGTCCAACAGGCAGCTACAGGCGCTGGCTCTCCCGGGATCGCGGGCCACTCTGTTGGCCTGTTCTGACAGTGGCGCGTCTTGTTCTTCGTCATCCGGGTGCATGTTATTTCGTTCGCCGGTCGGGGGAGCATGGCGGGGAGAGGGAATGCCTGCGGACCCTGCGACTCCTGCGGGGTGGAGCACGCCCCGCAGCGGACACCTGCACTCGCTACGGGCCTGTCGCCGCAGCTCGCGCACAGCCATGCGTCGCACGCTGAGCAGCGGTACTGCGAGCGGTAGGCCAGCGAGTACCGGCCGATCGAGTCCGGCACCGACCCGCCCACTCTGCGCGTCATGCACAAGGGACAGAGGTTCGGCTGCGTCGGCGGCGGTGGATTTTCGGTGCGCGGCATCCGACCATCATGCCTACCTTGGAAGAGCCGAGCCGGCGCTTCACACCGGGGTGGACCCGATCGAGATCGGCGGGTTGGCCCGTCGTCACCAGCACGGCTACGACTGCGGATTGTGCTGGATCACTTACGCAGGAGTCATGGTTCGTGCTACTCGTCTACCGGGATGATTTGAGTGAGATGTGGCGGGGGCGTATGACATCGGAGGGCGTGGAGGTACGGACGCGCAGGGCGAGCCGAGTCCAGGACGCTGTGCGCATCCTCTTCCTGCTGGATCACTGTCCAAGGCCGGATGGCGAGTGCTCAGATCATCCGGACGCGGTGGCGATGCTGCGTGGGCAGAAGAAGCTTCAGGCGCTCGACTTCTGGCTCCGCAACCCCGATTACCTTGCCGATGAACTGTTGAACGCCGCTGAGGCCGGCCGGAGCGTTCCGGGAGTCAGCCCGGTCGAGCGGGCGGCGGCGCTGCTGGAAGGTGATGAGCCGGACCTCAAGTCCTATCCCATGATCCGCTGGCGCTATGGCGCCTACGAGGCGCTCGATGACGCTCTGGCGCTGCTGGTAGCGCATGGGCTGATCGGCATCGACGCGATCGGTACAGCGCCCGACATCGACCGCTGGGATTACTGCCTGCTGCCGGCGGGCCGACAGGACGCACAGGAGATGCGCTCGCAGGAGCCGGATCTGTCTTGGTACGACGAACGAGCCGCACTGGTGTTGCTGCTGGCGGGTGACCGCAGTGGCAGTGCCCTGAAAGAGCTCCAGTACGCGCAGGGTGAGTACGAGCGCACCCACTTTGGCGACGACATCGTGGGCATCCTCCCGCGTGTCCGGGCCCGCTTGGCAGCGCTGCAGAGCAAGACGAGAGGGGGACTGGGCGCATGAGCAACTTCACCGAGGCCGTTGCCCGCCGTGCCGGTGTGGACATCGCGGAAGCCGCAGCAGTGCTCCAGCATCACCGGGTACGGGAGAGCGGCGTACTGCCGAAGCCGCACCGCCTGGCATTGACCTCGATCGAGTTCTCGGGCACCAAGGCAGGCAAGTTCACCGACGACTTCCGCTTCAGCTGGCCGCTCAGCGACGGCTTGTGGTGCCTGGCCGGCGACAACCTCAAGGGCAAGAGCACCGTCCTGGAAGTGATCTGGTGGTGCCTTCGCGGCAAGAACAAGCGACTGCAGGACACCGCACGCAGATGGATCACCCACGTCCGGCTCGAAGGCCACATCGACGGTGACCCCTTCAGCGTGGAGTTCCGGCACAAGGACGGTGTACCGACCGGACGTCTGGAGACCGGAAAGACCACCCCCGGAGTCGACTTCGCCGGCGAAGCCGAGTTCGCCTCCGTGATGAGCCAGTTCATGATGAACCGCCTCAACCTGGAGATCCTCCGAGGGTGGCACTCCGACGTCAAAGGCGAACAGGACGGCAAGGCCACCGTCACCGACTGGGCGCTGTTCAGCCACGCACTGATCTGCCGCAATCGCAACGCCGAAGTCCTCCTTGGGGAGACCACCGAAAACGGATCCGTCGTCAGTCTGCTGCAGATGTTCATCGGCCTTCCCTGGACCAGCACACGCCGTGACGCCGAGACGGCCCTGAAGACCGTCCGCCAGCAGCAGCGGGGAGAAAAACGACGAGCCACCGAAGACATCCAGGCCCGCGCGGACTCCCTGCAAGAGCTCAGAGACCAGATCACCGCAGCCGAAACTGCCCTCGCCGACACCGGTGCCGCCCCGGCCCTGGAAGATCAGGCCACGGCACTGGAACAGGCTGCGGCCCAGGTGGCGTCCTGCGCGGAGCGCCACGCCACTGCCGTGCAGGTGCACCTCACGATCCAGCAGAACTGCACCGAGCTGCACCAGGCCCTCGTGGAAGACCGGAAACGGCTACGCGACCTGAAAGAGAACACGGCCGCCAAGCGGTACTTCGGAGCACTCACCCCCACGTGCTGCCCGCGCTGCACTACCCCCGTCGCTGACCTGATTTACGCGCGCGGAGACCAGACCGCGGACCATTGCTCCGTATGCGGAAGCGCTCCTCCCGAGGACGCTCCGGCGGACACCACAGCCATCGACCAGCTCACCGAAAGTATCGCTTCTCTGACCACCGCGGACAGCCAGACCCGAACTGCGGTGCGGCGCGCGGAGAAGCAACGGAAAGAAGCTGAAACCCAGCTTGAGGCAGCTCGCCACGCGATGGCCGCTATCCAGGGATCTCTGCCAGACGTCTCTGTCCTGCGACGCCAGCTTGACCTGGAGCGCCTGCGCGGCGCCTTGGCTGAACGTGCAGCTACCCACGCTCGTGCGGGTGGAGCAACGCCCCCGGATCCAGAGGAGAAGATTCTGGAGGAGGCCTACAAAGAAGCCGACGTGCGTACCGGAAAAGCCAGCAAGCCCATCATGGACCGGGTCAGCAGCGAAATCTTCGACCTCGCCGTACGACTGGGGTACAACAACCTCCAGGGCGTAGCACTGCAGGCCAATGGTCCCATGAAGCTCCGCCTGGACGATGGGCCCTCTTCCTTCCAGAAGGTGACCGACGGAGAGCAGCTGCGCCTGCGCATGGCCACCCTGCTCGCTCTCCTTCGCGTCGGCCAACAGCACGGGGGCCGCCATCCGGGCCTCTTCCTCATCGACTCCGCCGGCGCACAAGAGATGATCCAGACCGACCTTGCAGAGACGCTGCAGCAACTACAGGCCATCTGCGAAGAGACCGAGGGACTGCAGATCATCGCCGCCACAGCCAACCGAGAACTCGCCCGTGCCGTCATCCCTGATGACCGCACGAAGATCGCCGAAGCAGGTGCCTTCATGTGGTGACCATCAATCTGTTGACGCATTAGCGCGCCAGACCCCGCAGGCCGCCGCACGACAAGGAGGGCCCAACCGTGACGCCGCTCAAGACACTGCTGGCTCGCCGCGGAGACGCCCCCACACTCGAAGACTTCGGCGGCGAAGATGGTCTCTTTGCCCAGGTAGATGAACTCTCTGCCTCTCGGCTGTGGTTCCGTGCGGCCGAGACTCTCCTTGTTGCCTGGAACCGTCTCAACAGCCCAGACCGTGCCGCGGCCTTCATCACCGAAGCACTCACGACCGAGCGCCGGCCGGGTGTCGTCGGAGACCTTCTTGACCGACTGTGCGACCACCCCGGATACCTAGAGCACCACTCCACCGCGCTGAATCGAATCGCCCTGCGCCGGACCGAGACTCACGACACGGCCCTTGAAGCCGAGACCGCGGGCCTCTTCCTTGAAGCCGCACTCCGCCTGGCACTCGCCGGAGGAGCCATCAAGCGTTACGGGCTCTTTGGCGTCCTCACTGACCCACAAGCTCCCTCCGCTCCCATCGGGTACGCGCGCCACGTCGTCCGGGCGCTCGGAGCCGCATATGAACAATGGCGCGACGCGGACCTGACCACCGCACTCCACGCATTCCTCGACATACCGCAGCTACGATCCGACGCCTCGTTCGAACTGGCCATGTGCCACGTCTCCGACGCCTTCAACGCCGCAGACCGGCCCAGCCTCCTCACCCAGCTCACCACCAGCCGCACCCACTTCACTGAAGCCATCAACTCCGACGAGGACCGCCCCGACGCCACGGCATACCGGGCCGCGATCAACGCCGTCCTGGCGTTCGAAGCCAACGACAACGAAGCCCTCAGCACCGAGGCAGCGCAACTACGTCGCTCCACCTCTGAACACGCGCTCTGGCTAACTGGTCTGCGAACAGGCTGGAGAGATGGCCGCTACGACACCGAAGCAGCGTGGTACACCCTCAGCACCGACCTCGAGCATGCGGCTGCCCACCTTGATTCACCCCTCCCCACCTGGCCAAGCCAGACGATCCAGCACATCCTCGCCGTCTACACCGCTCACCGCTCCGTACGCCTCACCTCAACGGGGGATGCCTCAGCGCTGCAGTTCCTTCTAGCCCCCCGCATCGAGGACGCCTTTGCTGCTCGCGAAGGACTCCTACTGCACGTGCACGCGCTGCTCGCCGACGCCCCACCCGACTGGGACAGGCAGGCTGCCCAGGAACTCCGGTCAGCAGTCGAGTCCCGGCTCGGGCTTCCGCCTGAAGAACCCGAGGGCGGCCCGGGAAAAGATGGAGCGGCCGACGACTTGGCCGCCGCACTTGGTAGGCAGGTGCTAGCGGCCCTGCCTTCCGACATGCTCAACGGCCTACATGAGCAGCTCACCGACACCGACAGCAGTCACATCACGACACTGCCCAAAGTGGAGCAAGACCTCTTCAATGAGGTCATCAGAGGACTACAACCCTGCCCGGACTTTCAGTCTTTTTCCGTACGGAAGCACTTCATCCGCCTCGTCACCGCGACGATTCGATTCCTCGCGAACAGGACGAACCGCGGCCGTGACAAACACACGAAGAAGACGGCCTACCTCTTCGCGCCCAAGCCTGGGGAGAACCTCCCGCTGGAGATCGAACTACAGGAAGACCTGCACGACTACCTCGACAGCGCCTGCTTCGAAGTACAGATGGAAACTATCGACCGCAGTGGGGGTCGCGCCGACATCCTGGTGATATTCCCGGGATTCAGCATCGTGATCGAGTGCAAGCGCGAACTCAGGAAGGCAGAACCTGAAGACCTCAGGCGCTATTTGGGGCAAACGGTGGCCTACCAAGCCGCAGGAGTCACGCTCGGCATGCTTGCCGTTCTGGACCTTACGCCGAAGCCCCGATGGCTCCCCAACCTGCGCGACAACATGTGGACCGAACACATCCCCGCCCCCGATTCCAGACAGCTGGATCGCTGGGCGGTTGTCGTGAGGGTCCCAGGAAACCGCACTACCCCCCACGACATGTCATGACAGAGCGGACCCCGGACGGTCATCGCCAAGGACCTCCGTGTCTGATGAGTTCCAGAGACCAGGCAGCAACGTCATGCCCAGTTGACGCCCAGCTCCGCCAGCGCGCCGCGCTGGTCCTGGGTGAGCTTATCCCGCCTTGACTTGGTGTTCGATACCCATACCCCCAGTTTCACGGTCACCAGCTCTGCTTCGCCGTCGACCATGATCTCTTCGTTGTGGCCGCGTGGTACCGGCCGGTGGGCGCCTTCCCGCTCCACCCACTGCGCGAGGGCCTGTACGCCCCGCTGGAACGCCTGCTGAGCCTTCCCCGCCCCCTTCGTCGACCGGGTGGCCGACGGTGCGGGAGACGGCGCCTCAAGCGGTGTGATGCCCAGCTGGGACAGCCGCTCCTGCTGCTCGGCGGACAGCTGCGCCCAGGTGCCCGGATTCTTCTGCCTCTCCAGCCACCGCCCGATGTCGTCGCCGTCCATGAGCACGCCGGGCTGGATCTCGGGCAGGACGCCGTCGGCGTCGACCAGGTCGGCGAGCACGCGGTAGTGGCGTTGCCAGTCCAGCGGCCACGGGCAGCTCCAGTCCGGGTCGATCGCGGTCAGCTGCTCCGCGCGCTCCCGGGTCCGTTTCTGGTCCTTGCCGAGGCCGCCCTTACGCCGGAGATTGGCCAGGTGCTGCCCCACGGGCACCATCGCCTCGCCCTCGCCCCAGACCGCGTCCTGACGCGGAGCAAGGTGCCCCGTGGCCCGGTGGTACGAGCGCAGCGCGGAGACCTTGGTCTCCCAGGCTTCCTCGCCCGGCTCCCACACCATCCCGGCCTCTTCGGCGTCCAGCAGCTCCTTGCGCCGCTCCTTCAGCTCCCCGGCCCGCAGCGATTTCCGCTGCTGGTGGACCCATCGCCCAAGGGGAAAATCTTTCGTGAACCCGACCTGGGTCTCGGTGTCGTAGGGAACGGCGTAGATGCCGGTGATCTCGTTCTCCGCCCGCCATCGGATGAGGGCCTGGTAGCCCTCCAACCAGACGAGGCTGTCCGGCCGGTAGACGCGGGTGCGCAGGAAAGCGGCGATGGTGGCAGCGTCCCGGGGAGTGGAGAAGTGGAGCAGAGCCGATTCGGCGGCGGCCTGGGTGTCGTCGTGCTCCTGGCCCTCGCCGTCACCTTCGCCGTCGGCGCCGACGATCCGGCCGTCCTCATCGCGCTGGACGTGGACCTTGCGCGCGTGCTTGCCCCGGCTGAGAGCGCGGGAGGCGAGCTGCTCGACAAGTCGTTCATCATGACTGCGAAGCCCTTGCAAAATTGCTACAAGGGGGCGAAAACTGGCGGAGGCGACCATGTCGGTCGGGTCCTCGTTCGGCTCCAGAAAGATCGGCGCGATGATCCTGGCCACCTTGGTGGACCCGTCGCGGTTCAGCCTGAGTGCGCGGCCGATGTTCTGCACGATCTCCACCTGCGAGCCGCGGGTGTCCGCGAAGCAGATCGCCTCGACACCCCTGGTGCCCACGATGTCCACCCCTTCACCGAGCACGCGAACGCTGGCGAGGAACGCCCTGTGCACGCGCCGGTTGTTGGCGTCGATGCCGTTGGCGAACTGCCGGATCGCCTCGCGGCGTTCGGCCACCAGGTGGTCACCGCACAGCCATGCCGACCACACGCGGTCCGGGGGTACGTGGCGGCCGGTCTCCAGGCCGTAGAACTCCGCGTCGATCGACGACGCGGGCAGCGACTTTTCCGCCCTGACCATGGTCTCGTCATCGGTCTCGGTGACGTACAGCTCGGCAGCGGTCTTCGGCAGTGCCTCCGCGAACGCCTGTGCCTCCTCCACCTTCTGATGGAAAGTCATAATGGTCCGCAGGTCGAACGCGGCGGCGTGTTCCAGGAGGGCGGTCTGCAGCAGGGCCAGGCGCCGGCCCCGCAGCGCTTCCTCCGACAGTCCGAGGACGGGGGAGGGGTCGCGGATCTCCAGCACGTCGATCTCGAACGGGGCGAGGATCTCCCGCTCGATCGCCTCGCTCAGCCCGAGTTCGGCGAGCCACGTGCCGTAGGTGCCGTCCGGGTCGTCGCTCATGCTCGCGATCTCCAGCTCCTGGCCGTCCTTGCCCTTCTGCGGGCGGGGCGAGGCGAGGATGCGCGGGGTCGCGGTGAGGTAGAGCCTGAAGTCGGCGGGGATGCGGGCGTTGTCGTGGATCGCCGCCCACGGCCTGCCAAGATCACCTGCGGTTCCGTGGGCTTCGTCGATGATGGCGAGGCCGAAACCGCTCATTTGCTGGCCGTAGAGCCGCTGTCCGCCCACCAGAGCGGCCTCAAGCGGGCCGCGCGTCTTCTTCGCCGCACCGTTCCCGTTGCCCTGCCAGGGCCCGTAGGGGCGTTCCTGCTCCTGGAGGGCCTTGTAGTCGTCGCGGTCCACGAGAGAGGCGTACGTGGCGAACACGATCACGGGTCCCGAGCCCGCCCACAAGGCGAGCTGGATCGGGTTGGTGGTGGTGCGCACCCCGAGTTCGTTCAGCACGGAGTCGTTCTCCAGCGAGCACACCGCGACCATGGGGGAGCGGTGACCGACCGCGCGCCACGCCTGGGCGGTCTGCACGAGCAGGTCCAGGGTCGGCACGGTGACGAGGATCCGGCCCTCGGGGAAGCACTCCAGGGCGCTCGCGGCAGCCATGATCGTTTTTCCGGAGCCGGTCGCTGACACGATCGTTCCACGGGCACCCTGAGGGGGCACGGATGACCTTGCGGGGAATCCGACCCACTTACGGATACTCGACTTCTGGTCGACCTGGTGTTTCTTAAGCGGGATATTAGACATTGCTCCGCCCCCCTTCCCCCGAATTCACGGTGTCCGCCGGGCCGTCCTGCTCTGCTGTCTGAAGGCGGTTATGGATGATTTCTCCGAGCTTCATCACGGCGCTTGTGGTGAGCGCCCGTCCGCGCTGCCGGTACGCGCTGTCGGCGGTGGAGACGAGCGTGGCGGTCGCTGCGCTGACGCCGCCGTCCCAGCCCTCGCCGTATGCCTCGCCCCGCTCATCGGGGGCCATGGCGAACTTCTCCTCGACCCAGCAGTGGCCCCCGGCGACGGCGCCGACCTCGACGGAGCGCACCAGCTCGTCAGCCTCACCGGGTTCCAGTCCGGCGGCCGCGAGGACCGCGCAGATCCGCATCCGGGCGTTGACCGCCATCGTCTGGTAGTTGCCCATCCGCTGGCGCGGGTCAGTGCTGAGCTCGGGCGCCGATGCGGCGGATTGCCTGCTCATCGCCCGCCGCCCTTGTCGCTCGTGTCGTACAGCCAGCTGTCGCTGAACCGCTCCAGCGTGGTCTCCTCCTGGCCCTCCTGCGTCCAGAGACCTTTCGAGCCACAGCGGGCTGTTGTCGATCCTCTCGCACAGCACGAGACACCCAGGCAGGTCGATCAGCACGACCTCGCCCGCGAACATGCCATCCGGCCCGTAGCGCTGCCACAGCCGCTCCAGCCGCGCCCGGTGCTCGCTCAGGTACGTCTCCAGCGCCTGCGGGTAGGCGTTCCGCTCCGTAATGCGCACGGTCCGCAGAGCGATGCCCACGACCTCCCGGGACGACTCCTGGTCCCACTGCTCGGGGCTGGTACCGGTCACGGCCGCGTAGTGCTGTCCGCAGATGTCCATGACGCGCTCGACGATCTCCGGCGCCGCCTCGCCCCCCTCTGCTCCGCGGGCTGAAGGCCAGCCCTCGCCCACCGGCGAGGCAACGGACCGGTCACCCGTGCGGACGGCCGCCCCCAGCTCCAGGCCATAGTGGTCCAGATAGGCCAGGAGGAACAGGGCCAGGGCACGGCCGGGGTCGCTGGCGTGCTCGATGTAGGGCCGTTCGCTGGTCCAGCCGAACGTGGCCTGGTGAGGGCGAGGACGCCCACCGCTCCCGTGAAGGTCGGGGAAGGTGACAGCGCGGGTGAAGAAGTCGTCCAGGCGGCTGACGAGGCCCGCATCCGGGTTCTGAGGCTCACGGCCGCGCACGGTGGTGGTGGCGCTCTCCAGGATGGTGGTGAGGTACCGCCGGCGGGTCTCCTCCTGCTGCCGGAGCCCGCTTTCCCAGCTCTCCTCGGCGACTTCCACCACGCGGTACATGCCCTGGTCCCCGTACACGCCGCCCGGCTTCTCGTGCGCCTGGCGCACCTTCGCCACGGCCTCCTCCGCCGACTGCGCATACGCGTAGTGCGTCAGCGAGACGGCCCCCGGGTGCTCCGGATCGGTCCGCTGCGCCACGATCCGATAGCGGATCAGCTCCGGCTCCGGCCCTACCGCCGCAGCGCTCTCGCGCTCCTGACGATCACGCCGCGCCTGCTCCCACCGGTGCACGTCCGGGTCACTCTCGGGGGAGTACGCCTCCCAACCGTCCTCGGGCATCAGGGTCCAGATGCGCTTCAGCTCGTTCCGCCGTACCGCCGCCAGCCGGTCCTCCGTGCTGAGCGGTCCCGGCCGGTCCTCGCGGCTCTCCAGGCCGCCAGCGGCCACCCAGGGCCCGTGAATCTGTTCCGCCGTCAGCCCGGTAACCTCACGATGGATTTCCTTCCGCATTTCAAAGCGCCTTTCGAATCCCAGCAAATTCAAAGCGTCCTCGCTTTCCCGCGCTCCATCCGGGTGGTTTGGGGGTGTCTCGTGTTTCCGCCAACGGTACATGGTGCATCAACTTGATGCACCCACTACACTGGAACCCACCCCAACAGCGACCCCCACTCCACAGTCGGCCCGGCCCGCGCTAGCGCTCCCCCGCAGTCCTGGAGGCGCAGCCGGAAGGACTGCCAGGCGGGGGAGCGCAGCGGACCCGCCCGGAGTGCGAAGCACTCCCCAACTCCTTTACTTAAAGACCCACAAGCCCGCAGGCGACATCCCGTCAGCATGGCCGCGCATCGCGCGGCAGCCGGGCGCGCAGCGGCCGGCTCCACCGGATCCCGGAGCGCAGCGAAGGGATCCGCCCACGCATCGCGTGGGCAGTGGGAGCGCAGCGACCGCCTCCCCTTGCACATCGCGCAGCGATGTGGTACCCGCTGCGCGGG
>NZ_JBITGT010000011.1:0-320822 GCF_044457285.1 Streptomyces sp. NPDC050560
AGGATCGTCCTCGTACTGGGCGTACGTGGACGGTCCGACAACGCGGCGAGGTGCCGTAGCTGGCGTCGCACCCCCGCGAAGATCCAAACGACACGACCTAGTGCCCCGCTCCCCCGTCAGTGGATCTCGCTGACCACCACGTCGAGCGCCCAGGGCCGTCCCGGCCCGCCCTCCCGCGCCTCCACCGTGAAGCCCAGGTCGCGCAGGGCCGCCACCAGGGCCGACGGGGTCCTGGGGGCGGCGCCCGCGATGAGCAGGGCGCGGGCGAGGCGGCCCTTGGTGGCCTTGTTGAAGTGGCTCACCACGGAACGGCGTTCGACGCCGTCGACCATGCGCGCGTGCAGCACCCGTACCGTCGCGGTGCGGCCCGCCACGTCGCCCGCCGGTTTCCACGCGGCAGCGTAGGCGGCGGAGCGCAGGTCGAGGACGAGGCCACCGCCTGCCGCCTCGGGCAGCGCCTCGGCGAGGTGGGGCCGCCAGTAGGCGGCGAGCGCGCCCGCGCCGGGCAGCCGTACGCCCATCGGGCAGCGGTACGGGGGGATGCGGTCGCCGGGCCGCACCGCGCCCCAGAGCCCGGAGAAGACCAGCAGCGAGCGGGCCGCGCGGCGCCTGGCGGCGGTGTCGAGGGTGGCGAGGCCGAGCGCCTCGTACAGCACGCCGGTGTACAGCTCGCCCGCGGGGCGGGTGCCAGCGGTGCGCAGGCGCGCGTTCTTCTCGATCTCGCCGCGCTGGCCCTCGCTCAGGCCGAGGACCTGGAGCGCCTTGTCGTTGGCCGCGGCGTCCTCGGCGCAGAGCGCCACCAGCTCGTCGAGGACGGCCTCGCGCGCCGCGGTCAGCCCGGGCAGCGACAGCTCCCCCGGCCGCAGCGGCGCACCACGGCCCGCGGGGGCCTTGCCTTCTGACGGCGGCAGCAGCACCAACACGATCGGTCTCCTCCAACACTTCGGTACCGGGGCGCGGGGCCCGCCCCACACGGGTGGGGACTTGTCGCTATACGGATATGCGGTGCGCGCGGAAATGGCGGGTCGCACGCGTGCGTTGTACCCGGCTGTGGCGCACCCGGCCGGGCCCCCGCGCCAGGGTACGGGGCGCGCGGGGTGTTTCTGCGGGGGCCCGCTGTAGGGTCGCGCGGTGGGGAAGGGGGAGCCGTACGGTGAGGGGTGCGGATGGGGTGCGGGGGCGTGCGGGCGGCGCGGGGCGGCCGCGTGAGCACGCCGTGTGGACCAGGGCGGCGCTGGACACCGGCCGCCCGCTCGACCTGCTGACCGCGCGCTTCGAGGAGCACCGCTACGCGCCGCACAGCCACCCCGAGTACACCGTCGGGGTGTGTGTCGGCGGCTCCGAGGCCATCGCGTACCGGGGCGGGACGATCTACCCGGGCGTCGGTTCGATCGTGGTCCTCGGGCCCGGCGAGCCCCACACCGGCGCCCCCGCGTCCCCGCAGGGGTACGCGTATCTGGCGCTGTACCCGGGCGCGGAGCTGCTGTCGGACGCCACGCTCGGCGCGCCGCACTTCGGCGAGCCCGTCGTGGACGACCCGCGGCTCGCCGACGCGCTCGTCAGGGCGCACACGGCGCTGCGGCGCGGTGTCGAGCCGCTGGAGGCCGAGTCGCGGCTGCCGTGGCTGCTGTCCGCGCTCGCCCGCAGGCACGGCGGCGCCCGGCCGGTGCGGGACACGGTGCCGGGCGCCGCAGCGATCACGCGCGCGGTACGGGACCGGCTGGCGGGGGAGCTGCTGGCGCCGCCGTCGCTGGCGCAGCTCGCCGCGGAACACGGTCTGTCGCGCTACCAGTTGCTACGGGCCTTCCGGGACAGCATGGGCATGCCCCCGTACGCGTGGCTGGCGCAGTACCGGGTCGGCAGGGCGCGGGCGCTGCTGGAGGCCGGGTACCGGCCCGCGAGGGTGGCGGGCCTGGTGGGCTTCGCCGATCAGGCGCATCTGACCCGCTGGTTCCGCAGGGTGCTGGGGGTGACCCCGGCCGCGTACCGCGCGGAGGTGCTGGGCGGCCGCAACCGGACACCCGACGGGGACGCGGACGCGGCGGGCGGGAGGGGCTGACGGCGCCCCCGCGTGGTCCGGCCCGGCCCGGTGGCCGCCCCTTGTGGCGGGGGCGCCGCTCCTCTACTCTCGCTGCGCCCGCGCGGCGCCCCGCTCCGTCGAACACCCTCGAACGTCCCTTTCGCCGCAGGTGGCAGGCGGCAGCGGCCTCCCCATGGGCCGCCGTACGCGCCGCCGAGTCAGCGCTCGCCGGGTACGGAACCGCGCTCCGTCCCGGGGCCGCGGTCCTCCCCCACCCAGGGAAGGGACAGCCATGGCACCTCGCACCTCGCACCGCCTCGTCCGACTGCTGGTGGCACCGGCCGCGTCGGCGGTCGCGCTCACCGTGTTCACGGGGGTCTGCGGCGCGCCCGCGGGCGCCGCGGTGTGGACGTCGTCGGAACAGTGGGGCACGTACACCACGGACGACGGCTACACCCTCTACAACAACATCTGGGGCTCGGGCGCCGGCTCCCAGACCATCTGGGCCGACTCCTCGCGCGTCTGGGGCGTCACCGCCGACCATCCGGGCACCGGGGGCGTGAAGTCGTATCCGAACGCCAAGAAGGCCGTGAACAAGCCCCTGTCGTCGCTGACGTCGTTGAGCAGCACGTACGACGTGTCGGTGCCGTCGTCGGGCGCGTACAACACGTCGTACGACATCTGGGACACGGACTACGACTACGAGATCATGCTGTGGGTCAACCACACGGGCGCCGTGGGCCCGATCGGGACCTCGCAGGGGACGGTGTCGCTCGGCGGCCACGAGTGGGCCGTGTACAAGGGCGACAACGGCGCCAACCAGGTCTTCTCGTTCCTGCGGACCTCGAACTCGTCGGCCGGCACGGTCGACATCCTGCCGGTCCTGGACTGGATCAAGGACACCAAGGGCTGGTGGGGCGACGAGACCGTCGGGGACGTGCAGTTCGGGTACGAGATCACCTCGTCGCCCGGCGGCCTCGACTTCACCACCAACGACTTCGGGGTGGCCTACGGGTCGTAGCGGCGCGTCCGGGCGGCCGCCGCGGCGCGGGTCCGGAGGCGGGTGCCGCCCCGGACCCGCGCCCGTCTCAGGTGTCCGCGCGGGGGGCCAGGGCCGCGGCGTCGCGGGCCAGTGACTCCACGCGGGCCCAGTCGCCCGCCGCCACGGCGTCCGCGGGCAGCATCCAGGAGCCGCCGACGCAGGCCACGTTCTCCAGCGCGAGGTATGCGGGCGCCAAGGCGGCGTTGACCCCGCCCGTCGGGCAGAAGCGTGCCTCGGGCAGCGGGCTCGCCAGCGCCCTCAGATAGGGGGCGCCGCCCGCGGCCTCCGCGGGGAAGAACTTCATGTCGCGCACGCCCCGTTCGAGCAGGGCCACCACCTCGGAGGTGGTGGACACCCCCGGCAGGAAGGGCACCCCCGACGCTTCGAGCGCGCCGAGCAGTCCGGGTGTCCAGCCCGGGGTCACCAGGAAGCGGGCGCCCGCCTCGACGGCCGCGGGGACCTGCTCGGCCCGTACGAGCGTGCCCGCGCCGACGACCGCCCCGGGGACCTCGGCCGCCACGGCGCGGATCGCGTCGAGGGCCGCGGGGGTGCGCAGGGTGATCTCGACCGCGGGGAGCCCGCCCGCGACCAGGGCGCGTGCCAGCGGCACCGCGTCCTGCGGCCGCTCCACGACGACCACGGGGAGTACGGGGGCGAGGTCGAGGACGGAGGCCGAGGCCGGGGAGGCGTCGGCGGGCGGCGGGGAGGACGTCATACGTACCATCCTGCACGCCAACCACATGAGCTGCAACGAGCGTTGCGGGTGATGCAACGGAACTCGTGGCACACGGGTGCGCGGGCGTACGGGCCAGGCGTGGGCGCGGGCGCACCGGCCCCGCGCGCGCTCCGGCGCACGGACGCCCGGGGCACCCGGCGTGGGCGCGGGGGCTCAGCGCAGATGTCCGGTGTCGTTGAACACCCGCAGGCTCGCGTTGCCGTCGGAGTAGCGGGCGAGCACGGTGAGGGACGCCGGGGACAGCTCCATGCGGTAGAGGGACTCGGGCGGTGCGCCGAGCGCGAGCCGTACCAGGGTCTTGACCGGGGTGACATGGGAGACGAGGAGCACGGTGGCGCCCTCGTGGGCGGCCAGCACGCGGTCGCTCGCCGCGGAGACGCGCTCTGTGACCTCGGCGAAGCTCTCGCCGCCCGGCGGCGCGGTGCCGGGGGCGGCGAGCCAGGCGTCGAGGTCGGCGGGGAACCGCTCGCGCGCCTCGGCGAACGTCAGCCCCTCCCAGGCCCCGAAGTCGGCCTCGCGCAGCCCGTCCTCGACGGCCACCGGCAGTCCGAGGCGTTCGGCGACGGCCGCGGCGGTCTCCCGGCAGCGCAGCAGCGGGGAGCTGACGACGGCATCGATCGCGCCGACGTTGCCGACCGTGCCGGGGGCGGCGAGCGCGGCGGCGGCGCGCCCGGCCTGCTCCCGGCCGGTAGGCGAGAGCGCGGGGTCGCTGCCGCCGCTGCCGGAGAACCGCTTCTGCGGGGTGAGGGGCGTCTCCCCGTGCCGCAGCAGTACGAAGGTGGTGGCGGTGACCGCGGCGGGTCCCCAGCCGCGGTCCGCGACGTTGCGAGCCGCGCGGGTGTCGGCGCGGTCGGAGGAGGGGGCGCCCTCCGGGGGGCGGTCGGGGGAGGTCGCGCCCGCGGGGGCGTGGTCGGGGGACGTCGCGCGCGCCGGAGTGCGGCCGGGGGAAGCCGCGCCCGCAGGGGCGCGTTCGGCGGGCGCTTCGGCGCGCGGGCGCCACTGTGTGCCGCGCTTTCCGGCGTCCATGGCCTCGTTGGCGAGCCGGTCGGCGCGCTTGTTGCGCTCCCGCGGAATCCACTCGTAGCCGACCCTGGACGGCGGGAAGACCTCGGCGGCGCGGGCCGCGAGCGGCCTCATGTCGGGGTGCCTGATCTGCCAGCGCCCCGACATCTGCTCGACGACGAGCTTGGAGTCCATGCGGACCAGGACGCGCGCGTCGGGGTCGAGGGCACGGGCGGCGGTGAGCCCGGCGAGCAGCCCGCGGTACTCGGCCACGTTGTTGGTGGCGACCCCGATGTACTCGGCGGTCTCGCGCAGGGTCTCGCCCGAGGCCGCGTCGATGACGACGGCGCCGTACCCGGCGGGGCCCGGGTTGCCCCGGGAGCCGCCGTCGGCCTCGACGATGAACTCGTTCACCGGGGGCCTACAGCCCCGACTCCGCGGTGCGCACCAGGATGCGGCGGCAGTTCTCGCAGCGCACGACGGTGTCGGGGGCGGCGGCGCGCACCTCGTTCATCTCCGTGATGTTCAGTTCGAGCCGGCAGCCCTCGCAGCGGCGCTGGTAGAGCCGGGCGGCGCCGATGCCGCCCTGCTGCTCGCGCAGCTTGTCGTAGAGCTTCAGCAGGTCGGCGGGGACGGACCCGGCGATCAGCTCGCGCTCCTTGGTGACGGAGCCGGTCTCGCCGTCGATCTCCTCGTACGAGGCGTCCCTGCGGGAGGTGGCCTCGTCGATCCTGGCCTGCACGGAGGCGACGCGCTCGGTCAGCTCCTCGATACGGGCCTGGGCGGACTCGCGGCGCTCCATGACGTCGAGGACGACGTCCTCCAGGTCGCTCTGGCGCTTGGCGAGCGAGGCGATCTCGTGCTGGAGGTTCTCCAGGTCCCTGGGGGAGGTGACGGCGCCGGAGTCCAGGCGCTGCTGGTCGCGGCCCGCGCGGGTGCGTACCTGGTCGACGTCCTGCTCGGCCTTGGTCTGCTCGCGTGCGGTGTCGCTCTCCTCGGTCTGTGCCGCCACCAGCAGGTCGCGCTGCTGGGCGAGGTCCTTGTTGAGCGTCTCGATCTCGGCGTGCTCGGGGAGCGACCTGCGCCGGTGGGCGAGTTGCTGCAAGCGTACGTCCAGTGCCTGGACGTCGAGGAGTCGGATCTGGTCGGCGGGCGCGGCGTTCAGTTGGGGGCTCCCTCGGATGAGTCGGTGGACGGACCGGCGGCGGGGGCCCCGGCGGGCGGGGCCGCGTGTGCGGTCCAGGGGTCGGTGACGGTGTCCGAGACGGCGAAGGCGAGGCCCCAGCCGTGCCGTTCGGAGACCGCGGCGAGTTGGGTGGCGGCGAGGCGGCACCAGGGGTGTTCCGTGGCCCAGTGCGCGGCGTCGAGCAGGGCGAGTGGGCCGTGCTCCCGTGCCTCGGAGGCCGGGTGGTGACGCAGGTCGGCGGTGAGGTACGCGTCCACGCCCGCGGCCCTGACCTGGTCGAAGAGGCTGTCGCCCGAGCCGCCGCAGACGGCGAGGGTGCGCACGGACAGGTCCGGGTCTCCGGCGGCCCTGACGCCCTGGGCCGCCGCGGGCAGCAGCGCGGCGGCGCGGGCGGCGAGTTCGCCCAGGGTGAGCGGGGGTTCGACGGCGCAGATCCGGCCGAGCCCGCGGCGTCCGCGCGGGTCCCCCGGGTCGGGCACGAGGGGGCCCGTGGGCCGTACGCCGAGGGCGTCGGCGAGGGCGTCGGAGACCCCCGGGTCCGCGCGGTCGGCGTTGGTGTGGGCGACGTGCAGGGCGATCCCGTGGGTGATCAGGGTGTGGACGACGCGGCCCTTGAAGGTGTCGGCCGCGACGGTCGTGGTGCCGCGCAGATAGAGCGGGTGATGGGTGACGAGCAGGTCGGCGCCGGTCCGCACGGCCTCGTCGGCGACGGCCCGCACCGGGTCGACGGCGAACAGGACGCGTCCGACCTCGGCGTCGGGGTCGCCACAGACCGTGCCGACCGCGTCCCACTCCTCGGCCAGGTCCTGCGGCCAGAGGGTGTTGAGGGCTGCGATCACTTCGAACAGTCGGGGCACGGGCGAAAGGCTACCGTGGGCGGCTCGGCAGGCGAGCGGCGTGGCCCGACTCGGCGGGCACCGGCGGGACGCGGGCGGTACGGGGGCCGTGGCGGGGGCGCGCGGAGGGGCCCCGCGGCCGGGCGGGCGGGGCGCCGTCGAGGGCGCGGGGGCGGTCCGCCCCGGCGCCGTGGGACGCCGGGGCGGGAGTGGGCTGGGCGGAGGTCACGAGGGGCGTTCGCCGTGGGGGCTCCCGGCGGGTCCGGGGGCTCGGGGCTCCCGTGGCCTGCGTCAGCCCGCAGCCGACGTCGGCCCAGGACAGGCGTCAGCCGAGGAGCGAGGTCAGCCCAGGACTGGCGTCAACCCAGGACCGGCGTCAACCCAGGACCGGCGTCAGCCGAGGTACTTCTGGATGTCGTCGAGGACGGAGTTGGCGGCGGTGACGCCGAGGCCGAGGTACCAGGTCTCGTCGGAGACGTTCTTGGCGTGGCCGTCGCGCACGGCGCGCAGGTGCTTCCAGAGGGGGTTGCCCTCGGCGGTGGCGCGCGGGGTCTTGGCGGCGTCGCCGTAGACGCCGGTGAAGATCCAGTCGGCGTCCGCGTCGTCGATGCGCTCGGGGCTGATCTCCGCTGCCAGCTCGTTGATCTGCTGGTTCTTGGGGCGGGGGATGCCGACGTCGTCGAGGATGGTGCCGATGAAGGACGCCTTCGCGTACAGCCGGGTGCGGTCGGGCATGTAGCGGAGCATGGTGACGGTCGGCTTGTCGGAGCCGAGCGTGGTGCCGAGCGCCTTGGCCCGCTTCTCGTAGGCGGCCAGTTTGGCCTTGGCGGTGGAGGTCTCGTCGAGGGCGGCGGCGTTCAGCAGGTAGTTCTCCTTCCAGGGGAAGCCCGGGCGGATGGAGAACACCGTGGGGGCGATCTTGGAGAGCTGCGGGTAGAGCTTGGCGGCGCGGAGCTGGCTGCCCAGGATGAGGTCGGGGTGGAGGCCCGCGATGGCCTCCAGGTTGAGGGTGTTGGTGATGCCGACGCTCTTGGGGTGGCCCGCGTCCTTGGCGAGGTAGCCGGGGATGTCGGGCGAGCCCTCGGTGGGCGCGTAGCCGACCGGCTTGACGCCCAGCGAGACGACGTTGTCCAGCTCGCCGATGTCGAGCACCACGACCCGCTTGGGCTTCGCCTTGAGGGTGGTGCTGCCCATGGCGTGCTCGATGGTGCGGGGGAACTGCCCAGGCCCGGCGGTGGTTCCCAGCTCCGCGGTCTTCTGCGCGGCGCCCGCGAAGTCCTTGCCGCCGGTGGCCACGGACTTGCTGCCGCTGTCGGACGACTTGCCGTCGCCGGAACCGGAGTCGGAGCTGCCGGAGCCGCAGGCGGTGAGGGAGAGGGCGGCGCCGAGGGCGAGGGCGGCGGCCGCGGTGGCCCGGCGGCCGACCGGTCGTCGGCGGCCGGTCCCGCGGCGGGACAGGGGCAGGTGCAGGGGCATCGAGCGCTCCAGGGACATCGAGACGGGGCGCGCGTCATGCGCGCCACCCCCGGCACCGCACACCCCCTGGTTAGGTGAGCCTTACTTTAACCATAAGGTATTTCCGCAGGACAAGAGGGTGCCAGGCGGGCGGGGGTACGGCACGGGCGGGCTCGGTACGCGCGGGTGGCGGGGTGAGCGGGGGCGATACGCGCGGGTGGCGGGGCACGCGGGTGGCGGGACGTGGCGGTTCAGCAGGCCGCGAGGGTCGGCAGCCGTCCCGCCGCGTACGCGGCCGGGGGCACCCCCATCAACGCCCTGAAGTCGGCGGTCATATGGGACTGGTCGTAGTACCCGGCGGCGGGGGCGACCCCGGCCCAGCGCCGCGCCGCACCCGGGGCGGCGAGCACGCCGCGCACCCGGGCGATGCGCTCCGTGCGCTTGGGCGACAGGCCGACACCCTCGGCGAACAGGGCCCGCAGATGCCGCTCGCTGACGGCGAACCGTGAGGCGAGCGCGGGCAGTCGCTCGCGCCGCCCGGGCGGCGTCGCGGCCGCGGCCCGTACCAGCTCGCAGCGGGCGAGGTCCGCGGGGCTCAGCGCCGCGGCCCGCGCGAGCAGCACGGCCCCGACCCGCCGCACCACCGCGGCGGGCGCCTCGGGACCCACCACGTCAACGGGGCCGCGCGGTCCACTGGAGTCGGCCCGACCACCGGAGTCGGCCGAACCGGCGGCACCGTCCAAGCCGTCCGAGCTGGCCAAGCCGCCCAAACCGTCCAAGCCATCCAGACCCCCGGGGCCATCACACCCCTCGGAGCACCCGCCGTCCCCGGAACGCCCCCACAACTCCCCCAAGGGAACGACCCGGTCGACAAGTTCCGCGGCGGCAACGCCCAGCAGGGCGCCCGCGGTGCCGGGCCACAGCCGCAGCCGTACACAGAGCGGCAGGTCCTTGTCGTGGTGGTACGAGGCGTGGCTGCGGGGGCCCACCGCCACCCACCGCCCGACGCCGTCGGGCATGGCGCGGAAGACCAGGCTGGTGGCGCTGTCGGGGAGGTGGACGAGCGGGGCGCCCGAGGCGGCGCCGCGGTGCGAGGTGGCCGTGGCGACCCACCGCCGCAGCGGTGCGGGCACGGGCAGCGGCTCCTCATGGCTCATCCCGCCACGGTAGCCCTGCCACGGGGCGCGCGGTCGTGCCGATTTCTCCTATAACCGCAGGCGGAGGCGGCGGCATCGTGGCGTGCATGATCCTTGTGACGGGTGCCACGGGCACCGTGGGACGTGTGGTGGTGCGGCTGCTTTCGGCCGCGGGCGAGCGGGTGCGCGCGCTGACGAGGGACGCGGCGCGGGTGCCGGAACTGCCGGGGGTGGCGGGCGTCGTGGGCGACTTCGGCGACCCGGACTCCCTGGCGCGCGCGGCCGAGGGCGCGACGGCGGTGTTCCTGTGCACGGCGCCCGGCCCCCGGGTGCCGGAGCAGGACGCGGCGGTGCTGGACGCGGCGCGGGCCGCGGGTGTGGCGCGGGTGGTGAAGCTGTCAGCGATCGGGACCGGGGAGCGGGGCGGCCCGGGCGACTGGCACGCGCCGGGCGAGGCCGCGGTGCGCTCGTGCGGCGCGCGCTGGACGCTGCTGCGCCCTTCCTCGTTCGCCTCCAACACGCTGGGCTGGGCGGCGGCGATCGCGGCGGGCGACCCGGTGCGGAACCCGTCCGGCGACGGTGTCCAGGGCGTCGTGGACCCGCGCGACGTGGCCGAGTTGGCCGTACGCGCGTTGACGTCCGACGGCCTGCACGCGCGCGTGCTGACGCCGACGGGGCCCGAACTGCTGAGCGTCGACCGGATGGCCGTCCAGCTCGGGGCGGCGCTCGGGAGGCCGGTGAAGACGCTCGCGCTGACCCCGGAGGCGTACCGGCAGGGGCTGCTCGACGCCGGGCTTGCACCCGAGTTCGCGGAGGTCGCGGCGGCGGGGGCGCGGCTGGTCGCGGAGGGCGGCAACGCCCGGCTCACCGACGACGTGGCGACGGTGCTCGGCCGCCCGCCGCGCTCGTACGCGACCTGGGCGCACGACCACCGGGACGCGTTCGCACGGTGACACCGCCCGCCGCAGGGCGGCGGGAGGGCGGCGGCACCTGCCGAAGAGCGCCGCAAGAAGGCGCTGGTGGACGCCAGGAACCGGCGAGAAACTGCCGACAAAGCACCACGGGCGGCACCGGCGCGGCACATCGGCCCGAGAACCACCCGTCCGAGTGAAGCCTTCCCGGGCGCCGTGCTGACAGCCGGTGCGGAACCCTAGGTTCCTCACCGGAGGTGACCGGTCGATGACCGTCTGTGCGACTGAAGAAGCGATGGCGTCCGGCGAGCGCGGCGACGCGGCGAGCGGCCGTTACGCGGTCTCCGCGTGCGGCTCCCACGCGGCCCGGCTCAACAGGGCCGAAGGGGCCGCAGGAGCCGAGGGGGCCGGGGGGACGTGGTCCGTGGAGCGCTGGGCGCTGCACGCGCCGGTGCCGTACGCGGTGTCCCTGCCGGTGCCGGGCGCCACGGCCGCGGGCGACGAGGTGCTGCCGCTACCCGACGGGCGGGTGGTGCTGCGCCGCGGGGCGCGGGGGCGGCAGCGGGTGTCGCTGCTGTGCCCGAGCGCGTCGGGCACGGTGGAGCGACCGCTCGCCGAGGTGTACGCGCCCGGGCTCCGGCTGCTGCCCGCCGCGCCCGACGGGGCCTGTCTGCACGGTCTTGAGACGGGCGACGAGGCGTCGGCGGTGTGGGTGCTGGCCGGGGAGCGCGGGGGCCCGCGCAGGGTGGCGGAGCTGCCCGGGCGCTGCTCGGGCGGTATCTGGCTCGACCGGGCGGGGCGGCTGCTCGCGGTGGACGTCGAGACGGCCGGCGCGGTCAGGACCGTACTGGTGGATCTGGCGCGGGGCGGCGCGGTGGCACCGCTGCTGGAGATCGCCGAGCACAGCACCGACCGGCTGCTGGGCGCCGAGCAGGGCAGCGGGCTGCTGCTGATCGGCTCTGACGCGGCGTCACCCGGCCGCGAGCGGCTCGCGTGGGGCGTGCTCGGCAGCGGGGAGCCGGTGCGGTTCCCGGCGTGCGTGGCGCTGCCGGGGCAGACCGCGACGGTGCTCTCGGTGCGGGGCGCGGGCACCGCGGCCGAGTGCGCGGTGGCGCTGCGGGTGACCGGCGCGGACGGCACGTGCGTGGGCCTGTGGCGGCCAGGCGCCGGGACACTGCACCAGCAGCCGGTGCCGCCCGGCTGGCTCGACGGCGTGGTGGTCTGGGGCCGGGACGGCGCGCTCGGGCTGCCGTGCGCGGGCGGCGCGGGCGTGGTGTGGCTGCCCGAGGCGCCCGCGCGTGCCCCGCGCCCGATCCCCCTGCGCGAGGCCCCGCTCGCGGCGCCGGGCCCGGCACAGGCCGTCGCGAGCTGAACGGCGGCCGGGAGCGCGGGCCGAACGCCGGGGCGCGCGGGGGCGCGAGATCCAAGATCCCCAACGCGAAAAGCCCGACCGGCGAAACGCGGGGGCGCGCAGGGGCGCGAGTGCCGACCGACGGCCGGGGGGCGCAGGGGGCCGGGAGGACGGGGCCTCCGCGCCCGGACCTCGGCCCCGGCCCCGGCTACGCCCCGGCCCCGGCTACGCCTCGGCGCTCCGGCTACGCCTCCGCCCCCGGGCCCGTCTCCACGCGTCCCACCAGCACCTCGTCCCCGCGCTCCGGCACCCGCGCGCGTACGTGTCCGTCCGCCCACACCGAGACCCGCAGCGTCTCCCCCGGGAACACCACCCCGGTGAACCGTGCGCGGTACGCCACCACGCGCGCGTGCGCGCCGTCCGGGGTCTCCGGGGCGCCGTCCAGGCAGCCCTTCAGCACCATCCCGTAGGTGCACAGGCCGTGCAGGATGGGCCGTTCGAACCCGGCGCCGCGGGCCGCCTCCGGGTCGGCGTGGAGGGGGTTGAGGTCGCCGGAGAGCCGGTACAGCAGCGCCTGGTCGGGGCGGACCAGGGTCTCGAAGACCCGGTCGGCGGGCGCGTCGGGCGGGTCATCGGGTCCCAGGGAGGGGCCGCGCTCGCCGCCGAACCCGCCCTCGCCCGGCGCGTAGAAGTCGGTCTCCGCGCTCCACAGCGGGCCCCCTGCGTCCCGGACGTCGGTGCGGGAGACCAGCACCGCCGCCTTGCCCTTGTCGTACACGGCGGTGATCCGTGACGCCGCCTCGGCGCGCCCGCGCGCGGGCAGCGGGCGGTGCAGGGTGAGCCGCTGGCCGCCGTGCAGCACACGCGCGGTGTCGACGGCGACGCCCGGCACGTCGAGGGCGCCGAGCACCCCCGCGCCGCCCGCGACCGTCGCGAAGGCGGGCAGCACCCGTAGCCGGTCCTCCAGGACGTAGCGCAGCTCCCCCGGCGCGGTGGCGGCCCGGCCCGCGCCGATGCCGAGGTGGTAGAGCTGCACATCGCGCGGCTCCCAGGCGAGGGCGGTACGGCGGGGCGCGGCGGCGAGCGCGGCGGCGGGGTCCAGGGGCACGGGGCGTCTCCTTCGACGAGGGGGCGTACGGGCGCGGCCCCGCCGGGAGCGGACGCCGCACCGCGGCCCGGCGCGCCGGACGCGGCGGCGCCCCGCCGCCGGGACCACCCAGGACATTTGTCCTACCGGATGTCGTACAGGTGCGCCTACGGCGGCGCCCGCCGCCTCTCTATCGTCGGTGCCATGACCAGGACATCAGACACATGATCGGAACAACGGGCTCGGAGACGGCGCCCGCGGTGTTCTTCACGGGGGCGGTCAAGTCGTTCGGCGCGGTGCGCGCCGTCGGGGGCGTCGACCTGGAGATCGGACGCGGCGAGACCGTGGCGCTGCTGGGGCGCAACGGCGCGGGCAAGTCCACCACCCTCTCGCTGCTGCTCGGCCTGAACGAGCCGGACGAGGGCTCGGTGCGGCTGTTCGGCGACACCCCGGCGAGGGCGGTGGCCGCGGGGCGGGTCGGGGCGATGCTCCAGGAGACCAGGCCGGTGAGCCGGGTGACGGTGCGGGAACTCGTGACCTTCGTCGCGCGCCGCTACCCGTCGCCGATGCCGGTGGACGAGGCCCTGCGGCTCGCCGGGATCGGGGAGTTGGCGGGCCGCCGGGTGGACAAGTTGTCGGGCGGCCAGACCCAGCGCGTCAAGTTCGCGGTGGCGCTCGCGGGCGACCCCGACCTGATCGTGCTCGACGAGCCCACGGCCGCGCTCGACGTGGAGGCGCGCAACGCGTTCTGGGACTCGATGCGCTCGTACGCGCGGCGCGGCCACACGGTGCTGTTCTCCACGCACTACCTGGAGGAGGCCGACGCGAACGCGGACCGCATCGTCGTCATCGACCGCGGCAGGATCGCCGCGGACGGCACGAGCGAGGAGCTGAAGCGGGCCGCGGGCGCGAGCCTCGTCTCCTTCGACCTCGCGGGCCGTGGCACCGAGGGTCTGACGCTGCTGCCCGGCGTGGTCTCCGTGGAGGTGCGCGGGGACAGGGCGCGGCTGCGCTCCGAGGACTCCGACGCGACGGTGCTCGCGCTCGCCGGCCTCGGCGCGGTCCGCGGCCTCGAAGTGGCGGGCGCGTCCCTGGAGGCCGCGTTCCTGACGCTGACCGCCGACGGCGGCGGGGCGCCGCTCTCCCCGCGGGGCGCCCGCCCCGCGGACCGCTCGGGCACCAAGGAGGCCGTACGGTGATCGACTATCTCCGGCTGGAAGTGCGGCGCACCCTGCGGGACCCGAGCTTCGTGGTGTTCTCGATCGCGATGCCGGTGCTGATGTACCTGCTGTTCACGAACGTCGGCGCGGTCGACGGCGAGTGGAAGACGGCGTCCATGGTGGGCATGGCCGCGTACGGGGCGCTGGGCTCCGCGCTGAACACCGGCAGCGGGGTCGCCGAGGACAAGACGCTCGGCTGGCTGCGGCAGCTGCGGATCACCCCGATGAAGCCGCGCGAGGCGGTGCTCGGCAGGGCGCTGACCGGCGGTGTGACGGTGCTGCCCGCGATCGCGGCGGTGCTGGCCGCGGGCGGCGTCGTCAACGGGGTGCGGCTGGCCGCCTGGCAGTGGGTGCTTGTCGCGGTGCTGCTGTGGCTGGGGGCGCTGCCCTTCACCCTGCTCGGGATGGGCAACGGCTACCGGCTGACCGCGCAGGCCACCGGCATGGTGGCGGTCGCGTGCAACCTGGGGCTCTCGATCGTCGGCGGCCTCTGGTTCCCGGTGGAGGCGTTCCCGCGGTGGCTGCGGTCCGTGTCGTCGCTCACACCGTCCAACCGCTTCGCCGAGCTGGGCCGCTCGGTGACGGACGGCGGCCCGCCCGCGCTCGGCGCCGTACTGGTGCTGCTGTGCTGGCTGCTGCTGTTCGGCGGCTACGCGGCCGCGTCGTACCGCAGGTCGGCGCGGACGACATGACGGTGCGCGGGGCGGGGTGAAGGGGCGGCGGGCGGGCTTGCCGTACGCGGCGTGGTCCGTACGGTGGCGGGGAGCGGCAGGGCGATGAGCGCGGCGACCAGGAGGGCGGCCGGGGTGAACGGTGTGACGAGCGGGGCGTCCGGAGCGGCGACCAAGCGGCCGGAGCCGGACGGGGAGCCCGGCGCCGACGGTGCGCGGGCCGCGGCGGAGCCCGCCCCCGCCGCGCCCGGCACGGCGCGCACGGCGCGCGTACGGGCGCTGCCCTGGCGCGGGCCGCGCCCGCGCCGCACGGGGCCCGGGCGCACGCGCCGGGACGGCGCCGAGAAGTGCTCCGAGATGCGCGCGGAGGACATGACGCCGCCGCACGGGTTCGCGCTGCTGCCCTGGCTGGTGATGGAGCTGGGTCCCATCCTGGAGATGGTCGAGGGCGAGACCCCGCACCCCTGGCTCGGCTGGATCGGGCTCGTCGTCTTCAACGCCCTGTACACGGTCACGGCGTTCCGCGCCTTCGACAAGCCGCGCCGCCGGCTCCCCTCCACCCGGTACTGCCTCGTGGCACTCGGCGTGATCGCGTTCGGCCTTGAAATCGGCTACGGGCACAGTTGGCAACTGCTGTTCCCGCTGCTCGCGCTCGCGACCGGCTCCGTGCTGCGGGGGCGGTGGCTGGCGTGGCTGATCATTTGCATGTCGGTGGCGGCGGCGCTGATCTCGGCGTGGCGCAGCGGCTGGGAGTCCGCGGGGATCGGGTACGGCACGTTCATCTCCGGCATGGTGACGGCGTCCCTGCTGGCGCTGCGGGAGACGGTCATCGAGCTGCGCGAGACCAGGGAGGAGCTGGCGCGCACGGCGGTGGAGAGCGAGCGGCTGCGCTTCTCGCGCGACCTGCACGACCTGCTGGGGCACACGCTGTCGGTGATCGTGGTGAAGTCAGAGGCGGCCCGCCGTATCGCCCACCGGGACCTGGGCGCGGCCCTCACCCAGGTCACCGACATCGAGTCGGTGGGGCGGCAGGCCCTCACCGAGATCCGCGAGGCCGTCACCGGCTACCGCGAGGGCTCCCTTGCCACCGAACTCGACCGGGCCCGCTCGGCGCTGACCGCCGCGGGCATCGAGCCCGTCGTACGGCAGTCGGGGCCGCCGCTGCCCGCGCGCACCGAGGCGCTGCTCGGCTGGGTGGTCAGGGAGGCGGTGACGAACGCGGTGCGGCACAGCGCCGCGAGCCGCTGTGAGATCGCCGTGGCGGGCCGGGCCGAGCGGGTCTCGCTGACCGTGTCCGACAACGGCCGCGGCGCCGCGGCGGAGCGCCCCGCCGCACAGCCCGTCGTCGGCGGCACGGGCCTGAAGGGGCTCACGGAGCGGCTGTCCGCGGCGGGCGGTTCCCTGGCCGCGGGTCCTGGCGCGCGCGGCGGCTTCCAGGTCACGGCGGAACTTCCGGTGGAGGAGGCACTCAAGGAGCCGGGCGTCCGCTGAGGGCGCGCCCTCCCGCCCGCTCCCCGGCGCCCACGGCCGCCCCGGCGCGCGCCGCATGAGCCGTGCCCGCGGCGGGTAGACCAAGGCTCCGCGACGACAACGGGGAGTGGGCATGACAAGACGATCGGGCCGGGGACGCAGAGGGTGGGCGGCGGCCGGGGCACTGGCCCTCCTGCTGTGCGGGGCGGCGCAGGGCACCGCCGCCGCCACCACGCACGAGGCGCCCGCCGCCGCCACGACCAGGGCGGCCCGGGTGTTCTACGGCGGCGAGACGATGACCGACGGCGGCGGCGACCGCTGCACCGCCGGCTACGTCGCCACCGGCGCAGGCAGCACGGACCGCTACATCCTGACCGCCGCGAACTGCACCGACGCGGCGTCCACCTGGTACACCGACGACGGCGTCCTGATCGGCGAGAGCACGGGCACGGGCACCGTCGGCTACGGACTCGTCCGGGTGGCCAACCCGGATCTGGACGCGCGCGGGGCCGTACTGCTCGACGGGCAGCCCGTGGACGTCACCGGCAGCACACCCGTTCCAGTCGGCTCCCAGGTGTGCGCGGCCTCCGGGCCGAGCGGCACCCTCTGCGGCACGGTGACGGCGTACGACGTGACCGTGTCCCTGCCCGACGGCACGGTGACCGGGCTGACGCAGACCACGCTGTGCACGGGCCCCGCCGACATCGGCGCCCCGGTGCTGGCGGGCGGCGAGGCGCAGGGCGTCGTCGTGGGCGGCTCGGGCTGCACCACGTTCGTGCTGCCGGTCGACGAGGCGCTCACCGCGTTCGGGGTGGAACTCGCCTGACCACGGCGGCCTCCGTACCGGCGCCCCCGGGCACCTCTTACGCTGTGCCGTATGACAGAGGTGCCCGGGGGGCAGGCCGAACGGCGGGTGCGGGTGCTGCTGGCCGAGGACCAGGGCATGATGCGCGGCGCCCTGGCGCTGCTGCTCGGGCTTGAGGACGACATCGAGGTGGTGGCGCAGGTCGCGGCGGGCGACGAGATCGTGCCGGCCGCCGAGCGCGAGCGGCCCGACGTGGCGCTGCTCGATATCGAACTGCCCGGGTGCAGCGGCCTCGACGCCGCCGCGCGGCTGCGGGAGCGGGTGCCCGAGTGCCGGGTGCTGATCCTCACGACCTTCGGCCGCCCCGGCTATCTGCGGCGGGCGCTGGAAGCGGGCGCCGCGGGGTTCCTCGTCAAGGACGGCCCGGTGGAGGAGCTGGCGGCGGCGGTGCGGCGGGTGCTCGCCGGGGAGACCGTCGTCGATCCCGCGCTCGCCACCGCGGCGCTGAGCGCGGGCCCCAATCCGCTGACCGCGCGCGAGCGCGACGTCCTCACCGCGTCCGTGGACGGCGCCACCGTCGCGGACATCGCGGCCGTCCTGCACCTGTCGGAGTCGACGGTGCGCAACTACCTGTCGTCCGCCATCGGCAAGACGGGCACCCGCAACCGCATGGAGGCGGTACGGGAGGCCCGGCAGCAGGGCTGGCTCTGAACGCCGCACCGACGAACGCCCACGGCGGGCGCGGCGCCACGAGGACGACGACGCGCGCGTGGAGCCCGGCGGGCCTGACGCGCGTACGCCCCGCGGGCTACGAGAGCGCGTCCCGCGCCGCGCCGCTGTCCGCCGCGGGCCCCGCGGCCCTCGGCTCCCCGGGGGCGGTGCCGCTCGGCGCCCCGCGCGGCATCCACGCGAGCATCAGGGCGACGGCGCCGACCAGGATCAGCGCGCCCCAGCGGAACGCGAGCGCGTAGCCGGAGGCGAGCGCGGCGGGGCCGGTGGCGCCCCCGGTGCGGGTCGCCGCGACGGTGGACAGCACCGCGAGCCCGAGCGCGCCGCCGAGCGTACGGGACGTGTTGATCAGCCCCGACGCGAGGCCCGCGTCACCCCGTTCGGCCCCCGACGTGGCGAGCGCGGCAAGCGGGGTGCTGGAGAGCCCGGCGCCGAGCATCATCACGACGCCGGGCAGCATGATCGCGGTCAGATACGCGCCGTGCGCGCCCATCGTGGACTGCCAGGCGAAGCCCGCCGCGGCGATCGCGGCCCCCGCGGCGGCCACCGTACGGGTGCCGAGACGGCGCATCAGCCGGGGCGCCAGCTTGGAGCCCGCGACGACCGCGAGCGAACTCGGCATCAGCGCGAGACCGGCGCGCAGCGGGCTGTACCCGAGGACGTTCTGCGCGTACAGGGTCATGAAGAACCACATGCACATCATCGCGCCGCCGCAGAGGAACATCGCGGCGTTGGCGACGGAGACCCCCCGCAACCTGAACAGCTTCAGCGGCATCAACGGCACGCGCGTACGCGCCTCGACGAGCAGGAAGGAGAGCACGAGCAGCAGCCCGGCCCCGAGCGGCACCAGGGTCCTCGGCGACGTCCAGCCCGCCTCCTCGGTCTGCACGATGCCGTACGCGAGCACCGCCGCGCCGCCGGTCACCAGCACGGCGCCTGGCAGGTCGAGGCGGCGCGGGCCGCCGGTGCGGCTCTCGGCGACCCAGCGGGCGGCGCCCGCGAGGACCAGGGCGCCGACGGGCACGTTGATGAGCAGCACCCAGCGCCAGGACAGGCCGTCCGTCAGCACCCCGCCTACCAGGCCGCCCGCCGCGCCGCCGCCCGCGCCCACCGCGCTCCAGGTGGCTATCGCGCGGGTGCGCGCGGGCCCCTCGGAGACCGCGGACGTCAGGATCGTCAGCGTCGAGGGCGCGAGCACCGCCGCGCCGAGCCCCTGCACGGCGCGGGCCACGAGGAGCTGCCAGCCGTCCTGGGCGAGGCCGCCGCCGAGCGAGGCGAGCGTGAAGAGGGCGAGGCCGACGAGGAACATGCGCTTGCGGCCGAAGAGGTCACCCGCCCTGCCGCCGAGGAGCATGAAGCCGGCGAAGGCGATGCTGTACGCGTTCACCACCCACTGCAAACCCGACTCGCTCAGCCCGAGGCCCGAACGCATCGACGGCAGCGCCACGTTGACGACCGAGACGTCGAGGACGACCAGGAACTGCCCCGCGCAGGCCGCGAACACCACCAGCCAGGTCGCGACGGTCGAGCGGGGCCTGCCTGGGGGTACGGTCGTCGGTGGCATGCCGACCATCGTCTCAACGGCTGCCGGGCGCATGCATCGGGATTTCGGCGCACAAACCGGAGGCCACCGGTCCTAGGACCCGTCGGCACGCCCCCGCGGCGGGCGCGAACCCCGGCCGTGCGGCGCGTGTACGGCCCGCGTGCGGCGCCCGGGGGCAGCGCGGCCCGAGCCGGGTGCCCGGCATCACACCACGCGCCTGTGCCGCATCTCACAACCCCGCCGGACACCGCCCCACGAGCCGGAACGCCGTCCCACGCGCCTTCTCGCGCGTAACGAACGAGTCAAAACTCCGATTCATACGACAGTCGTCGGAATACTGGAACGGTCGGCGAGGTTGATCACTCCCGTACCGGGGCCGTGACACGGCCGCTCGGAGAAGTACGCCCGACAGCCCCACCCCTCGAACGCCCATGACCTGACCACCTCACGACGTCCCGCCGCGCCCGCGCTCGACACGCCCCGGGCCAGGGCCGCCTCGTCCGAAGCTCCGCCGTCCGCGCCACGGCGCCGCACGCCGAAAGCCCCTCCCGCGCGGGAGGGACCGCCCGGCGGCGCGGGCCCTGGCGCCCCGTGCCGCGAACGGCACCGCGGGCCCACGGAGAACCGGACGGTACGGCCGTGGACCCGCCGGGCCACCGCAGCGCCCGGAGCGCGGCGTGGACCGACCGCACCGCACCGCCCCGGGGCCACCGACCGGGGCCGAACCGCCCGACCCCGGCAGCCGCCCGGCCGACGCGCCGCGCTCCTGCCGCGCCCACCGCACTCTCCACCGCATGCGCCCTGGAGGCACCACACAATGACGCAGTCCACCGGCCTGCCCACGCCATCGGCGGCACCCGGTATGCCCGACGACCCGGACAGCGGCCGCGGGGCCCGCGGCAGCGGCTTCGTGGCCGTGCTCGCCTTCGCCGGCATCACGGTCGCCGTGATGCAGACGCTGCTGGTACCGGTCGTCAAGGACCTGCCCACCCTGCTCGGCACCTCCGCGAGCAACGCCACCTGGGTCATGACGTCGACCCTGCTCGCGGGCGCCGTCGCCACCCCGATCATGGGCCGCCTCGGCGACCTCTTCGGCAAGCGGCGGATGCTCCTCGCGAGCCTCGCCGTCATGGTCGTCGGCTCGCTCATCTGCGGCTTCACCGACAACCTGCTGGTCATGATCGTCGGCAGGGCGCTCCAGGGCTTCGCCATGGGCGCCATCCCGCTCGGCATCGGCCTGATGCGCGACGAGTTGCCGAGGGAGCGCCTCGGCGGCGGTATGGCCCTGATGAGTTCGTCCATCGGCGTCGGCGGCGGGCTCGCGCTGCCCGGCGCCGCGCTGGTCGCCCAGCACCTCGACTGGCACGCCCTGTTCTTCACCGCCGCCCTGCTCGGCGTCCTCGCGATCGGCCTCACGCTGCTCGCCGTGCCGGAGTCGAAGGTCCGCGCGCGGGGCCGCTTCGACATCGCGGGCGCCCTCGGGCTCTCCCTCGGCCTGATCCTCCTGCTGCTGCCGGTCACCAAGGGCAGCGACTGGGGCTGGGGCGCGCCGCTGACGCTCGGCCTGTTCGGCGGCGCCGTGCTGGTACTCGCCCTGTGGGGCGCCATGGAGCTGCGGATACCGGCGCCGCTCGTGGACCTGCGCACCAGCGCCCGCCGCGAGGTGCTGCTCACCAACCTCTCCTCGATCATGGTCGGGGTCGCGTTCTACGCGATCTCGCTGGTGCTGCCGCAGTTGCTACAGCTCCCCTCCGCCACCGGTTACGGACTCGGCCGGTCGATGGTGGTCGCGGGCCTGTGCGTGGCGCCGCTCGGCCTCACGATGATGCTCACCGCGCCGCTGTACGCGCGCATCTCCGCGCGGTACGGCCCGAAGGTGTCGCTGATACTCGGCATGCTCGTGATCGCCGTCGGGTACGGCGGCGGGCTCGCGCTGATGAGCAGCGTGTGGGGCACCGTCGTGATCTCCGTGGTGGTGGGCGCGGGCATCGGCCTCGCGTACTCGTCGCTGCCCGCGCTCATCATCGGGGCCGTGGACGCCTCGGAGACCGGCGCCGCCACCGGCCTCAACACCCTGATGCGCTCCATCGGCACCTCGGTGTCGAGCGCGGTCATCGGCATGGTGCTCGCCCGTACCGCCCACGAGAGCGGCGGGATCGCGGTCCCCACCATGAGCGGCTTCAGGACGTCCTTCGCCATCGCCACCGCGGCCGTGGCCGTCGGCCTGCTCATCGCCGTGTTTTTGCCCGCGCGCCGCCCCGCGCCCGCCGTGGAGCGCGTGGTGACGTCCGACGAGCCCGAGACCGTCAGGACCGTCGGGGCCGCCCCCGGGACCGGCTCGGCCCGTGAGGGCGTGCACGGCGACGTGCGGGATGCCGCGGGCGAGGTCCTGGCGCGCGCCAAGGTCACGCTGATCGACCACAGGGGCCGCAGGACGAGCGCCGCGCTCACCGACGCCGGGGGCTCGTACGAACTGCCCGCGCCCACCGGGGGCCACTACGTACTCGCCGTGACCGCCCCCGGCTTCGCGCCCCGCGCCACCGCGGTCACGTACGCGGACGAGCCGGTCCGCCACGACATACGGCTCACCGCCCTCCCGGGCCTCGGCGCCCCGGAGGTCACCTCGGCGAGCTGACACCCCGGAGCGTCACGGGGCCTCAGGGCCTCGCCACGCCCCGCCACGCCCGAAGAGGAGGAGGCCGCCGGTGCGCACGCGCGCGTGTACGCACCGGCGGCCTCCGCGTATCCGTCCGCGGGCCGGGCACAGCGCCACTCCCGCGCGCGCGTGCGGTGCGCGGCCCGACGACACCGGCCGCGCAGGATCGGGCGGGCACTCCCGCGCGCGTGCGGTGCGCCGGAACCATCGGGGCCACGGGACGCACTCCGCGCGCGTGCGCCGCCCGACGTCCCCTCCCCCACATCCGCCGACCCCGCTACCGTGGCCCCATGCTCTGACGTCTGCGACCGCGCCCCCCGCCCCCGCTCCTTCGCGCCCCCGCGAGCCGCCCGTGCCCGCCCGAACCACCACCGAAGGAGCCCCCCTTGAGCATCCTCACCCTCGCGCTGCTCCAACTCGCCCCGCCGGGACCCCGCCTCGACGCCAACCTCCGCGCCGGGGACGCCGCCTGCCGCCGGGCCAAGGCGCTCGGCGCCGACCTCGCGCTGTTCCCCGAGATGTGGAGCAACGGCTACAGCTACGGCGCCGACGGCGAGGTCTACCGCCACCCCGGCCACTGGGACGGCGCCCCCGCACTCGACGAGGGCCCCGCCTGGCTCGGCGAACCCCTCGCCCCCGACGCACCGTTCCTCGCCCACTTCCGCGCGCTCGCGGCCGACCTCGACATGGCGATCGCGCTGACCTACCTGGAGGCGTGGGACGGGCCGCCACGCAACACGATGGCGCTGATCGACCGCACGGGCGAGACCGTCCTCACCCAGGCCAAGGTGCACACCTGCGCGTTCGCGGCGCCCGAGGCCGGGCTCACCCCCGGCGGCGGCTTCGCCGCGTGCACGCTCGACACCGCCGCGGGTCCGGTGCGGATCGGCGCCATGATCTGCTACGACCGCGAGTTCCCCGAGAGCGCCAGGGCGCTGATGCTGGCGGGCGCCGAGCTGATCCTCGTACCGAACGCGTGCGACATGGAGCACAACAGGCTTGCCCAGTTGCGCAGCAGGGCCACGGAGAACATGACCGCCGTCGCCATGGCCAACTACGCGGGGCCCGGCTGGGGCCACTCCACCGCCCACGACGGCATCGCCTTCGCGGACGGCCGCAGCCGCGACACGCTGCTTGTCGAGGCGGGCGAACAGCCCGGCGTCTACCCGGCGTTCCTCGACCTCGACGCGCTCAGGTCCTACCGGGAGCGGGAGACCTGGGGCGACGCCTTCCGCCGCCCCAGCGCCTACGGCCCCCTCGTGTCGGCCCCGACCGCCCCGCCGTTCGTCCGCGTCGCACGCGACGGCTCCCGGCCCGCGCGCTGACACGGGCGGCACCCACGGGCGACACCCCTCGCCCCCCGGCCGCCGGGTCAAGGACCCGGGCCCCGCCCGCGCGTGGGCGGGGCCCGCCGCGTCGAACGGCCCGCCCGATCCGTCGAATATCCCGCGCCCCACGCCCCAACTCTTGACATG
The DNA here is from genome assembly GCF_044457285.1 of Streptomyces sp. NPDC050560. NCBI lineage: Bacteria > Bacillati > Actinomycetota > Actinomycetes > Kitasatosporales > Streptomycetaceae > Streptomyces > Streptomyces sp. NPDC050560. Next base: position 23,332 of record NZ_JBITGT010000011.1, read on the forward strand.
ACTTCGACAACATGAGGTCATGTGGAGACCGATGGGAGCGCTCCCATACTCCCGCGGAAGACGGCGCGGGCACCGGCCCCGCCGCGCCCCGCGCCCGCACCCCGCCGCCCGCGCCGGACCCGCCGTGTCACGGCCCCACGCCGCCGCGCACCGGCACCCGGCGTCCCCGCGGACCCGGTGCGGCCCACTCCCACAGGAGGCAACGCCCATGCGCAGCAACGCACTCGGACGCCTGCTCACCGTCGCCGCGGTCGCGGCGCTCGCCCTGGTCGCCGCCCGGCCCTCGGACGCCGCCGAGGACCACACCGGCGCCCACGCGCGCGGGACGCGAACGGCAGCGCACGCGCGCGTGACCGCGGAGCCGGTACGGATCATGCCGCTCGGCGACTCCATCACGGGCTCCCCCGGCTGTTGGCGCTCGCTGCTCTGGAACCGGCTCCAGGACACCGGTTACACCGGTATCGACATGGTGGGCACCCTCGGCCCGCAGGGCTGCTCGCTGCCGTACGACGGCGACAACGAGGGCCACGGCGGCGCGCTCGCGACCGTCACCGCCGACCAGGGCCAACTGCCGGGATGGCTCGCCGCCACCCACCCGGACATCGTTGTCATGCACTTCGGGACCAACGACGTCTGGAGCGCCGTCGACCCCGGGCGCATCCTCGACGCCTACTCCACGCTGGTCGCGCAGATGCGTGCGGACAACCCCGCGATGAAGATCGTCGTGGCGCAGATCCTGCCCATGGCGCCGTCCGGCTGCGCCGAGTGCGGGGCGCGGGTCGAGGCCCTGAACGCGCTGATACCGGAGTGGGCGCGGCAGACGAGCACCGCCGGTTCGCCGGTCGTGGTGGTCGACCAGTGGACCGGCTTCGACACCGCCGCCGACACCTACGACGGCGTCCACCCCAACGCCTCGGGCGACGCCAAGATGGCCGACCGCTGGTACCCGGCCCTGACCGGCTTCCTGACGCCAGCGGCGGACGGCCGCCCGGCCGCCCGCACCACCGGATGACCTCCGCCGCCCGAACCCCCCGCCCCATCCCCACGACCCACGGAGCCGCACCATGACACACCCCTCAAGGCGCCGCGCCCTCGGGGCACTTGCCGCCATGACCGGGCTCGCCGCCACCGGACTCGGCCACAGCGCCGAGGCGTCCCCGCGCACCGCCGCCCGCCGCACCGCCCGGAAAACCGCGGCCACAGGACTGCACGTGGCCGACGGAAGGCTGCGCGAAGCGGACGGCAACGACCTGGTGCTGCGCGGCGTCAGCGTCGCGCACGCCTGGTACCGGGACAGGACCGCGCAGTCGCTCGCCGACGTCAAGTCCCTCGGCGCCAACAGCGTCAGGCTGGTGCTGAGCAGCGGCGCGCAGTGGACGCGTACCACCGCGTCCGAGATCACGGACCTCGTCGCCGAGGCCAGGAGCAACCGGCTGATCAGCATCCTCGAAGTGCACGACACCACCGGCTACGGCGAGGACGCGAACGCCGTCCCGCTGGCCGAGGCCGTCGCGTACTGGGCGAGCGTGGCGGGTGCGCTCCGGGGCCAGGAGGACTACACCCTGGTCAACATCGGCAACGAGCCCTACGGCAACACCGGCACCGCCGGCTGGGTCCAGGACACCCAGGCCGCCATCGCCACCGTGCGCGACGCCGGCATCGGCCAGGCCCTCGTGGTGGACGCCCCCTGCTGGGGCCAGGACTGGGACCACACCATGCGGGACGCCGCACCCGCGGTGCTCGCCGCCGACCCGCAGGCCGACACCGTGTTCTCGGTGCACATGTACGGCGTGTACAACAACGCCCAGTCGGTCGCCGACTACCTGGACTCGTATGTGCAGCGGGAACTACCGGTGATCGTCGGGGAGTTCGGCGACATGCACTCGGACGGCGACCCGGACGAGGACGCCATCATGTCCACCGCCCAGCGGTCGGGCCTCGGCTACCTCGGCTGGTCGTGGAGCGGCAACGGCGGCGGCGTCGAGTACCTGGACATGGCCACCGACTTCGACGCGACCCGTCTGACGCCGTGGGGGCGGCGCATCTTCGACGGGCAGGACGGCATCGCGTCCACCGCGCAGGAGGCACGCGTCTTCTCCTGAACGCGCCGCCCCTCCCGGCGCCGCGCCCCTCCCGGTCGCCCCGCGCGCCCCGGTTCTCCCGCACACGCGGTGGGGCCGGGGCGCGCGTCGTCGGTGCGGGCCGGGAGAATGGTGCCGCGCGTCGAGCGGTACGCGCGCGTACGCGCAGAGCGGAGGACCACCATGCCGGGCCCACCCGAGCCGACGACCGCGGCGGGACAAGGCGCCGTCGCGCCCGCACCCGCCACGCTGGCCGCCTTCGAGGCGGCGAAGGGCTTCATGCCGCGCCATGAGGGACTGGCGCTGTACGCGGCCGCGGTGGCGGCCGCGCGGCTCGGGCTGCCGCTGCTCGAAGTGGGCACGTACTGCGGGCGTTCCACGCTGCTGCTCGCGGACGCGGCGCGGGCCGCCGGGGTGACGGCGGTGACGGTGGACCACCACAGGGGCAGCGAGGAGCAGCAGCCGGGGTGGGAGTACCACGATCCGGAACTGGTCGATCCGGACCCGGCGGTGGCGCGCATGGACACCCTCCCGGTGTTCCGCAGGACCCTCTTCAAGGCGGGACTGGAAGCGCACGTGGTGGCGCTGGTGGGCCGTTCGCCGCAGGTGGCGCGGCTGTGGGCGGCGCCGCTCGGCCTCGTGTTCATCGACGGCGGCCACACCGACGAGCACGCCTTCGCCGACTTCGCGGGGTGGGTTCCGCATCTGGCGCCCGGGGGGCTCCTCGCCGTGCACGACGTGTTCCCCGACCCGGCGGCGGGCGGCCAGGCCCCGTACCGGGTGTACCGGAAGGCGCTCGACACGGGGGAGTTCGAGGAGACGGCGGCGGTGGACTCGCTGCGGGTGCTGCGGCGTGCGCGCTGAGCCGGGCGGGCCGCGGCGGCACCGGGAATTCACCGGCGGTCGGCGCCAACAGGGCCCGGGGGTGTGCCGTCGGCCACTAGAGTCGGCGGCGTGTCGTACGTGAGTCCGGGGCGCGATCCCCGTCGTCCCCGCCGCGACCGCCGCCCCGGTGGCGCCCGGCGTTCCTTGGTCGTCGTCCTCGCCGTGGTGGTGCCCGCCGCGGTGGTGGCGGGCATCGTGTGGCTGGTGATGAGCAGTTCGGGCGACGACGGCGGCCGGGTCGCCGCCGACCGGGCGCCGGGGAGCGGCGGCGCGCCGCCCTCCGCCTCCGCGTCGAAGTCGTCGCCGCCCTCGAAGTCGGAGCAGCACCTGCCCCCCACGACCCGTAAGCCGACCGGTTCGAAGCCGCCCGCGGGGCCCCTCGCGGGCAAGGTGGTGGTGATCGACCCGGGGCACAACCCGGGCAACAGCCGCCACACCGCCGAGATCAACAAGCAGGTCGGGATCGGGACGAACCGCAAGGAGTGCGACACCACGGGCACCGCCACCAACGACGGCTATCCGGAGGCCCAGTTCACCCTGGACGTCTCCAGGCGGCTGCGGAAGCTGCTCCAGGACGAGGGCGCCACGGTGAAGCTCACCCAGGACGGCGACCGCCCGTGGGGACCGTGCGTGGACGAGCGCGCCGAGATCGGCAACAAGGCGAAGGCGGACGCGGTGGTGTCGGTGCACGCGGACGGCGCACCGGTGGGCGACCGCGGCTTCCACGTCATCCTGCCCGCGCCCGTGCACGCGGGCGACGCGGACACGAGGAAGATCGCGGCGCCCTCGCGTGACCTGGGCACCCGCATCGCGGGACGGTTCGTGGCGGTGACCGGAAGCGCCGCGTCCAATTACATCGGCGGCGGTACGGGTCTGGACGAGCGCTCGGACCTGGGCGGTCTCAACCTGTCAAAGGTGCCCAAGGTGTTCATCGAGTGTGGCAACATGCGTGATCCGCACGACGCGGCCCTGGTGAAGAGCGGGGACTGGCGGCAGAAGGCGGCACGGGGGATCTCTGAGGGAATCATGAGTTTCCTGGAGCAGTAGCGCCCCGGCCCCGACCCGGCAGACACCCCCAAGCGCGGGACGATAGTGTCACCCTACGATGGGGGCCACCCCCGCGCTTCGCCCGCGGCCACGGTGTTCAGGTGACCGGCCGCCGCGATCCTTCAGCGACAGCGACGCCCACCAGCGACCTATGAGACGACCGACGAAGGACCTGAAGTGAATATCCGCTCCCTCACACGAGGCGACGGCGTGGTGATCGCGGCAGCGGTGTTGCTGTTCATCGCCTCGTTCCTCGGCACGTTCGACAGCTCTGACAGCGACGCGCCCAGCGCCTGGGACGACCTGGGCCTGGTCATGAGCCTGTACATCGCGGGGATCGTCGGTGCCGCACTGATCATCATCGCCCGCGCGCTGCCGACACCGCGCAAGATCATCGGCCTCGACCTCGGCCAGTTCGGGATCGCGTTGACGATCTTCACGGCCTGGACGGCCTTCTGGACGATCATCGACGCCGGTGGCCCCCTCGACGGCCTCGACGCCGGTTCCGGCCTGATCCTCGGGCTGATCGCCGCCCTGGTGCTCGCGGCGGCCGCGGTGGCGACACCGCTCGTGCCCGCGCTCCAGGCGGCGCTGGTGGGCGCCCCGCGCCCCGCCGTCGGACAGCAGCCGTACGGCGGCCAGCCGCAGGGCGGCTACGGCTACCCGGGCGCACAGCCCGCGTACGGCGCCCCGGGGCCGCAGGGCGCCGCTCCCTACGGCCAGCCGCAGCAGCAGACGCCGCCCCCGGCGGGGACCGGCGGCGGCAGCTTCTCGCCGTTCTGGTTCGCGGTGCCGGTGCAGCGCCCGCTGTACGCGGAGGACGGCTCCCCCGCGCCCATCGCGGAGCTGGCGCCCGGTACCTGGTACCTGGCCGTCGAGCAGCGCGGCAGCGGTCTCGTGGCGCAGACGCAGGACGGCCGCCGCGGCGTGTTGCAGGACACCACGGGCATCCAGCGCGGCTGACCCCGCACACCGGAAAGGCCCCCGCTCCCTCGGGAACGGGGGCCTTCGCGCTGCCCGCCCACGCGCGCGTACGGCCGGTCGGCGTCCCCTGCGCGCGGGCGGCGCTCCGTGCGGATGCGCTCCGTGCGGATGCGCTCCGTGCGAATGCGGCGGACGCCAGGAGGCGGGTCCTGGCGCGGGGTGACAGGGCGTCATGCAGACCGCACGGTTTCGGCGCGGGACGGCGGGCAACCTGTATGGCATGTCTCATTACCGTAACGGCACGCACTCGGTGGGAACGGTCATAGCGGCCATCGCGGACGTGATGGCTTTCGTCCTCGGCCTGTGGATTCTGATGTACCTGCTGGACGCGAACCGGGGCAACGACCTGGTCCAGTTCGTCCATGACGCGGCGAGCTGGCTCGCCGGCTGGTCCCACGACCTGTTCACCTTCGACGAGGACTGGGCCCGCGTCGTCGCCGGCTACGGTCTCGCCGCCGTGGTGTACCTGGCCGTGGGCCATATCGTCGCCGGCCGGCTGCACCGGTAGCACGCGGGCGACGCCGCCCCGTGCCCCGCTACGCGGGGTCGCGGTGCGGCCCGCGGCACTCGGTGTCCAGGCCGTGCGGCAGGGCGGCGCCGCCGAAGACGGCGCAGGTCGCCTCGTCGCCGCCCAGCGCGGCCGCGGCGAGCAGCAGCGCGCCCGCGGTCCACGTGGTCTGCTCCTCGGGCCACACGGCACGGTCGGCGAACACGTAGCCGGTCCAGTACAGGCCGGTGGCCCGGTCCCTGAGGTGGCCGATCGAGCGCAGCACCTCCCGCGCGCGCGTGTGGTCGCCCATCGACCAGAGCGCCAGCGCGAGTTCCGCCGACTCCCCGCCGGTGACCCAGGGGTTGGGCACGACGCAGCGCACTCCGAGCCCGGGCACCACGAAGCGGTCCCAGCCCTCCTCGATGCGCCGCTCGGCCTCCTCGCCCGTCAGGGCGCCGCCGAGCACGGGGTAGTACCAGTCCATCGAGTAGTGGCTCTTGTCGAGGAACCGCTCGGGGTGGCGGCGCAGCGCGTGCCGCAGGGTGCCCGCGGCCAGCTCCCAGTCGGGCTGCGGCTCGCCGAGGTGGGCGGCGATGGCGAGGGCGCAGCGCAGCGCGTGGTGGATGGAGGAGCAGCCGGTGAGGAGCGCGTCGTGCTCCGCGGTGCCGTCAGCCGTGCGCTTCCAGCCGATCTGCCCGCCGGGGCGGCGCAGTTCGAGCACGAAGCCCACCGCGTCGCGCACCAGGGGCCACATCCGCGCGAGGAACGCCTCGTCGCCCGTGGAGAGGTAGTGGTGCCACACCCCGACGGCCGGGTACGCGCAGAAGTTGGACTCCCTGTCGTCGTCGGTGACGGTGTCGGTGCGTCCTTCGCGCTCGGTGTAGGCGGCGTACCAGGAGCCGTCGGCGTTCTGGTGCCCGGCGAGCCACGCGTAGGCGCGGGCGGCGGCGGTGTGCTCGCCCGCGGCGTCGAGCGCCATGGCGGCCTCGGTGTGGTCCCAGGGGTCGAGGTGGTGCCCGGGGAACCAGGGGATGGCGCCGTCGCCGCCCTGCGCGGCGAGGATGGCGCGCACGGTGGCCGTCGCCTGCGCCGCCGTGAGCACGCCGGGCAGGGCGAGCCGTTCGGTGCGCTCCGCTTCCGTCACGCGGCGTCCCCCGCCAGGCGGGGCTTGGTGGCGTAGGCGACGAAGCTCTTGCCGACGACGGGGTTGAGGAGTTGCTCCGCGAGGCGGGTGGCCAGGGGCTTCTTCATGATGTCCCAGACCAGGAGCTGGTGGTACGCGCGTACGGGCAGCGCCTTGTCGTTGTCGACGCCGAACGCGCACTTGAGCCACCAGTACGGGGAGTGCAGGGCGTGCGCGTGGTGGGTGCCGTACGGTTCGAGTCCGGCCTCGCGCATCCTGCCGAGGAGTTCGTCGGCGCGGTAGATGCGGATGTGGCCGCCCTCGACCTCGTGGTAGGCGTCGCTGAGGGCCCAGCAGACCCGTTCGGGGCCGTAGCGGGGGACGGTGACGGCGATCCGGCCGCCGGGGCGCAGCACCCGCACCATCTCGGCGAGCACGCCCTTGTCGTCGGGGATGTGCTCCATCACCTCGGAGATGATGACGGCGTCGAAGGAGGCGTCGGGGAACGGCAGCGCGAGGGCGTCGCCCTCGACGGCGGTGGCGGTGGCGCCCCGGGGGGCCTCGCCCTCGTCGCGCATCGCGGCGAACCAGCCGGCCACCTCGCGGATCTCGTCGCCGTTGCGGTCGAGCGCGACGACGCGCGCGCCGCGCCGGTAGCACTCGAAGGCGTGGCGTCCCGCGCCGCAGCCGAGGTCGAGGACGCGGTCGCCCGCGGCGAGGGGGAAGCGGGCGAAGTCGACGGTCAGCATCAGCGGTCACTCCCGTGGGGGGTCGCGGCGCGCGGCCGGGGGCCCGCGGCGCTGCGGGCGATGGCTTCGCGGTACAGCTCGGCGGTGCCCGCGGCGGCGCGGGCCCAGGTGAAGCGGGCGAGTACGCGCGCGCGTCCCGCGGCGCCGAGCCTGCTGCGCAGCGTGGCGTCGCCGAGGAGCCGGTCGAGGGCGGCGGCGAGGGCCTCGGGGTCGCCGGGGGGCACGGCGAGGCAGGTCTCGCCGTCGGGGCCCGCGACCTCGGGAATGGCGCCGCCCGTGGTGGCGACGAGGGGGGTACCGGTGGCCATGGCCTCGGCGGCGGGCAGCGAGAAGCCCTCGAACAGGGAGGGCACGCAGGCGATCTCGGCACCGCGGATGAGGTCGACGAGTGCGGGGTCGGAGATGCCCTTCACGAACTCGACCGCGTCGGCCAGGCCGTGGTGTGCGACGGCGCGGGCGACGGGCCCGGACTCGGGGCGCCTGCCGACGACGACGAGGTGCGCGGCCGGGTTTCCGGTGCGCACCTTCGCCAGCGCCTCCACGAGGTGCACGAGGCCCTTCAGGGGGACGTCGGCGCTGGACGTGGTGACGATGCGGCCGGGGACGCGGCGGACGGCGGGGTCGGGCGAGAACAGGTCGGTGTCGGCGCCGATGGGCACCACGCGCACGCGCGCGGGGTCGACGCCGAGGTGGTCGGTGATCTGCCGCCGTGAGCTGCCGGAGACGGTCAGCACCGAGGGCAGCCGCCGCGCGACGCGGCGCTGCATGTGGGTGAACGCGTACCAGCGGCGCACGGAGAGGCGGCGGAGGCCGCGTGCGGCGTCGAGTTCGAGCCTGCGGTCGACCGTGACGGGGTGGTGGACGGTCGTGACCAGGGGCGCGCCGAGGTCGCCGAGGAGGCCGTAGCCGAGGGTCTGGTTGTCGTGGACGACGTCGAAGTCGCCGCGGCGCGCGCGCAGCAGCCGTGCGGCGCGCAGCGAGAAGGTCAGCGGCTCGGGGAAGCCGCCGGTGCGCATGGTGGCGAACTCCAGGGCGTCGATCCAGTCGCGGTACTCGCGAAGGCGCGGGGTGCGGAACGGGTCGGGCTCACGGTAGAGGTCGAGGCTGGGCAGCTCGGTGAGGCGCAGCAGGTCGCCCCCGTCGTCGAGTACGGGGTAGGGCTGGGCGCCGATGACCTCGACGCGGTGGCCGAGTCCGGCGAGTTCGCGGGAGAGGTGGCGCACGTAGACGCCCTGGCCGCCGCAGTAGGGGTTGCCCTTGTAGCTGAGCAGGGCGACACGCAGCGGGCGGCCGCCGTCGGCGGCCCGGTGGGTGTCGTCGGGGCTCGCGGCGGCCGGAGGCCCGGCCCGTCCGGCCTCAGCGGTCACTCATGGCCCCCTATCTCTGGCACCCGGTCTGGAGAGTACGCGGGCGGGATGAACCGGAACAAGGACACCTCGCGCCCCGCCGCAGGTCGTACGACGAACAGCAAATCTACCGGCAAGTAGCCTCGGGTCGGCGACGAGGGCGCGGTGATTCCCGCCACCAGGGGCCGAGCAGCCGGGAAGAAGCCCTGGTCGGGGCGGTGTCGCGGAGTTGTCCACAGGCCGTCGGGGCGGGTGTGGCCCGGCCGGTACAGTGAACGGGTCGTCATCACCACCCGGGTGGGGGGAAGCCGGTGCGAATCCGGCGCTGACCCGCAGCCGTGAGCCGCCTCCGGGCGGCGAGCCGGAATGCCCGGCCCGGGCCGTGACCGGCTCCTTCCGCCGCACCCGCGGCGGTCGGCACCGTCGTGGCATGCGGAGCCGGAGCCGCCCCGGTGCCCCCGCGTGCCCCGGTGCCGCCCGGCTCCCCGCAGGGAGGGGCACCGGCCCATGAATGTTCGCCGCAGCGCAGCGGCTCTCGCGGCGGCGGCGCTGGTCGCCGCGGGGGGCGCGCCCGCCGCCCTCGCGGACGGCGGGTCGCCCTCCCCTTCGTCGTCGGCGGCGCTGCCCCCGGGTCTCTACGGCACGTCCGATCCCACGTACGACGGCGTGTTCCGGCAGTCGTACGCGCTGCTGGCGCAGCTCACCGGCGGTGTGCGGCCCACCTCGGAGGCGAGCGGCTGGCTGACCGTGCAGCAGTGCGCCGACGGCGGCTTCGCGGCCTACCGCGCGCGGCCGGCGAAGCCCTGCGACGACAAGACGCCCCGGGACAGCAACTCGACGGCGGCGGCCGTGCAGGCCCTGGCGGCGCTCGGCGGCGACGCTGCCGACCGCGCGGCGGGCAGGGCGGTCGACTGGCTGAAGTCGGTGCAGAACGACGACGGCGGCTGGGGCTACAACCCCGGCATGCCGAGCGACGCCAACTCGACCGGCATCGTCGTCGGCGCCCTGGCCGCGGTCCACACCGCGCCGGGGGACGTGCGCTCCGCCAAGGGCGGCAAGACGCCGTGGGACGCGCTGCCCGCGCTGGCGCTGCCGTGCGCGAAGGGCGGCGCGTTCGGCCTGCGCGACGACAAGTCGGGCAAGCTCTCGGCGAACGCGGACGCGACCGCCGCCGGGGTGCTCGGCGGCCTCGGCAAGGGCATGGTGGCCACGGCGGGTGGCCCGGTGGCCAAGGGCGCCTGCCGGGACGGCGACCGGGCGACCGCGCGCGGCGCCGCGGCCAACGGCGCCCGCTATCTGGCGCGGCAGCTCGCGAAGAGCGCGCACCTCACCTCGCAACTGCCCGGCGCGGACGACCAGCCCGACTACGGCAACACCGCCGACGCGGTCGTCGCCCTCGCCGCCGCGGGGCGCACGACGGAGGCGAAGCGCGCCTACGACTGGCTCTCGGGGCACGCGGGCGACTGGGCCGAGTCGGCGGGTCCCGCCGGGTACGCGCAGCTCATCCTCGCCGCCCACGCGGCCGGCCGTGATCCGCACTCCTTCGGCGGCGGCACCGACCTCGTCACCGCGCTCGCGAAGCTGGGCCCGGCACCCGCCACCGAGCACCCCGCGACGGGCGCGGCGGGGACGAAGAAGGACGGCGGGGACGACGGGGACGGCATTTTCGGCGTCTGGTGGTGGGTCGGGGTCTGCCTCGTCATAGGCGTCGGGATCGGCTTCCTCTTCAGCCGCAGAGGCGGGCGGGGCGCATGAGGTCCCGCGCCCTCGCGCGCGTGCCGCTCGTGCTGCTCGGCGTGGTCGGGCTGCTGCTCGCGGGGGTGCTCGGCGCGGGTACGGCGCAGGCCGCCGGGTACCGGTACTGGTCCTTCTGGCAGCTCGACGGCGGCGACTGGACATACGCGTCCCGGGGGCCGTCCGTGGAGCGGCCGGACGACGGCGCGGTGCTCGGGTTCCGGTTCTCCGTCAGCGAGGACTCGGGGGACGCCGCGACCCCGCGCGGCGGCCACGGCTTCGCGGCGATCTGCGCGCACACGCCCGCGCGCGACGGCGACAAGCGGCTGGCGCTCGTCCTCGACTTCGGCGTCGCGGCCGACGCGCCCGCGGGCGAGACCCCGCCGAAGGCGCGTACGGCGTGCGCGCGCGTGGACGGCGACGGCTCCGCCGCGGACGCGCTCGCCGCCGTGGCGAAGCCCCTGCGCTACGACTCCGTCGCGCTGCTGTGCGCCATCGCGGGCTATCCACGCACGGGCTGCGGCGAGCAGGTCTCGGGGGCGCGGCCGACCGCGGCGTCGAGCGCGTCCGCTGACCGGCATGGCGGGGACGGCCACACGCCGTCCGCGGGCATCGCCGCGGGCGTCGCCGTGGTGGCGGTGCTCGGGGCCGCGGCGCTCTGGCAGGCCAGGCGCCGCCGCGGCTGATGCGATCCCCGTGGCACTCCCCCGCCCCGCCGCGCGGCCCCCGCAGGGCCGCCGCGGTGCCGGCGCGCGGGCGCGGCCCGCTGCTGCACCCCGGCGCCTGGTGGGTGTGGGCGCTCGGGCTCGCGACGGCGGCCTCCCGCACCACCAATCCGCTGCTGCTCGCGCTGCTGGTGGCGGTGGCCGGCTATGTGGTGGCGGCGCGCCGCTCGCAGGCGCCGTGGGCCCGCTCGTACGGGGCGTTCGTGAAGCTGGCGCTGGTGGTGCTGGTGATCCGGCTGGTGTTCGCGGTGTTCCTCGGCTCCCCGATCCCGGGCAGCCGGGTGCTGTTCACGCTGCCGCAGGTGCCGCTGCCCGGCTGGGCGGACGGGGTGCGGCTCGGCGGCCGGGTCACGGCCGAGGGTCTGGTGTTCGCGCTGTACGACGGCCTGAAGCTGGCCGCGCTGCTGGTCTGTGTGGGCGCGGCGAACGCGCTCGCGTCTCCCGCGCGGCTGCTGAAGTCGCTGCCTGGCGCGCTGTACGAGGCGGGGGTGGCGGTGGTGGTGGCGATGACGTTCGCGCCGCACCTGGTGGCGGACGTGCGGCGGCTGCGCGCGGCGCGGCGGCTGCGCGGCCGTCAGGACCGGGGCGTGCGCGGGCTGCTGCACGTCGGTCTTCCGGTGCTCGAGTCCGCGCTGGAGCGCTCGGTGGCGCTGGCCGCGGCGATGGACTCCCGGGGCTACGGCCGCAGCGCGCGGGTGCCCGCCGCGGTGCGCAGGACGACGGCCGTGCTCACCGTCGGCGGGCTCCTCGGCGTCTGCGCCGGTACGTACGGGCTGCTGGCGTCCTCGGGCGCGGGCTACGGCCTGCCGGTGCTGGGGGCGGGCGCCGCGGCGGCGCTCGGGGGACTGTGGCTGGGCGGCAGGCGCACCGTACGCACGCGTTACCGGCCCGACGCGTGGGGCCTTCGGGCGTGGCTGGTGGCGGGCTCGGGCGCGGCGGTGGCGGCGCTGATGGTGCGAGCCGCCGCGCGGGACCCCGCTGCCCTGGCCCCCGGCGTCGTACCGCTGACGGCGCCGGTGCTGCCGCTGTGGCCCGCGGCGTCGCTGCTGCTCGGGCTGCTGCCCGCGCTGGTGGCCCCGGCGCCACCGGCCGTCGCGCCCGCACCACCCGCCGCAGCGCCCGCGCGGTCGGCCCCCGTGTCCGCGCGGCGGGGCGAGCGCCCCGTCGACCCTGTGGGGCGCCTCGGGCGCGGGCCGGTGAAGCCCGCGCGTGAGGCGCCGCCGTCTCCCCGTGAGGAGCCCTCGTGATCCGCTTCGAAGAGGTCTCCGTACGGTACGAGGACTCCCCGGCGCCGGTGCTCGACGGCCTGGACCTGACCGTGCCCGAGGGGGAGTTGGTACTGGTCGTCGGCCCCTCGGGCGCGGGCAAGTCGACGCTGCTCGGCACCGTCAGCGGTCTCGTGCCGCACTTCACCGGGGGTGTGCTCGGCGGCCGGGTCACGGTGGCGGGGCGGGACACGCGCACCCACAAGCCGCGCGAACTCGCCGACGTGGTGGGCACGGTGGGCCAGGACCCGATGGCGCACTTCGTCACGGACACCGTCGAGGACGAGTTGGCGTACGGCATGGAGTCACTGGGGATCGCGCCCGATGTGATGCGCCGCCGGGTGGAGGAGACCCTGGACCTGCTGGGCCTCGCGGGGCTGCGCGACCGGCCGCTCGCGACGCTCTCCGGCGGGCAGCGCCAGCGGGTGGCGATCGGCTCTGTGCTGACACCGCACCCGCGTGTCCTGGTGCTCGACGAGCCCACCTCGGCGCTCGACCCGGCCGCGGCCGAGGAGGTGCTTGCGGTGCTCCAGCGCCTGGTGCACGACCTGGGCACGACGGTGCTGCTGGCCGAGCACCGGCTCGAACGGGTCGTGCACCACGCCGACCAGGTGCTGCTGCTCGGCGGCCCAAGCGGGCGCCCCGCGCTTGGCAGCCCCGCCGAGATCATGGCGGTGTCGCCGGTCCACCCGCCGGTGGTGGCACTCGGCCGGCTCGCGGGCTGGACCCCGCTGCCCCTGACGGTCCGTGACGCGCGCAGGCGCGCGGGAGAGCTGCGCGGGCGCCTCACCCGCGCGGGAGCGCCCGCCGCCGCTCCCGAAGAAGGGCCCGTCCGGCGCCCCTCGCGCGCGTGGTGGCGTCCGGCGCGCGGGGCCGAAGCGCCGGGCGATGCCCCGGTGGCCGTCGCCGAGGGCCTGGGGGTGCGCCGCGGCGGCGTGACGGCGCTGCGCGGGGTGACGCTCTCGGTGGCGCCCGGTGAGACGGTCGCCCTGATGGGGCGCAACGGCGCGGGCAAGTCCACGCTGCTCTCCGCCCTGGTGGGCCTGGTGGCGCCCGCGGCGGGCACGGTGCGCGTCGGCGGGCTCACGCCGCACCGTGCGGCGCCGCGCGCGCTGCTGCGGCGCGTCGGGCTCGTACCGCAGGAGCCCCGTGACCTGCTGTACGCGGACACGGTGGCGGCGGAGTGCGCGGCGGCCGACCGCGACGCGGACGCGGCGGGCGGGACCTGCCGGGCGCTGGTGTCCGAACTGCTGCCCGGCGTCGGGGACGCGGTCCACCCGCGGGACCTGTCGGAGGGCCAGCGCCTGGCGCTCGCGCTCGCGGTGGTGCTCACGGCGCGGCCCCCGCTGCTGCTGCTCGACGAGCCGACCAGGGGCCTCGACTACGCGGCCAAGGCCCGCCTGGTGGCGGTGCTGCGGCGGCTGACGGGGCGGCAGGGCGGGCGCCATGCGGTGCTGCTCGCCACCCATGACGTGGAACTGGCCGCGGAGATCGCGGACCGGGTGGTGATCCTCGCGGACGGCGACGTCGTCGCGGACAGGCCTGCCGCCGAGGTGGTGACCGCGTCGCCCGCGTTCGCGCCCCAGGTGGCCAAGGTGCTCGCGCCCGAGCCGTGGCTGACGGTGTCCCAGGTCGCGGACGCGCTGTCATGAGCGGCGTCGGGCGTACGCGCGCGGTGCGGCTCGGGCCGCGGGCCGTGGTGGCGCTCGCGCTGGTGAGCGCGGTCGGGGTGGCGGGCTTCGGCTGGCCGCTGCTCGCGGGCCCTGGCGCGGAGGTGAACGCGCACGCGCAGGACGCGCCCTGGCTGTTCGCCGCGGTGCTGGTCCTCATGGTCGGGGTGGTCGCGGCGACGGTGTCGGAGGGCGGCCTCGGCGCCAAGGCGGTCGCGATGCTGGGCGTGCTGGCGGCGGCGGGCGCGGCGCTGCGGCCGCTGGGCGCGGGCACGGCGGGTCTTGAGCCGATGTTCTTCCTGATGGTGCTGAGCGGGCGGGTGCTCGGGCCCGGCTTCGGCTGGGTGCTCGGCTCGGTGACGATGTTCGCCTCGGCGCTGCTGACCGGGGGCGTGGGGCCCTGGCTGCCGTTCCAGATGCTGTCCATGGGCTGGTTCACCATGGGCGCGGGGCTGCTGCCGGGGGCGGTGCGGCTGCGCGGCAGGGGCGAGTTGCTGCTGCTCGGCGGCTACGGCTTCGCCGCGGCGCTGGCCTACGGGACGGTGATGAACCTGTCGGGCTGGCCCTTCATGAACACCCTCGCGTCGTCGGTGGCGTACGACCCGGACGCGGGGCTCGGCGGCAATCTGGCGCGGTTCTTCGCGTACTGCCTGGCGACGTCGCTCGGTTGGGACCTGGGGCGCGCGGGGCTCACGCTGGTGCTGACGCTCGTAGTCGGCAGGCCGGTGCTGAACGCGCTGCGCAGGGCCACGCGGCGGGCCGCGTTCGAGCCGCCGGTGGTGTTCGAGCCGTCTCCGGGGCGTCCCGCGCGTGGGGACGGCGGCCCTGAGCGCGCGGCGGGCGGTGCGGGCGGCGACGGGGCGGGGGTGCGGGGCGGCTGAGGCGGGCGCGGCGCGGGTCGTGCCAGGGGGCGGTGGGCGCACGTAGGGTCGGTCTGGCCGTCCGCGCCCCGGGGCGGCACGCCGGGAGGGAGCCGTCCATGCCGCCGTCCGCGCCCAAGCCCCCGCCGCCCGCCGCCCCCGGGGCGGCGCGTGAGCGCGGCGGGCTCGGGCTGACGTACGTACTGCTGTCGCTGACCGTGGTCAGCGGGGTGATCGACGCCGTCAGCTATCTGGGCCTCGGGCGGGTCTTCACCGCGAACATGACGGGCAACGTCGCGGTGCTCGGCTTCGCCGCCGCGGGGGCGCCCGGCTTCTCCGCGCTGCACGCGCTGGTGTCGCTCGGCGCGTTCTTCGCGGGCTCGGCGGCGGGCGGGCGGCTGGCGCGCTGGTACGAGGGCAGGAAGCGGCGCGCGTGGGTGCGTACGTCGCTGACGGTGGAGGCGGCGCTGCTGGGCGCCGCGACGGTGGTGGCCGCGGTGGCGGGGGACGGCTCGGCGGGCGCCGAGTACACGCTGATCGCGCTGACCGGTGTCGCCATGGGGCTGCGGAACTCCACCGTTCAGGGGCTGGGCGTGGCCGACCTGACGACGACGGTGCTCACCAGGACCCTCAGCGGCCTCTTCTCGGACGCGCCGCTCGCCGACCCCAGGCGGACCCTGCGCCGCGTGGGGTCGGTGCTCGCGCTGCTCGCGGGGGCGGTGCTCGGGGCCTGGCTCGTGGTCGAGCACGATCTGTGGGTGCCGCTGCTCATCGTCACCGCGGTGGCCGCGGTCATGGCAGCGACGGCCTCCGGTCGGGAGTGAGGCCGCCCGCGGCCGGGGGGTCGCCGCCGTCGGGGGCGGCCCCGTCGCCGTCCTCGCGCGGCTTCTCGTCGGCGGCTACGGGCGCCAGGGGGCGTTCCTCGCCCGGCGCGGTGCCGTCGCCCGCCGTGGCCCCGCCCGGCGCGGCGTCCCGGCCCGGCGGGGCGCCGTCGCCCGTGGGCGGGCCCTCGGCCGCTTCGGCGGGCAGCGGCAGTGTGGCGCGCGGCCCGGACAGCACATGGGTCAGGCCGAATCCGATGCCGATGACGGTGGCGCCGCCGACCGCGTCGAGCACCCAGTGGTTGCCGGTGGCGATGATGGCGGAGACCGTGAAGAGCGGGTGCAGCAGCCCGAGCGCCTTCATCCACCAGCGCGGCGCCAGGACGGCGATCATGATGCCGCACCACAGCGCCCAGCCGAAGTGCAGCGACGGCATCGCCGCGTACTGGTTGGTGACCGACGTCAGGGTGCCGTAGTCGGGCTTGCTGAAGTCCTGGACGCCGTGGACCGTGTCGACGAAGTGCAGGCCGGGCATCAGCCGCGGCGGCGCGAGCGGGAACAGCCAGAACCCGAGCAGCGCCAGCACGGTGGCGAAGCCGAGCGCCGAGCGGCCCCAGCGGAAGTCGGCGGGGCGGCGGATGTACAGCACGGCGAGGATGGTCAGCGGTACGAAGAAGTGGAACGACTCGTAGTAGAAGTCGAAGAAGTCCCGCAGCCAGCCGACCTTGACGACGTTCTGGTTGGCCCAGTGCTCGATGTCGATGTGGAGGAACTTCTCGATCGAGTCCACGCTCGCGCCGTGGTCCTCCGCGGCGGCCCGCTCCCCGCGCACACCGAGCCGCACCTGCGCGTACGCGGAGTAGCCCACCCGGATCAGCAGCAGTTCGAGCAGCAGGTTGGGCCGGTTCAGCACCCGGCGCCAGAACGGCAGCAGGGGCACCCGGTGCCAGCGCGCGGGCACCGGGCGCGCGTACGCCGTGGGGATGGGCGCGCGGAAGTACGGGGAGGAGCGCGGCAGGAACGGAACGGCGCACGCAGCGGCGAGCGCCGCCAGCAGGACGACGTTGTCGCGCAGCGGGAAGACGACGGCCATGTTCGGCAGCAGGGCCTTGGCGGGCAGCGTCAGCACCAGGACGACCGCCACCGGCCAGACATAGCGGTCACGCGCGCGCTTGCCGACGCGGCCGATCACCGCGAGCAGCACCCACAGCAGTTGGTGCTGCCAGGTGGTGGGCGAGACGGCGACGGCGACACAGCCGGTGATGGCGACCGCGAGCAGCAACTGCCCGTCCTCGGCGTACCGCAGGGCGCGGCGCAGCCCGAGCACCGCGACGGCGGCGCCGAGCGCGAGGAACACGGCGATCTCGGGCGCCCCGTCGAGGCCGAGGCGCAGCAGCGCGCCGTGCAGGGACTGGTTGCCGAGCCCGGAGGGGTTGGCGCCGAGGCCGGTGCCCGCGAGGTGGTGCACCCAGTAGATCCAGGAGTCGTGCGGCAGCGCCACCCACGTGAGCGCGGTGCAGACGACGAAGGCGACCCCGCCCGACAGCGCCGCGCGGTGCCGCCCGGTGAGCCAGAGCAGGGCGGCGAACAGCAGCATCGTCGGCTGGAGCGCGGCGGCGACGCCGATCAGCACCCCGGCCCTGCGCTGCCCCGGCACGGCGAAGCAGCCGAGCAGCACGAGGAGCACCGGGATGACGCTGGCCTGGCCCAGGTAGAGGGCGTTGCGCACCGGCAGCGACAGCATCAGCAGGCTGATCGCGACGGGCGCCGCGAGCAGGGCGGTGCGGCGGGTCACCGGCTTCGGCAGGGCGCGCGCCGCGATCCAGCCGAGCACGGCCACGAGGAGCAGGGTGCCGAAGGTCCAGCCGAGGCCGAGGGCGTCCTCGGCGGCGCGGGAGAGCGGTTTGAGGACGAGGCCGGCGAAGGGGGTGCCGGTGAACCGGTCGGCGTCGTACAGCGAGCCGGTCATGTGCAGGACGCCGCCAGGCCCTGTCCAGGTCTCCAGGTCGGTCAGCCGCTCGCCCGAGGGGCGGCTGAGCACGGCGGCGGCCTGGCGCGCCGCGATGGCGAGCGCGACGAGCCAAAGACCCACCCGGATCAGCCGCAGCCGGGCCTGTACGGCCGCAGGGCCCGCCAGCGCCCGGCCGGGTCTGCTGTGAACGCCCTGTACGCCCCGTGCACCGTCATTCACGCCCCGTCGGCCCTCCCGCCCGTTGTTCCCGCCCGGCTCGTACCGGTCGTGTGCCGGTATTGTGCCGACTGCACGAGCCTCGCATCCTGCTCGAAGAGAGACGCAGGCAACCCACCCTTTACCTCAGAGCCTCATCGGTTTTGAATCTTTTTTGGCAATCCGGTGGGTGTTTCGGCCAGTCACCACGGTGGCCGCCCTTCGGTCCCCCGCCCCGCCGACGTTACGATTCCGGGGCCGGGGCGGGCGCAGCGAGGCACCGCGGACGACTACCGGCGCAGGCTGAGGCCGCGGACGAACGCGGACGGATCGGGCGGGCGCGGCCACGAGCGAGGGCGGGGATCATATGAGCGACACGGAAACTGCGGGTCAGGCGCGCTGGGACGCGGTGGACGACTACTTCACCGGCCTGCTGTCCCCCGAGGACGACGCGCTGGCCGCGGCCCTCGCGGACGCCGGGGCCGCGGGCCTGCCGCCGATCAACGTGGCGCCCAACCAGGGCAAGCTGCTCCAGTTGCTGGCGCAGACCCAGGGCGCCCGCCGCATCCTGGAGATCGGCACGCTCGCGGGCTACAGCACGATCTGGCTGGCCAGGGCGCTGCCCGCGGACGGCAGGCTGATCACCCTCGAATACGAGCCGCGGCACGCGGAGGTGGCGCGCGCCAATCTCGCCAGGGCGGGCCTCGACGGCGTCACGGAGATCAGGGTGGGGGCCGCCGCCGCGTCGCTCAAGGCGCTGGCGCAGGAGGGCCAGGAACCCTTCGACCTCGTCTTCATCGACGCCGACAAGCCGAACAACCCCGTCTACCTGGACTGGGCGCTGAAGATGACAGGGCCTGGCAGCCTGATCGTCGGGGACAACGTGGTGCGCCACGGCGCGGTGGCCGACGCCGACTCGACCGACCCGTCGGTCGTGGGCACCCGCGCCCTCATCGAACTGCTCGCCGAGAACCCGCGGCTGTCCGCGACGGCGTTGCAGACGGTCGGCTCCAAGGGGTACGACGGGTTCGCGCTGGCACGCGTGATGAGCTGAGGCCCCCGGGGTCCCGCCGCTCCCTCGCGGGCGTGCGGCCGCGGTGCCCGTACGGCTGCCGCGCCACGGGCCGGGCACGTCACCGACATCGGCCGATTCCGTACCACGGGCGGGGCCGGCGCTCATGTCTCGTGGTAGAAGCCCACGTTCACGCTGCGGGGTCCTGAGCGGTCCTGGATGACGACCTCGCCCGAGCCGCCGGGCGGCAGCGGCACGCTCGCTCCGTAGGCGAGCTGGCGGGTCGCGCCGCCGCTGACGACGCGGACCGCCGACGACGGCTCGGCCCGTGAGCCCCGCAGCCAGGTGACCGTCCAGCCGCCGTCGGGCCCGCAGCGGAACTCCAGATGCACCCGGGACACGAAGAGCCAGTCGGCGGGCGGCACCAGGCGACAGCTCTCGCGGTCGCGCCCCACCCTGAGGACGGAGCCGGGGGCGGTGGGCGCCTCGGCCATCACCATGCCCGCCGTCGCACCCGAGTCGGCCTCCGCCACCGTCGCCATGGTCAGCTCCAGCACGTGCGCTCCTTCGGTCCGCCGGGGCCCCGGGCGGGCCCGGGGCGCTTCCACACACGCGGCCGAAATGATAGGTCGCCGCGCGGCGGCCACGCCCTTACTCGTGACACAGGCCACAGGCTCCTCGGCCCCTTCCGGGACACTGGGGGGCATGACGGAACGCAAACCTGCCGGGATGAGTTTCGAGTCCTTTGTCGACAAACAGATCCGTGAGGCGGAGGCGCGCGGCGCGTTCGACTCGCTCAGCGGCAGCGGCAGGCCACTGCCGGACGCCGGGGACACGTCGTACGACGAGCTGTGGTGGGTGAAGCGGAAGATGGCCCGCGAGGGCATCTCGGTGCTGCCCCCGGCGCTGGCGCTGCGCAAGGAGGCGGAGGACGCGCTCCAGGCGGCGTACGAGGCCCCGTCCGAGGCCGCGGCGCGCCGGATCATCGCGGCGGTCAACCAGAAGATCAGCGACATGATGCTGCGCCCGCCGCCAGGACCGCCGCTCGGCAGGAAGCCGTACGACGTCGAGCAGGTGGCCCGCGAGTGGCGTGAGCGCCACCAGGACTGAGGCGGCCGGACCGAAGCGCCTCGACTGAAGCGGCCGGACCGAGGCGGCCGGTCCTGGCGGTGGTCGTTCGCGGGCGCGGCGCCGATGAGTTCCGGGGCGCGGCCGGGTCGTCCCTTCACGACCACGTTCACGCGTGCCGGGCGCGACGGAGCCCGGCAGCGGGCGGTGAAGGGACGGCGACCACCATGCTCTACGCGGACATCTCCACCTCGCTCGACGGCCGGGTCACGGGGCCGGAACCGAACCCCGAGCAGCCGCTCGGCGCCGCCGGCTCCCGGCTGCACGAGTGGCTCTACGGGCTGAGCGGCTGGCGCGGCCCGCACCGGCTGGACGGCGGCGCGCAGGGGCCGGAGTCCGAGCTGGTCGCGCACTCCCTCGACCGTGCGGGGGCGCTGGTCATGGGCCACACCATGTACACGCTGGCCGACCCGCATTGGGCCGAGGAGCCACCGTTCCACCGCCCGGTGTTCGTCCTCACCCACACGCCGCGCGAGCCCGACGTGCGCCGCGGCACCACGTTCCACTTCGTCACCGACGGACTGCGCGCCGCGGTGGAGTCGGCCACCGCGGCCGCGGAGGGCAGGGACGTGTCGGTGGGCGGCGGCGCCGACGTCATCCGGCAGGCGCTCGCCGCCGGGCTCCTCGACGAGCTGCGGCTGCACATCGTGCCCGTGCTGCTCGGCGGGGGTGTCCAGCTCTTCGGCGACCCGGGGCCCGGCCCCGCCGAGTGGCAGGTCGTGGACACGCTCAGGGGCGCCGACGCCGTACATCTGACGCTGCGACCGGCACGGACGGCCGACTGACCGGCCGACCGGCCGACCGGCGGACCGGAAGGCGCCGGGCCCCGGGCCCTCCGGCCCGCGCAAACGCGGTTGCGGGCGGGAGCGGGCGCCGGGTGGGATGACGGGCATGGACGCCGAGTGGACCGTGACCCCCGAGCCACCTGACTCGCCCGCCGCGAAGGCGCTGTGGCGCGCGTACTACACCGAGGTCAGCGACCGCTGGTTCGTGCTGCACGAGGGCCGGGACACGCCGCAGGACGAGTTGGCGAGGGGGATCGCGGACGACGACGGACTCACCCTCGCGCCGCCGTCAGGGGTGCTGTTCGTCGGCCGGTGGCGGGGCGAGCCAGGCGGCTGTGCGGGGGTGCGCCTGTGCGGTCCCGGGACCGCCGAGCTGAAGCGGATGTTCGTCGTACCGGGGCTGCGGGGGCGCGGCGGGGGCGGCGCGCTGCTCGCGGCGGCGGAGTCCGCGGCGCGCTCGCTCGGCGCGGGCAGGCTCGTCCTCGACACCCGGCACGATCTGGTGGAGGCACGCGCCCTCTACGCCCGTCACGGCTTCACCGAGACCGCACCGCACAACGCGGAGCCGTACTCGGACCGATGGCTGGGCAAGGAGTTGCCGCAGGCGGGACGTTGAGTCACGGGGGCGGTGCACGGGGCCCGGTCATACGTTCTGCATAATCTGGCCCAACTCTCCAGAGGGGGTTCATGCGGTGAGCGCAGCAAGGTGTCCCGAGTGCGGCACGGAGCGGACGTCGACGGGGTTCCTGGCGTGCGGCTGCCCGGAGCGGCCGGAGGCGCCGGGCGCCGGGTCCGCCGACGGCGGCAGTAACGGCTTCGACGGCGCGGGGGACGACAAGCACCCCGAGGAGTTCGAGTCCCTGCGGCTGCGGCCCTACGTACCGCAGTGGGACCACAAGACCGACGTCGACGCGGCCCCGCCCCTGTTCGGCGACGAACCGGACCGGGCCGGAACCGACGACGCGGCGGCCGGGGCCGAGGGCGGCACGGCGGTCCTGCCGTCGGTGGCGGCAGAGGACGGGCCGTCCCCCGCTTCCGGGACAGCGGCCGCCACGGCGGCGATGGGCGCCGTCGGCGGCACGACGAGCGACGCGGGCGACGCGGGCGACACGGGCGGAGGAATCGTTCCGCCGGAGCACGGCACCGGCTCCGCCGCCACCCCGGGGGACGGCGACGACGTAGCGCACCCGGATGCTGCCGCGGTGCCCCCGGCGCCGCCGCGTAACGTGCCGGAGCCCGGCGCGTTCGAGCCGGACGAGCCGCCGCGCAGGCGGCGGCGGACGGTCGTACTGGCGGCGGTGGGAGCGGCGGCCGCGGTGACGGTGGTGGCCCTCTTCGCGGGCGGGGTGTTCTCGTACGACAAGCCCGGCAGGGACGGCGCGCTTCCCGGCACCGGGGAGCAGGCGGACGGGCCGGGCGCCTCGGTGTCGCCCACGGCCCCCGACGCCTCGCGCGGCCCCGGTGAGTCGCCGTCCGCCCCGGCGTCGAAGCCGGGCGCGCCGTCCACGAAGCCCGGCGCCCCCGGCGCGGACGCCTCGGACCCCGGCGCGTCCGCCTCCGCGGGGGACGAGCCCTCGGACGCCGCCTCCACGGCGCAGGCCACCGGCTCCGTCGGCGCCCCGCCGGACGCCGACGACGCCTCGTCCCAGTCGTCGGTACTGGCGCTGGGCGCGCACGGCGTTGAGGTCGAGGAGTTGCAGGGGCGGCTGCGGCAGGTGCTGGTGTATCTGGGCTCGGCCGACGGCGTGTACGACGACGACGTCAAGGACGCGGTCGGCCGCTACCAGTGGCTGAAGGGCATCAAAGACGACGAGAAGGGCGTCTACGGCCCGCACACCCGCGCGGTCCTGGAGGCCGAGACCAAGAAGCCGTAGGAGCGGCGACGGGCCCTGTCGGGCACCGGGAGCGGGGCACCGCCGTTCACGCGCGTCCGACGGCGCGCGCGTACGAGTCTCCGCGCACGCGCGCGTATCGAGAGAACGACCACTGGCACGAGATGTTCGCCATGGGCCGAAGCCTCCGCGCACGCGCGCGTACGAGCCGCCGCATATCCGCGCGTATGCGCACGCACCCGGGCCCTGCGGCACACGCACGCGGCGCCGGTGGCCGCCCCCGGTCCGCGGCCTCGGCGGCAGGCATGCCCTGCGGGGTCAGCGGCCGGGCGTGATCTCCACCCGTATCCCGCCGTCCGTCCCCGCCGAGACGTGCACCTGCCGCAGGTCGAGTACGTGGGCCGTGGGGTCGAGTCCGGCGGCGGGGGCCCCGACGCCGACGACGGGCATGCCCGCTGCCCTGGCGGCCGCCACGCCCGCCGGGGAGTCCTCGAAGACCAGGCAGTCCGCGGGGGCGACGCCCAGTTCCGCCGCGCCCTTGAGGAATCCCTCCGGGTCCGGCTTGCTCGCGCCGACCGACTCCGCCGTGATCCGCACATCGGGCAGCGGGAGCCCCGAGGCGCCCATACGGACCCGCATCAGCGCGGTGTCGGCCGAGGTCACGAGGGCGTGCGGAAGCCCGGCGAGGGCCGCGAGGAACGCGCCGGCGCCGGGTATCTCGACGATGCCGTCGACGTCGGCGACCTCCTCGGCGAGCAGGCGTGCGTTGTCGGCGAGGTTCTCCTCCATCGGCCGGTCGGGGAGGAGCAGCGCCATGGTGGCGTGGCCCTGCCGCCCGTGGGCGATCCTCAGTACCTCGTCGAGTGCGAAGCCGTGCCGCAGCGACCAGCGCCGCCAGCACCGTTCGACCACGGCGTGGGAGTCGACCAGGGTGCCGTCCATGTCAAGCAGCAGGGCTCGGGGCGTCAGCACGGCGGTGTCCGTCATTTCTTGCTCCAGGGGCACGGGGCGAGCACGGGGCGAGGGTGCACGGGACGCCGCCCGGGAGCGGGCGGTGGCCGTTCCCACCTGTCGGTGCCATCCTCGCCGACCTGGTCACCCGGCGGCCAAGCGGCCCCGCCCGCCGGTCAGGGGAGGCGGGCGAAGCCACTTTGTTTACCCACGATACAAAACACCGGGGTCCGCCACCACCCCGGGCGGGGGCCGGCCCTTGAACCGGGGGCGGGGAGCCGTGGAGCCGCGGCGCATGGAGCGGTGGCACATGGGGGCGTGGAACGGCGGCGCGCTGGTGCGTGAGGCGCGGGGCCGTCAGCCCGCGATCGTCTCGTAGAGGCTCCAGACGCCCAGGCCGAGCATCAGCAGTGCGGCGATCCTGGTGATCAGCTTGAGCGGCACCCGCTTCATGAGGGCGCGCCCGCCGACGATGCCGAGTCCGGCGACCGCCCAGAGCCCCAGTACGGCGCCGACGCCGACGGAGACGGGGTCGTCGTAGCGGGCGGCGAGGTTGGCCGTCATGATCTGGGTGAGGTCGCCGAACTCGGCGACCAGGATGAGCATGAAGCCCGCCCCCGCGACCCGCCAGAAGCTCTGGTCCCTCGGCTTCCTGATCTCCTCCTCGTCCTCGTCGTCCTTCTGGAGGAGGAGCATGAGGGCGCCGCCGAGGAAGAGCGCCCCCGTCACGCCGTGCACGAGGCGCTGTGGCAGCAGGCTGAGGGCGCTGCCCGCGGCGACGGCGAGCACGACGTGGACGACGAAGGCGGCCGCGACGCCCGCGAAGACGTAGGACGCCCGGTAGCGGGTGCCGAGCACGAGCCCGGCGAGTGCGGTCTTGTCCGGCAGCTCGGCGAGGAAGACGACGCCGAAGACGAGCGCCGTCACGCTGATGCTGATCACTGTTCCTCAATCGGTCGGGGCTGCCCCGC
Source organism: Streptomyces sp. NPDC050560 (assembly GCF_044457285.1). NCBI lineage: Bacteria > Bacillati > Actinomycetota > Actinomycetes > Kitasatosporales > Streptomycetaceae > Streptomyces > Streptomyces sp. NPDC050560. The sequence continues at coordinate 47,958 of NZ_JBITGT010000011.1, forward strand.
CGAGAGGGATCTGCGTACGACACATCGGCGCGGCAGCGCTCACGGCCGTACACGGATGCGTACGGAGCACTGCTCTGCCGAAGGTCTCGCCGACCGCCCTGCCGGGCGGCCTCCGGGCGCCGGCTCAGCCAGGCTGAGCAGTGTGTCGACGGTCCGGCGAAGAGCTACTCCCCTTCCGCTCCGGCCATCGTACGCGAACCCCCGCGGGACCCGACGCGCTCCGTACGGCGCACCCTCCCCCGCGCCCCGGGCGGCAGGACGACCCACTGACCAGGCACGCCCCCGCATTCGCCACCACCGGCCACGGACAGGCGCGCACCGGTTCCCCCGTGAGATCGATCACCCTCCGCACGGCGGGCGCATCGATCACCCTCTGCGGATCGAGCACGTGGAGCGCCATCGGGCGGAGGCGCCACTTCCGCCCGGACACCCCCACCGACACCACCACCAACAGCCGCACAAGCCCCAATCAGCTTTCTCGCTGCCCAAGTTCGCCTAAGCCGCAAACCACCCTGCCTCAAGGCGCCCGGAAAGAGTGACGGAGCGGCAGCCCTCTTGATGTGACGTGTTCATGTCCTCACCCTGTTACCTGGCGCCCATCTCGCGGCAACCACAGGGCGCCAGCATGGCCGGACATCCGACCGGCCCGCTTTCCCCCCACAACAAGGGAGTTCACGTGACCGCATTCTACGCGCGTCGAACCAGTTCTCCAACTGTCCGTAGAGCAGGCGCACTCGGCGCCATCGCCGCGTCCGTGACCGCGTTCGCACTGGTGACCGGGACCCCCGCGCAGGCTGCGCCACCCACCCCGATCGCCGCGTCCACCGCCCGCAGTTACCTCTCAGAGCTGACCGTCAAGGCCGAGGGCTCCACCTCCGGCTACGACCGCGACAAGTTCCCGCACTGGATCACCCAGTCGGGGTCCTGCGACACGCGCGAGACCGTCCTCAAGCGCGACGGCACCGACGTGGCCACCGACTCCTCCTGCTCCGCCACCTCAGGGAGCTGGTACTCCGAGTACGACGGCGAGACCTGGACGGCCTCAAGCGACGTGGACATCGACCACATCGTGCCGCTCGCGGAGGCGTGGACGTCGGGTGCGAGCAGTTGGACGACCGACCAGCGCCAGAGCTTCGCCAACGACCTCACCAGGCCCCAGCTCATCGCCGTCACCGACAACGTCAACCAGTCCAAGGGCGACCGCGACCCCGCGGAGTGGCTGCCGCCGAGCAGTTCGTACCACTGCATGTACGCGCGTATGTGGGTACAGGTGAAGCACTACTACGACCTCACGGTCGACTCGGCGGAGAAGAGCGCGCTTCAGGGCATCCTGAACGACTGCTGAACGCGCCGGTTCCGGGCGGCCGTTCGCCGGACGGCGCGGCAACTCCCGGTTCCCGGGCACCGCTTCAGCCCCCTCCGCCGCGTCCTGGCCGCGGAGGGGGCTCGGCAGCGGGCCGGTCCGCCCCCTACGGTGGGACCCCCGGCACCGGGCGGGGCGGACGAGAAAGGGTGACGGGAGTGGCAGAACTGCGCCTTGGGCCGCTGCTGAGATATGTGGACGGCACCTCCGCGACGGTGTGGGTCGAGGCGAGCGAGCCCTGCACCGCCACCGTGCGCGCGGCGGCCGACGGGTCGGCCCTCGGGTCCGCGCGCACCTTCCATGTGGCGGGCCACGACTACGCGCTGGTGGCCGTGGAGGGGCTGGCACCCGGCACCGTCACGCCGTACGAGGTCGTGCTCGACGACGCGGCCGTGTGGCCGCCGCGGCACGACACGCTGCCGCCGCCGGAGATCAGGACGCCCGCGCCCGGCGCGGAGGTCCGGGTGGCGTTCGGCTCCTGCCGCTGGGCGGCGCCGCCGACCGGCGGGAGCGACCCGGTGGGGCCCGACGCGCTCGACGCGCTCGCGGCGCGCCTGACCGCCGTCGGCGGCGACGCGGCGCCGCCCGACCTGCTGGTGCTCCTCGGCGACCAGGTGTACGCGGACGAGACGTCGCCCGATACGCGCGCCTGGCTCGCGAAGCGGCGGGACCTGTCGAAGGCCCCGGGCGACCAGGTCGCGGACTTCGAGGAGTACACGCGCCTCTACCACGAGTCCTGGCTCGACCCCGAGGTGCGCCGGCTGCTCGCCACCACCCCGGTCTGCATGGTCTTCGACGACCATGACGTGATCGACGACTGGAACACCAGCGCCCGCTGGCAGGCCGAGATCCGCGCGGAACCCTGGTGGCGTGAGCGGATTCTGAGCGGCCTGATGTCGTACTGGGTCTACCAGCACATCGGCAACCTCTCCCCCGCCGAGTTGGCCGCCGACCCGGTGTACAAGACGGTGAGCACCGCGCGGGACGGCACGGAGGCGCTGCGCGCGTTCGTCTCGGACGCCGACGCCGATCCCACCGCCGCGCGCTGGAGCTACCGCCGCGACGTCGGCCGCACCCGCCTCGTCATGGTGGACAGCAGGGCCGCGCGGGTGCTCGACGAGCAGGAGCGCGCCATGGTGCACCCCGGCGAGGCCGCGTGGGTGCGGGAGCAGATCATGGACTCCCCCGGCTCGTACGACCATCTGCTGATCGGGACCTCGCTGCCGTGGCTGCTGCCGCCGCTGATCCACCAGGCCGAGGTGTGGGACGCCGCGCTGTGCCGCGGCGTGCGGGGCGCGCGCTGGGCGCGTTTCGGGGAGTGGCTGCGCCGGTACGCCGACCTGGAGCACTGGGGGGCGTTCACGGCGTCCTTCGACTGGCTCACGGAGCTGATCGACGAGGCCGGTTCCGCGGGGGGCGGCGCGGCGCCCGCGACCATCTGTGTGCTGTCGGGCGACGTCCACCACGCGTACGTCGCGGAGCCGTCCTGGCGGCGGGAGGGCGCGGCCCCCGCGGCGCGGGTGCTCCAGTTGACCTGCTCCCCCGTGCACAACTCCATCCCCTCCTCGATGAAGTGGGGCTTCCGTTTCGGCTGGAGCCGTCCCGCGCGTGCGCTCGGCGGGCTGCTGCGCCGACATGCGAAGGCGGCACGTCCCGCGATCGACTGGGACGCGCTGGGCGACGGCCCCTGGTTCGGCAACCAGCTCATGACGCTGTCCCTGCGGGGCCGCGCCGCCTCGCTCGTGCTCGAACAGGCCAGGGCCGCGAGCGGGGAGCTGCCCGGCGGAGCCGGGCGTCTTGTGACCGCGGACGAGCGCGCGTTGACCACCGCGGAGGGCACCCACATCTGAGGCCCGGCGGCCGGGCGCCCGGCCGCCGGGCCGCATGCCGTCCACGCGCGCGTGCGGCGCGAAGTGCGCCACGCGCGTGAGCGGCTCGGCGGCACGCGCGTGAGCGGCCCGCGGCGGCACGCGCGTTGATGAGCCTCGCGGCCGTACGCGCGTCGGGCGCGCCGCGGGCGATACGCGCGTTGTACCCGGGGCGCGCGGCGCGGGCGCGCGGGGCTCTCGCGATGACCGGCTTTCCCCCGCGGGTATTTGTTACGTCCCATTGTCGCGTCCCGTTGTCGTGCGCCGTCGTCGCGTCTGGATTCGGCCGTGGCGAAAACAGTCGGCACACCGTCAGGTACCGGGACATGTACAGAAAGCGTCCGGTCTTCCGGGAGAAATTTCCGCGGCCGCGCTTGAACACTCAAGCACCTGTTTCCGTACAGGACGGCAGGCGCCCGGCGACCCCAGTCAACCGCACCGCGGACGCCGTACGGCCCCCACCCTTCACCGCCCTGTCGACGAGGACCGGGACTCCACAGAGCGCCGCTTCCACGGCGCGGCCAACAATGGCGAATCTTGAACTTGCAAGCATTTGTTAGGCATACCTAACCTAGCTCTGGCACGGTTCCTCCCCGACGCAAGGAGACCCCCCGCTCATGTCAAGGCACCTTGACACCTCCCGTCCCTACGCCCTGGGCCTGTTCCGGATCATCGTGGGACTGCTCTTCACCCTGCACGGCGTGTCCACGCTGTTCGGCGTGCTCGGCGGCGACACCGTGGCGGCCGGCACCTGGCCCGGCTGGTACGCGGCCGCCATACAACTGGCAGGCGGCGCGTTCGTGCTGGTCGGCCTCGGCACCAGGGCCGCGGCGCTGGTCTCGTCAGGCTCGATGGCGTTCGCGTACTTCACCAAGCACCAGCCGCACGCACTGCTGCCGATACAGAACGGCGGCGAACCCGCCGTGATGTTCTGCTGGGCGATGCTCCTGCTCGTCTTCACCGGCTCGGGCGCCCTCGCGCTCGACCGCCTGCTCGGCGCCCGCGAGGCACGCAAGGAGGCGCCGCAGGAGGCGGAGTCCGAGGGGGCGCCCGTGACGGTCTAGCGAACGCCCGGCCGCGACCCGCAGGGCGACACGGCCCGCACCCGCACGGAAGGCGCCTGCCCGGGGAGGGGCAGGCGCCTTCGGCATTCCCCGGACGGAACCCCACACCCCGCGCCTTTTCGCGACGCCGCGGATATCCGTCTGGCACTTACCGCGCCCGAACTCCCGCTTTCCGCCCGAGAATCCGTTTCTGCCGCGAAACGGACAGGCGCCCGACTTCGCGGCGGGCGAGCGTCCCGCATTCCCCGTTCACCCCGTATACGGCGCGATTCACCGCGTATACGACGCGCCGCCGTCGGCGGTGAAGCACCGCGCACGCCGAATGCCGTGGCGGGCAAGTTCGGAAGCCGCCATTCCGGGGCACGTTCCCCCGCATACGCCGCTCCACGCCTCCGTACAGGCTTCGGAGGCACGCGCCGCGCGGCCCCGACGAGGGAAGGCGCCGGGGCCGGGGCTGGTGGGCTCCCGACGATCGGGAGAGTGGGAATTTCCCCGGTATTTCGGCGCCCGTCACGTGACATGACGAACAAATCGCCCCCCGGGGGCCACAAATGCCCTCGTCACGCGTACGCTGTATGGCTGTCATCACGCCGCATTCTGTCCACTCCTTGTCGACAACCCGGCGTCACCGTTCCACTACCGGGAGATGTCGCGTGCTGGAGAGTCTGGGGCCGCTCAGTGGCAGCCCCTGGATCTATGCCGTCGTGGCGCTCTCCGTGCTGTGCGACGTCTTCCTGCCGGTGCTGCCGAGCGGGGTGCTGGTGATAGCCGCGGCCACCGCCGCCGCGGGCCCGAGCACCGCCGCCGAGCACCTTCCGCACCGGGTGCCCGACATCCTCGCGCTGATCCTCTCCGCGGCCACCGCGTCCGTGCTCGGCGATGTGGCGGCGTACCGGATGGCCTGGCGCGGCGGCGACCGCTTCACCCGCGCCCTCGGCCGCTCCCGGCGGCTCACGGTGGCGCACGAGCGGCTGGGGACGGCGCTGTCCAGGGGCGGCGGCGGCCTGGTGGTGCTGGCGCGGTTCGCGCCCGCGGGCCGCTCCCTCGTGTCGCTCGGCGCGGGCGCCGCCCACCGCAGGGCGCGGGACTTCGTGCCGTGGTCCGCCGTCGCGGGCGTGGCCTGGGCGGCGTACAGCGTGGGGCTCGGGTACTTCGGGGGCCAGTGGCTCGGGGCGACCTGGTTGGCGACCGGGGTGTCCCTGCTGGCGCTCTTCGCCGCCGGGGCGGGCGCGGCGTTCCTGATGCGCCGCCCCTCGTCCACGAGCTGAGCGCCCCGGGGACCGCCGCGGCGTACGCGCGCGCGGCACACTGTCCGTATGTGCCGCAGTATCAAGACGCTCCGACCGCCCGCGCTGGCCGAGGAGGCCACCGAGGACGAGATCAGGGCCGCAGCCCTCCAGTACGTACGCAAGGTCTCGGGCTTCCGCGCCCCGGCCGCCCACAACCGCGAGGTCTTCGACCGCGCGGTGGACGCCGTGGCCGAGGCCACCGCGTCCCTCCTCGCCGATCTGGAGGTACGGGGCGGAAAGCGGGCCGAGCGGGCCGCCTAGGGCCTCGCTCCCGCCGCACCACCTCTCAGGCGTGCCCCTTCGACTTGGCGCGCCTCCGTACCCTGGCGCGCCTCCGCGCCGTGGGCGCGTCTGAGCCCTCCGCGCCCGCGCCCATGGCGTCCAGATGGCCGCCCATGGCCCCACCGCGCGCCCGCGCGGGCATCGTCGGACAGCCGTCCCACTCCTTGACCGAGTAATCCACACCCGCCCCGCGCGGGAGGCTCCCCGGCGGAAGGCACGCGGGCAGGCGCCGTAGGGAAGCGAAAGGGAGCCGGCTGACGCCCGCCGACGGCGACAGCGCGGCGAGGGCAGGGGCCGCCAAAAGAACCGCACGGCACACCTGGCACTCGCACATGAAATTCGAACAGGCGTACCATTACGGCCGTGGCCCCGACTTATGACTTCCCGGACGATCTCCTCGCCGGACAGGAGGAGCTTCACCAGGTGCGCGCCGAGCTTCTTGCCCTGCTCAAACGGCTGCCGTGGTCGGTCGAGCCGCTTGACGGCTTCACCGACACCCACGGCTACCGCCCCGTCGAACGCCCCGCCTCGCCCGGCTGGACGGAGGACGAGCAGCAGGAGGTCGAGAAGCTGCGCGCCCGCGAACGCGAACTCGCGGTGTTCGTCACGACGCACCGCCACTGGTCGCGCGTCGCCGCCGACGAGACGGTGGACGCGCGCATGGCCCTGAAGCAGGCCGGGAGACCGGACCGCCCGGAGGAGCCGCCGCCGGGACCCGACGCCGGTCAGGACGCGGGCCCGCGCGGCTGACGGCCCCCGCACACGGACGTCACGCCCGCACGCGGACGCCGCGCCACCACCGGCCGCCGTGCCACCGCGCCGCGTACCACCGGGGCCGCCCGCGCCCATGCGCGTACCGCCGGGGACGGCTACCGTCACGGAGTGAGACTGTCCAGGGCCGACGCACGCGCGCGTTTCACGCTCTCCCCCGTCGCCCGCCTCGCGACGGCGGACGCGGCGGGGGTGCCGCACCTGGTCCCGGTCACCTTCGCCGTGGACGGCCCCCGGATCTTCTTCGCCGTCGACCACAAGCCGAAGCGCTCCACGGACCTGCGGCGGCTGCGGAACATCGCGGAGAACCCGGCCGTCTCCCTCCTCGTGGACTCTTACGCGGACGACTGGTCGGCGCTGTGGTGGGCACGGGCCGACGGCCGCGCGGCGATCGGCGGGGCCGGGTCCGAGGACACCGGCGCCGTGGCGCTGCTCTGCGCCAAATACCCTCAGTACGCGGCCAGTCCGCCCCGGGGCCCGGTCGTCACGATCGAGGTCACGGCATGGTCGGGGTGGGCGTTCAGGGGTGGTTGAGGGCGCCCCTCTACCGTGGGACCCGACACCCCGAAGGGACCGCACCGTGAACCACTTCTCCGTCGAGCGGCCGCTGCGCATCGGCACCCGCAGCTCACCGATGGCCCTCGCGCAGACCGAGCAGGTCGCCGCGCTGCTGCGCAAGCACGAGCCCGAACTCCCCATCGAGACCGTGCCCGTGACCACCGAGGCCGACAAGTGGCACGGGGACCTCGCCCTGCTGGGCGGCAAGGGGCTCTTCGTCAAGCAGATCGACCACATGCTCCAGCGCGGCGATGTCGACATGGCGATCCACTGTGTCAAGGACGTGCCGGGGGACCAGCCGCTCCCCGAGGGCCTTGTCTTCGCCGCCTATCTGCCGCGCGACGACGCGCGCGACGTGCTGCTCTTCCCCGAGGGCTCGCCCCACCGGAGCCTCGACGACCTGCCGCGGGGCGCCAGCCTCGGCACCTCGGCGGTACGACGCAGGGCGCAGCTCGCCCGGGTGCGCCCCGACCTCGACGTCGTACGGGTGCGCGGGACCGTCGGGACCCGTATCGACAAGCTCGACGGCACGCGGGAGACGGACGTCCGGGTGGACGCCATGGTGCTGGCCGTGGCCGGTCTCGAAAGGCTCGGCCTCGCGCACCGCGGGCGGCAGGTGTTCCCCGTGCACGAGATGCTGCCGGCGGTCGGCGCCGGGGTGCTCGGCCTGGAGTGCCGCCACGACGCCCCCGTCGCCGCCCTGCTCGCGCGCCTGGGCGACGAGGGGACGCGGACCGAGGTCACCGCGGAACGCGCGATGCTGGGCGGCCTGCGCGGCCACTGCAACTCCCCGATCGCCGGCCACTGCGTCACCGAGCCGGACGGCCGCCTCACCCTGCGCGGCAGGGTCTTCTCCCCCGACGGCACCAGGTTCGTCGAGGCCGAGTCCCGATCCGACCCCAACGCCCCCACCACCCTCGGCACCCACATCAGCAACGAACTCCTGCGCCGGGGCGCGGCCGAGATCATCGAGGCGATTCCGCACTGACACGCACCGTCACGGCCTGCCAGAAGAGGGCCGGTGCCAGGCGCGACAAGACAAAACCCCCAACCCCTGCCCGACCAGCAGAGATTGGGGTTTCGTCGCGCGTCGTCCCGGTGGGCGCGGGCGGTTTCGAACCGCCGACATCTGCCTTGTAAGGGCAGCGCTCTACCGCTGAGCTACGCGCCCGGGTGGGCGACAGCCTACCTTGCGGTGTGGTCGGGGCGGCAAACCCGGGGCCGGGGGGTTATCCCCACCCCGACCCGGTGGGCGGCCTGATTCTCCCCGGCGGGCCGGGTTCCTAGGGTCAGGGTGTCCGGCCGGCCTGCCGTCGAGTGGTGGGCCGGGTGCCGTTGTCCTCGCTGGGGGAGATCCTCATGACCGTCCGTTCCCGTGTCGCCGTCGCAGGCAGCGCGGTCACCGTCTGCGCGCTGTTCGCGGCCGGCTGCTCCGCCAGCGCCTCGGACGACAAGCACCCCGACCACAAGTCGTTCTCGCTGCCGGGCAAGACGCTCACCGTCGACTCCGACAACTCGAAGCTGGAGCTGGTCCCCGCCGACGTGGACGACGTGCGGGTGACCCGGTGGTTCTCCGGCAGCTCCACCCTCGGCAAGCGGCCCGCGCCGAGCTGGAAGATCTCGGGGGACAAGCTCACCCTGCGCATGCGGTGCAGCGGCATCGTCGTGAACTGCTCGGCGCGGCACCGGATCGAGGTCCCGCGCGACGTGAGCGTGAAGGTGGAGAATGACAACGGGAAGGTCGAGGCGAGCGGCTTCCGCACCGCGCTGACCGTGGACACAGACAACGGCTCCGTGCACGTCTCCGACGTCCACGGCACCCTCGCGCTGCACTCGTCGAACGGGGGGCTCAGCGTGAAGCACGCCTCGTCGCGGCGGGTCGAGGCGAGCAGCAGCAACGGCTCCATCGACCTGGACCTGGCGGTGGTGCCGGACAGCGTCGTCAGCCGCAGCAGCAACGGCTCCACCACCATCACGGTGCCGCGCTCCCCGTACCACGTGACGACGGAGTCGCACACCGGCGGCGTGCACGTGGACGTGGAACGGGACGACCACAGCGCCCACCGGGTCTCCGCGACCTCGCACAACGGGGGCATCACGGTGCGGAACCCGAACTGACCGGCCCGTGTTTTCGTCCGTTCCGGGTGGGAGAATGACATCCGGGCAACGGCGGACGACAGCACGGGAGAGGGATTGTGACGGCGACACCTTCGCGGCGGCCGCACGCACCATATCTGTCGGGCCGGTCGCGCACCCGCCGTCACGGCGCCGCCACCGGGGGGCAGCGCGGGGCACACCCCGCGGCCGTGTTCACGGCGCTCGTCCTGCTGCCGCTGCCCCTGCTCGCGGCGCTGCCCGCGGCGTTCGCGGGCGGCGGCACCCGGCGCTGGTTCGGCGGCGGGCGCGCGGAGAGCCAGCGCGCCGAGGCGCAGGCGGCCAAGGACGCCGCGGCCACCGCCTTCTACGAACTGGACACCGCCCAGCGCGACATGCGGATCTCGATAGAGACCATCAAGGCGGTCGACGACTCCCCCGCCGCGCGCAACGCGGTCTCCCGCTTCGACGAGCTGGGCCGGCGCATCGACGAGGTCAGCAACCGCTACATCACCGCCGTCGACGCGCACGACCTGGAGCGCGGCGACCTGGACGCGGCGGGCGCGCAGCGGGCCCGCGCCGATCTGACCCGGGCCAGGGACGAGCTGGACACCACCAAGAAGGAGCTGGAGCGCTTCGGCGAGATCCTCGGCCCGCTGCTCGACAAGGCCGAGACGCGGCTCGCCCGGCTCGCCCCGGCGGTCGAGGGCGCCAGACAGGCGCTGCTCGCCGCGAGCAACGCCCTGGACGCGGTGCGCGGCAAGGGGCTGCGCGCCGACGACCTGGCGGGCAGGCTCGCCGCCCTCGGGCCCGAGCTGACGAGGCTCAACGAGGGCGCGGGGCAGCACGGCGTCGAGGACACCCTGAAGCGCGCCGAGCGCACCGCGCGCGAGGCCCAGGCGGTCCGCGCCGCGGCCGAGCGGCTGCCGGAGCAGGCCGCGGAGATCGACCACCGGCTGGTGTCGATGCGGACGAGGGCGCAGGCCCTCACCACCCGGGCCGGCCAGGTCGAGCCGGTGCTGAGCGAGCTGCGGCGCCGCTTCACCGCCGCCTGCTGGCAGGACCTCCAGAACGTGCCGGACGAGGCGGTGCGCAGTGTGCGGCAGGCCGAGGAGAAGCTGGCGCAGGCGCGGCGCGCCCGTGAGGAGCAGCGCTGGCCGGACGCGACGTCGCTGCTGTCCACCGCCAGGGCGCTGCTGAACAGCACCGACGAGGCGGTGTCCGCCGCGGGCGACCGGCTCACCCGGCTCAACGCGGTCTCCAAGGACCCGCAGCAGGAGATCGACCGCACCCGGTTCGCGATCAGGGACGCGCAGCGGCTCGCGATGGCGGGGCGGCAGACGCCCGACCCGCGGCACGCCGGGCCGCTCGACGGGTCGGTGGCCCGCCTCGACCGGGCGGTGGCGGGCCTTGAGGGGCGCCACCCCGACTACTGGCACTTCCTGACGGAGACGGACGGGGTCCGCCAGACGGTCGCGGACGTCGTGGCCCGCATCCGGGAGGACCGTGGGGCGGGCGGCGGGGCGTAGTCCTCAGGGGACGACGGACCCGGCCGCACGCCACCGCCGCCCCGTCCCCCGCCATATCTCCGACCCCGGGCTCGATTAATTCGTAAATAACTGAAAACATACGAGCGGCCAGCCCTCGTCGGAAGGAAGCGCCCGTGAAGATCACCCGTGTCGAGACCTTCCTCGCGCCGCCGCGCTGGATGTTCGTACGGATCGAGACGGACGACGGTGTCGTCGGGTGGGGCGAGCCCGTGGTCGAGGGGCGGGCCGAGCCGGTGCGGGCCGCCGTGGAGGTGCTCGCCGAGTACCTGGAGGGCCAGGACCCGCTGCGCACCGAGGACCACTGGCAGGTCATGACCAAGGGCGGCTTCTACCGCGGCGGGCCCGTGCTGTCGTCCGCGGTGGCCGGGCTCGACCAGGCGCTGTGGGACATCAAGGGCAAGGCGTTCGGGCAGCCCGTCCACCAACTGCTCGGCGGCCCGGTCCGCGACACCGTGCGCGCCTACGCCTGGGTCGGCGGCGACGAGCCCACCGAGATCAGGCGGTCCGTGGCGCAGCAGCTCGACGCCGGGTTCACCGCGGTGAAGATGAACGGCAGCGGCCGGATGAGCAGGCTCGCGGGCCCCGCCGAGATCAAGGACTGCCTGCGCCGCGCCGAGGCCGCACGCGAAGCGCTCGGCGACGGCGGCGACTTCGCCCTGGACTTCCACGGCCGGGTCACCCCCGCCAACGCCCGCAGACTGCTGCCGCTGCTCGCCGAGTACACCCCGATGTTCGTGGAGGAGCCGGTCCTTCCGGAGCACATGGGGGCGCTGCCCGACCTGGTGAACGCCTCCAACATCCCGCTCGCGCTCGGTGAACGCCTCTTCGGGCGCGGCGAGTTCGTCGCCCCGCTGGCGGCCGGGGTCGCCGTCGTACAGCCCGACATCTCGCACGCGGGCGGCGTGTCCGAGCTGCGCAGGATCGCCGCGCTCGCCGAGGTCCACGGCGCCCAGCTCGCCCCGCACTGCCCGCTGGGCCCGGTGGCGCTCGCCGCCTGCCTCCAGGTGGCGTTCACCACGCCGAACTTCCTGATCCAGGAGCAGTCCATCGGCATCCACTACAACGACGGCGCCGAAGTGCTCGACTACGTCGCCGACCGCGAGCCGTTCCGCTTCACCGGCGGCACCCTGCGCCGCACCGAGCGGCCGGGGCTCGGCGTGGACGTCGACGAGGCCGCCGTACGGGCCGCCGACCGCGCGGGACACGCCTGGCGCAACCCCGTATGGCGGTACCAGGACGGGTCGTTCGCCGAGTGGTGAGCCCCGGCGGCCGACGATGCCTCTGGCGGGCCGCGGGGCCCGCCGCACGCGCGGGGGCCGCAGACCCCGCCACGCCACAGGAAGGAAGCAGCAGCCATGGACTTCCCGACCGCCCTACGGTCACACCGACTGATCGCCATCGTCCGGGGCACCGACGCGGAGGCGTCCCTGCGCACCGTGCTCACCCTCGCGGAGTGCGGCGTAGGGATCATCGAGGTCTCCCTGAGCGGCACCGACGCCCTTGAGGTCATCGGGCGCGCCAGGTCCCGGCTCGGCGCGGACGCCTGGCTCGGCGCGGGCACCGTGGTGACCGAGGAGGACACCGGGCGCGCCGTGGACGCGGGCGCCAACCTGGTGGTGACCCCCGGCCTCGGCGCCGGGGTGGCGACCGCGCTCGGCCTCGGCGTGCCGGTGGTGGCCGGGGTGCTCACACCCACCGAGGTGATCGTGGCGCAGCGCGCGGGGGCGACCGCGCTGAAGGTCTTCCCGGCGTCCGCGGTGGGCGGGCCCGCCTATCTGAAGGCGCTCGCCGGGCCGTTCCCCGGGCTGCCGTTCGTGCCGGTCGGCGGGGTCGACGAGGCCGCGGCCGAGAGCTACCTCGCGCTCGGCGCCACCGCCGTCGGGGTGGGCTCCCCGCTCGTCGGGGACGCGGCGGACGGCGGCGACCTGGGGGCGCTGCGGGAGCGCGCCAGGCGCTTCCTGGAGGTGTGCGCGTGAGCCGCTACTCGGCGGACGTGCTCACCTTCGGCGAGACGATGCTGTCGCTGCGCGCCGGGGGGCCGCTGAAGCTGGGCGGCAGCATGGCGGTGTCGGTGGCGGGCTCGGAGTCCAACACCGCGATCGGCCTGGCGAGGCTCGGCCACCGGGCGCGCTGGGCGGGCTGTGTCGGCGACGACGAGCAGGGCGAACTCGTGCTGCGCACCCTGCGCGCCGAGGGCGTGGACGTGTCGGGGGCTGCGCGGCGCGAGGGCGCGTACACCGGGCTGATCATGTTCGAGCCGCGGCTGCCCGAGGTGACCCGGGTGTCCTACTACAGGACCGGGTCCGCGGGCTCCCTGCTCGGGCCCGAGGACGTCCAGCGGGCCTTCGCGGACGGGCCGCCGCGGGTGCTGCACCTGACCGGGATCACCCCGGCGCTCGGCCCCACCGCGCTGGCGGCCGTGCGGCGCGCGCTCGAACTGACCCGCTCGGGGGTCGCCACGATCTCCCTCGACGTCAACTACCGCTCCCGGATGTGGACCGAGGAGGCCGCCGCCGCGGTGCTCGGCGGCCTGGTGCCGCTGGTCGACGTGCTCGTCGCCTCCGAGGACGAGCTGCCGCTGGCCACCGGCGCCCCCGCCGACCGGTCGCCCGCGCTGCTGCTGGAGCGCGGGGTGCGCGAGGTGGTCGTCAAGCAGGGCGCGGGCGGTGCCACCGTCGTCACCGCGGACGGCTCGCACCACCTCGACGCCCGCCGGGTGCCGGTGGCCGACCCGGTGGGCGCGGGCGACGCGTTCACGGCCGGCTACCTGTCGGCGCTGCTGGACGGCGAGGACATCCCCGCGCGGCTCGACCGCGCGGTCACCACGGGCGCCTTCGCCGTCGCCGCCCCTGGCGACTGGGAGGGCGCGCCGACCCGCGCCGAGCTGCCCCTGCTGGGCGCGGCGCCCGGCACGGTCGTACGGTGAGCGGCACCGGCGCCCGCGCGGGTGAAGACCCCTCCAGGGCGTCGGCGGGCGGTTAGGCTGTTCGCATGCCCCGTTACGAGTACCGCTGCCGCAGTTGTGGTGACACCTTCGAACTGAGCCGTCCGATGGCCGAGTCCGGCGCCCCCGCGGCCTGCCCCGCGGGCCATGACGACACGGTGAAGCTGCTGTCGACGGTCGCGGTGGGCGGCACCGCCGCCGCGCCCGCGGCCGCGCCCCGTGCGGGCGGCGGTGGCGGTGGCTGCTGCGGAGGCGGCTGCTGCGGGGGCTGAGCGCCCCCGCCCTGACAAGTTGACCGCTTGCGGCGCCCGCGCGGGCGGCCCCGCTCAGGCGACCGGTGGCCGTGCGCGCGACGGCTGTGCGGCCGACGGCTGATGCCCGATCGCGGTCATGAACAGCCGCCGTACGATCTCCTCGCCCGCCAGCACGCCCCGCTCCCCGAGCCCGGTCACCCCGGGCGCGGTGAAGCCGGAGGCGGCAAGCTCGCCGTGGCCGGGGAGCAGCCCCTCGTCGGCGGCGAGCAACAGGTCCGCGTCGAGCAGGGAGTCCCCGGCGGCGAGCAGCGGCGCGGCCCCGGTGCGGCCGACGACCTCGCGGACCGCGGCGCTCTTGGTGAGCCCGGCAGGTACCGCGTACACCTTGCGCCCCTGGAGCGACACGGTCCAGCCGCGCTCGGCCGCCCAGCCTGTCAGCTCTTCGAGCCAGCCGGCGGGCAGCAGCTCCCGCTCCACCACCAGATACGCGAAGAAGTCCTCAGCGACCCGCTGCTTCAGCAGCCAGGAGGGGTCGGCGCTGGCGGCCAGGCGCGCGGTGACCTCCGCGAGCGGCACGGCAGACCCGTCGAGGCGGGCGCGGACGGCGCGCGTCCAGTCCCAGTCCGGCGCGCCGCCCACGAGAAGATGCCCGCCGTTGGCGCAGATGGCGTAGTCGGGCGTGGGCACCGGCAGCCGTACGCGCTCGTACTGCTCGCGGGTGCGGGTGGTGGCGGGGACGAACAGGGCGCGCGCCGCAAGCTCGGTGAGGAGCCCGGCGGCGATCTCCGTCAGATACGACAGCGGGCGGCCCCGGTAGGTCTCCACGCACAGCAGCCGGGGCGCGAGGCGGTCCGGCCCGGTCAGTTCGAGGGCGGCGGCGGAGTAGACGAGGGTGCGGTCGAGGTCGCTGGCGACGAGGGCGGTCACGCTCCTGCCACCGCCTTTCCGTCGGCGCCCGTGGCGGCCCTGGTGTAGCGGGGGTGGATCAGGCCGACGCAGGTGTACGGCAGGTCGTCGGTCTCCTCGACGGGCACGCCGCGCTGCTCGGCGAGCAGCCGTACGTGGTCGAGGTCGGCGCCCGCGCCGCGGCGGGCGAGGACGCGCCAGGGGACGCGGCGCAGCAGCACCCGGGTGGTCTCGCCGACGCCGGGCTTGACGAGGTTCACGTTGTGGATGCCGTACTCCTCGCTGATGCGCTCGACGGCGGCCCAGCCCGCCCAGGTGGGGGCGCGGTCCCCGGTCCGCAGGGCCTCGGCGCCCGAGCGGGCCGGGCCCGCGGCGGCCCCGAAGTGCCCCGCCACGGTGTCGACGAAGTGCCGGGAGACGTCGGAGCCGAGGAGTTCGCGGTAGAACTTGGCGCCGTGGTAGTCGCCGGGGCCCGTGAGGTCGGGGCGGAGCACGGTGCGGGAAACGAGGCCCGACACGGTGGAGTTGAGGCAGGCGGAGGGCACAAGGAAGTCGTCGCGGGTGCCGTAGAGGCTGACACAGGAGCCGGGGTCGGCGAGCACGGCGACACCGGGGTCGAGGGCGATGCGGTCGGAGCGCTCGAACCCGGCGCAGGCGTCGGCGAGTTCGCGAGTGATGGCCCCTTTGCCCGTCCAGCCGTCGACGAACACCAGGTCCTCGGGGCGGTGGTGGGCGGTCAGCCAGCGCAGCGCGTTGGCGTCGATGCCGCGGCCGCGGACGATGGACACGGCGTAGTGCGGCACGTCGAGCCCGTGCAGCTCGCCTGCCCAGCGGCGCATCAGGACGCCCACCGGGGTCCCGGCGCGGGCCAGCGAGACCAGTACCGGGGTGCGGGTGCGCTCGGCGAGCACCAGCTCGGTGAGGGTGCCCGCGGCCCGGGCGACCCGGGGCGCGGAGGCGCGCAGCGCGGTCTCGAAGAGGCGCTGGTACTCCTCGCTCGGCTGGTACTCGTGGGGCAGCGACTCGGCGTAGTGGGCGCCGCCGGACTGAATAGCCTCCTCGCGCTCCTCGGTGGGCGCTTCGAGGTCGACGTCGGACAGGTCCCGCAGCAGCCAGCCGACGTCCTGGGCCGGGTAGGTGGAGAAGGCGGGCGCGCGCAGCGGCGCGGGCAGCGCACTGACGCCGGGGCGCACGGCGCGCGCGCCCGGCAGATAGGAGGGGACGACGGCGAGCACGACCCGGGGGGTGTGCTGGGCGACCTTCGCCAGCAGCCCGCACGGGCCGTGCAGGGCGGGTGTGTCGGCGACGGAGTCGACGACCACGACGACGGCGTCGAAGCCGCCGCCCGCGACGTTGTACGCGTACCGCTCGCCAGGACCGTCGGCCGGGTCGTCGTGGGCGGGGAAGGCGAGGGCGGTGCGTATGGCGTAGCCGGGGTCGTCGACGGCGAGGACCGGGGAGCGGGTGGTGGTGGAGAAGCGGACGTCGGTGCCCGAGGCGGCCAGCGGGGCGCGGAGCGCGTCGGCGAGCCGCAGCGGCGCGTACATCAGCTCCTCGAAGCCGAGGACGAGCACGCTGGTACGGGGCCCGTCCCCGCCGGGGGGCAGGGCGAGCGCGTCGGCGACCCTGCGGGCCATGCCGGGCAGCGCGGCGTCGAGCGCGTCACGGTGCTCGGGGGTGAAGCCGTGCCGTCCGCCGTCGGGCAGGCCCGCGGGCCAGCCGAGGTCGACGACGGCGGGCGCGGCGCGCGGCGCCTCGGTCGCGGCGGTCTGCGCGGGCGGGCCCTGCGCCGCGACCAGGTCGCGCCCGGCCGTCAGTATCCCGTCCGGCAGCCGTACGGTGCCCTCGGCGGTGGTGACCAGGTCGATACGGATGGCGTGGTCGGCGGCGAAGCGGGCGAGCCGCTCCCGGTCCGCGGCCGGGCGGGTGTCGACGAGGGCGGCGACGACGTAGCGGGGGCGCGGGTTGCCGCGGTGCAGGGCGGCGATGGTGTTGAGGACGGTCTGCCCGGTGGAGAGTTCGTCGTCGACGAGGACCAGCGGCCCGCCGCCCGCGAGCAGCGCGGCGTCCTCGGGCAGCAGCAGATGCGAGGAGGCGTGCGAGTGGGACTCTTCGAAGCCGCCCGCGCCGCGCGCGCCGGGCACCGGGCGCCGGGTGGAGTGCAGGCAGCGGGCGTGCTCCATGCCGTCGGCGACGCACTGCCCGAGCGCGGTGGCGGTCTCCGCGTAGCCGAGGACGACGGCGCGCGCGGTGTCCTCCTCGCCGAGGAGTTCCCTGACCCGCTCCCCGAGGCGCCTGCCGTGCCCGATGACGACCGCGGGGTCCTGGGGGACGTGCTTGCCGAGGACGTTCGACACGAGCAGATGGGCCCGCTTGGGGTTGCGCCGCAGGGCGAGGCCGAGGAGCGGTGCCATCCGCCCCTCGCCGCCGGGCGCGTCGGCGAGTTCGATGCCGAGGCGCCGGGCGACCCAGCCTCCCGGCCACTCCTTGGTGCTCACGTTTCCCGGTGTTCCTTCGGGTCGGGGCGCCGGGTCCGCCGACGCCTGCCAGTTGCCTCGGGGCAGCCCGGTGGGCCCGCCCGTGTCAGAAGGTCCCACGCCCTGCGGCCAGCAGTTCCACGAAGCCGACGTTCTCCCTGGCGACGCCGAACACCTCGGCCCTGCGCAGGGTGCGTTCCGCCCAGGCGCGGTGCGGCTTCACCTCGTTCATCTTGTTGGTGTAGCTGGACCGTACGACACCGCCGCCGCTGCGGGCGGGGCGCAGGATGTCGGTCGCGTCGGTGAACTCCTCCTGGCTGACCACGGACAGCGCGTGCACCGGCAGCACGTGCGAGGGGTGGATGCAGGTCTTGCCGTGCAGGCCGTTGGCGCGGTCGAGTTCGATCTCGCGGAGCAGCCCGTCGAGGTCGTGCTCGATGAGCGTGGTGCGCAGCTCCTCCGCGGTGCCGTGGAACGGGCTCTGCCGGAGCTGGGGCTTGAACATGCGCTCCTGGAGCCTGAAGTACTCCCAGACGGGCCCGGTCACGGTGAACCCGGTGCCGTCGGCGCGGCCGAGGACGTTGACCACGTCGGCGATGACGGTCGCCACGATCTGGAGGTCGTACGCGGTCATGTCGGGCGCCCTGCGCAGGCCGTAGACGGAGCAGAAGTCGGTGACGCCGAGCCGCAGCGCGAGGACCCGCTCGCGGTACTTGTCGACCGTGCGGGCGATCGCCGCCAGGGTGTCGGCGCGGGTCTCCAGGTGGAGGAGTTCGGGGGACTCAAGGACCGGCATGGCGAAGAGCCGGTGCCCGGCGCCCGACTCGGCGTCGGTGAGGGCCTCAAGGAAGGGCACCCCGCGCTCCTCGGTGAACTTCGGCAGGACGAAGCCGGAGAGCAGCCGGGCGGCGGGGCCGAGGCGGCGCGTCAGGTCGGGGATCTGCTCCGGGGTGCGGACCCGGACGAAGAGCAGCGGCAGCCGGTCGCGGCCGGCGAGGTCACCGAGCGTGGCGAGCTGCCGGACGAGGTTGTCCTCGGCGTCCTCGACGTCGGCGTCCCCGATGGCGTCTTCGAGGCAGAGCACCATCGACATCACGCCATGCGCGGCCTGTTTGACAATGTCGTCGGCGAGCCGGGGCCTGGTGGCGGGGCTGTAGAGGGTGGCGCCCAGCGCCATGGCGAGGGTGGACGCCGGGGAGTCGACGGTGAAGTCGCCGGGCTGCCGGTGGAAGAGACGTTGCCGCACCTCGGCGGCGATGTGCCCGAAGTGCCGCATGAGCAAGTCCCCCGTACCGTCGCTGCCGGATCGTTTTTACATGGCCGGTAATAGTACGTATGGATCAGTACCGCCGGTTCCCGCAGGGTATGAAAATCAGGTAACCGTGAGGTGGCCGCGCGCCCACCGTGACGCACGGTTCTCCCCTGCGGATGGCCAGGGGTGGTCGGGCCCGGCACCGGCGGGCACCCCGCATTGTCCCGGCGCCCGTGCAGCGGGCAGGATGGCCGCATGACGCACGCGATGCTGAAGGGGTCGAACGTCCCGGTGGAGGCGGCGGCGGTACGCGCCGTGCTGTGCTGGAGCCCCCATCAGGTGGCGCCGGACGTCGACGTCTCGGCGCTGCTGCTCGGCGGGGACGGTCGGGTGCGCTCGGACGAGGACTTCGTCTTCTACAACCAGCCGAGGCACCCCTCGGGCAAGGTGTGGCGGCTCGGCAAGAAGCGGGCGCCCGAGGGCCTGACCGACACCGTGCAGGCGGACCTCGCGGGGCTCGGCCCCGAGATCAGCCGGGTGCTGCTGGTGGCGTCGGCGGACAACATGACCTTCGACCGCGTGCAGTCGCTGCGGATAGTCCTCTACGACGCGGCGGCGCCCGCCGAGCCCGTGGCGCACTTCGACATCAAGCCGGAGACCGGCGCGGAGACGGCGCTGATCTGCGGCGAGCTGTACCGCCGCGGCGAGGGCTGGAAGTTCCGCGCGCTCGGCGAGGGCTACTCCAACGGCCTGGTGGGGCTCGCCACCGACTTCGGCATCTCCGTGGACGAGGCGGAGTCCGCCGCCCCGCAGTCCGCGCCCGCGGCGCCGCCCGCGCCCGAACCGGCGCCCGCTCCGGCGTACGGCTATCCGCCGAGCGCCCCCACCCAGGCCCAAGGGCCCGCCGCCTACGGCTACCCCCCGGCCGCCGCGACCCAGACCGCGCCCCCGGGCCCCGGGCCCGCGTACGGCTACCCCCAGCCGGTGGGCGCCGCGGAGCCCGAGGCGGTGCTGCCGCCGCAGGGGCCCCAGTTCCTGCCCAGGTGAGACCCCCCGGGGTTCCCGCCCGGACGAGGCCCCCGGCCCCCGGGCCCGCTCAGCGCCCGGAGCGCGACTTGTAGCCGCGGCCCCATTGCAGGCCCCAGCCGTAGAGCCGGTCGAGTTCGGCCTGGAAGCCGTAGACGAACTTGACCTCGCGGCGCACCGTCAGATCGCCCTTCACGTTCTCCAGCAGCAGCACCGCGCAGGACCTGGCCTGCGGGGCGCGCTCGTCGAGGCCGATCTCGATACGGGGGCCGCTGCTCGGGTAGAGCGTGACGACCGCGTGGGTGCGGTCGAAGGCCGGGGTCTGGTCGTAGATGTAGACGAAGACCAGCAGCCGCTTGATCTCGTCGCTGTGGTCGAGGTTGACGAAGATCGTCTCGCCAGAGCCCGACCCGAAGCGGTCGTCCCCGCTGGACTTCACGTACGGCGGCGCGTTCAGCTCCCCGAAGAAGTCGCCGAGCGGCTGGACGACCCCCTTCTCGCCGTCCGCCAGCTCGTACATGCAGCCCAGGTCGAGGTCGACGTTGACCATGCTCTGGGTGTGCGCCTGCACCACGTCCGGCTTGAACAGGCTCAGCGGGTGGCGCAGCGAGCCGCCGGTGCCGCCGCCCGAGCCGATGTCGGAGGTACGCATCCGCCAGGAGAGGTTGACCCGCAGATTGCCGGTGTCGGCGCCCTGTTTGGTGAGGGAGACCGTGCCCCTGCGCTTGGTGAGTTCGATCGCGTTGGACGCCGCGCTGCCCGAGTCGAACTGGGCCGCGCTGCCGCGCCACAGATTGCTCCAGAATGACATGCCGCCCCCAGGTCTCCCTGTCCTCTTCCGTCTGCCGGTCCTGCCTGCCACGCCTGTCCCCGGTTCGCGCGCCGGGATACCCGCCCCGGCCCCGCGCAAGGACAGCGGGGGCGGCCCGGGGCCTTGAGCCCTGCGCCGCCCCCGCTAGGTCGTGTCTTCAACGCTCTTTTGAAGACACTCCCCAGAGAGCGTTCCCGTACCGGCGCCCGGGTCACACGCCGGATTCGGCCGCGGTCGGCCGACGGGGCCCCGGGAGGGATGATCGGGGGGCCGCCGCCCGGTCAGACCCCGGAGGAGACCTCCGGCTTCTCCTGCGAGGCGTCGTCCGAGCCCTCCGCCGCCAGCGCGCGGTTGCGGCGGACCGACGACCAGAAGGACCAGGCGATCAGGACCACCCCGACCAGGCCCGTGATGACCTCGTTGATCTGGTACTGGATGGTGACGATCAGGATGCCGGACAGGGCGCCGATGGCGTAGTGCGCGCCGTGCTCCAGGTAGACATAGTCGTCGAGGGTGCCCTGGCGCACGAGGTACACGGTCAGGGACCGCACGTACATCGCGCCGATGCCGAGGCCGAGCGCCATCAGCACGATGTCGTTGGTGATCGCGAAGGCGCCGATGACACCGTCGAACGAGAAGGACGCGTCCAGCACTTCCAGGTAGAGGAACATGAAGAACGCCGCCTGGCCGGTGAGCGCCATGGCGGAGCGCTTGCGCCCCTTGCGCTCGGCCTCTTCCTCCTCGGCCTGTTCGCGCTCCTCCTCCTCTTCGAGACGGTTCTCGAAGAAGCCGGAGAGGCCGCCGACCACGAGATACGTGATCAGCCCCGCGATGCCGGCGATCAGTACCGTCTGCCCCTTGTCCGCGTGGTGCCCGCCGTGCTGGTGCGCCGAGGCGGCCACGGTGAACGACGAGACCAGCAGGACCACCATGGCGATGCAGACCGACAGCATGTCGACCTTGCCGAGCTTCGAGAGCGGGCGCTCGATCCAGCGCAGCCACTGGATGTCCCGTTCCTCGAATATGAAGTCGAGGAAGATCATCAGCAGGAACATGCTGCCGAACGCGGCGATGGCGGGGTGGGCGTCCGTCACCAACTGCTGGTAGCGGTCCTTGTCCGTCAGCGCCAGATTGACGGCGTCCACCGGGTTCAGCTTGGCGGTGATGGCGACGATGAGGACCGGAAAGACCAGCCGCATGCCGAAGACGGCGATCAGCACGCCGACCGTGAGGAAGATCTTCTGCCAGAAGGCGCTCATCTTCTTCAGGACACCGGCGTTGACCACCGCGTTGTCGAACGACAGCGAGATTTCGAGGATGGCGAGGATCGCCACGATCCCGAAGGCCGTCCACCCCCCGTAGAGCGCGGCCAAGGCCAAGCCGATGACGGTGATCCCGAAGGACCAGCCGAAGGTTTTCAGAAGCACTGGCTACCCAATCATGAATGGGGGGTCCCCCCGTCGGAGTCGGCCACGGTCCCTCCCGTGCCGCATCCGGCTTTACGAAACATTGACCCCGAAGTCTAGAGCGATGCCCCTGAGGCCGGACGCGTAGCCCTGCCCAACCGCACGGAACTTCCACTCGCCGCCATAGCGGTACAGCTCGCCGAAGATCATCGCCGTCTCTGTCGAGGCGTCCTCGGAGAGGTCGTAGCGGGCCAGCTCCTGGCCGTCGGACTGGTTGACCACGCGGATGAAGGCGTTGCTGACCTGGCCGAACGTCTGGCCTCTGTTGTCGGCCTCGTGGATCGACACCGGGAACGCGATCTTGTCGCAGCCCTCGGGGACCTTGGTCAGGTCGACCAGGATCGACTCGTCGTCGCCGTCGCCCTCACCCGTGAGATTGTCCCCGGTGTGCTCGACGGAGCCGTCGGGGCTCTTCAGGTTGTTGTAGAAGACGAACCACTCGTCCCCGAGGACCCGGCCCGAGCTGCACAAAAGGGCGCTGGCGTCGAGGTCGAAGGGCGCTCCCGTGGTGGAGCGCGCGTCCCAGCCGAGGCCCACCATGACCTGGGTGAGATTCGGTGCGGCCTTGGAGAGGGAGACGTTGCCTCCCTTGGCGAGCGTGACGCCCATTTCGCGGTCCTCCCCGATGAGAAAAACGAAGAACAAAAACACGGTGTTTGTTCAGCGCGTCCGGCGCCGCACCCCGGGGTGCGGCGCCGGACGGTGGAGCTGTCGGTCCCGCGCCGTCGCGCACGGGCGCCGCGGGGCCCTTGGGGGCCGGTCGCGGTGTCCGGACGCCGCGGCGCGCCGCGCTCGGGGCGCGGCGCGCGAGGACCGCGGAACAAGGCCGTGCGACGGCCGGTCCCCGGTGCCTCAGACGTTGACGCCGAAGTCCTGGGCGATGCCGCGCAGGCCCGAGGCGTAGCCCTGGCCGATGGCGCGGAACTTCCACTCCGCGCCGTGCCGGTACAGCTCGCCGAAGACCATCGCGGTCTCCGTCGACGCGTCCTCGGAGAGGTCGTACCGGGCGATCTCCTGGTTGTTGGCCTGGTTGACGACGCGGATGAACGCGTTGCGCACCTGGCCGAAGGACTGCTGGCGGTTCTCGGCGTCGTAGATGGACACCGGGAAGACGATCTTCTCCACGTCGGCGGGGACGCTCGCGAGGTTGACCTTGATGGCCTCGTCGTCGCCCTCGCCCTCACCCGTGAGATTGTCCCCGGTGTGCTCGACCGAGCCCTCCGGGCTCTTCAGGTTGTTGAAGAAGACGAAGTTCTGGTCGTTGGTGACCTTGCCCTCCGCGTTGGTCAGGAGGGCGCTGGCGTCGAGGTCGAAGTCCGCACCCGTGGTGGTGCGCACGTCCCAGCCCAGACCGATGAGAACGGCGGTCAGGCCGGGGGCCTCCTTCGACAGCGAAACATTTCCGCCCTTGCTGAGACTGACTCCCACGAGTCCTCCCTTGGGTTTCAGGGGCGGGGAGCCCCGTCGTGTGTCGACAACAGGATCAACGAGCCGATCCTAGTGACGGGTTCCCGGCCTCCGCAGGCCGTGACCCCGACAAATCACAGAGTGTCGAGGGCCTTCACGTAGTCGTTGAGGTCCCTCGCGTCCGGAATGGCGTTCACCACGGTCCAGCGGATGACGCCCTCCTTGTCGATGACGAAGGTGCCGCGGACCGCGCAGCCCTTCTCCTCGTCGAAGACGCCGTACGCGCGCGACGCCTCGCCGTGCGGCCAGAAGTCCGACAGCAGCGGGTATTCGAGGCCCTCACGCTCCGCGAAGACACGCAGGCTGAAGGGGGCGTCGTTGGACACCGCGAGCAGTTGCACGTCGTCGTTGACGAACTTCGGCAGGGCGTCGCGCAGCGCGCACAGCTCGCCCGTGCAGACGCCCGTGAAGGCGTAGGGGTAGAAGACGAGTACGACGCTCTTGTCGCCGCGGAAGTCGCCGAGCCGCACGGTCTCGCCGTGCTGGCTCTTCAGTGCGAAGTCGGGAGCCTTGGCACCGGCTTCGATCGCCATGGTCATGCCTTTCCGTCCGATCCGTCCGAGAGGTGTTGCGGTCTTCACCGTAGGGGGCACGGCCGAGGCGGGCCCGGGCCGCCCCCGGGACCGTTCCCGCGCGGGCGCACGGCCGGGTACGGGAGACTTCCCGGAGCCGCGGGTTCCATGCCGGGCGGCCCCGGCCGGTGGCGGGAACGGGCTCGCGGGGTGGTGCGGGGCGGAGCAGAGGGCGTGCACGGGGCAGGACGCGTGGCGCGCGGGGCGCGGAGCCGCGGGGGGCGGTACGCCCACGGGGCCCCGGCATGCCCGGGGGCCCCGGAGGGTCGGAACGGGGCCCCGGCGCGGCGGGGGCAAGGCAGCGTGAAGCGCGCAGGTGCCGTGAAGCACGCAGGTCCCTCGAAGGGCGCAGGTTCCGCGAGCGCCCCCGCGCGCCGCCGCCCCGGAGCGACGGGCGGAGACGGCACGGCGGCTCCGCCCGTCGCCGGTCGCCCGTCGTTCCGTATCGGCTTCCGTATCGGCGCCGGGGACGCGCCCCCACGCCGCGCCGCCCCGTTTCGTACGGCCCGTGGCCCCGCGCCACCCCGGCCCCCTCCGGCGCCCCCGCACCACCGCACGCCGTGCGCACGCGCGTGCACGAGGAGTGGGGTGGGCGGTATGCGCCCGGCGTGGAGCGGCCCGGGACCGGGGCGTTCCGTACGGGAGGGCGCCGGGGCACGGAGGCGCGCCGGGAGCGCGGGCCGACACTGCGCGCCGGGGCGCGGCGGGAGGGCACGGAAGATCCCGGCCTGACGCGGTGCGCGCGTGGGCGCCACCGGTGCGCGAGCGCTTGGCGCGCGGGGAGAGCGCGGGATGGCCTGCTACCTCTTCTTGGCCGCCTTCGGCGTGACCAGACGGCTGCCGGTCCAGTCCTTGCCCGCGCTGATGCTCTTGGTCTGCGACAGGCCCGCGGTCTGCGCGGACTCGTTGATGTCGCTCGGCTCGACATAGCCCGTCCTGCCGGTCTTGGGCGTCATCAGCCAGACCGGGGAGCCCTCGTCGATCAGCGTGGTGGCGTCCACCAGCGCGTCCGTGAGGTCGCCGTCGTCCTCCCTGAACCACAGCACGACGGCATCGGCGACATCGTCGTAGTCCTCGTCGACGAGTTCGCCGCCGATGACTGCCTCAATGGCCTCGCGGAGTTCCTGATCGACGTCGTCGTCGTAGCCGATCTCCTGGACCACCTGCTCGGGCTGGAACCCCAGCCTTGCGGCAGGGTTCGTCCGCTCCTCCGCGTGGTCCGCGGTCGCGCTCACGGGTTGCCTCCTGATCTTGTTCGGACGGTTCTTCGGCCACGCGTGTATGCGAAGCGTTGGCCGTAGTCCACACGGGCGGGGCGGATCGCGCAAGTACCCGGCCCTTCAGACCGCCGAAACGGTGACGATCCCGGGCTCTTCGCCCCATCTGTCCACACAACACCACGGTAGCCCCCACACCGCGGACACGGCGAAACATCCGCAAAGCCGGTTTTCCGCCCCCGCCGCGAAACGGATGAGGCAGAACGATTTTGCGAAATAGGCCCCGCGTGCGGGCGTATCGTTGCGATTTGGTAGGGGCCGGCAGGGCACAGAGCACCACCGGGCCGGAGTTCGTGCGGGCCCGCGGCGGTCCCGAGGCCGGGAGCGGGCCGGCCATACCGGCTTCGACCTGTAGGAACGAGCCCTCGACAGTGAAGGAACAGCGTGGTTTCCGGATCTCCCGAACCCTCCGAATCCAAGAAGCGCGCCCCGATCATCATCGGCGGCCTTCCCAGCCAGGTTCCGGACTTCGATCCGGAAGAGACCCAGGAGTGGCTGGACTCCCTGGACGCCGCGATCAAGGAGCGCGGGCCCGAGCGCGCCCGCTACCTGATGCTCCGGCTGTTCGAGCGGGCACGCGAGAAGCGTGTCGCGCTGCCCGAGTCGCGCAGCACCGACTATGTGAACACCATCGCCACCAGGGACGAGCCCTATTTCCCCGGCAACGAGGAGATCGAGCGCAAGGTCCTCAACGCCACCCGGTGGAACGCCGCGGTGATGGTCTCCAGGGCCCAGCGCCCCGGTATCGGTGTCGGCGGGCACATCGCCACCTTCGCCTCCTCCGCGTCCCTCTACGACGTCGGCTTCAACCACTTCTTCCGCGGCAAGGACGGTGAGGGCGAGGGCGGCACCGGCGGCGACCAGGTCTTCTTCCAGGGACACGCGTCGCCCGGCATCTATGCGCGCGCGTACCTGCTCGACCGGCTCACCGAGGAGCAGCTCGACGGCTTCCGGCAGGAGAAGTCGAAGGCGCCCAACGGGCTCTCCAGCTATCCGCACCCCCGGCTGATGCCCGACTTCTGGGAGTTCCCCACGGTCTCCATGGGCCTCGGCCCGCTGGGCGCCATCTACCAGGCCAGGATGAACCGCTACATGCAGGCGCGGGGCATCGCGGACACCTCGGGCTGCCATGTGTGGGCGTTCCTCGGGGACGGCGAGATGGACGAGCCGGAGTCGCTGGGGCAGCTCTCGATCGCGGCCAGGGAGAACCTGGACAACCTCACCTTCGTGGTGAACTGCAACCTCCAGCGCCTCGACGGCCCGGTGCGCGGCAACGGCAAGATCATCCAGGAGCTGGAGTCGCAGTTCAGGGGCGCGGGCTGGAACGTGATCAAGCTGGTCTGGGACCGCTCCTGGGACCCGCTGCTCGCCCAGGACCGCGACGGGGTCCTCGTCAACCGGCTGAACACCACGCCCGACGGCCAGTTCCAGACGTACGCCACGGAGACCGGCGCGTACATCAGGGATCACTTCTTCGGCGACGACCACCGGCTGCGCGCGATGGCGGAGAACATGTCCGACGAGCAGTTGCTGCACCTCGGGCGCGGCGGGCACGACCACCGCAAGATCTTCGCGGCGTTCTCGGCTGCCAAGGAGCACCGGGGCCAGCCGACGGTGATCCTGGCGCAGACGGTGAAGGGCTGGACCCTGGGGCCCAACTTCGAGGGCCGCAACGCGACCCACCAGATGAAGAAGCTGACCCCCGAGGACCTGAAGGGCTTCCGCGACCGGCTCCACCTGCCGATCCCCGACAGCGCCCTGGAGGACGGGAACCCGCCGTACTACCACCCCGGGCGCGACTCGGAGGAGATCCAGTACATGCACGACCGCCGCCGCTCGCTCGGCGGCTATGTGCCGACCCGGGTGGTACGGGCGAAGCCGCTGGCGCTGCCCGGCGACCAGGCGTACGCGACCGTGAAGAAGGGCTCGGGGAACCAGACCATCGCCAGCACCATGGCGTTTGTGCGGCTGCTGAAGGACCTCATGCGGGACAAGGAGATTGGCCGCCGCTTCGTGCTGATCGCGCCCGACGAGTACCGCACGTTCGGCATGGACTCGTTCTTCCCGAGCGCGAAGATCTACAACCCGCTCGGCCAGCAGTACGAGTCCGTCGACCGCGACCTGCTGCTCGCGTACCGGGAGTCCCCGACCGGCCAGTTGCTGCACGACGGCATCACGGAGGCGGGCTGCACGGCGTCGCTGATCGCCGCGGGCTCGGCCTACGCCACCCATGGCGAGCCGCTGATCCCGGTGTACGTCTTTTACTCCATGTTCGGTTTCCAGCGCACCGGCGATCAGTTCTGGCAGATGGCCGACCAGATGGCACGGGGTTTCGTACTGGGTGCGACCGCGGGGCGTACGACGCTGACCGGTGAGGGGCTTCAGCACGCCGACGGGCAGTCGCAGCTCCTCGCGTCCACCAACCCGGCGTGCGTGGCGTACGACCCGGCGTTCGGGTACGAGATCGCGCACATCGTGCGGGACGGGCTGCGCCGGATGTACGGGGAGCCGGTCGAGGGCGAGAGCCAGGACGTCTTCTACTACCTCACCGCGTACAACGAGCCGATCCGGCACCCCGAGGAGCCGGCGGACGTGGACGCCGAGGGCATCGTCAAGGGCGTGCACCGGCTGAGCGCGGGGAGCGGCGGCACGGTGCCCGCGCAGATCCTGGCGTCCGGGGTCGCGGTGCCGTGGGCGCTGGAGGCGCAGCGGCTGCTGGCCGAGGAGTGGGACGTACGGGCCGCGGTCTGGTCGGCGACGAGCTGGAACGAACTGCGCAGGGACGCGGTGGAGGCGGAGCGGCACAATCTGCTGCACCCCGAGGACGAGCCCCGGGTGCCCTATGTGACACGTAAGTTCGCGGACGCCGAGGGGCCGTTCGTGGCGGTCTCCGACTGGATGCGGTCGGTTCCCGACCAGATCGCGCGCTGGGTGCCCGGCCGCTATCAGTCGCTCGGCGCGGACGGCTTCGGCTTCGCCGACACCAGGGCGGCGGCCCGCCGCTACTTCCATATCGACGCCGAGTCGATCGTGCTGGGGGTACTTTCCGAACTGGCCGCGGAGAACAAGGTGAGCCGCGAGGCGCCGAAGCAGGCCATGGAACGGTACGGGCTGTAGGGAGAGTCGGTGGCGGGGTGGTGGCGGGGGACGCACCGCGGGGCCCCGCCACCGGCCCCTGTCCGGTCCCGCCGGTACGGCCGCCCGCCCCCGGGCCGGGCGGAGGGCGGCGCCGCCCTCCGAGCGGGCCGCTGCGTACACCGACACGAGCAGATAGGGGACGAATCCTATAGCTCGTTTCGCGGGCGGTCAGGGACGGGGCATCGGTGGTCAAGCTCGAACACATTCTGCTGGGCCTGTTCGCCCAGCGGCCGTGGAGCGGATACGACGTCAAGAAGTGGCTGTCCGAGGACGGCAAGTTCTTCCGCTCCAACGCCGACCAGAGCCAGATCTACCGCGTCCTCGCCCGGATGGAGGCGAGCAGGTGGATCACCCACACCGTCGACCCCCGGGAGAAGCGGCCCGACGCCAAGGTCTACTTGGTGACCGAGCGGGGCCGCTCGGAGCTGCTTGCCTGGGCGCGGACCCCTTACACGCCCGTCGCCCGCTTCCAGGACCCGGACTTCCTGGTCCGCTTCTTCTTCGGCGGCATCGTCGACGCGGAGGCGCTGCGCACCCTGGTCGAGACCGAACTCGCCGCCCGCAAGGACCAGGTGGCCCGCTTCCGCGGCCGGGACCGCACCCAGCACTTCGCGTCGCCGATCCCCGAGGTGGACATCCGCCGCGCGCGGCTCCTTGAGGAGCTGACGCACATCCGCGGCATGGCGGAGATCGACTCCTGGATCGCCTGGCTGGAGGAGATGCTCGTCTCCCTCGACGCCGCGGGCGTGACGAGCCCCCCGTCGCCCTGACGGTCGGCCACGCCCGCACGACGACCCGAGGAGTGCACCCCATGCGGGCGATCATGGTCATGTTCGACACGCTCAACCGGCGGTTCCTGCCGGCCTACGGGGTGCGGGGTGTGATGCACGCGCGCTCCGCATCCGCGCTCCCTTGTGCCTCGGCACACATCCGGGCCCGACGCTGTAAGACGATTCCTATAGGGGAGAGAGCCGGTAATGAGGTGCCGGGGCCCGGGGTGGCCGGGTGGCCGTCAGGCGTCGAAGTCGTGGACTCCGTACTCCACGGAGCACCGTTCGATCAGTTCGTCCCCCCTTTCGCCGTCGTCGAGGGCGCCGAGGTGCGCCAGGTCGTCGCAGTCGTCCGCGCCGAGCGGGTCGTCGAGGCCGACGCCGACGCCGAGGTCCGCGAGGCGGTCGAGGTCCGCGACGTCCACGAGCCCCACGGCGTGGGCGAACTCCGCGCATCCAGTGGGCTCGGCGGACTCGGTGCGCTCCACGGACTCGGTGTACTCCGCGAACCTGCCGAGACGGGGGACGCGTCCGATGTCCCAGGCCACCGTGGCCTCGGCGGAGTCGTCGGTGCCCCCGGAAGGGTGCCCGCCGGCGGGCGGCCCGCCCCGGGCGCCCGACCGTCCCATGGGCCGCTCACCTCTCCCAGATCTTGAACGCCCGGCTCTGGTACGGCGCTTGTGGGACCCAGGTGCCGTCGCCCGGGTAGGTCTCGAACTCCGCCGTCTCGGCGCACTCCTGGGACTGGTAGAGCGTGACGGGGCGGCCGAGGCGGTTGGCCAGCGACTTGGCCGTCGTGCTTCCCGGGAGGGCGACACAGCTCTCGATGGGCACGTCGGCCAGTTCGTAACGGTGCCGGGCGCCCTTGAACTGCGCCTGCGCCCAGAGGCACAGCTCACCGGGGCCGCAGGCGCCGCTGGTGGGGCCCGCCGCGGCGGAGGGCGCACCGGCGACGAGGAGGCCGGCGAGCGCGGTCAGCGCGGTGAGGGCCGCACCGGCGAGCGGCAGGGCCCGGGAGGCGGTGCGGGTGGTGGCGGCAGGTGTGGTGGCGTCGGCCGCGGTGACGGTGGCAGGCGTGGTCGTGGTGGTGGCAGGCGTGGTGGTACGCATAGGTGCTTCGAACCCCCGTGTCGTGGTTGATCACTTGCGACCACTCTGACCTGCGGTGACGGGGGGTGGGAAGGGGTGACGAGGGTTGCCACCCGGAATGGCGAAAAGCCCCGCCGGTCGGAACTGGCGGGGCTTTCGCGGCGTTACCACGCCCGTGTCGAGGCCACTCGGCGGGCGTCGCGACGGGGTGAACGTTGCCTGTTGCGGCGCTAGATGTGCGCGACCCCCTCGGTGGCATGCTCGCCCTTCTTGGTGAAGACCGCGACGACCGCCGCGATCACGGCGACCACACCGGCGACGGTGAAGGCGACGCCCATGCCGGAGACGAAGGTGTCGTGCACGGCGTGCGAGATGCGGCCGAGGATCTGCGGGGTGACACCGTCCGCCTTGGCGACCTGGGGCGGCACACCGCCGGTGGCCGCGGCCTTGTCGAGGCCGGGGGGCGGGTTGCCCGGCAGGCCCGAGTCCTTCCAGTTCCCGGCGAGCGCCGAGCTGACCTTGTTGGACATGACGGCGCCGAGCACCGCCGTGCCGAGGCTGCCGCCGACCTGCATCGCGGCCTGCTGGAGGCCGCCCGCGACACCGGACAGCTCGATCGGGGCGTTGCCGACGATGACGTCGGTGGCGCCGACCATGACCGGCGCCAGGCCGAGGCCGAGCAGCAGGAACCAGAGGGACATGGACAGGGTGCCCGTGCCGGTGGACATGGTGGTCATGCCGAACATCGCGACCGCGGTGCAGACCATGCCGCCGACCAGCGGCACCCGGGGCCCGAAGCGGGTGATGAGGGCGCCCGCGACCGGCGAGGACACGATCATCATCGCGGTGAGCGGCAGCAGGTGCATGCCGCTGTCGACGGGGCTCATGCCGTGCACGTTCTGGAGGTAGAACGTGACGAAGAACAGGCCGCCCATGAAGGCGAAGGCCATGAGCACCATGAGGACGGTGCCCGCGGTCAGCGGGATCGAGCGGAACATGCCCAGCGGGATGAGCGGTTCGCGCACCCGGTTCTCCCAGAGGGCGAAGAGGGCGAAGCAGACGAGGGAGCCGACCAGGAAGCCCCAGGTCTTGCCGCTGCCCCAGCCCCACGGGTCGCCGGCCTTGATCAGGCCCCAGATGAGCGCGAACATCGCGGCGGAGAGCAGGACGATGCCGCCGATGTCGAAGGAGCGCGGCGCGTTCTTCGCGCGGTGGTCCATCAGGATGAACGCGCCGAGGGCGAGGGCGACCACGCCGACGGGCACGTTGATGAAGAACACCGACTGCCAGCTCACATGCTCCACGAGCACACCGCCGAGGATCGGGCCGCCCGCGGTGGAAGCGCCGATGACCATGCCCCAGATGCCGATGGCCATGTTGAGCTTCTCGGCCGGGAAGGTGGCGCGCAGCAGGCCGAGCGCGGCCGGCATCAGCAGGGCGCCGAACAGGCCCTGGAGCACCCGGAATCCGATGACGACGGAGACGCTGCTCGACAGGCCGATGATGCCGGAGGCGGCGGCGAAGCCGACGACGCCGATGAGGAACGTCTGGCGGTGCCCGAAGCGGTCCCCGAGCTTGCCCGCGGTGATCAGGGACACCGCGAGGGCGAGGAGGTAGCCGTTGGTGATCCACTGGACGTCGGCGAGCGAGGCGCCCAGGTCGGACTGGATGGCAGGGTTGGCGATGGCGACGATGGTGCCGTCGAGGGCGACCATCATGACGCCGATGGCGACGGAGAAGAGGGTCAGCCAGGGGTGGCCGCGCAGGCCCTTGCGCTGCGGTGGAACGGACGAGACCGACGCGCCGTCGGCCGGGCCAGTCGTATCGACGGCGGTCTGACTAGTCATATCGTGGAGGCTAATGTCAGACGCTGACAGTTGACAAACCAATTCACAATTCAGTAACTGTCAGGTTGCTCACATCCATAATGGACCGTGGGGCCGCCTGCGGAGAACCAACCCGGGGGAACACCCGGGAGAACGGCCAAGGGGCAGAGAGATCGAGGACCAGGGAGTGACGTCGGCCCGTACGGGACTGCGGGAGCGCAAGAAGCGGCGCACCCGGGACGCGCTGCTGCGCGCCGCGCTCGAACTCTTCGTGACGCAGGGATTCGAGGAGACCACCGTCGACGAGATCGTCGAGGCGGTGGGCGTCTCCCAGCGCACCTTCTTCCGCTACTTCGCGGGCAAGGAGGACGCCGCCTTCGCGGTGCACCGCCTCGCCGAGTCCTCCTTCATGCACGCGGTGCGCGAGCGCCCCGGCGACGAGGGGCCGCTGGAGGCGATGCGGGGCGCCGTGGTCGACTCCTGGGACACCATCGAGCGGTCCGTGGCCGAGGTGGTGCCCCTTGAGCTGTACATGCGTATGCAGCAGCTCATCGAGTCCACCCCCGCGCTGCTCGCCTCCCTGCTGCGGCGCTCCACCGAGCAGGAGGACGAGCTGGTACGGGTGATCGCCGACCGGGAGGGCCTCGACCCCGAGGCGGACGCCCGCCCGTACGTACTGGTGGGCGCGCTCAGCGGGGTGCTGCGCCTGTCGGGGCGGCGCTGGAGCATGGGCGACGAGACCAGCCTCGCCTCGATCCGCCGTATCACCACGCACCACATCGACCAGCTCGGGCCCGCGCTCGCCGGGCGCTGGCGCGGCCCCGCGGGCGCGGGCACCGCGCGCGGCCCGAGGGGCGCGGGGCCTGCCCAGGCCGAGACCGGTGCCCGGCGGCCCGCCGCGTCCGCGGGGCGGGCCGCCGCGAAGGAGTGAGGGGGCGCGCCCGGCCGCGGGGTGCGGCGGGACCTGCGGGCGCGTCGCCACGCCTGGGGCGGGTACGCGCCGTAGCGTCGGCCATATGAGATGACGCAGACCGGGACCGGCCCGCACACCCCCGCCCGGCCGCACCGCCGCCGGGTGAGGCGTTCGCTCGACGGCTCACGGCCCGCACCAGGCTTCCCCGGGGGTGTCACGGCCCCGCGGAGATCGGCAAGACGTCCTCTAGGGTGTTGCGCAGTGACTTCCTTCGACTCGTCCCCCCAGATCAGCGCGTGGCGGGCACTGCTCGCGCTGTCCGTCGCGTTCGTCATGCTCGCCACCACCGGGTGGACGGCGCTGCACCAGAACCACCCGCCCTCCTCCCCCATCGCGGCGGCCCGCGCCGCCTGGGGGCACGGGCGGCTCGGCGGGCACCGGCTGCCGCCCGTGGGCTCGGGGCCCACCAGGCTCGCCCGGTTCTTCGCCGCGCTCGGCGCGGGGCAGCGCGCCACCCTCGCCGCCCGGTACCCGCTGGCGGTGGGCAACATGAACGGCGCCCCCGTGGAACTGCGTTACCGCGCCAACCGGATCGCGCTCGACCAGGCCAGAAAGGTGGAGCGGCGCCGGATGCACGACGCCCGGCTCTCGCCGACCGGCCAGCACGACGCGGGCCGGCTGATGCACCGCCTGGAGTCGCTGCTGGAGCCCGGGCGCAAGATCCTGGCGTTCGACCCGACGGGCTCGGGCCGGATCGCGGAGGTGCTGGGCGACCTGGACACGGCGCGGCGGATCTCGGTCGTGGTGCCCGGTGTCGACACCGACCTGATGAGCTTCAAGTCCGCCCGCCACCCGTACGCCTCGACCGAGGGCATGGGCACCGCGCTGTACCGGGCGGAGCGCAGCGCGAACCCCGGCGCCGACACCGCCGTGATCGCGTGGGCCGACTACACCGCCCCCAGCGGCCTCGGCGTGGAGGCGGCCACCGCCAAGCGCGCGCAGGACGGGGCGGTGCGCCTCGACGCGCTCCTCGACGTGCTGCCCGGCAGCTCCACGGTGGCGCTCTACTGCCACAGCTACGGCTCGGTGCTGTGCGGGGTGGCCGCCCGCTACCTGCCGCGCCGGGTCACCGACATCGCGGTCTCCGGCAGCCCCGGCATGCGCGCGTCGAGCGTGACGGGGCTCGGTACGGGCGCCAGGGTCTGGGCCATGCGGGACGAGGGCGACTGGGTCGCGGACGTGCCGAACCTGGAGGTCGGCGGCCTCGGGCACGGCGCGGACCCGGTGTCCGCGGGGTTCGGGGCCCGGCTGCTGTCCGCGGCGGGCGCCGAGGGGCACGGAGGGTACTTCGTACCGGGCACGGAGAGCCTGCGGAACTTCGCCGAGATCGGCGTTGGCTCGTATCTTTCGGTGCGCTGTTCCGACGGCAACAACGCCTGCCGTGCCGGTCTGCCCCTCACGATCGCCTACTGACGCGCGTAGAGATCGAGGAAACCAAGGCTCGCCGAGGGAGGGGACGGAGGCGCGCGTGCCGCATACGATGAGCCGTATGGGTGACGTACTGGCCGGATTGCACGCTGTTTGGGAGTTCGAATCCGACTCCGTGCTCATCCGCTACGAGCGGGGCATCCGTACACCGAAGCTGTTCCAGGTCCTCGGGGAGCGGCGCATACCCCACGAGGCGATCTCGGAGGTCGCGCTCGCCCCCGGCAAGCGGGGCACGGTGGTGCTGCGCGCCGTGCCGCGGCCGGGCGCCGACGCGCTGATGGACGCCGCCGACGGGCAACTGCGCCCCGGCTGCGACCCGTACCGGCTCGTGGTGCCAGGAGAGCGGAAGGCGCTCGCGGAGTACTACGCGGCGGAGCTGCGCACCCTCGCCCACGGCGCGGGCGACGAGCCGCCCGGCCGCTATCTGGTGGCCCCGCCGGAGGCTCCCCAGCAGTTCAAGGCGTACGACGGCAAGGCCGCCTTCGACGGGCACTCGGTGTCCTTCCGCTGGTTCTGGACCGGTGCGTCGTCCGCGAAGTGGAAGGCGGGCGACCAGCACTTCCCCGTGGCGGAGCTGAGCGGCGTCGAGTGGCGCTCCCCCGAGCTGCTCGACGGGCATCTGCGGCTGCTGCGCGAGGCGGCCGTCCCCGGCCCGCGGGAGCAGGCGGACCAGGACCCCGCCTCGGTGGTCTTCGGGGTCGGATACGGGCCCGTGCACGAGTCGTTGCCGTTCGCGGCCGCGGTCCTCGCGGCGCTGCGCCCGCCCGCCGCGACCGGGGCCGCGCTGCCGCGCCGGCAGTCCGCCGCGCACCGGGACCCGGCCGACATCGCCGACCGCATCCGCCACCTCGGGGAGCTGCACGAGGCGGGCCTGGTCACGGACGAGGAGTTCAGCGCGAAGAAGGCCCAGCTCCTCGCCGAGCTGTGAGCCGCGGCGGGCGGCGCCGCGCGGGTGCGCCCCGCCCCCGGCGGGCCGGGAGCGGGGCGGTGCGGACGGGTCGTCCGCGGTGACGGGAGGCGTCCGCGGGGGCGGCGGGCGGGGTGTTACTCGCGTCCCGCCGAGGTGAAGGTCATGTCCTCGTAGCGGTCGCCCGCGACGCGGGAGGCGATCGGGTCGAGCAGGGCCAGCTCCTCCTCGGTGAGGACGATGCCCACGGCCCCGGTGTTCTCCTCCACCCTGGCCGCCTTGCGGGTGCCGGGGATCGGCACCACCGTCAGCCCCTTGTGCACCGTGGCCCGCTGCTGCACCCAGGCAAGCGCGATCTGGCCGGGGGTGGCGCCGTGCGCGGCGGCTACCGTGCGCAGCGGTTCGAGCAGCGCGGCGTTGGCGGCGGCGTTGTCGCCGGTGAAGCGGGGCTGGTGGCGGCGGAAGTCGTCCTCGGCCAGCTCCTTGCCCGCGTCCGCGAAGGAGCCGCTGAGGAAGCCGCGGCCCAGCGGCGAGTACGGCACGAGCGCGACGCCGAGTTCCGCGGCGGCGGGCACCACGCCCGCCTCGATGTCCCGGCTGAAGAGCGACCACTCCGACTGGAGCGCGGCGACCGGGTGGACGGCGTGCGCGGCGCGCAGCTCGGGCCCGGTGACCTCGCTCAGCCCCAGGTGCTTGACCTTGCCCGCCGCCACAAGATCCGCCATGGTGCCGACGGTCTCCTCGATCGGGATGTTCACGTCGCGGCGGTGCATGTAATAGAGGTCGATCACGTCCACGCCGAGGCGGCTCAGGCTGGCGTCGACGGCGGAGCGGATGTACGCGGGGTCGTTCCTGATGACGCGCCGCGGCGGGATCGAGTCGTCGAAGGACAGGGCGAACTTGGTCGCGATCACGACCTCGTCGCGGTGCGCGGCGAGGAACGGGGCGAGGAAGCGCTCGTTGTCCCCGCCGCCGTAGGCGTCCGCCGTGTCGTAGAGCGTGACGCCAAGCTCCAGCGCGCGGTCCAGGGTGGCCCGCGCGGCGTCCGCGTCCGTCGGCCCGTACGCCCAGCTCATGCCCATGCAGCCGAGGCCCTGGGCGCCCACCTCGGGACCCGCGGAACCGAGCTTGACCTGTGGGATGACACTCATTCGGTTCAGTACCTCTCCGACGCCAGCCGGGCGTCAGCATAGTGATTGATCTTGAGGTCGAGCACCGCGAGGGTGTCCTGTAGCTCCCCGATCCGCGCCAGCACGTTGCGGCGGGTGGTCTCCAGCAGTTCCTGGCGCTCGGGGAAGGTGTGGGGGCCCTCGCGCACCATCTCCGCGTACCTGACCATGTCCGCGACCGGCATGCCGGTCAGACGGAGCTTGCCGACCAGGCTGAGCCAGTCGAGGTCGCGGTTGGTGTAGCGGCGCTGGCCCGTGTGCGAGCGGTCGATGTGCGGCATGAGCCCGATCCGCTCGTACCAGCGCAGGGTGTGCGCGGACAGCCCCGTGAACGCGACGACCTCGCTGATCGTGTACTGGTCCTCGCCCTCGGGCCGGGGGTGCCCGGCCTGGATGCCCGGCTTGAGACAGGGATCGCTCTCGGTGGGTACGGCCGTGGTCTCCATCACCGTCATGCCCACCACGCTATGACCTTGGAGTGCACTCCAGGCAAGCGTGTTCCGGTCCGCGAACGGCAAAGCCCCCGGGTGCCGTACCCCGCGCCGCCTCCCATGGCCGGGTGCGGGACGAAAATACCGGCGGGCGGCGCACCGCCCCCGGTTACCCTCCCCCCATGGACGCGCCACCCGCCGCACCGACCGCACGCCGCGCCGCCCCGGCCGACGCCGAGGAGATCGTCAGGCTCCGCAAGATCATGCTGGACTCGTTCGCGCCCAGCGACGACACGTCCTGGATCCGGCCCGCCCTCGCTGACCTGCGCGAACGCCTGGAGCACGCGCCGGACACCCTCGCCGTGTACGTGGTGGACGACCCCTCGGGGACCGGGCTAGGTCGTGTCGTTTGGATCTTCGTGGACCAGGGTGCGGCGTCAGATGCGGTGCATCGCAAGGCGGAGGATCGTCCTCGTACTGGGCGTACGTGGACGTTCCGACAACGCGGCGAGGTGCCGTAGCTGGCGTCGCACCCCCGCGAAGATCCAAACGACACGGCCTAGCCGCCTGCGCCGCGGGCACCGTGGAGCACAGGATGCCCTCCCCCGGCAATCCGCGGGGGCTGACGGGACACGTGTTCAACGTCGCCACGGAGCCGGGCGCGCGCCGCCGCGGCTACGCGCGCGCCTGCATGGACGCGCTGCTCGACTGGTACGGGCGCCGTGGCGTGCCGAAGATAGACCTGCACGCCACGCGGGACGCCGAACCGCTCTACGCCTCCCTCGGGTTCCGCACGAGCCACCAGCCGGCCATGCGCCTGAGCCGGTGACTTCCGGGGACCTTCGGGCTCGTGCCCTGTGGCTCCCGGGGGCCGTTAGGCTCGTGGCATGCGAAGCCTGGCGCTGATCGACAACTGGCCCGTCACCACCGCGGCCGCCGCCGTCGTCCGGCGGGACGGCACCGTGGCGGGCAGCCGGGGCCCCACCGGGCACCGCTTCCCGCTCGCCTCCGTCACCAAGCCGCTCGCGGCGTACGCGGTGCTGGTGGCGTACGAGGAGGGCGGCGTGGACCTCGACGAGCCCGCGGGGCCCGAGGGCGCCACGGTGCGCCATCTGCTGGCGCACACCAGCGGCCTCGCGTACGACGAACGCCGGGTCACCGCCCCGCCGGGCGAGCGCAGGCTGTACTCGAACGCGGGCTTCGAGACCCTGGGCGACCATGTGGCCAAGGAGACCGGCATACCCTTCCCCGAGTATGTGCGGCAGGCCGTGTTCGAGCCGCTGGGGATGGCGGCGAGCGCCGTCGAGGGCGCGGGCTCGCCCGCGAAGGACGGCGTGTCGACGGTGGACGACCTGGCGCGTTTCGCCGCCGAGGTGCAGGCGCCCCGGCTGCTCGACCCCCGCACGGTCGCGGAGGCGATGAGCGTGCAGTACCCCGGCACCCGGGGCGTGCTGCCCGGCTTCGGGCACCAGAGCCCCAACGACTGGGGCCTCGGCTTCGAGATCCGCGACGGCAAGTCGCCGCACTGGACCGGCGCCTCCTCGTCGCCGCGCACCTTCGGCCACTTCGGCCAGTCGGGCACCTTCCTCTGGATCGACCCGGACGCGGGCGCGGCGGCCGTCGCGCTCACCGACCGCGCCTTCGGCCCCTGGGCCGCGCAGGCGTGGCCCGCGTTCACGGACGCGGTGCTCGCGGAGCTGCGCGGGAGCGCTGCCGCCTGACCCGCGCGGGGACGGCCCGAATCCGCCGCGTTCCGTTCCCCGCCGCCGGGCGACGTCTAACGCGCCCCGTCCCCCGACAGTTCCCACACCAGCAGCTCCGCCCTGGACGCCCCGGTCACCTCGATCGCGCCCGCGGCGGCGGCACGCAGCGCGTCGCCCGCCGCCAGCTCCCTGCCGTCCGGCAGCCGCACCGCGCCCCGTACCACATGGGCGTACACGAGCGGCGCCGCGGGCAGGGCGGCGCGCCGCCCCGGGCCGAGCCTGCGCACGTGCAGCAGGGCGCCCGCGGCGGGCAGTTCATAGGGGGTGGCGTCGGCGATGCCGCGCACCACCTCGTAGCGCGGCGGCCCGCCGGGATCGCGCGGGGCGAGCCATGTCTGCACGAACACCAGCGGCCCCGGGCCCGGGTTGCGCTCGGTGTGGCGCACCCCGTCGCCCGCGCTCAGGCGCTGGACGTCCCCCGGACGCACCGTGGACTCGTGGCCCGCGGAGTCCCGGTGGCACAGCTCGCCCTCGACGACCCACGTCACGATCTCGGTGTGGCTGTGCGGGTGCTCGTCGAACCCGGCGCCGGGCGCGAGGCGTTCCTCGTTGACGGCGAGCAGCGGCCCGAAGCGGAGGTTCGCCGGGTCGTAGTGCGGTCCGAAGGAGAACGAGTGCCAGGACTCGATCCCGGCCCCCGCGTCGCCCCCGGGGTAGCGGGTGGCCGCGCGACGCACCTCGATTCCGGCCGTCGCCGGGTCCCTTGAGTCCACCGGCCCACCGTAACGCCGCGGTGCCCCGCGAGCCCGCTGTCCCCCGCCGCCACACGGCCGCGCCCCGATGAGGCAGTCTTGTCCCGTGCCAGAACCCGAATCAAGCAGCACAGGACCCGTACCGCCGACCGCGCACCCGGTCCATCCGCACGCCGCCACCCTGCGGCGGCTGGAGAAATCCTCCGGCAGCCTCGCGGCGCAGGCGATCACGCGGATGGCCGAGACGCTGCCCTGGTACCGGGCGATGCCGCCGGAGAACCGCTCGTGGATCGGGCTGGTGGCGCAGGCCGGTATCGCCGCGTTCACCGAGTGGTTCAGGCACCCGGAGACCCCGCAGGCGATCTCCACGGACGTGTTCGGCACCGCGCCGCGCGAGCTGACCAGGGCGATCACCCTGCGCCAGACGGTGGAGATGGTGCGCACCACCATCGAGGTGATGGAGTCCGCGATCGAGGAGGTCGCGGCGCCGGGCGACGAGTCGGTGCT
The DNA here is from genome assembly GCF_044457285.1 of Streptomyces sp. NPDC050560. NCBI lineage: Bacteria > Bacillati > Actinomycetota > Actinomycetes > Kitasatosporales > Streptomycetaceae > Streptomyces > Streptomyces sp. NPDC050560. The sequence continues at coordinate 87,942 of NZ_JBITGT010000011.1, forward strand.
GCGCGAGGCGCTGCTCGTCTACGCGCGCGAGATCGCCTTCGCGACCGCGCAGGTGTACGCGCAGGCCGCCGAGGCCCGCGGCGCCTGGGACGCACGCCTGGAGTCGCTCGTGGTGAACGCGGTGCTCTCGGGCGAGGCCGACGACGGCGCGGTGTCCAGGGCCGCCGCGCTCGGCTGGAACTCCCCCGAGCACGTGTGCGTGGTGCTCGGCACCGCGCCCGACGGGGACAGCGAGCTGACCGTGGAGGCCATACGGCGGGCCGCGCGGCACGCCAAGCTCCAGGTGCTCACCGGGGTGCTCGGCAACCGCCTCGTGGTGATCGCGGGCGGCAGCGACAAGCCGCTCCAGGTGGCGAAGGCGCTGATCAGGCCGTATGCGGCGGGCCCCGTGGTAGCGGGCCCCGTGGTGGGCGACCTCCAGGCGGCGACCAGGTCGGCGCAGGCCGCGGCGGCCGGACTCAAGGCGTGCACGGCGTGGCAGGACGCGCCGCGGCCTGTGCTGGCGGACGATCTGCTGCCGGAGCGCGCCATCGCCGCCGACCCTTCCGCCCGGCGGCAGTTGGTGGAGGAGATCTACAGACCGCTCGAAGAGGCGGGGTCCGCTCTGCTGGAGACGCTGAGTGTCTATCTGGAGCAGGCGAGCAGTCTCGAAGGGGCGGCGCGGATGCTCTTCGTCCACCCCAACACGGTCCGGTACCGGCTGCGACGAGTGACTGACGTCACCGGCTGGTCGCCGTCCGATGTACGCTCTGCCTTCACTCTCCGGATCGCGCTGATTCTGGGCAGGTTGGCGGACGCCGAGGCATAACCGGCACGGTTTGTGGAAGAGCTACAATTCCCCCTTGCGTTCTTCGTCCTTGTCCCCACGGGCGGGCGGTACCGTACACAAGAGAGAGTGTGAGTGTGCTCGTACTCGTAGCTCCCGGACAAGGCGCACAGGCGCCCGGTTTCCTCCGCCCCTGGCTCGATCTGCCCGGCGCCGCCGACCTCGTGGGGTCGTGGTCCGAGGCCATCGGCCTCGACCTCGCACACTTCGGTACGGAGGCCGGCGAGGAGGCGATCCGCGACACCGCGGTGGCGCAGCCCCTGCTGGTCGCGGGCGGCCTGCTGTCGGCGTGGGCGCTGGAGACGGCGGCGGGCGGTCCCGTCGCCGCGGGGGCGGTCGGCGGCCACAGCGTCGGCGAGATCACGGCGGCCGTGCTCGCCGGGGTGTTCGACGGGGACGCGGCGCTGCGCCTGGTGCGCGCCAGGGGCCGGGCGATGGCGGAGGCCGCGGCGGTCGCACCGACCGGCATGGCGGCGATCCTCGGCGGCGCGGACGACGTGGTCACCGCGCGCCTCGAACACCTGGGCCTGACCGCCGCGAACGTGAACGGCGCGGGACAGATCGTGGCGGCCGGCACCGCCGCACAGCTCGACGCGCTGGCGGCCGAGCCGCCCGAGGGGACGCGCAAGGTGGTGCGGCTGAAGGTGGCGGGCGCCTTCCACACCTCGCACATGGCGCCCGCGGTGGAGCGGCTGACCGAGGCGGCGCGGGCGATCAGGCCCGGCGACCCGGCGACTGCGTACGTGTCCAACCGGGACGGCGCGGTCGTCGGGGACGGCGTCCAGCTCCTCGACCGGCTCGTCGGCCAGGTCGCGAACCCCGTCCGCTGGGACCTGTGCATGGAGACCTTCACCCGGCTCGGTGCGACGGGGCTGATCGAGCTGTGCCCCGGCGGCACGCTGCGCGGCCTCGCCCGGCGCGCCATGCCGGGGGTGCCCACGGTGGCCCTGAAGACACCCGATGATCTCGAAGCCGCCCTGGAGCTGGCCGGACGGCACGCCGTGGACGCGGCGGCCCCGGCGGACGGGCGGGCGCCGCATGGGCAGGTCCGGGCCGATGACGCCCCGGACGGCCGCACCCCTGGCACCCCCGTCGATGGAAGTCCCGCCGTGGACACCACGGCCTGACAAGGAGCCGACAGTATGGCGAAGCTGAAGCCGAGCAGGGGCGCCCCGCACGCCCGTATCCTCGGGGTGGGGGGGTACCGCCCGACCCGGGTGGTACCCAACGAGGTGATCCTGGAGACGATCGACTCCTCCGACGAGTGGATTCGCTCCCGCTCCGGCATCGCGACCCGGCACTGGGCGAACGCGGACGAGACGGTCGCCGCCATGTCCCTGGAGGCCGCGGGCAAGGCCATCGCGGACGCCGGGATCTCCGCGGAGCAGATCGGCGCGGTGATCGTCTGCACGGTGTCGCACTTCGCGCAGACCCCCGCGGTGGCGACGGAGATCGCCGACAAGCTCGGCACCGACCGCGCGGCCGCCTTCGACATCTCCGCGGGCTGCGCCGGGTTCGGCTACGGGCTGACGCTGGCCAAGGGCATGATCCTCGACGGTTCGGCGCAGCACGCGCTGGTGATCGGCGTCGAAAGACTCTCCGACCTCACGGACCTCACGGACCGTGCGACGGCGTTCCTCTTCGGCGACGGCGCGGGCGCGGTCGTCGTGGGCCCCTCGAAGGAGCCGGAGATCGGCCCGGCGGTGTGGGGCTCCGAGGGCGACAAGTCGGAGACGATCAAGCAGACGGTGCCCTGGACCGCGTACCGCGACGGCGACGCCCCGGAGAAGTTTCCGGCCATCACGCAGGAGGGCCAGGCGGTCTTCCGCTGGGCCGTGTTCGAGATGGCGAAGGTGGCCCAGCAGGCCCTGGACGCGGCCGGGCTCTGCGCGGACGAGCTGGACGTGTTCATCCCGCACCAGGCCAACATGCGGATCATCGACTCGATGGTGAAGACGCTGAAGCTGCCCGACCGGGTGGTGGTCGCGCGGGACGTCGAGACCACGGGCAACACCTCCGCGGCGTCCATTCCGCTTGCGATGGAGCGGCTGCTCGCCACGGGGGAGGCCAGGAGCGGGGACACGGCGCTGATCATCGGGTTCGGCGCGGGACTCACCTACGCGGCCATGGTCGTCACCCTCCCCTAGCCGCACCGCAGGCACCCGACCGGGGACTCGGGCGCAGCTCACAGCGCGGGGTCGCGTACCGTCCTCCCGGAAGTTGCACGGCCGTACGGCACCAGTCGTACGGGAAGCCCCACACCCTCTGATACACACCGAAGGAGCGCCCGACATGGCCGCCACTCAGGAAGAGGTCGTCACCGGTCTCGCCGAGATCGTGAACGAAATCGCCGGGATTCCGGTTGAGGACGTCCAGCTGGACAAGTCCTTCACCGACGACCTCGACGTCGACTCGCTCTCCATGGTCGAGGTCGTCGTCGCCGCCGAGGAGCGGTTCGACGTCAAGATCCCCGACGACGACGTGAAGAACCTCAAGACCGTCGGCGACGCGACCGACTACATCCTCAAGCACCAGGACTGAACCGGGCCTGTGCAAGCCTGCCGCCACCCGGCGGTGGCGCCGCTGAATCCCTCGTACACCGTGGAGAATGAATTCCTGTGAGCCAGACCAAATGCACCGTGGTCGTCACCGGTATCGGCGCAACCACACCGCTGGGTGGCGACGTGGCATCCACCTGGGAGGGTCTTGTCGCCGGGCGTTCCGGCGTCGGCCCTCTCGAACAGGACTGGGCGGAGCAGCTCTCCGTCCGTATCGCGGCCCAGATCGCGGTCGAGCCGACCGAGATCATCCCCCGGCCGCAGGCTCGCCGGCTCGACCGCTCGGCGCAGTTCGCGCTGGTGGCGGCCCAGGAGGCATGGAAGGACGCCGGGTTCACCGACAAGGCGGGTCCCGACCCGTCCGTCGACCCCGACCGGCTCGGCGCCGTGGTGGCCTCCGGCATCGGCGGGGTGACGACGCTCCTCGGGCAGTACGACGTCCTGCGCGAACGGGGCGCGCGGCGGGTGTCCCCGCACACGGTGCCGATGCTGATGCCGAACAGCCCGGCGGCCAACGTCGGCCTGTGCGTGAACGCGCGCGCCGGGGTGCACACCCCCGTCTCCGCCTGCGCGTCGGGCGCCGAGGCCATCGGCTACGCGATCGAGATGATCCGCACCGGCCGCGCCGACGTGGTGATCGCGGGCGGCACCGAGGCCGCGATCCATCCGCTGCCGATCGCCGCGTTCGGCAACATGATGGCGATGAGCAAGCGCAACGACGACCCGCAGACCGCCTCCCGCCCCTTCGACGTCGACCGCAACGGCTTCGTGCTCGGCGAGGGCGCGGGCCTGCTCGTGCTGGAGTCAGAGGAGCACGCCAGGGCGCGCGGGGCGCGGATCTACGCGGAGGCCGTCGGCCAGGGCATCTCCGCCGACAGCCACGACATAGTGCAACCGGAGCCGGGCGGCAACGGCATCGCGCACGCCCTGGAGAACCTCCTCCAGAACACGGACGTGGACCCCGCCGAGATCGCCCACGTCAACGCGCACGCCACGTCCACGCCCGCCGGGGACGTCGCGGAGCTGAAGGCCCTGCGCAAGGTCTTCGGGGACCACGTGGACCACATGACGGTCTCCGGCACCAAGTCCATGACGGGCCATCTGCTCGGCGGCGCCGGCGGTATCGAGAGCGTGACCTGCGTCCAGGTGCTGCGCCACCGGCTCGCACCGCCGACGATCAACCTGGACAGGCTGGACCCCGAGGCCAACGCGGACGTGGTGGGCGCCGAGCCGCGCCCGCTGCGGGACGGGCCGCTGACGGTCCTGAACGACTCGTTCGGCTTCGGCGGCCACAATGTGGTCCTGGCGCTCAGGAGCTACGAGGGCGAGTGAGCCCCGCGCCGCAGGAGGCCCGCCCCTTCCGTCTTACGGGGGCGGGCCTTTCGTGTGACCCGGCGCGCGGGCGGCGCGGGGGCGGGGGTCAGACGACCTGGTGGAGCCAGCGGACGGGGGCGCCCTCACCGGCGTAGCGGAAGGGCTCCAGCTCGTCGTCCCAGGGCTTGCCGAGCAGCTTGGAGACCTCGGCGGCCAGGTCGGTGCCGTCGCGCTGGGCGCGGGCAAGGGCGGCGCGCAGCCGGTCCTCGGGGATCAGGATGTCGCCGTGCATACCGGTGACGGCGTGGAAGATGCCGAGGTCGGGGGTGGCGCTGTAGCGCTCGCCCTCGGCGGTGGGACAGGGCTCGGCGGTGACCTCGAAGCGCAGGAGCTGCCAGCCGCGCAGCGCGGACGCCAGCTTGGACGCCGTGCCGGCCTCGCCCTGCCAGGAGAACTCGGCGCGCCAGGTGCCGGGGGCCGCGGGCTGCCGAATCCAGTCGAGGTTGACGCGCGTACCGAGCACGCCAGCGACCGCCCATTCGACGTGCGGGCACAGAGCGCGCGGTGCCGAGTGCACGTACAGAACTCCACGAGTCGTCACCGGGACCTCCAGTGTGGGACGAGGTCCGCTGCCGCGGGGGTCTCGCGCCCGTGCCGAGCAATCTTTCCTGACATCCGAGGAAACCTGACAACCAACAACTACGAGAAACTCAAGAAACCAATAAAACGGACAGATACGACGTGATGCAATTTACCGGACGGTTTCGACGGGATGCCGTCGGGTCGCACCCGCGGCCTGTCGCCGCCCCGCCGAGGCGGCCGGTACGCGCCATGTGGCCGAGGCTACCGTGCGGCGGGGTGGGGAGTGTGACGTACTGTCGGTCCCGGGCCAGGGAAACACCGACCATTCACCCGCAGGGACGTCATGGCCACACCGAGCGGACGGGGGAACGTGATGCGCGGGAGCCGGCGGAGCAGGACCGGGGTGCGCACCGCGTCGGCCGTGGCGGCCGTCGCGCTGTGCGCGGCGGGGCTCACCACGTACGGGGTGGTGCACGACGGCGGCGGGCACGGGTCGGCGGCACGGTCCGCGAAGCCGCGGGCGCCCCGTCCTGAGCGGGTGTGGGACACGAGCCCGTCGTCGCTCGCGGCCGTGGGCGACTCCATGACCCGCGGCTTCGACGCCTGCTCGGTGCTGACGGACTGTCCCGAGGTGTCCTGGTCGACCGGGAGCGACCCGGACGTCGACAGCCTCGCGGTGCGGCTGCTCGGCAGGGAGGGCGCCGCGAAGCACAGTTGGAACTACGCCCGCACCGGCGCCCGGATGCGGGACGTCGCGGGGCAGATCGAGAAGGCGGCGCCCCGCTCCCCCGGCCTGGTGACGGTGCTCGCGGGCGCCAACGACGCCTGCCGCGACACGGTCCAGGACATGACCCCGGTGGCCGACTTCCGGACGGCCTTCCACCACGCGCTCGCGGTGGCGCACGACAGACTGCCCAAGTCCGAGGTGTACGTGGCGAGCGTGCCCGACCTCAAGCGGCTGTGGTCGCAGGGCCGGGGCAATCCGCTGGGCAGGCAGGTGTGGAAGCTCGGCATCTGCCCCACCATGCTGGAGGACTCGGGGGCGCGGGACGCGGCGGCGACGCGGCGCAGGGACGCGGTGCGGGAGCGGGTGGTGGCGTACAACTCGGTGCTGCGCGAGGAGTGCGCGGCGGTGCCCAGGTGCCGCTTCGACGACGGCGCGGTCTTCGAGTACCGCTTCGGCACCGGGCAGTTGAGCCACTGGGACTGGTTCCACCCGAGCCGGGACGGGCAGGCGCGGCTGGCCGAAATCGCCTTCGCGCGGGTCACGGCGCCCGAGGCGGTCTCCTGAGGGGACGGCGCCCGGCGTACCCTCATGATCATGTCTCCTGAAACCTTCGGTGTGCTGCCGGGCGGTGTGCCCGTCTCCCGCTGGACCCTGGAGCGCGCGGGGGTGCGGGTGGCCGTGCTGACGTACGGCGGCATCGTGCAGTCGGTGCGGGTGCGGGGCGGGGACGGGCGTCCCGTGCAGGTGGCGCTGGGCTTCCCCGGGCTCGACGGCTACCTCGCGCACCCGGAGCCGTACCTCGGGGCGCTGGTGGGCCGCTACGCCAACCGGATCGCGGGCGCCCGTGTGGAGATCGACGGGCGCACCCATGTCCTGCCCGCCAACGAAGGAACCAATCTGCTGCATGGCGGGCCGCGGGGTTTCGACAAGCGGGTGTGGGACGCGGAGCCGGTGGCGCACGGGGTGCGGCTGAGCCGGGTGAGCCCGGACGGCGAGGAGGGCTTCCCCGGCCGTCTCCGGATCGCCGCGACCTACACCCTGGACCCGGACGGGGCGCTGAGGATCGGCTACGAGGCCACCACGGACGCCCCGACCGTGGTCAACGTCACCAATCACACCTACTGGAACCTGGCCGGCGCCGGCTCGGGCAGCGCCGTCGGGCACGAACTGCGGCTCGCCGCGGGGCGGCTGACGGAGACAGGCCCCGGCAACATCCCGACCGGGCGGATCGTGCCGGTGGAGGGGACACGCTTCGACTTCCGCGAGCCCCGCGGGACCGGGCCCGGCTACGACCACAACTACGTGCTGGACAAGGGGGTGACGGAGCGCCCCGAGCCGGTGGCCCTGCTGTCGGACGCCGCGTCGGGCAGGACGCTCTCGGTCGCCACCACCGAGCCCGGCCTCCAGCTCTACACCGGCGACCATCTCTCCCACGGCCCGTACGGGCCGTGCGCGGGGATCGCGCTGGAGACCCAGCACTTCCCCGACTCCCCGCGCCATCCGCACTTCCCCGGCACCGTGCTGCGCCCGGGCGAGGTGTTCCGCTCGCAGACGGTGTACGGGTTCTCGGCGCGGTAGGCGTCGGGCGCGCCGCGCCGCGCGGCGGTGGCGGGGCGGGGCGGGTCAGGCGGCGGGGCCGCGCAGGCGCCGGGCGCAGCGGCCGAGGACGGCGATCGCGGCGAGGCAGCCGAGCACCGTGGCGGCGCCGAGCGCCTGGGTGGCGGTGGAGCCGCCGCGCACCAGGAGGGCGAGCCCCGGCAGGGTGAAGGCGGCGTACAGGCGGCGGCCCGCGGTGGCGCCCGCGGGGACGCCGCGCAGCAGCAAGGGGAGGGTCGCCGCCGCCGCGAGGGAGAGCGCCAGCGGGAGCGCCGCGGCGAGCAGCAGGGCGCCGAAGGCCACGGAGTCGTGGAACGCGCCCAGGTCGGCGCCGAGCACCAGCAGGTACACGGTGGCGCCGAAGGAGAGCAGCGCCAGCAGTCCGTTGAGCCGGGCGGCGAGGGTGGCCGCGGCGCGCGCGTCCGGCAGGTGCGCCACCGGGGAGGTCCTGGCGTCAGCGGAGCGTGCCAGTACCCGGCGCCGCAGCAGGCGCGCCCTCGGGGCGAGCGGCACGGCGGCGGCGAGTGTCGCGAGGCCCGCGAGGGCGAGGAGGAGGCCCGCGGGCGCGCCGCGCAGGGCGGCGTGCAGGCCGCCCGCGATGAGCGGCACCGCTGCCAGGCAGCCGGCCGTCAGCAGGCCGCCGAGCTGCCGTGCGCGCCATACCAGGGCGCGGTGCTGCGGTGTGCGGCCGGGGCGGGGGTCTTCGGCGCCCCGGGGGTGTGCGGGAGGCTCGTGGAACGGGTCCCGGGGGTCAGGCGGGTCGAGCAGGCTGCCGGGGGCGGTGGGGTACGGATGCGGGCGGTGCGGCCGCCCCCTCGGGTCTGGTGCGCGCCGTCGGTCCGAAACCGCCATGTGTGCTCTCCCGCCGCCGTGTTGGGCGGGGAGTCTGCCACAGGTGTGCGGGGCGGCGCACATCCGTGACGGGTGCGCGGGCCCCCGGGCCGGCCGTCAGGTGCCGTCCCGGGGGCGTCTTTTGACAGACCGTCAGATGTCGTGGCGGGCGGTGAGCCTGAGGTCGGCCGCGGAGCGGCCCGCCTCGATGGAGTAGGCGCCCTTCACCGGGGTCCAGGCGCCGGTGTGCTCGTCCCAGACCTCGAAGGCGCGGCGGTGCAGTGCGACGGTGGCCTCGGCGCTCTCGCCCGGCCCCGCCTGCACGGTCGCGAAGCCCGCGAGCACCCGCACCGGGCGCGGCGGCCCCTCGGTGCCCGGCCCCGGCGCCGCGTACACCTGGACGGTCTCGCGGCCCGCGCGGCCGCCGGTGTTGCGCACCCGCACGGTGGCGGTGGTGCCGTCCAGGGTGAGGGACTCGTAGGCCCAGTCGGTGTAGCCGAGGCCGTGGCCGAAGGCGTACGAGGGCTCGGCGGCGGGCGGTGCGGCCGGGTCGTCCGGGGTCCGCGGGCGCTGCCAGGCGCGGTAGCCGATGAACACGCCCTCGTCGTAGGCGAGTTTCCCGTCGGTGGGCACGACCCTGGTGACGGGGGCGTCGGCGAGCGGGCCCCAGGTGGTGGGGAGCCGTCCGCCGGGCTCCTCGGTGCCGAGCAGGACGTCGGCGAGCGCGGAGCCGCCCTCCTGCCCCGGGAACCAGGTGAGCAGCACGGCGGCCACCTCGTCGCGCCAGGGCATCTCCACGGGGGAGCCGGCGTTGACGACGACCACCGTGTCGGGGTTGGCGGCGGCGACCGCGCTCACCAGGGCGTCCTGGGTGCCGGGCAGGGACAGGTCGCGGCGGTCGAAGCCCTCGGACTCGACGCGCTCGGTGGTGGCGACGACGACCACGGCGGTGTCGGCGGCGCGTGCCGCTTCGGCGGCCTCGGCGATGAGTTCGTCGGCGGGCCGCCGCGGGGGCAGGTGGACGAGGGAGAACGTGATGCCGGGCAGCGGGCGTTCGAAGACGCGGTCGGGGGTGTGCAGCAGGGACACCTCGACGGGGACGCCCTCGGTGAGGTGGACCCTGGCGCGCTCGACGGGCTCGCCGAAGAACGCGGCGAAGGGGTCGTTGCCCTCGACGACGCCCTGGGTGCCGTCCCAGCGGCTCAGGCCGCCGACGCTGATCCTGAAGTCGCCGAGGCCGCGGGTGCCGAAGGCGTGCTCGCCCGTGGTGCGGGGGGTGAAGGTGCCGGTGATCTCGACGGTGTCGAGGGTGGCGTGGGTGACGCCGTCGGGGAGGTCGTCGCCGATCCACTGGACCTGCCCGGTGGGCTGGGGGCAGCCGCCGAGTACGGTGCCCGCGGCGTCGCGGCAGACCGCGCGCAGTTCGAACCCCTGGGCGGCGGGGGCGAGTTCGTCGGTGAGGTCGGCTCCGAGCGCGTAGTGGACGGCGCCTTCGGGCAGGGCCGCGGTGAGCCCTTCGAGCGGGGGGACGACGTGGTCGGGGAAGACGGTGGCGGAGCCGCCGCCCAGCACGCGGGCGTCGCGGGCGGCGGCGCCGATGAGCGCGACCGTGCCGGGCGCCGAGGGCGCGAGGGGCAGTACCCGTCCGCCGCCGGGGGCGCCGCGGCGGGGCTCGTTGCGCAGCAGTACGAAGGAGCGGTGGGCGATCTCGCGGGCCAGCGCGGGGCCGTCGGCCGCGGGCGGCAGCGCGGCGGGCGGGACGGCGGGCGGGGCACCTTCGAGCACGCCGACGCGGGCGGCGAGCAGCAGCACCCGGCGCGCGGCGCGGTCGAGGGTCGCCTCGCTCACCTCGCCCGCCCTGACGGCGGCGGCGAGCGCGGGCCCGAACACGGTGCGCGGGCCCGGCATCGCGATGTCGAGGCCGCCGCTCACGGCGCCGGTGGAGCGGGCGGCGGTCCAGTCGGAGACGTTGACGCCGTCGAAGCCCCATTCGCCCCGCAGTACGCCCTCGACGAGCGCGTGGTGCTCGGTCATGGTGGTGCCGTTGACCGTGTTGTACGCGGTCATGACGCCCCAGGGCGCGGCGTCCGCGACGATCGCCTCGAAGGGCGCGAGGTACAGCTCCCGCAGGGCGCGCTCGGAGACGGTGTTGTCCACGGTGAAGCGGTCGGTCTCGGCGTCGTTGGCGACGAAGTGCTTGACGGTGGTGGCGACGCCGCCGGACTGGACGCCGCGCACATAGCCGGTGCCGATCACCCCGGTGAGGTGGGGGTCCTCGCTGTACGCCTCGAAGTGGCGGCCGCCGAGCGGGGAGCGGTGCAGGTTCACGGTGGGGGCGAGGAGCACGTGGACGCCCTTGCGGCGGGCCTCCTGGGCAAGCAGCACACCGGCGCGGTGCGCGAGGTCCTGGTCCCAGGAGGCGGCGAGGGCGGTCGGGGAGGGCAGCGCGATCGACGGGTCGGCCGCGGTCCAGCGCACCCCGCGCACCCCGACCGGGCCGTCCGACATCACCAGCGCGCCGAGGCCGATCGCGGGCAGCGCGGGCAGCGCCCACATGGTCCGGCCGGCGAGCAGCCGGGCCTTGTCGTCGGTGTCGAGCCGGGCGAGCGCGGCGTCCACCGCCGCCTCGCGGGCTGCCTCGTCGCCGGCGGTTGCTGTGCTCGGTGCCGCCATCGGCGGGCCCCTCTCTGGTTCGTCGGCCGTGCTCCTCGGCGCTCCCGGGCGCGGCCGGGGCGCCGTCGCCCCGCGGTTCCCGTGCGAGCCCGTCCCATCCTGCACCCGTACCCTGTAGATCGGTAGATTTCGTTACCTTGCCGTTATTCTTGATGTCGTACGGTGCGGGGGGACAGGCGGTGGCCGGGACGGCCGGGCAAGGGCGGCGAAGGGAAGGGGAAGCGGGCATGGCGGCCAGGGCCAGGGGCGCGGAGCGGCGCGCGGAGATCCTGCGGGCGGCCTTCGAGGTGATCGCGGAGCGCGGCTACCGGGGCGCGACGCTGGGGGCGGTCGCGGAGCGCGTGGGGCTGACCCAGCAGGGTCTGCTGCACTACTTCCCCACCAAGGAGGCGCTGTTGCTGGCCGTACTTGAGCAGCGCGACGAGTGGGACGCGGTGCCGCACGGCGCGTGGCGGCTCGACCTGCTCAAGGCCCTCGTGGAGTACAACGCGATGCGGCCGGGGATCGTGCAGACCTTCTCCGCGCTGCTGGGCGAGAGCGTGACGGAGGAGCACCCGGCGCGGCCGTTCTTCACCCAGCGGTACGCGGGCGTGCGCGCGACCATGGCAGGGGCGCTGCGCGAGGAGTACGGGGACGCGCTGCCGTCCGGGCTCAGCCCGGAGCGCGGGGCGATGCTGATGGTGGCGGTGATGGACGGGTTGCAGTACCAGTGGCTGCTCGACCCGGACGCGGTGGACATGCCGGGCGTCTTCCGGGACTTCGTGGCGCTGTTGGGGGCGGAGGACGGCCGGGACGCGGCGGACCGCTAGGCACCGGGCCCCGGGCGGGCCCTGGGTCGCCCCGCAGGGTCAGGCGGCGTCCGCGAGGCCGTCCCAGCCGCCCGAGGGCGCCTGGCCCACGCCGAGGGTGCGGAAGGAGGCGAGGGTGTCGGCGGACTGGGCGTCCAGCCAGTCGCACAGCTCACGGAAGGACACGAACCGCACGTCCGGCATGTCGGCCACGTCCCGTACGAACTTCTCCACGGCGTCCATGTAGATGCCGCCGTTCCAGGACTCGAAGTGGTTGCCGACGAACATCGGGGCGCGGTTGCCGTCGTAGGCGCGCTGGAAACCGGCCTTGTAGCTGCGGTGCGCGGTGTCGAGCCAGCCGGGGCGGGAGGCGGTGTTGCCGTTGGTGGAGTTGCCCGACTGGTTGGCCATCATGTTGTAGTCCATGGTCAGGACCTCGAAGTGGTGCCCGGGGAAGGGCACGCTCTGGAGCGGGAAGTCCCACAGGCCGTGCTTCTTGGTGGGCCACACCTGGAGGCCGCCGGGCGAACTCGCGTCGTAGCGCCACTTCCTGGCCGCCGCCGCGACCAGCAGGTTGTCCTGCCCGAGCAGGCAGGGGGTGCGCCCGCCCACCAGTTCCTCGCGGTAGTCGAAGGGCAGCGCGGGCAGGTCGGTGAAGCCGGTGTTGGTCTTCCAGGAGGTCACGAAGGACATCGCCTGGGATATCTCGCTCTCCCACATCTCGGGCGTCCACTTGGCGACGGAGCCCGAGCCGGAGCAGAAGTGCCCGTTGAAGTGCGTGCCGATCTCGTGGCCCTCCCGCCAGGCCGCGGAGACCTGCTCGATGGTGTTCCTGATGTGCCCGTCGGCGAGGTAGCCGATGTCGGAGGCGCCGACCGGGTTGTTCGGCGGCCGGTACAGGTGCTTCTTGGACTCCGGCAGCAGGTAGAGGCCGGAGAGGAAGAACGTCATGTGGGCGCCGGTGTCCTTGGCGACCCCGCGGAAGCGTTCGAAGAGGCCGTCGTCGAGGGAGCCGGCGCCGTCCCAGGACACCACGACGAACTGCGGCGGGCGTTCGCCCGGCGCGAGCCTGCGCGGCTTCTGCCGGTGCGGCTGCGCCCCGGTGTCCGAGGTCGAACCGTCCCCGATGGGCTTGGCGGACGCGCCCTCGGAGCCGTCCACGCCCTGGAGCGCGGAGGCGCTGTGCCCGCCCCAGCGCGCCGCCGCGAGGGACGCGCCGCCCGCGAGCAGCCCGGCCGCGCCGAGCCCGAGCAGCGCCCGCCGCGAGGGACGCCGCCGGGAGGGCGCCGCGTGCGCCCCCGGCGCGTCCGCCGTCCCCTCAAGCCGGGGGAGCCTGGCCGTCCGCGCCGTCTCGGTCTGCCAGTCGTCGTACCGTCCGCGCCCGTCGTCGTTCATGGCCACTGCTCCCCTCGCCCCCGGCGGCGCCGCCGCCGTCCCCGATCGGTCCTTTCACCCAGTCCGATGAAGAGCGCGGCACGGCGGTTGTCACGGGCGTGTAACGTCGCCCGGGGGTCAGGGGGAGAACGCGGAGTGTGACGGGTGGGGGCGCGGTGGCGTGCGGGGCGGTACGGGGGTGTGTCAGCCGGTCCCGGGGGCCCCGCCGCGGGCCCTCGCGGCCGCTTCGCGGACCCGGGGCACCAGGGCGGCGATGTCCTCGGCCGGGGCGGTCTCCGCGGCAGACGCGTACTGCCGGTGCACGGCGTCCAGGATCGGCAGGCCGGCGGTGTCGACGGCGAGGCCCGCGTCCTTCTTCGCCAGGGCGAGGCCGAAGTTGACGTCGGTGGCGAAGGCGCGCGGCACGGCGCCGCCGAGCGCGCTGGTGGACAGCACGCCGCGCACGGTGTCCTCGGGCAGGCCGAGCGCGTCGGCGAGCGACATCGCCTCCGCGACCAGCGCGACGCCGCCGAGCACCGCGGTGTTGACGACCAGCTTGAGGGCGGCGGCGGAGCCGAGGGCGCCGGTGTGGGTGACGGTGCCGAAGCGGGCGAGTACGTGCTCGACGGCGGCCGCGTCACCGCCCGCGAGCACCCGCAGCTCGCCCGCCTCCGCCTTGTCCGTGCTGCCCGCGACCGGGGCGTCCACCAGGCTCACGCCCTCGGGCAGCCGCGCCGCCAGGTCCCGTACCGCGTCGGGGCCGATGGTGGACATCTCCGCCCAGTGGGTGCCGGGGCGCAGCGCCGGCAGGATCGCCGCGGCGACCTCCTCGACGGCCGCCGGGTCGGCGAGCATGGTGATGACGACGTCGGCGTCCCGCACCGCCTCCGCCGGGGTGGCGGCGGCCCGCGCGCCGCGTCCGGTGAAGGGCTCCGTCCTGGCGGCGGTGCGGTTCCAGACGGTCAGCGGGTGGTCGGTGTCCAGCAGATGACGGGCCATCGCGGCGCCCATGTGCCCGAGGCCGAGGAATGCGATCTTCTCCATGCCGGTGATGCTAGTGCTGCGGCAGGCAGCGTTTGCCTGTCAAGGAGCGGCGTCCGGTGCGTGCTGTCGGCGTGCCGGGCGGAAGTCCGCGTACTGGGCGTACGTGGGCTTTCGTCCGGTGCGGCGAAGGGGGTACCTCCCTGTTCGGGCGGAGTCGAGAACTCGGGGGAGCGTGCTGGGTGTCGCGACGGGGTGAACGTTGCCTGTTGCGGTACTGGGGCGTGGCCGCGCCCCGGCCCGTCCGCACGGCGCGCCCGGCCCCGTCCCCGGCGCGGGCCCGGGTGCGGGCGGGCGGTTCAGAGGTCGCGGGCGCAGCGGAAGCCGCCGTGTCCTGTGGAGGAGTCGGGGGTGTTGTGGGAGCGGGCCGCCACCCGGTAGCGGTTGCAGTACGAGACATGGCAGAGGTAGGAGCCGCCGCGGATGACCCGTTCGCCCGGGCCCGCCTCGTCGGCGCACCACTCCCACACGTTCCCCGAGGTGTTGTGGAGGCCGAAACTGTTCGGCTCGTACGCGGCGACGGGGACGGTGCCGGTGCGCCCGCCGGGGCGCGCGGAGCGGCGGGGGAAGTCGCCGATCCAGGTGTTGCACATCTCCCGGCCCCCCGGGGTCAGTTCGTCGCCCCAGGGGTAGCGGGCGCCGTCGAGGCCGCCGCGGGCCGCGTACTCCCACTCGGCCTCGGTGGGCAGCCTGAGGCCCGCCCAGGCGCAGTAGGCCAGCGCGTCGTGGTACGAGACATGGGTGACGGGGTGGTCGGCGCGGGTGTCCACGTCGGAGCCCGGGCCCTCGGGGTGGCGCCAGGAGGCGCCCTCGACGCCGAGCCACCAGGGCGCGGCGGGCACGTGGCCGAGCACCCGGCGCCCGCCCTCGGGGGTGACGAGCAGGTGGAAGACGAAGGAGTTCCCGAACCGCTCGGCCTCGGTGACATGGCCGGTGGCCTCGGTGAACGCCGCGAACTGCGCGTTGGTGACGGTGGTGGTGTCGATGGCGAACCCGGCCACCGCGACCTCCCTGACCGGCCACTCCCCGTCGCCCGGGTAGCCCTCGCCGAAGGCGTCGCCCATCCGG
This sequence comes from Streptomyces sp. NPDC050560, assembly GCF_044457285.1. NCBI lineage: Bacteria > Bacillati > Actinomycetota > Actinomycetes > Kitasatosporales > Streptomycetaceae > Streptomyces > Streptomyces sp. NPDC050560. Next base: position 103,320 of record NZ_JBITGT010000011.1, read on the forward strand.
AAGGTGCCGCCGGGCAGCACGGCCATCCGGTGGCCCGCAGGCGGCCGCGACGCCGACGCGGGTGCCTCGGGGGCGGGTAGAGGGGCGGCGGGCACGGCGCGCGGTGGTGTGTCCCCGGCGTCGCGGGCGGGGCCGCAGCAGGGGGAGGCGGCGGGGTGCGGGGAGTCCTTCATGCCGTCGCTCCCGCCGTCGCCCGCCGTGCGGCGCCCCGCGCGTGGTTCGCGTGGTCCCTCATCCGTGCTCCCTGCCCCGGACTCCGGGTGGCCTGCGCAGCGGCCCCGACGTGCGGATTCCGGTACCGTTCCAGCCTGCCACGGCGGGCCCCGCGCCCGGTGGGCGGGGCGGCCGGGACGGCGGCGCCCGGGGCCGTGGCATCCTGTGCGGATGTCCAGGACACCACCCGCGCCCCCGCTCGCGGAGCAGGTCGCCGAGCTGCTCGCGCGGCCCGGTCCGCTGCCCCTCGTCACGGCGGGCGACCCCGTGCTGCGCCGGCCCGCAGAGCCCTTCGAGGGGCAGCTCGACGACGCGCTGCTCGGCCGCTTCGTGGCCGCGCTGCGGGAGACCATGCACGCGGCCCCCGGGGTGGGCGTCGCCGCGCCGCAGGTCGGCGTCGGGCTGCGGATCGCGGTCCTTGAGGACCCGGCGGAGGTCGACGCGGAGGTGCGTGAGGCCAGGGGGCGGGTGCCGCTGCCGTTCCGGGTCCTGGTGAACCCGGTGTACGAGGCGGTGGACGGGGAGCGCGCGGCGTTCTTTGAGGGCTGCCTCAGCGTGCCCGGCTACCAGGCGGTCGTCGCCCGGCACGCGCGTGTGCGGCTGCGTGCGCTGGACGGGCGCGGGCGTGCGGTGGTGGAGGAGTACGCGGGCTGGCCCGCGCGCATCGTCCAGCACGAGACCGACCACCTGGGCGGCACGCTGTACCTGGACCGCGCCGAGCCCCGCTCCCTCGTCTCGGCCCCGCAGGCGCCCCGTTGGACCCAGCCCACCCCGCACGCCGCGGCCCGCGCGCTCGGCTTCGACCTGCCGCCGGAACCGGAGCCCCGGTAGGACTCCGCCGGCTTCCGCCGGAGTACGACGCCGAGCGCGTCAGCTTCCGTGCCGGTCCCGTCCTGCCGCGCGGCGGCGGCCCGTCATGTCCCGTGGGTCCCCGTGGGGTCGGAAGAGGGCGCGTCCGCCCGGTCGTAGGCTCGCTGCGCCGCGGACACGTCGCCGAGATGGGTCACCGACCACTCCTCCAGGGCGCGCAGCGGCTCGCGCAGGGTGCGGCCCGCCTCGGTCAGCTCGTACTCGACGCGCACCGGGACCTCGGGGTGGACGGTGCGGTCCACGAGCCCGTCCCTTTCGAGCCCGCGGAGGGTCTGGGTCAGCATCTTCTGCGAGATGCCCTCGACGCGCCGCCGCAGCTCGGAGAAGCGGACCCTGCCGTCCCCGAGGGCGCCCACGATGAGCACCGTCCAGCGGTCTCCGATGCGGTCCAGGACGCGGCGCGTGGGGCAGTCCGCGCGGTAGGGGCTGCCGAGGAGCACCGACTCGGACGATGTGGTCACCACAGAGTGCCTTCTTCCTGGCGGAGATCTGGTCTCTTACGGTAATCGCAACGCGTCGCCCGGCACCACCCCGCACCGTGCAGGGCCCCGCGTCCGACGCCTTCCCGGTCTGGACCCCCGCGGGAGTACGCCTCGCCCGGATCGGCGTCCGGCAGCGGGACGCGGCCCCGGCGCTCGTCGAGGCCGTCCGCAGCCCCGAGGGGTACGCCGCCGTCCACGACGCCATGAGACTCAACGGCGCACTCGGCGGCCTCGCGCCGCGCCACTCGCTCACCCGGGGCCAGGAGGAGCGTTTCCTGCCGGGAGAGTCGCTGGACAGCGCCGATCTGCCGCGTCACGCCGAACTCAAGCGCCGACAGCTCCCCGACGTCCGCCTCCGTGGCCGCGCTGATCCGTACCGTCCTTCACCCTTCCCGGTCCGCCGCCCCCGCGCCGGGCACGATACGGGGGCGCGGGGCGCGAGCCGCGGCCTGCCTTGGCCGGGCGCTCGGCCTGGCCGGCGGCTCGGGCGAGCTGCTGTGCACCTGGGCGCGCGACCACGCGATCACCGGGACGGGTGTGGACATCAGCACCGTGTTCACCGGCAAGGCCAGGGCCCGCGCGGCCGAGCTGGGCGTCGCCGACCGGGTGGAGTTCGTGCACGCGGACACTGCCGGATACGTCGCCCGGGAGCGGGTCGGGCTAGAGGGTGTTGCGAAAGTGGCGTCGTTCGCCCGGAGGGCGGGCCGGGCGGCGTTCGGTGCTGGGGGTACCTCCCACGCCTTTCGTGCAGTGGGGGAGATCGCAAGGCGGTGGGGGCGCCCCCGGGCCCTCGGGGCCCAGGGGGAGGTCGCCCTCGTACTGGGCGTACGAGGACGTGCCCGGCAACGCGGCGCCCGGCCGTGGCCTGGGCGACGGCCTCCGGTGCGGTGGAACCCCCTTGGGAACCGTCCCGCGCGGGAGGCCGTCGCCGCCGCGACGCTACCGCCGGGTTTTGCGCTGTCTGCCGCCGGGCGCGGGCTCGACGGTGAGGGTGGGCGAGTAATAGCCCGGCGGGTGTGGTTCGCCGACGGCGACGCCATCGGCCTCGACCCAGGCATGGGCGCTGAACGGATACAGGTGGACGCCGGTGCGCCAGGTGGGCCAGGTGCCGTGCATGCGGCACAGCAGGGCGGTGGCGATGGAACGCGGCAGGCAGCCCTCGCCCGCGCACGAGATGCTGACGGCCACGACCGCGTCCCGCGCCTGCCTCGCCTGCCGCTCCGTGGCGGGCCTGGCGCCCGTGCGCGCATATGCGAGCGTTCCGCGTATCCGCTCGGGTGACCGACGGGAGAGGAGATGCGCGGCGCCCACCGCGACCAGTGCGGCCGGGCGCTTCCGCCAGGCCAGGCGGCCGCGTCCCTCGTGGACATAGGGAACGTTCATGTCCGCTCCAGCAGACCGGAACCGACCAGCCGGTCGATGAGGTCCCTCGTGTCCTCCGCGGCGCGGGGGACGGCGGCCGGGTAGGCGGCGCAGAGCTGCTCGGCGGCCTCCTCGGGGCTCGCGTCCCGCAGCAGAGCAGTCACGAGGAGGTGAGCGGTGGGGTTCAACTGCCAGTACGTGCCCCTCCGTCCGTCGAGCAGTACCGCTCCGCGGCGCGGCCCGCCGGTGTCGTCTGCTTCCGCGGGTGCTTCCACCGGTGTGAGGGTGACGTGCGCTGGTAGCCGCAGGGACACGCTGTTCATCCCCCTTCTCCCCGCCGTCGAGGAGACGACGGGGTGTCTTCGACGGCGCGCAGCCAGTTCTCGACCGCGATGAAGATGTCGAGGCCCACGGCGTCGAAGCCGCCGGCGCGGGTCGGGGTGTGGGCGCACAGCAGGCGCAGCCGCTCCGCGTCGGCAAGGCCGTGGCGGGCCAGGGCGGAGTCCTCGGCGAGCGCCAGCAGTTGGTTTTGGTGGGCGCGGAATCCGGCGTAGAACTCCGCGGAGAAGTCGTCTTTGGTGCCGCGTTCGAGACACCGGGGCGGGACGTGTGACCCCATGGCCGCCACCGTGAGCGGTTTGAAGGCGACCGGGCTCGACCTGTGATCGATCCTGACCGAGAGCGCGGCGGTGATGACCTGGTCGTCCAGGTAGGGGGTGCGCATCGTGGCGCCGGAGCGTGCGGTGAGCCGGCCGAGGGCCGCGTAGTCCGCGGCGTTGGCCCTGAGCGTGGAGAGGCACTGGTGCTGTGCGCGTGCGCGGGAGTAAGGGGAGATGTGCTCGGCGGTGGCGTCAAGGTGGCGCTGCACCTCCTGGGCGGCCGCGCGTGTCGCGAACGAGGGGAGCCGCAGGGGCATTTCCCAGCCGAAGTCAGGACGGTTCCTGGCAGGCAGGGGGGACGTGAGGAGACGTCCCTGGGCGGCCAGCCAGGTGCCGTAGGAGGACCGGTCGGAGAGCGCGTGGGCGCAAGAGGCGATCGGCCACCGCTTTCTGGCGCGGGCGGCGCGCAGGTGTGGCCACAGCGCGCGCGGGTGGGTGCGGGACAGGTCGTGCAGGTAGCAGAGCGGGAGATGGGTGACCTCGTCTCCGCCGTGGCCCGTGAGGTGCACCGCCGCGCCCTGGCCGCCCAGCAGTTCCGCGGTCGCGGTGACCCGCGCGAGGGAGCGTACGGTCAGGAGGGGCTCGTCAAGGCCGTGCACGGGTCGCGCCGCCCGCGCGAACCATGCGGGCAACTCGCCGAACCGCGCTGTCACATGCGTACTCGACAGGTGTTCAAGGGCACGGCGCCGGTAGTCGGCGTCGTCCAGGCCCGGCTGGCCGGACTCCTGGGAGAACGTGATCAGCCGGCCGTCGGTGCGGCGCGCGAGGGCGTCGGCCAGGAAACTGAGGGGTGTGGAGTCGAGTCCCCCCGACAGATCACACGCCATGGCGCCCGCCCTGGCCCGCGTCGCCACCGCGCGCTCCAGCGCCGCGGAGAATGCGGGGGCGCCCTCGGCGAGGGAGAGTTCCGCCTCCGGCACCGTCCACCAGGGGCGAATGCGTATTCCCTCGGGGCCGAGGCAGGCGGCGCTGCCCGGTGCGACGGAGCGTATTCCCTTCCACAGCGGTACGGAAAGCGCCGAGGGGACCCGGGGCAGCAAATGGAGGGCCAGTGCTTCTGTGCTGAGGTCCGCCCCGACGCCCTCGGCCAGTTCTCTGGCTCCGCCGGCCATGACGACGGCATGGTCGAATTCCGCCCCCAGGCGCGTGTAATAAACCCGCCGCAGACCGGATGCCGTTCCCTGGAACCGGGCTTCGTCACCCACGACCGCCACCACATGGAAACTGCCGGATATCCGCTCCGCCACCGTGTCGACGTCATCGAGCCGGCGTATCCGGGCCGCGATTACCCGCACCTGCTCCGGGGAGACCGCCGTGTCGCCGATAACCGCCAGCGCGACCGGGCCCGCCCGCGCCGAGACGAAACGCTCATTCCCCGAGGGGGCCGCAGGGGCAGGGCCCGGGTCCGCTATCAGGCATGGCCGTCCTGAGCCGTAGGCGAGAAGTTCCCGTCCGCCGAAAAGACGCCGGGCGCCGACGCCTGACGCGCTGTCGGGCAGCACGACAAGGCGGTCGGCGCCCGGTTCGCGGTCCACGCGCTCAGTCAAGGAAGTAGTAACCGTTGTAGTCGATCACTATCAGGCCCTGGCCGAGCGTGACTTCGCGGAAAGAGCCGATCTCGGAAACCTGGGGCGGCTCGTACGTCGTCACTTCTTTTTCGGTGTCCACATGCGACTCCACGCCGGTACCTCCTCTGGTTGGATGATCCGGATGGACCCGTCCCACGCTGGCGCGGCACATCGGGCATGTCAAGCCGACAGAAAAGTGCGTTCTGCCCATGTTTTCATACGGAGTTGACGCGGCTTTTTGTGGGGAGCCGTGAGCCGAAGGGCCGCATCAAGGCGAGGACCTGCGCAGAAGAATGCGGGCAGAATGATCGGGATCTGCGCCGCCATGCCCATCGAGGACCGCGCGGAAAAGGCACGGTGAGGAAGGGGTGAAGGAACGGGCACAGCCCTCCCCCACCGTGGAGTCGTGATCCGTACGCCGCGCCGGTCCACTACTCCGGCGGGGCCAGGAGGTCCCCTGGCGGCTCTTCCTCCGGGGTGTCGGTGGCCGGGGAGTGCTCGTCGTCCGGGGCGCCGCTCTCCTCCCCCATGAGGTCCCGCGCCATCAGCGTGGCGCCCGCCACCGCGCCCGGCATCAGGAACACCGCCACCACGGGCACCAGGAAGGCGACGCCGAGCGGGGTGCCGAAGCCCCACACCAGCGTCCGGCGGGAGCGCAGCAGGGCGAGGCGTTCGCGCAGTTCGACGCGGCGGCGCTGGAGCGGCACCGCGAGCAGTTCCTCCGTGAGGAAGAAGCCGGTGACGAAGAAGCCGACCACCGGGACCACGGTCTGCCCGGCCACCGGCACGAAGCCCAGCGCGAAGAGCAGCACGCCCCACACGGCCGCGCGCACCGCGATCCGCACGCCGTCCCTGACGCCGAGCCACAGCTCGCGGCGGAACGTGAGGCCGGACTCGGGCGCGCTGCCGTCCGGCGAGACCGAGCGGTCGACCCGCTCCGAGAGCGCCTCGTAGAACGGCTGGCCCACCAGCAGCGTCACCGCCGTGAACGCGACCACCGAGAGCAGCAGCACCAGCGCGAAGAGGACCGCCGTCAGAAAGCCGCGGAACAGCCCGGGCCAGGGCGACGCCCAGTCGTCGGCGAACGGTGTCAGCGCCGTCACCAGGTCGTCGCCCCACAGCACCAGGCACACCAGCACCGCCAGATACAGCACCAGGGTCAACAGTCCTGGCAGCAGCCCGAACCCGTACTGTCTGCCGTGCCGGGCCACCCAGCGCTGGCCCTTCAGCAGATAGCCGAACCCCACCCCGAGATCACGCATGGCGGGCAGACTACCGGGCCGCGCGGGCACCGCCCGCGACGGTGCCCCCCGCGCTCCCGGCCACCCGCCGCACCGCCCGTCGGGTCAGCCGTCGAGCGCGACGAGCATCTTGCCGGTGTTCTCGCCGCGCATCAGGCCGAGGAACGCCTCCGCGCCCCGCTCGATGCCGTGCAGCACGGTCTCCCGGTACGTCAGCCGGCCCTCGCGCAGCCACCCGGAGACCTCCTCGACGAACCGCGGGCGCAGCCGCTCGTGGTCCCCGACGAGCATGCCCTGCATCCGCAGCCGCTTGCCGATCAGCAGGGCCAGGTTGCGCGGGGCCGGGCCTGGCGCGCCGTCGTACTGGGCGATCATGCCGCAGACCGTGATCCTGCCGTGCACGTTCATCCGGGAGAGCGCGGCCTCCAGGTGCTCGCCTCCGACGTTGTCGAAGTAGACGTCCACGCCGTCCGGCACCAGCGGCCTGAGCTGCCCGACCACCGGCCCGTCCTTGTAGTTGAAGGCGGCGTCGAAGCCGAACTCGTCCACCAGCAGCCGTACCTTCTGCGCCGAGCCGGCGGAGCCGACGACCCGGGCGGCCCCCTTCAGCCGCGCGATCTGCCCGACCTGGCTGCCGACCGCGCCCGCGGCCCCGGACACGAACACCGTCTCGCCAGGCCGGAAGGACGCCACGTCCAGCAGGCCCGCATAGGCGGTGAGGCCGGTCATGCCGAGCACGCCGAGGTACGCGGACAGCGGCGCGAGCGCGGTGTCGGCCCGCACGCAGGTGTCCGCGGGCACCGTCGCGTACTCGCGCCAGCCGCGGCCGTGCACCACCAGGTCGCCCGGCTCGAAGCCCGCCGCCCGCGAGGCGATCACCTCGCCCGCGGCGCCGCCGTCCATGGGGTGGTCGAGGCGGTAGGGCGGGGTATAGCTCTTGACGTCGTTCATCCTGCCGCGCATGTACGGGTCGACCGAGAAGTAGCGGTTGCGCACGAGGACGCTCCCCTCCTCCGGCGGTACGACGGGGATCTCGCGCAGGGCGAAGTCCTCGGCGGTGGCGGGGCCTTCGGGGCGGCGTGCGAGGTGCCATGCGAGGCCCGTCGCGGGGAGGTGTTCCGTGGTGCCTGACATACGCGGCGATCGTCTCCTGTCCGTTCTCGGCTTCCGGCCTGCTGTCGCTCTGCTGCGCCTGTTCCCGCGTGCTTCCGGTTGCTTCCGCTTGTCTCCGGTTGCTCCTGCCCGTCGTCGTGGTTCAACGCCGCGCGGGCGGTGGCTAGCCTGGACGGCATGTCCCTCAGTACCGCTCGACCCGATCCACTGACCGTCGAGGTCGAGGACCTCATCGGCACCGTCGTGGCGCGTTACTACGAAGAGTACGAGCGGGCGGCCGCCAGGCACGCGCTGACCGGCCCCCAGGCGCGGATACTGGCCCTGCTGACCCCCGCGCCGCTGCCGATGCGGCAGATCGCGCGGGCGCTGAAGTGCGAGCCGTCCAATGTGACCGGCATGATCGACCGGCTGGTGGCCAGGGGGCTCGTGGAGCGGCGCCTCGACCAGGACGACCGGCGCGTCAAGCTCGCCGCCGCCACCGAGCGGGGCGCCGCGATCTCCCGGCATCTGCGGGAGTCCCTCGACTTCGCGCGGGTCCCGCTGGCGGGCCTGACCGACGCCGAGCGCCTGACCCTGCGCGACCTGCTCCGCCGCATGCTGGCCTGACCGCCGCCCCGTTCCGCACCCCCGGGCCCCCGCGCTCCCCCGGCCGCCGCCCCGCCCGGCCGGCCCGTCACCCGCACCCCCGTCCGTTGACACCCTCCGCACACCCCTTTACCTTTGTCTTCAAATGTGATTTGCAAGCAAAGCATATGGAGGAACGATGACCATCCTCGTCACGGGGGCCCGCGGCAACATCGGCGCCCGTCTCGTGGCCGGGCTCGCCGCGGCCGGACACCCCGTGCTCGGCTCGGCCCGCGACCCGCGCGGCCTGGCGCTGCCGCCCGGTGCGAGCGCCAGAGAGCTGGACATCACCGCCCCGGGGGACGCGCTGCGGGGCGTGGAGGCGGCGTTCCTCTACCCCGCGCGCGAGGGCGTCGGGGCATTCGTCGAGGCGGCCGTCGCCGCGGGGGTGCGGTACGTGGTGCTGCTGTCGTCGCCCGCCGCCTTCGAGGCGAGCGAGCACAGCGGGCCGATCGGCCGCGTCCACCGGGCCGCGGAGCGCGCCGTCCGGGAGTCCGGCATCCCCGCCACGGTGCTGTACCCGACCTGGCTCGCCACCAATGTGCTGCGGGACTGGGCGGGCGCGATACGTACGTCGGGGCGGGTGCGGCTCGCCCATCCCGACGCGGAGTTCGCCCCCGTCCACCCGGGCGACATCGCCGCCGTCGCCGCCGACCTGCTCACCCGCGAGACCCACCGGGCGCTCTTCCAGATCGCGAGCGGCCCCGCCTCGCTGCGGCAGCGCGACATCGCGCACACCGTCGGGGAGGTGCTCGGCACGCCGGTCGAGGTGGCGGCGCTGAGCCCGCAGGAGGCCCTGGCGGCGCGGCCGCCGCATCTGCCGGAGGACGTGTTCAGGGCGCTGACGGCCGCCGAGGCCGCGGCCGTCGGGGTGCCGTCGCTGGTCACCAACACCGTCGCACGCGTCACGGGCCGCCCCGCCCGCGACTTCCGCACCTGGGCGCGCGAGAACCGCGACCGGCTGCTGAACCCTGAGCCGGGGCCTGGCACTTGAGACGACACCCTTACATGCCTTGACAGTTATATGTACGTGTGAGCATATTAGCGTCATGGAAACAGCCGTGTGGAGCGCGCTCGCCGATGTGAACCGGCGCACGATACTCGGACACCTGCTGGCAGGACCGCGTCCCGTCGGGGAGCTGGCCGAGGCGTGCGGGATGAGCCAGCCCGGCATGTCGAAGCATCTGCGGGTGCTGCGCGAGGCCGGGCTCGTACGGGTGGAGCGGGACGCACAGCGCAGGCTGTACGCGATCGACCCCGCGCCGATGGCGGATCTCGACGCCTGGCTCGCCCCGTACCGGCGGCTGTGGAACGACCGCCTCGACGCCCTCGGCCGCCGTCTGGACGCCACCGCGCGCGAGGAGCGCGAGCGGCCCGACGGCGCCTGAGCGGCACGCAAGAAAGGGAGCGAACCCCCATGACCACCATCGACCCCGGCACCTTCGTCACCCACCAGGGCCGCGACGCGGTGCGCTTCGAGCGGATCTACGACCACCCCGTCGAGAGGGTGTGGAGCGCCGTGACGGAGCCCGCCGAACTGGCCCACTGGTTCCCGCAGCCCGAGATCACCGTCGAACTCGCCGTGAACGGCGTCATCACCCTGGCCGGCGATCCGAACATGCCGGACGACTCCCTCACAGGACGTGTCGTCACCCTCGACCCGCCCCGCGCCTTCGCCTTCACCTGGGGCCCCGACGAACTCCGCTTCGACCTGGAGCCGCTGGACGGCGGCAGGACCAGGCTCACCCTGACCGACGTGCTGGCGGAGCGGAACTCGGCCGCCATGAAGGCCGCCGGGTGGGACGTGTGCCTCGCCTCGCTCGACGCCCGGCTGGAGAAGCGGCCCGTCGCGCCCACCGACTGGGAGGACAGGTACGCGGTCTACACCGCGGAGGGCTTCCCCACGGGGGCGCGCGTACCGGGCCGGGACTGAGCGCGCCGCGAGCGGGGCCGCGGCCCGGCGGCCCGGGCGCCGAGGCTCCCAAGGCAGGCGGGTGCGGGGGGCGTTCAGTAGGACTGTAGTTCCACCAGCGTGCCGTCCGGGGTCCGCAGATGGGCCGTGCGCAGGTTGGCGCCCCAGTCGGGGCGGTCCTGGGGCTCGGTGACCGGGGTCGCCCCGTGGCCCGCGAGGCGGCGGGCCGCGTCGTCGACGTCCGGGACCCGCAGGACGAGCATCGCGGCGTCCTGCGCGGGCGCGGCCGACGGCAGGTCGCCGGTGCCGACGGCGGCGGCGAGGCTCGCGCGGGCGAACAGCACGAGGACGGTCCCGCCGTCCAAATCCCAGTTGGCGTAGCCGGCGGCGGGGATCACCTTGACCGGCTCGATGCCCAGCAGGTCGCGCAGCGCGCCGGTCCAGAAGCGGGCCGCGGTGTCGAAGTCCCCGACGAGCAGGCGCGGGTACAGGGCGTCCATGCCGTGATCTTATCCCGGCCGGTGTGCGGGGCCGCCGCGTGGCGTCGGGCTCAGTACCGGTGGTGGCAGTAGCGGTGGTACGGGTCGCACTGGTAGCCGGACGGGTCGTCGGGGGAGGTGGGGTCCGCCGTCGGCGTGGGGCTCGTCGGGTCGTCGCTCGGCGGGTCCGTCACCGGAGGCGTCGTCCCGGGCGCGGAGGTGGTGGGGTCGGCGGACGGGGTCTGCTGGTCGTCGCCGCCCCCGCCCTGGCCGCCGTGGTCGTCGTCGTGCCACCAGTCGTCTGCCGTGCCGCCGCTCCAGGACGGCAGTCCTGGCGCCGAGCGGCTGCCGCGCGAGGCGGGCTGGTCGGCGCCGCGGCCGACTGACGAGGAACCGGCCGCGGGGGCACCGCCGCCGCTGCCCGACGCCGTCCTTGACGACGGTGTGGCGGGCGACTTGGAGCGGGCGCTCGGGCTGTCGGAGCCGTCGGGGGTGGAGGGCACCGCCGTGGGCTCGTCGGCGGCCGTGTCCGGGGCGGCGACGCTGTCCGGCTCCGGGGAGGACTCAAGGCCCACCTCGGCGAAGCTCAACCCGCCCGCGGCGAGCAGCAGTCCCGTCGTCGCCAGCATCACCGTACGGCGCTTGCGCCGGTGCGCACGCCGCGCCCTGCGCCCCCCGCCCGCGGCGGCCGCCCTGCGCAACTCGGCGCGGCCGGGGCGCGGCCCCGCGGGCTCCTCGGGGACGGAGAGGAGCGGCTGCGGTGCGGTGTCGTAGGCAGCGGTGTCGTACGGGTACGCGTACTCGTGCGCGTGGCCCTGCTCCTCGGCGGGGAGGGGGCCGGCGTCGGCGCGGAACGCCGCTGCGGGCGCGGCGCATCCCTGGCAGACGAGGGCGCCGTTGAGGTGCCTTCGGCACGAGTGGCAGTAATCCATGACAACGGCAGGCTAGGCGGTAAGTCCGTCATATAGAAAGCCGGGTCGGTGAATTTTGTGCAGGGGGCGTCAACTCCCGCCGTCGACCCGGTGTGTGACACCGGGAGAAAACGGGACCGGACTCCCGTGCTCCGCCGGGGCCTTGCCCGGTGCGGGCGCCGCCCCCGGACGCACGGCGTGCGCGTCCATCACCGGCGGCCCCCGACCCATTGACACCCCCACCACCTGGTTCTACTGTCTCGCCAGCATTTCGAACGCATGACGATATATCGAACGAGCGGAACGTACTTCTCCGAACAGCCGGGAGCAACCGTGCGCATCACGGGAATCAGCACACATGTGGTCGGGACACCATGGCGCAATCTCACCTATGTCCAGGTGCACACGGACGAGGGTGTGAGCGGCGTCGGGGAGACCCGGATGCTCGGCCATACCGACGCGCTCCTCGGCTATCTGAAGGAGGCCGGGGCCAACCACCTCGTGGGGAGCGACCCGTTCGCCGTCGAGGACCTGGTGCGGCGGATGAAGTACGGGGACTACGGGCGCGCGGGCGAGATCGTGATGTCCGGGATCGCCGTGGTGGAAATGGCCTGCTGGGACATCAAGGGCAAGGCACTCGGGGTGCCGGTGTGGCAGTTGCTCGGCGGCCGGGTCACCGACCGGGTCAAGGCGTACGCCAACGGCTGGTACACCACGGAGCGGACCCCTGAGGCGTACCACAAGGCCGCCCAGGGCGTGGTGGAGCGCGGCTACCGGGCCCTGAAGATCGACCCGTTCGGCACCGGGCACTACGAACTCGACCACGAGGCCACGCTCTACGCGGTCTCGCTGATCGAGGCGGTGCGCGACGCGATCGGGCCCGCCGCGGAACTGATGCTGGAGATGCACGGCCGGTTCTCGCCCGCGACCGCGGTCCGTCTCGCGCGGGAGATGGCGCCGTTCCGTCCTGCCTGGCTTGAGGAGCCGGTGCCGCCGGAGAACCTGGCGGCGCTCGCCAAGGTCGCGGGCAAGGTGGACCTGCCGGTGGCGACGGGCGAGCGCATCCACGACCGGATCGAGTTCCGGGAGCTGTTCGAGTCGGGCGCCGCCGACATCATCCAGCCCGACGTCGGCCATATCGGCGGCGTCCTGGAGACCCGCAAGCTCGCCGCCACCGCCGAGACCCACTACACGCTGGTGGCCCCGCACAACGTCGGCGGGTCCGTGCTCACCGCCGCCTCGCTCCAGGTCGCGGGCTGCACCCCGAACTTCAAGATCCTTGAGCACTTCAATGACTTCGCGGACGCCGAGATCAAGAAGGTCGTCAGGGGCGCGCCCGTGGTCGATCCCGGGACCGGCTGCTTCACGCTGTCCGACGCGCCGGGCCTCGGCGTCGAGCTGGACACCGACGCGGCGGCCGAGTTCCCGCAGCAGCGGGCCAGGTTCGACCTGTGGGCCGAGGGCTGGGAGAAGCGCGCCCCCGAGGACGGCCGGTGAGCAGCGCCGTCCTCGTCGAGGCGCCCGGCCGCTTCCGCCTCGTCCCGCACGAGCCGGTGCCGCCGGGGCCCGGGGAGGCGCTGGTGCGGGTGCGGGCCTGCGGCCTGTGCGGCAGCGACCGCGAGCTGTTCAGGGGCGATCGCCCCGGGGAGTACGTGCGCTACCCGGTGGTGCCCGGGCACGAGTGGTCGGGCACCGTCGCGGAGGTCGGCGCGGGGGTGCCGCCCGCGCTGGTGGGCAGGGCCGTCGTCGGCGAGGGCTTCCGCAACTGCCAGGTGTGCGAGCGGTGCCGCGCAGGGGACACCACGCTGTGCGCCGCCGGGTACGCCGAGACCGGCTTCACCGAGCCCGGCGCGCTCGCCCCCACCCTCACCCTGCCCGCCCGGCTGCTGCACCCGCTGCCCGAGCCCACGGGCGACACGGGCGACCTGCGCGACACGGGCAGCACGGACGGTACGGGAGGCGAGGGCGGCACGGGCGGCCTGGATCTGGCCGCGGCGGCGCTGCTGGAGCCCGCGGCGTGTGTGGCGGCAGCGGCGCTGGCGGCCGCCGCGCTGCCGGGGCAGCGGGTCGCGGTGGTGGGCACCGGCACCCTGGGGCTGCTCGCGGTGCAGTTCCTCGCCGCCGCCTCACCCGCGCACCTGCTCGCGGTCGGCGCCGGGACCGGGCGCGGGGACTTGGCGCTGCGTCTTGGCGCCACCGAGGTGCGCGACCGCGCGGACCCGGGGCCCGGCGGCTACGACACCGTGATCGAGGCCGCGGGCTCGCCCGCCGCGGCGCACGAGGCGGCGGCGCTGCTCAGGCGCGGCGGCCGGCTCGTCCTCACCGGCATCCCGGGCGCGGGCGCCGTCGGGCTCGACCCCGCGGACCTCGTGGTGCGCCGGCTTGAGGTGCGCACCGTGTTCGGGGCCACCCCGGCCGCCTGGGCGCACGCGGTACGGGCCTTCGCGGCGGGGCTGCTCACGCCACGGGCGCTGGTCACCCACGAACTGCCGCTCGCCGAGTACGGCAGCGCGGTGGACCTCGTCGGCTCCCCCGGCACCGGAAAGATCCTGCTCACGCCCTGACCCGCGGCGCGGCCCCACCGGGCCGGGCCGTCCCACCGGGTGCGGCGCGCGCCGCGCCTCGCACCGCCATCGACCGTAAGGACAGCACGTGACCGACAAGTCCCCCGCGGCGGCCCGCAGGCCAGGAGAGCGGGCGCTCGACGCCCTCGGTCTCGCACCGCCGCCGCCCGTGCCCGCCGACGCCTCCCCGCACACCTTCCCCGACGGCGGCACCTGGCGTGTCGAGATCCCGTCCGTCGAGGGTCCGGAGGCGGTCGCCACCGTGCTCAAGGAGTCCGCGCGGCTCGACGTGCCGGTGCACAGGATCAGCCAGGGCAGCGGCGTCTGGATGCTCACCGACGACGAGATCACCGAGATGGCCGGCGCCTGCGCCGCGCGCGGCGTCGAACTCTGCCTGTTCACGGGCCCCCGCGGCACCTGGGACATCGGCGCCTCCACCCGCAGCCCCTCGGGCGGCGGCGGCCTTCGCGCCCGGGGCCACGACGCGGTCGCCGGGTGCGTCGAGGACGCGCTGCGCGCCGTCGAACTCGGCGTGCGCTGCCTGCTGGTGGCCGACGAGGGGGTGCTCTGGACGCTGCACAGGCTGCGCGCGCACGGCACCCTGCCCGCGGACACCACCTTCAAGGTGTCGGCGCTCGTCGGCCCCGTGAACCCGGTCTCGTTCGCGGTGTGGGAGGGCCTGGGCGCCGACTCCGTCAACATCCCGTCCGACCTGACCCTCCAGCACCTCACCGAGATACGCCGTCTCTCCCGCACCCCGCTCGACTTCTACGTCGAGGCGCCCGACGACCTCGGCGGCTATGTGCGGATGTACGACACCGCCGAGCTGATCAGGCGGGGCGCCCCGCTCTACCTGAAGTTCGGCCTCTCCAGGGCGCCCGGCATCTACCCGTACGGGGCGCATCTGCGGGACGTCACGCTCGACACCGCCCGTGAGCGGGTGCGCCGCGGGCGCCTCGTACTCGACCTGCTGGCCCGGCACGGGGCGGACGGCGGGATGTCGCCGCTCGGCGCCCGGCTGCCCGGCGAGCTGCGGCGGTTCACCCACCCGGTGACAGAAGAAGGGAACTGATGCCATGCGCGTCCGTATGTCACGCCGCACCGCGATACCCGTCGTCGCGATGGTGCTCGCGGGTTCGCTCGCCGCCTGCGGCCAGGAGGCCAAGGGCGGCAGCCGCTACCACCCGGACAGTGCCAAGGACAACACCATCGGCATCGCGATGCCGACCAAGTCGTCGGAGCGCTGGATTCTCGACGGCGAGAACATGGCCGGCCAGTTCGAGAAGGCCGGCTACAAGACCGACCTCCAGTACGGCGACAACAAGGTGGAGAACCAGGTCGCCCAGTTGGAGAACATGATCGCCAAGGGGTACCGGCTGCTGGTGATCGCCGCCATCGACGGCAGGGCGCTCACCGACGTGCTGGGCCGCGCCCACGACGCGGGCATCCGGGTGATCTCGTACGACCGGCTGATCCTCGGCACCCCCTACGTCGACTACTACGCCTCGTTCGACAACGAGCGCTGCGGCAGGGTCGAGGGGCAGTACATCGTGGACAAGCTGAGGCTCGGCAAGCCGGACAAGAACGCGGAAAAGAAATACAACATCGAGCTGTTCGCGGGCTCCCCCGACGACAACAACACCAAGTACTTCTGGAACGGCTCCATGAAGGTGCTCAAGCCGTACCTCGACTCGGGCCAGCTCGTGGTGCGCAGCAGGCAGACCAGGCTGAACCAGACGGAGATCCTGCGCTGGGACGGCGGCACCGCGCAAAAACGCATGGACGACCTGCTGACGAAGAACTACGGCGAGCAGGACGTGGACGCGGTGCTCTCGCCGTACGACGGCCTGTCGATCGGCATCCTCTCGGCGCTGAAGAGCGCCGGGTACGGCACGAAGGGGCACCCGCTGCCGATCGTGACCGGTTCCGACGCGGAGCTGGCGTCGGTGAAGTCGATCATCCGCGGGGAGCAGACGCAGACGGTGTTCAAGGACACCCGCAAGCTCGCCAAGGTGGCCGTGCAGATGGGCAACGCGATGCTCACCGGCAAGAAGCCCGAGGTCAACAACACCACGGACTACGACAACGGCAAGCGGGTCGTGCCCGCCTACCTGCTGACGCCCGGCTCGGTCGACAGGTCCAACACCGATCTGCTCGTCAGGACGGGCTACTTCAAGAAGGGCCAGCTCTCGTGAGCGGCGCGGAGGACCGGGAGGCGCGGGAGCCGGGGGCCGCGTCCGGCGCCGCCGCCGAGCCGCTCGCCGAGGCCGCCCCAAAGATCGACGCGCCACCGAGCGCGGACGAGGTCGCCGCCGCGGAGAGCGCCGTCACCGAGGAGCTGGCGGGCGACGAGGCGCCGCTGCTCGAAATGCGCGGCATCACCAAGCGGTTCGGCGCGGTGACGGCGCTGTCCGACGTGCGCCTGACGGTGCTGCCCGGCGAGATCCACGCGGTCTGCGGGGAGAACGGCGCGGGCAAGTCGACGCTGATGAAGGTCCTCAGCGGGGTCCACGCACACGGCAGCTACGAGGGCGACATCTACTTCGACGGCGCCCCCGTCGCGTTCAAGGACATCAGGGCGAGCGAGCGGCACGGCATCGTGATCATCCACCAGGAGCTGGCGCTGGTGCCGTACCTGTCGGTCGCCGAGAACATCTTCCTCGGCAACGAGCAGACCAGGCGCGGCGTCATCGACTGGAACGACACCCTGCGGCGCGCCGCGGGGCTGCTGAAGCGGGTGGGCCTCAGGGAGAACCCGACGACGCCGGTGGCCGACCTCGGCGTCGGCAAGCAGCAGTTGGTGGAGATCGCCAAGGCGCTGTCCAAGAAGGTGCGGCTGCTGATCCTGGACGAGCCGACGGCCGCGCTCAACGACGACGACAGCTCCAAGCTGCTCGAACTGATCGCGGAGCTGCGGGACCAGGGCATCGCCTGCATCCTGATCTCGCACAAGCTCGGCGAGATCACCAGGATCGCGGACTCGGTGACGATCCTGCGCGACGGCCGCACCATCGAGACGCTGCCGGTGCGCCACTCCCGGGGCGCGGAGCCCGAGCTGTCCGAGGACCGGCTGATCCGCGGCATGGTCGGCCGCGACCTCGACCACCGCTTCCCCGACCGCACCGGCTACGACGGCGAGGACGCGGGCAAGGTCGCGCTGACGGTGACGGGCTGGACGGTGCGCCACCCGGTCGACCACCAGCGCAGGGTGGTCGACGACGTGTCGCTGACCGTGCGGCGCGGCGAGATCGTCGGCATCGCGGGCCTGATGGGCGCGGGCCGCACCGAGCTGGCGATGTCCGTGTTCGGCCGCTCCTACGGGGTGTACGAGGCGGGTTCCGTGGCGGTCGACGGGCGCCGGGTGGACACCCGTACCGTGCCGGCCGCGGTCAGGGCGGGGATCGCGTACGTCACCGAGGACCGCAAGACGTACGGGCTCAACCTGATCGACACGGTGCACCGCAATGTGTCGCTGGCCTCGCTGCCCGGCATGGCCCGCAGGGGCGTCGTCGACGAGCACGAGGAGCGGCGGGTGGCGGAGAGCTTCCGCAGTTCGATGAACATCAAGACGCCGACGGTGTTCGAGCAGGTGGGCCGGCTGTCCGGGGGCAACCAGCAGAAGGTCGTCCTGAGCAAGTGGATTCACGCGGGCCCCGAGGTGCTGATCCTCGACGAGCCGACGCGCGGGATCGACGTGGGCGCCAAGTACGAGATCTACACGGTCGTCGACCGTCTCGCGGCCCGCGGCAAGGCGGTGCTTTTCATCTCCTCGGAGCTGCCCGAGCTGCTGGGGATGTGCGACCGGATCTACACGATGGCCGAGGGGCGGCTGACCGGTGAGGTCTCCCGCGCCGACGCCACCCAGGAAGTCCTCATGCGGCAGATGACGACGGATGGAAGCCGAGGCACGTCATGACCACGACGACCCCACCCCAGCAGGACTCCCCCGCGCCACCGAGCGGCGAGGGCCCCTCGGCGGGTGCCTTGCTGCTGCGCAGCATGCGGACGAACATGCGCCAGTACGGGATGCTGATCGCCCTGGTGTTCATCGTCGTCCTGTTCGAGATCTGGACCGACGAGGTCCTGCTGCTGCCGAACAACGTCTCGAACCTGATCCAGCAGAACGGCTACATCCTCATCCTCGCGATGGGGATGATGATCGTCATCATCGCGGGCCATATCGACCTGTCGGTCGGGTCGCTGGTGGCGTTCGTCGGCGCGGTGGCGGCCGTGCTGATGGTGAAACACGACGTCCCCTGGGGCCTCGCGCTGGTGATCGCGCTCCTCATCGGCGCGGCCGCGGGCGCCTGGCAGGGCTTCTTCATCGCGTATCTGGGCATACCGTCGTTCATCGTGACGCTGGCGGGCATGCTGCTGTTCCGCGGTCTGACGCAGATCATCCTGGACGGGCAGTCGATCGCGCCGTTCCCCGGCGGCTTCCAGGACATCGCGCAGGGCTTCATCCCCGAGTGGGGCCCCTACACGCAGTACCACAACCCGACGCTGCTCATCGGCCTCGTGGTGATCGTGCTGCTGCTCCTTCAGGAGTGGCGTGACCGCAGGCGGCAGCGGCAGTACGAGCTGGAGGTGCTGCCCGCGGGGCTGTGGGCGCTGAAGTGCGTGGCGATCGTGGCCGCCGTGGTGGCGTTCACCCTGACCCTCGCCAGCTTCCACGGGGTTCCGGTGGTGCTGCTGATCATGTGCGGGCTGCTGATCGTGCTCGGCTATGTGATGCGCAACGCGGTCATCGGCCGCCATGTGTACGCGCTCGGCGGCAACAAGGCGGCGGCGACGCTCTCCGGCGTCAAGGACAAGCGGGTCACCTTCCTGGTGTTCGTCAACATGGGCGTGCTAGCGGCGCTCGCGGGCTGTGTGTACGCGGCGCGACTCAACGCGGGCACCCCGCAGGCCGGTGTCAACTTCGAACTGGAGGCGATCGCCGCGGCGTTCATCGGCGGCGCGTCCATGAGCGGCGGTGTCGGCACCGTGCTGGGCGCCGTGATCGGCGGCCTGGTGCTCGGCGTCCTCAACAACGGCATGTCCCTCGTCGGCATCGGCACCGACTACCAGCAGGTCATCAAGGGCCTTGTGCTGCTGGTCGCGGTCGGCTTCGACGTCTGGAACAAGCGCAGGGTGGGCCGCTAGCCTCGCGCCGGTAACGCCTGCTCGGTCACCGACGCCGTGGTCGTCGGCTCCCTGCTGATCGCGCTGCTGCGGCACGCGGACCGGGTGCGCATCGTCTGCCTCGCCCAGGCCGCGGCGTACGGCAGGGGCGAGGTGCTGCACGTATGGGTGGACTCGCCGACGTACACCACCCGGCGCCACGGCGAGGTGCCGCTGCTGCACGCGACGGCGGTACGGGCCGCGGACGGCTCGCTGACGGTGTTCGCGGTCAACCGCGGGCGGCGGGCCCCGCTGCCCCTGGAACTCACTGCGGGCGGTGTCGGGTGACCGCCGCCGGGCGGCCGTGCCCCGGTGGATTGAACCGGTCGCGGGGGACGGCACGTTGTGGCGCCGACGGCCCGGTGGAGTCCCCCGGCGGAAGTCGACCGGCTGTCGGCCGACGGCACTCCAGTCATTGGAGTGGGAAGGTCCGGTTCCCGGGACGAGGAAGGGTAAAGGCCCATGCCGGAAGAACACACCCCGCAGCAGTCTTCCCGAAATGCCGTCGAGAGGGTGGTGTGGAGAGTTCGAGCGGCGGCGGAAGGCTCGCTCAATAATGCCCGCGCGAAAGCGCTGAAAAAGGAAGTTGACGCGCAACGGCAGCGGATAGGCAGCGCCCTGAAGGACCTGGGCAGGGCCGACGCATTCGCCCAGGAGGGGCGCGACCGCAAGCCGGCCGG
Organism: Streptomyces sp. NPDC050560; assembly: GCF_044457285.1. Classification (NCBI taxonomy): domain Bacteria; kingdom Bacillati; phylum Actinomycetota; class Actinomycetes; order Kitasatosporales; family Streptomycetaceae; genus Streptomyces; species Streptomyces sp. NPDC050560. The sequence goes on from NZ_JBITGT010000011.1 coordinate 123,161, forward strand.
GGCACCGGAGACGGAGACCGGTCTGATGCGGGACCAGGCACAGCAGGACCGGCATCATCAGGACGAATACTGGAAAACGCTCGAAACGGCGCGCAAGCACGGCGGCAAGCGCCGGAGGGACTGGGACGACAAGGATTCCGCACAGGTTCAGGCGCTGCTCGACGGCACCGCGCCACTGTGGGGAACCAAGGTCGAGTGGGTGTCGGAGAAGGAGCTGGGAAAGTTCGTCCCCGCCATGGCGCTGCGGGATCTCGCATCGAGGACCGCGGCCGACGGGGCACGGCCGGCAGCCGCGGACGAGTCCGCCGCCCGGGAGAACCGGGGCCCCGATGGGCCTTCCGTCGCCGAGACCGCCGCGATGCCCCTCACAGGGGGCGGGCGCACCAGCAAGGAGAAGCCCACGGACGTTCCCCTGCCCGGTCACGGGCCGCACCAGGGCAGCCAGGGGCAGGGGCAACGGCGCGGGCGGGCGCCTCGTGCCCGCTGACATCCCCGCTTCACGCGGGCGCCCTCCGGCGCCCGCCGGGCCGGGCCACCGGCCGCCCCCCTCCCAAGGCCCGCGCGGCGTCGCGCGCGCCGGTCGTCCCGGCCACTAGGCCCAGCGTGACCGGCCGGAGCGCGCGGCAGGCCGTGGGAGGAAGCGGGGGGCTGCCGGTTCCGATCCGCCTCCGGGAGGCGGATCGTACGTGGATACGAGCGCGGGCCCCGTGGTGTTCAACGGGCCCTGCGGTTGGCGAAGTTCTTTTCCGTCGGCTTGAAATGGACGGTGACGCGCGGTCAGCCGGCGAACGCGGGCTGTGCCACCCCCTGCCCGGCCCCCGGCACCACCAGCAGCGACCCGGCGAGCGGGTGCGGCGCGGCAAGGCCGACGCGCGCGCTGGTGATGTACAGGTCGCGCAGGCCGGCGCCGCCGAAGGCGCAGGCGGTGGGGCGGCTCACGGGCAGTTCGACGACGCGGTCGAGGCGGCCGTCGGGGGTGTAGCGGCGCACCGCACCGCCGTCCCAGAGCGCGACCCACACGGCGCCTTCGGCGTCGACGGTGAGCCCGTCCGGGAAGCCCGCGCCCGGCTCGACGGTGGCGAAGGGCCGCCACGGCGAGACATGGCCCTCGTCCGCGGGGCGGGTGTCCGCGACGCACACGGTGCCCGTGGGGGTGTCCGCGTGGTAGACGAGGGTGCCGTCGGGGCTCCAGCCGACGCCATTGCTGACGGTGACCTCGGGGCGGATGACGGCGGTGGCGCCGTCGGGCGCGAGCCGCACCAGGCTGCCGCCGCCCGGCTTCTCGTCGTAGTGCATGGTGCCGGCCCACAGCGACCCGTCGGGGGCGACGGCGGCGTCGTTGCCGCGGCGGCCGGGGACGGGCTCGTGGAGCAGCCAGCGGAAGCCGGAGCCGTCGGGCCCGTAGGCGGCGACGCCGTCGCGGAGGTTGACGACGAGGCCGCCGCCGGTGCGCGGCTTGGCGGCGCCCACGTGCTGCTCGGTGGTGAGGACCGTGCGGTGCCCGGTGGCGGGGTCGTAGCCGTGCACCCGGGAGCCGAGGATGTCGACCCAGAGGAGCCGGCCCGCGGCGGCGTCCCAGGTGGGCCCCTCGCCGAGGGTGGCGGGGCCGCGCACGGCGACCTCGGGCGAGGTGAGCCTGACGGTGGTGGGGGGCGGGGTGGCTGCGCTGCTCATGACGTGGCCGTTCCTCCGGGTGCGTGGCCGGTGCTGACGTGGCCCTACTCTGCCCGGTGCCCGAGGCGTTCGGACAGTTCCACGGCGCCCTTGGCGGCGAGTCCCCCCAGTTCGGCGCCGCGCTCTTCGTTCCAGCGGACCACGGGCACCGAGATGGACAGCGCGGCGACGACCTGCCCCGAGCGGTCCCTGACGGGCGCCGCGACACAGCACACGTCGGAGTTGGACTCCCGGCTCTCGAAGGCGACGCCGCGCTCCCTGATCCGCTCCAGCTCCCGCCTGAGGACCTCGGGCCGGGTGATGCTGCCCGGGGTCATGGCGACCAGCTCGGTGCCCTCGGGGACCCGGGCGGCCAGCTCGGCCTCCGGCAGCGAGGCCAGCAGCATCTTGCCGACGGAGGTGCAGTGGGCGGGGAGCCTGCGGCCCGCGGCGGAGACCATCCGCACGGCGTGGGTGGAGTCGACCTTGGCGATGTAGATGACGTCGCGGCCCTCAAGTATCGCCACGTGCACGGTCTCGTCGCAGGTCTCGGCGACGGAGCGGGCGACCTGCTGACCCTCGGCGGCGAGGTCGAGGTGTTCCGCGTAGCGGCTGCCGAGCTGGTACGGGCGCACCCCGAGCCGGTAGCGGCCCGGGCTGCCGGGCACCGGGGTGAGGTAGGAGCGGGCGACCAGGGTGGTGACCAGCTCGTGCACGGTGGTGCGGGGGAGTTGGAGCGCCCGTACGATCTCGGGCGCCGAGCGGGTGCCGTCGCCGTCGAGGAAGAGTTCGAGGATGTCGAGCGCCCTGGTCACTGCCGGAACGAGCCGTCCCACCGCGGGCCCCCCTTCTTGCGTAGTGCGTACTGTCGACATGACGCGGGTGGATATGGGTGTGTCCTGTGGTGGACCCGGCGGTCGCGGGGTGGGGTTGGCCGGTTTGCGCGGGTGCCGGGGGGGCCGGTGGGACCCCTCCGGCACTGGTTCGATATACCAACTGCCGATCGGAATAACGAACAAAGCTTAGAGGGGGCGCGGAGCAGGGGCAATGGGCTCGTGTGCGGGGGCGCCGTGCCGCCGGGGGGCGCCTCAGCGCGGCGGTGCCTCCGCCGCCTCCCCCACGCCCTGGAGCAGCCCCCAGGTGAAGTCGGCCACATGGCGCCGGGCGGGGGCGCCCGGCTCGGGCGGCGCCGTGAACGCGAGGCGCCAGCGGGTGGGTGCCGAGCCCTCCAGGGGCGTCGCGGGGGCGAAGGCGCGGGCCACCTCGTCCACCGTGCAGGACCAGGGGCGCAACTGCGCCGTGGCGGTGGGCTTCGGCGAGGGGTGTCCTGGGGCGCGTACCAGCCACTCGTTCCATACGGCGCCGTTGGGCGCGGTCAGCACCTCGAAGCGGAGGTCGGGCCAGAGCGGGACGGGCCACAGCAGCGCCTCGCAGTCCAGGTCGCCGATCCGCCGGGGCGCCGTCGCCTCGGGCGGCCCGAGGACGGAGCGGTAGCGGCCGGTGCCGGGGCGGGCGCGCGGCGAGCGTGCCATGGCCTGCCAGCGGCGGTTGGCGTCGCGCATGTCGGCGGTCGAGACGCCGAGTTCGGCGCGGGCGTCGGCCACCAGGTCCGGCTGGTGGTCGGCCATGCGGCGCAGCAGGACGAGCTGGAAGTCGAGCGGGGTCAGCGGGGCGTTCACCAGGTCATCGTGCGGCGTCGGGGGCCTCGGCGGCAAAGGCGGCGACCACGAGGTGCCGCGCCACCGCCGACAGGGACTCGGGGCGTATATGGAGGAACAGGTTGGGCTCGATGAGTTCCAGCTCCATCACCCGGGGCGCCCCGTCGTCGCCGTCGACGAGGTCCACGCGCGCGTAGAGCAGCGGTCCCGCGGCGTCGGGCACCGCGGCGAGCGCGGTCCTGGCGGCGGCGAGTTCGGCGGGAGTGGGCTCCCAGGGGGTGAGTCCTGGGTGGGAGACCTTGCGGTCGTCGTAGGGCACACCGGGGGCGAGTACCGCGCCCTTGCGTACGGCGTGCAGCGGCGCGGAGCCGAGGTGGACGAGGGCGCGCTCGCCGGTCCTGTCGACCCCGCTCTGGTAGGGCTGCACCAGGGCGGTGAGGCCGCGCTCGTGGAGGGCGGCGAGGTGGGCGGCGGCGGCCGGGTCGCCCGGCTGGTGCCGTGCGGCGAGCCTGCCGCCCGCGCCCCTGGTGGGCTTGATGACGAACTCCCGGTCGGCGGGCAGCGCCCCGGGGCCGCCCTCGCCCGGCGGCAGATAGCGGGTCTCGACGACCGGGACCCCGGCCGCCGCCAGGTCGCCCAGGTAGCTCTTGTCGGCGTTCCAGCGCAGTACGCCCGGCGGGTTGGCGAGCACGGTGAGCGCGGCGCAGCGCTCGGCCCACGCCAGGAAGGCGTCGGTGCGCCAGGTGTAGTCCCAGGTGGAGCGGATGACGGCGAGGTCGTACGAGGCCCAGTCGGCCTGCGGGTCGTCCCAGGGCACGGCGGTGGCGTCGGCGCCCGCCGAGCGGACCGCGGCGAGCAGCGCGGGCATGTCGGGGTCCTCCTTGGTCCGCGGCCCGACATGGCAGGTGACGAGGGCGATCCTGGGACGGGCGGGCGGCACGGAGGGCTCCGGGGGGGTGTCGGGGGCAGGGGCCGCCCGCACCGTAACAACCGCGGCCGCCGTACGGCTGTGACCCCCGCCTCCACCGGAGCAGACCGGACAGGAGGGCGGAAAAACGCGAAACAGCGCGATATGTCATACAACGCCGCCGATCCCCCAAGCCCTGCGCCCCCTGTGCGCCCGTTGGTTTTCCCCGGAATCGGCGACCCAGCTCCGCCCGGGGCACCGGAATGCGGCAGGATGCCCACCGTGACGTCGAAGACGAGCCCCCTGTTCCCGGCGTTGGTGGCCGCGCCGCCTCGCCCCGCCCTCCGTTTCGGCGACCGCGAGGTCAGCTACGCGGGCCTGCGCGCCGCCACCGCCGACCTCTCGGCGCGGCTCGCCGGTGCCGACCGGGTCGCCGTGTGGGCCACCCCGACCCTGGAGACCGCCGTGGGCGTGGTCGGGGCGCTGCTCGCGGGGGTCACCGTCGTACCGCTGAACCCGAGATCGGGCGCGGCCGAGCTGACCCACATCGTGTCGGACAGCGAACCGGCGCTGCTGCTCGCGGCCGAGGACGACGAGCTGCCCCCGGCGCTCGACGGCCTGCCGCGCACCGCCATCGACGTCCCCGGCGAGGACCCGGCCTCGGTGCCGGCGCCGCCGCTGCCCGAGCCGCCCGCCTCGGTACCGGCGTTCATCGTCTACACCTCCGGCACCACGGGGCCGCCCAAGGGCGTGCTGATCCCGCGCGGCGCGGTCGCCGCGACGCTGGACGCGCTGGCCGAGGTGTGGGGCTGGACCGGCAACGACGTACTGGTGCACGGCCTCCCGCTGTTCCATGTGCACGGTCTGATCCTGGGCGTGCTCGGTCCGCTGCGGCACGGCGGCTCCGTGCGGCATCTCGGCAGGTTCAGTACGGAGGGTGTGGCGCGGGAGCTGGCCGACGGCGCCACCATGCTCTTCGGGGTGCCGACGATGTACCACCGCATCGCGGAGGCGCTGCCCTCCGACCCGCAGCTCGCGGCGGCGCTGCGCGGCGCCCGGCTGCTGGTGTCGGGCTCCGCGGCGCTCCCGGTGCACGACCACGAGCGGATCGCCGCGGCCACCGGGCGCAGCGTGGTGGAGCGCTACGGCATGACGGAGACGCTGATGAACACCAGCGTGGTGCCGGGCGGCGCGCCCTGCCCCGGCAGTGTGGGGCCGCCGCTGCCCGGGGTGGAGCTGCGGGTGGTGGACGACGCGGGCGAGGAGATCCCGGCGGGCTCGGGCGCCGACGCGGTGGGCGAGATCCAGGTCCGCGGCCCCAACCTGTTCACCGGTTACCTCAACCGCCCCGACGCCACAGGGGAGGCGTTCGCCGAGGGCGGCTGGTTCCGCACCGGGGACATGGCGCTGCGGGACGCGGACGGCTCGGTGCGGATCGTGGGCCGCAAGGCCACCGACCTGATCAAGAGCGGCGGTTTCAAGATCGGGGCGGGGGAGATCGAGAACGCGCTGCTCGAACACCCGGGGGTGCGGGAGGCCGCGGTGACCGGGGAGCCCGACGACGACCTCGGGGAGCGTGTGGTGGCGTGGATCGTGCCCGCGGCGGCGGACGCGCCGCCCGGCACCGAGGAGTTGGCGGCGCATGTCGCGGCCCGGCTCGCGCCGCACAAGCGGCCCCGGGTGGTGCGCTACCTCCCGGCACTGCCGAGGAACGACATGGGCAAGATCATGAAACGCTCCCTCTCCGCCTGATCCCTCTCCGCCTGATCCGTCTTCCCCTGATCTGTCTCCGCCTTTTCGGTCGGGACCCCGCGCGGGGGGCCGCGCCTCCCCGCGGTGCGGCCGTGTCCGAATACGTACCACGGGCGGCGCGCCCCGCCGGGGCCCCGGATGACAGCGGCGGGGCGCTCGGGAACAATGCGGGTGTCCACGGGGGACGAGCGGCGCAGGGGGATTCGTGGCGGAGCTGGTCGAGTTCGAGACCGACGACGGTGCACAGGTGATCGTCGAGATGCCGGAGGCGCCGCGTGGCTCCCGCCCGGTGTCCCGTAATCCGCGCACCGGGATGACCACCGCGGCCCGTACGTTCGAGGACTCCCTCGACGGGGCACGCAGGGCGGCGGAGGCGGCGCTGCGGGTGTTTCGCGACGGGCCGCTCACGCCGGACTCCGTGGAGATCGAGTTCGGTGTGAAGCTCACCGCGGAGACCGGCGCGGTCCTGGTGAAGGGCTCGGCAGAGGGCCATCTCGTGGTGAAGCTGGCGTGGTCGCCCAGGGCGGCGGGAGCCGCCGACCCCTCATGACGCCTCGTCAGGCCGCCTGGCAGGCCCGGGTGGAGTGCGGCCGCGAGGTCGGCGCCGGGCTGCTGGTGTCGGGGCGGCACGTCGTGACCTGCGCGCATGTCGTCCAGCACGCCGCGAACGAGCCGGTGTACGTGGAGTTTCCGCTCGTCGGCGGCCTCGAAGGTCTCTCGGCGCGCGTGGTGTGCGGCGGCGGCTGGACGGCGGGCGGCGACCGCGGCGACATCGCCGTGCTCGAACTCCCCGCCGACGTGCCGCAGGACCCGGTGGAGTTCGCGCCGCCGGGCGCGGGCCCTGGACAGCGGCTGCTGGTGTACGGCTTCCCCGACTGCTACGACGACGGCATCATCGCCGAGTACCGCACCACGGGCGGCCCGCTCATCGCGGGCGAGTGGGAGCAGTTGGAGGCGTACCGGGGCCACGGGCAGCCGCTCGCACCGGGGTTCAGCGGGGCGGCGGTGGTGCTCGCGGACAGCGGGCGCGCGGTGGGCATGGTCACCGAGGCCGACGAGGCGGTGCGCAACGGCCGGATGCTGCCGGCGGCCGTGATGGCGCGCTACTGGCCCGAGCTGGGTGACCTGGTGCCCACCGAGGGCCATGGGCGGGTCGAGCGGCGGGAGTTGCGCCGGCTCGTGGAGCGCGCGGAGGCCGCCGGGGTCGGGTGCGGGCCCGCGCAGCTCTTCGCGCGGGCGGTGGACCCGGTGACCGGGCCCGCGCTGCCGCCGGGCGGCTTCCGCTCGCTGGCGGCGGTGGCCTGGTACGTCCTCGCGGAGGTCGACGACCCGGCGGCGCCCGCCCGGCTGACCAGGCACCTCGCGGAACAGCTCGGCGGCCGGGAGCACGACGCGCTGCGCAGGCGACTGCGGCGCTGGGCCGGACCCGGGGCACCGCCCGACGCCGCCGCGCCGCGGGCGCCGGGCGACTGGTCGCCGATCGTGGTGGAGCTGACGCCGAGCGGCGAGGGGCCGCGGTGGCAGCGGGTCGCGGTGTCCGCGTACCGGGACGGGCAGCGGCGCCCGGTCGGCGAGGCCACCCTGCCGAGGCGCGAGGCACGGGCGCGCGCCGTGGAGCTGATTGACGAGGCGTTCCACGAACTCCCCTACGGCGCCCGGGTACTGATCTCGTTCGTGCTGCCCACGCAGGCACTGAACGAGCCGGTGGCCGAGTGGCCGCGCGGCGCCGACGACCCCAGCCCGCTCGGCTGCTTCTACCCGCTGGTGGTCATGGACAGGCCGCGCCGCGGCAGCGGCAGCCGCCAGCACGACCTGCGGCGCAAGTGGACGACGCTGGAACCGGGCGCGGGGGCGCCGCTGTTCCGGGTGGCGTGCGGCAGCCGCGAGGACCAGGGCAAGCTGACGGTACGGCTCTCCGGCGAGCGGATGCTGGCGTTCGCGTCCCCGCCGCGCGGCGGCACCGCGCGCACCACGCCGCTGAAGGCCGGGCTCAACGCGTCCGTGCCGGTGATCATGTGGCCGCGCACCGGCTGCGCGGGCGGGCACGACGGCGCGGCCGACTGCGCGGGCAGTACGTTCCTCGACTCGCTCGGGGACTTCGTACACGACCTCAGCCCGACCGAACTCCCGGAGCACATACTGGAGTTGCGCAGGGAGATCATGCTCACCCCGGACCCGGGGAGCCACTGGGCGAAGGATCTCACCCTGCTGTGGGAGGACCCGCGCTGCTTCCCCACCGCTCTCGGGCACGCCGGGTCCCCCGTGGGGTGAGCCGCACCCGCCGCCCCGCCGCGTACCCCGTGTCGCCGTTTCCCCCGCCCACCCCGCAAGCCCAGCGAAGGAGAGCCCCACGCGATGTCCCCGTGGCCCGTCTACACCGGTACGAACGAGCCCCACGACGGCGTGGACCTGCTGCCGCCGCCCCCGCCCTGGCGGGCCTTCGACGGCGGCCCCGCGCTCCCGACCCCGGCGGCGGACGGCGACGCGGCGGCGGTCTCCCCCGACCGGGTGCACAGGGCCCGCACCTACCGCGCCACCCGGGAGGCCGTCGACCTGGTCAACGCCGCACTGTTCCTGCGCCGCCCGCTGCTGGTCACGGGCCCGCCAGGCAGCGGCAAGTCGTCGCTCGCGTACGCGGTCGCACAGGAGCTGCGGCTCGGCCCCGTACTGCGCTGGAACGTCACGAGCCGCGCCACCCTGCACGACGGGCTCTACCAGTACGACCCGCTCTCCCGGCTGTACGCGGCGGGGAAGGCCGCCGCGGGCGACGGCGCCCCGGTACCCGGCGACCAGCTCCAGGACCATCTGCGGCTCGGCCCGCTCGGCACCGCGCTGCTGCCGTACGGGCGGCCGCGGGCGCTGCTCATCGACGAGATCGACAAGAGCGACCTCGACCTGCCGAACGACCTGCTGAACGTGCTGGAGGAGGGCCAGTTCGAGATCCCGGAGCTGGTGCGCGCCGCACGGCACGCCCCGAGCGCCGAGGTGATGGTGGACGGCACCGACGACCGGGTGCCGGTGGACCGCGGCAGGGTGCGCTGCCGCGCGTTCCCCTTCGTGGTGCTGACCAGCAACGGCGAGCGCGAGTTCCCGCCCGCGTTCCTGCGCAGGTGTGTCTCGCTGCGGCTGCGCAGGCCCGGCGGCGACCAGCTCGCCGCGATCGTCAGGGCCCACCTGGGCGAGCCCGACGGCTACGCCGCCTCCCTCATCGAACGCTTCCTCGGCCTCTCCGGCGCGGGCGAACTCGCCACCGACCAGCTCCTCAACGCCCTCTACCTGACCGGCACCGCGGGGCTCGACGCGGAGTCGCGCGACGAACTGGCGGCCCATCTGATGCCGTATCTGAGCAGCGAGCCAGCGGACGACGCGTACTGATGGGCGGACCCGACGGCGGCGAGGGGCGCTCGGGCGCCGGGGACGGCGGCGGTGCGGCCGGGGACGGCGGCGCTGCGGCGGCGGGCGGGCCGCTCGCCCGGCTCGCCGCCGTGCTCGGTGCCGCGTCGGACCACGGCCCGCCAGGCGCCACCGAGCTTGCCGAACTGCTCTGGCTGGCGGGGCAGTTGCCGGGCCCCGCCGCGCCGCCACCGCCCCGGGGCACACCCGGCGCCCGGCACGAGCCGCCACCGGCACCCGAAGCGCCCGCCCCGCACACCCCGCCGCCCGCGCCACCGCCGCCGCGGCGGGACACACCGCCCGCCGCCCAGGACCGGGTACCGCTGCGGCTGCCGGGCGCCGACGACGACACCGCGGGCCCCGCCCACACCTCGCTGCTCGCCCCCGCACCGCCCATGCTGACGCACCCGCTGGCGCTGCAACGGGCGCTGCGCCCGCTCGCCCGCCGGGTGGCCTCGCCGGTCGGGCGCGAGCTGGACGAGGAGGCCACCGCGACCCGTATCGCCAACCTCCAGGCGCCGCCCGGATGGTGGCTGCCGGTGCTGCGGCCCGCGCGGGAGCGCTGGCTGCGGCTGCGGCTCGTCGTCGACACGGGCCCCACCATGCCGGTGTGGCGGCCGCTCGCCCGCGAACTGCACACCGCGCTCGCCCAGTCGGGCGTCTTCCGCACCGTGGAGCCGCTGCGCGCCCTGCCCGACGGCACGGTGCGCGGCCCGCTCGGCACCACCGCGGCCGACGGCCGCACCGTCACCCTGCTGGTCTCGGACTGCATGGGCCCCCAGTGGTGGCACGGGGAGGCCGCCGACCGCTGGTACGCCACCCTGCGCCGCTGGGCGGCCCTGATGCCGCTCGCGGTGGTCCAGCCGCTGCCGGAACGCCTCTGGGCGGGCACCGCGCTGCCCGCCGTGCCGGGGCTGCTCACCGCGCGGGCCCCCGCGGCGCCCACCGCCACGCTCGGCTTCGCCCCGTACGACGAACGCGCCCCGGAACCCGGCTCCGTACCGCTTCCCGTGCTGGAGGCCGCCCCCGGGTGGCTGCGCAACTGGGCGGCGCTGGTGGCCGACCCGGGCGGCGCCCGGCTGCCCGCGGCGGTGGCGGCGCTGCCGCGCGCGGGGTCGCCGGTGCCGGTGGACGCCGCGGACCGCGCCGACCTCACCCGGCTGCCGCCGCGCGAACTCGTCGGCGCCTTCCGGGCGTCGGCGTCCCCCGAGGCGTTCCGCCTCGCCGGGCACCTGGCGCTCGGCGAGCCCCGGCTGCCAGTGATGCGCCTCGTCCAGGCCGCCGTCGAGGCCCGCCCCCGGCCCCAGCACCTCGCGGAGGTGGTGCTCAGCGGGATGCTCACGGCGGTGCCTGGACCCCCGGGCACGTACGCCTTCCGCCCCGGCGTACGCGAACTCCTCCTGCGCTCCCTGCCCCGCACCGGCCGCGAACGCACCACGGCACTGCTCGACCGCGTGGGCGCCCTGATCGACGCCCGTGCGGGGGTGGCGCCCGGGGAGTTCCGGGCGCTGGCACCGTCGGAGGGCGGCGGGCGCACGGCGCCCGGCGGGGAGCCGTTCGCGAGGGTCAGCAGGCAGAGCGTGCGGGAGCTGGGCGGGGGCGGCGGGGCACCGCGGGAGACCGGCGGCAGGACGCCCCCGCTGCTCGGCGGGCGCTACCGCGCCCTGAAACAGCTCACGCCCGGCGGGGCCACGTGGCGCGCCGAGGACCTGGAGACCGGGGACACGGTGCTGCTGCGGGCATGGCGGCCGCAGGGCGGTCTCGGGCGGCAGCGGGCGTTCCGGGAGGTGATGAGGGCGCTGCGGGGCGTGGAGCACCGCAACATCACCCGGGTCCTCGACCACGGCGAGCAGGACGGCATCGCCTACGCCGTGCTGGAGTACCTGGACGGTGTCCGGCTGCACACGATGGCGGCCGTCGTGCGCTACCGGCTCCCCGCGGCCCTGCTGGTGTCGGTCGCCCGGCAGCTCGCGGAGGCCGTCGCCGCCGCGCGCGACGCGGGGGCCCCGCAGCACTTCAACGAGCGGATGGTGCTGCTGCTGCCCGACGGCACGGTGAAGCTGAGCCTGTTCGGGGCCAGCGACAGGCGCGAGCGCCTCGACTACCCGGCGCTCGGGACACTGCTGCGTACCGTCGGGGACGGGCTGCCGCCCCCGGCGCGCACCGTCTTCGACGGACTCGTCGACGACCTCCTCGGCCGGGACGAGGAGCGGCAGCGGACGGCGGTCGAGCGGCTGCGCGCCGGTGCGCTCGACCGGCTCCCGGCCGAAGTCGACGACGGGGGGCTGGAGTTCCGGCTGCTCGACGGGGTGGGCGTACGGCAGCGGCACCCCCGGCGCCGGGACCTGCTGCCCGGCGAGGGCGCCCCGCCCGCCCTGCTGGCGTTCCTGACCGCCCTGCTGCTCAGACAGGGCCGGATGGTGACACTGGAGGAGCTGAGCGCGTTCCACTGGGGCGGCGAACTGCTCAGGGACCAGCAACTCCAGTCCTACGCGCGCGAGTTGCGCCGCGTCATCGGGCCCGGCCGGCTCGCCGCCGCCACCGAGGGCTATGCGCTCCACATCAGCACCGACGACCTGGATGTGCTCAGGTCCGCGTCCCTGGCCCGGGAGGCGGCCGAACTGCGCGCCCGCGGCGACCTCCGCGAGGCGTACGAGACCGTCGGCCAGGCCCTGGCGCTGTGGCGCGGCGAGCCGCTTGCGGGCATCGAGGGCGCGGGCGTGCAGGCGGCCAGAGAGCAGTTGCTCGACACGCAGGCCGACCTCTGCCGTGAGCGCGCGGAACTCGGTCTCGAACTGCGGCTGTTCGTCGAGGTGGCGGCCGAACTGGAGCGCGTCACGGCGCGGTTCCCCGCCGACCGGCACCTCGGGGACTTGCGGCAGACCGCGCTCTGGGAGCTTGAGCCTTACCGTGACCGGCCCTCCCTGGCCGTCCCCGACGCCCCGCACACGCAGTACGCCACGTTCCGTATGACGCTCCCGGGCGCCGACCGCCCGGACGCCTTCGACTGCGTCGTCCAGGCCGAATTCCGCTTGGACGGCCATGTGGAGACGCCCAGGCGCCCACAGGACGTGGGGCGCCGTCTTGAGGTCGAGTTCAGGAGGGCGGCCAGGCGGGCCACCGTCACCCACAGATCGACGAGGCCGCGGGCGGCCGAGGAGGAGTTGCACGAGGCACTGCGGGACTGGGCGCCGCCGGGGGTGCGAGTGCTGCGCGTGCACGCCAGGCTGGAGCGCTCCCCCGTCACGCCCACGCCCCCGAAACCACTGCTCCCGCCCCGCGCCCCCGTACTCCTCGGCTTCGACGGCATCGTCGTCGACCGGGTCTTCTCCAAGGAAGCCTCGATCGCCGCCACCCGGGAGCTGACCCGGCTCGCCTCCGAACTCGTCGACCCCGAGGAGGCGTTGGCGGGGCGGCTGCTTGAGAGCACCCGGGACATGGGAGGACGGAGTGCGCGTCTCGACCCGGTGTCGGTGCTGCGGGCGTTCACGAACCGGCGGATGGCCGTCCCACTCGACCGGCGGCTCGCGGAACTTGAGGCCGACGCGCTGGCCGACGCGCGTCCCGCCACCGGGCTGCGGGAGTTCGCCGAGCGAGTGGCCGCCGACGGACACCGGGTGGGGGTGGTGTCGGACGTGTCGGCGACCGAGATGGTCGAGTTCCTGCGCCGTACCGGCCTGTTCGGGGGCCCGGTCGGCATGGTCGACGGGCGCGCGAGCGACGGGGTCCTGCTGTCCGCCCCCGACTGCCTGCTGAGCGCGGCCCGCAACGCCGACGCCGCCCCCGCCGACTGCGTACTGATCACCGCGAGCGAGACCGAGGCGCAGGCCGCCGGGCTCGCCGGGATGCCCTTCGTCGGCTGCCACCGGTCCGCCTCGGCCCGTAGCCGGCTCGAACGCGCCGGGGCGCTGGCCACCGTGCGGTCCCTGACCGAGATCGGCCCCGCGGAGCCCGGCGCCCCGGAGCCCCGCTGACGCGCCGCTACGCGGTGGGCTGCCGGGAGTCGTACCGTGCGAACCCCCGCCACACGAGCCCCAGCACGGTGACCGCCACCACGCAGGCGATGCCGCCGCCCACCACCGCCACCGTGGGCGAGGTGAGGTCGCCGACGGAGCCCGCGATGAAGTCGCCGAGGCGGGGGCCGCCCGCGACCACGATGACGAAGACGCCCTGGAGGCGGCCGCGCAGCGAGTCGGGGGTGGCGGCCTGGAGCATCGTCGAGCGGAAGACCATGGAGATGGTGTCCATGGAGCCGGCCAGGGCGAGGAAGAGCAGCCCGAGCAGCAGGTTGCGGGTGAGTCCGAAGACGGCGATGGCGGCGCCCCAGCCCGCCACCGCGAGCAGGATCGCGAGCCCGTGCTTGTGGATGCCGCCGAGCCAGCCGGAGAACACGGAGCCGAGCAGCGCGCCCACCGCGGGCGCGGCGACCAGCAGGCCGGTGGTCTTGGCGTCGCCGCCGTACCAGAGGGCGGCGACGGCGGGGAACAGCGCCTTGGGGGATGCCAGGACCATGGCGCACATGTCGGAGAAGAACGTCATGCGGATGTTGGGCCGGGTGGCGAGGAAGCGCAGGCCGTCCAGGACGGACGCCCGTCTGCCGCCGCCCGCGTCGCGGTCGGGCCGCATCGACGGCAGCCGCCACATGGCGTAGAGGGCGGCGGTGAAGGTGACGGCGTCGATGAGGTACGCGGACTGGTAGCCCCACAGGCCGACGACGAGGCCGCCGAGCATCGGGCCGAACATGGTGCCCGAGGTGGTGGTCATGGAGTTGAGCGCGTTGGCGGCGGGGAGCTGTTCCGGCGGCAGCAGCCTCGGGATCATGGAGGTCCTCGCGGGCGCGTTGAGCGCGCCGCACACCGCTTGCAGCGCCACGATCCCGTACAGGAACCAGACCCGGTGGAAGCCCGCGACGGCGGCCGCGGCGAGCGCGATGCTCAGGCCGCACAGGCCCCACGCCGAGTAGAGGCCGAGCTTGCGGCGGTCCACGGTGTCGGCGATGGCGCCGCCGTACAGGCCGAAGACGACGAGCGGGACGAGGGAGCAGAGCCCCACGAGGCCGACGGAGAAGCTGGAGTGGGTGATGTCGTAGACCTGGAGCGAGACCGCGAGCGCGGTCATCGCCTGGCCCATCCAGGAGATGGTGTTGCCGGTCCACAGGCGGCGGAAGTCGGGGGACGTCCGCAGCGGGGTGAGGTCGGCGAGTATGCGTCTGACCGCGGGGGCCGCCGGCTTGCCCGGCGCGGCGGGCTCGGCCCGCCCGGAGTCGGCGGGCCCTGAGCCGGCAGGCTCGGTGCCCGGGGGTGAGGGGGTGTCGGCGGCGGGCGGGGTGGGGACGGCGGGTGCTGCGGGGACGGCGGCCGGGCCCGCGGCCCGCCCGGGTATCGGGACGTCGTCCGCGGCACTCCTGTCGTCTTCGTCGGGCGTCGTGCTGGTCACAGGAGATGTTAACCATGCCGTCGGCGGGGTGGCCCGGGTCGCGGACCGTGTGCCTGCTCACCCGCGCGGCGGCGGCCCGCTCGGACCAGTTCACGGTGCGGCGCCGCCGCCTGGCGCCCACGATGCGTTAGAGGGCCGCGGGCGGCGGCCCGGCAACGGCCGCGATCCGGGAGGAACCCCATGACGTCCAGCGCGAGTCTCGAACAGCTCCGGCGCTGCCAGGTGGCTGTGGATCTGGGGGCGGCGCGCACCCGGGTCTATGTGAAGGACGTGGGCCTGGTGGTGGACCAGCCGAGCGCCGCGGCCGTCAACACGCAGACGGGGGCGCTGATCGCGGTCGGCGAGTTCGCGGAGCGGATGACGGGCCGCACCCCCGACTACATCCGGGTGGTGCGCCCGGTGTCGGGGGGCACGGTGGTGGACATCGACATGGCGCAGCGGATGCTGCGTCACCTCCTCGGCGACAAGCTCCGCAGGACGCTGCGGCGCAAGCCCCGGCTGCGGGCGGCGGTGTGCACCCCGCACGAGGCCGACCCGCTGGCGCGGCGGGCGGCGACGGAGACGATGCTGGGGCTCGGCGCGCGCCGGGTGGAGCTGGTGGACACGCTGATCGCGGCGGCGGTGGGGTGCGGGCTCCCGGTGGAGCGCCCGGAGGCGACGATGATCATCGCCTGTGGCGCGGCGACCACGCAGATCGCGGTGCTGTCGCTGGGCGCGATCGTGACGGCGGTACGTATCCCGGTGGGCGGCGAGGCGATCGACCACGCGATCATCCAGCATCTGCGGCAGCGCCATGAGCTGGTGCTGCCCTCCCAGTCGGTGCGCCCGCTGCGGGTGGCGATCGCGGAGAGCGGCATGGGCAGGGCGGGGGTCGCGTCCACGGAGATCCACGGGCGGGACGTGGCGACGGGGCTCGCGCGCAGCGTGACGGTGGACACGGCGGCGGTGCGGGAGGCCATCCACACCCCGCTGACGACGGTGATCGACGGGATCGGGAAGGTGCTGCGCACCTGCCCGCCCGACCTGGTGGCCGACCTGGCCGACCAGGGCATCATGATGGTCGGCGGCAGCGCCCTGCTGCCGGGCTTCGACGACATGCTGCGGACGGCGACGGGGGTGCCGGTGGCGATCGCGGAGCGGCCCGACGTGTGCGCGGTACTGGGGCTCGGCGCGATGCTCGAAGGCCGCGTGGAGCCGATGACGCTCGACCAACTGAGCGTGTAGCCGCCCGCCGCCCCGCACGGCCGCGCCCCGGCCGCCTGCCGCCCGCCGGGGCCGCCGGACCGCGGCCTCGCGCCCGTGGGCTCGTACGATACGGAGCCTGGGCCGCGGGCGGCGGCGGTGCGAGCGGAGGGCGGGACGTGGAGACCTGGGCCGGGGTGCGCGGCGGTTCGCTGGTGTACGAGGACGAGGGGATGCTGGCGCTGAACAAGCCGCCGGGGATCTCGGTGACCGGCGAGCGGCACGACACGGACCTCGTGGAGATGGCGGCGGAGGCCGGGGAGCGGCTCTATCCGGTGCACCGTATCGACAAGGTGACCTCGGGGGTGGTGCTGTTCGCGAAGGACGTGGCCCACCACGGGCCGCTGACGCGGCAGTTCAACCGGCAGACGGTGGACAAGGCGTACCTCGTGGTGACCAGGTCGACGGGGCTGCCCGAGTCGGGCGCGATCGACCTGCCGCTGTCGGTGGGCCGCAAGAACCGGGTGCGGATCGCGGGCGCCCGCGAGGACATCGGCTACGACGCGGCGGCGCGGCGCTGGTCGCTGCGGCCGGGGGCGGAGCTGCCGGGCAAGAAGAACTACCCGTCGCTGACCACGTTCGTCAGGGTCGCGCGGACGGACACCCGTACGTTCCTCGTGGTGCGGCCGGTCTCGGGGCGACGGCACCAGATCAGGGTGCACCTGGCGTGGACGGGCCACCCCATCGAGGGCGATCCGCTGTTCGACCGTCAGAGCGCGGAGAGCGGCGCGCTGACGTGTCTGCACTCGTGGCGGCTGGCGCTGGACGCCGCGTGGGCGCGGCCGAGCAGGGTGCTGTTGGAGGCGGAGCCGCCCGCGGCCTTCTGGGAGGCGTTCGGCGGGGACGGCGGGGAGCTGTCCGCCCGCGCGAAGGAGGCGCTTGCGCTGCTGCCGGGGGCGGGGACGGCGACCTGAGGAGAAGGCCGCGGAGGCGGTCGCCCGCTCAGAGGCTCTTCTTCAGCCCCACCGCGCCGAAGGTGTGCAGATGGACGTCGGACGGGGGGGTGTCGCCGGGGCCCGGACGCCAGTGCTGGACCTCGACGAGTCCCGGCGGGATCAGGTCGAGCGGTTCGAGCACGGCGGCGATGGCCTCCCGGCTGCGGGCGACGAGGGTGATGCCCTGCTCCCGGTAGATCTCCTCCATGGCGCGGCAGGACTCGGGGGCGAACTCGTCGGTGAAGTGCGTGAGGAGCAGACAGCTCCCGGGGGCGAGCGGGTCGAGGAGGTCGGCGACGATCTCGACCGGGCGGTCCTGGTCGGCGACGAAGTGCAGCACCGCGATGAGGAGCACGGCGATCGGCTGTTCGAAGTCGAGGGTGCCGCGGGCGGCGGCCAGGATGGCCTGGGGGTCGCGCAGGTCGGCGTGGACGTAGTCGGTGACACCGCCGGGGCTGCTGTGCAGGAGCGCCTCGGCGTGCCGCATCACGATGGGGTCGTTGTCGACATAGACGACACGGGCGCCGGTCTTGACGTGCTGCGCGATCTGGTGGGTGTTGGGCTCCTGGGGCATGCCGGTGCCGATGTCCAGGAACTGGGTGATGCCGAGTTCGGTGCCCGCGTACTCGATGGAGCGGTTGTGGAAGGCCCGGTTGGCGGGCGCGACCTGCTCCATGTCGATGTGCTTCTGGACCTCCTGCGCGACCTCGTAGTCGACCTCGTAGCCGTTCTTGCCGCGCTGGAAGGCGTCGTACAGGCGGGCTGCGCTGGCCGATGCGGTGTCGACCTGCTTGCGGCGCTGGCGGGAGTCAGACACGGGATCTTCCCCAGGGTGACTCGGGCCGGGACGTGCGGGGGCGTCGCGGCAGGGCGGCGGGGGTCGCTGGCGCGGCGGCGCCCCGCGGGGGTCGCGCGGGGGTGCGGGGCCGTACCGGCGGGGCGCCACCCGACCGGCGGACCGTGGTCCTGGCATCCGGCAAGACCCTGGTCTCCTCTCCGGTGCGAGTGCCGTCGATAGGCCACCTTGTCAGAACTTGCGGGGAAAAAGCGGGCCGCCGTGTCCTGTGTTGCGCCGGGTGCGGGCGCGGCCCGGGGGTGGGGCGGCCCGGGGGACGCGAGCGTACGGGCTCCGACGCGGGACGCGCGGACTTCCGGGTCCCTCGCCGTGCGCAGCGCCCTCGCGGGGCCCGGCGGGCCGACACGCTCTCATCGTAGCCACGCACCTGGGCGGCCGCCCGGTCAGCGGGGCGGCGTTTGCCCAGCTCAGCCCGAGCCCGGGCGGCCCGTCCCGGCCCGGAGCGGCCACCGGCGGCGCGCCCGCCACGGGGCACGAATAGCCTGCCCGGGTGAGAACGGCGGACCGCCGGTCCCGGGTGCCCCGGCGGGGGGACCCGCCCGGCCTGGCCGTCACGTGCCCCGTCTGGCATGATGGGGCGAAAACGGAACGATGCTCCGGAAAGCGTACGGAACCGGTCGGACCCCACGGGCGCGGTCGCCCCAGGAGGCCCGGCGCGGGAGAGGGAGGGCGCACGATGGGTGACGGCAACGCCGGCGGCGGGGGCGCGGGGCGCGCGGCCCGGCCCAAGCGGGCGGACGCCCGGCGCAACGAGGAGACCCTGCTCGACGCCGCCGCCGCGGTCTTCGTCACCGCGGGCGTCCAGGCGCCGGTGCGCGACATCGCGGCCGAGGCGGGCGTCGGTACCGGCACGATCTACCGGCACTTCCCCACCCGCGCCGACCTCGTCATCGCGGTCTACCGGCACCAGGTGGAGGCGTGCGCCGAGGCGGGCCCCGCACTGCTGGAGAGCTGCCCGGGCCCGCACACGGCGCTGGCGCGCTGGATCGACCTCTTCGTCGACTTCCTGGTCACCAAGCACGGCCTCGCCTCCGCGCTGCGCTCCGAGGACACCGGCTTCGACTCGCTGCACGCGTACTTCCTCGACCGGCTCGTGCCGGTCTGCACGGAACTGCTGTCGGCCGCCACCGCCGCCGGGGAGATCGACTCGGACATCAGCGCGCTCGAACTGATGCACGGCGTCGGCAACCTCTGCATCGGCGCGGACACCGACCCCGACTACCAGGCCCGCCGCCTCGTGGCCCTCCTCATCGCGGGCCTGCGCGCACCCCACCACGACTGACCCCGGGGGCTCGCCCGCCCGGCACAGAACACCCGAGACGGGAACGGCCACGGCAAGGTACGCTGCAATTGTTCTACTTCACTTAGAACAACAGCACAGTGCAACTCGACTGCGGCAGCAAGGACGACCGCGGCGAGATCCACAAGGGAACGCGAGGCGTAAGGGGGAGTCGTATGAGCGCCATCCGCAGGGGCGCGCTGACGGCCGTTCCGTTCGGCGCGGCAGCCGCCGTGTACATCAGTGTCTTCCTGGCGAACTACGGGCGGCTGCCCGGCCGTGTCGCCACCCACTTCTCGGGCGGCGGCGCGCCCGACGGCTCCATGGGCAAGGCCGCCGCGCTCTGGCTGGGCGGCGGCCTGATCGTCGGCCTCGGGGTGCTCTTCTCGGTGCTCTCCGTGGCGTCGAGGGACGGCAGGGGGGTGCGGCTGACGGCCGCGGTCGGCGCGGGCACCGCGATCCTCGTCGGCTATCCCCTGGTCTTCACGGTGGTCCTCAACCTGGACGCGCGGGGACCGGGCGAGGTCAGGCTGCCGCTATGGCACGCGGGCGTCCTGCTGGTCGCGGGCCTGGCCGTGGGCGGCGCGACCTGGTGGCTCGGGCAGTCGGGGCCAGGCCCCACGCGCCCGGCGGCGCCTTCGCTGACGCTGTCCAAGGGCGAGGCGGCGACATGGAGCCGCACCGCCGCCTCGCGCACGGTCATGGCGACGGCGGCGGCCGTCGTCCTCGGCGGCGCGCTCGCGACGGCGCTCGACTCGTGGCGGACGGGGGTGCTGCCGCTGCTGCTCGGCTTGGTCTGCCTCGCGTTCGCGGCGATACGGGTCACCGTCGACCGCCGCGGTGTCACGGTCGCCTCGACGGTGCTGCCGCGGCCACGCCTCGTCGTACCGCTCGCGGGCATCAGGGACGCGAGCAGCGTCCGGATCGGCGCCATGACCGACTTCGGCGGCTGGGGGTACCGGATAAGGCCCAACCGGCGCGGGGTGGTGCTGCGTTCGGGAGAGGCGCTGTCCGTCCGCACGGTCCGCGGCCGCGAGTACGTGGTCACCGTCGACGACTCGGCCACCGCGGCCTCCCTCGTCAACGGCCTGGTGGAGCGCGGCACGGAAAGGCGTGGTTAGCCGTGCTGTTCCGGGTGCGCCCCGGCTCTCCCGTACCGCTCGGCGACCAGATCGCCGCGTGCGTACGGGGAGCGCTCGCGGACGGCACACTCGCACCGGGCGAGCGGCTGCCGCCCGCCCGCGAGGTCGCCGACTCCCTGGGCGTCAACGTCCACACGGTGCTGCGCGGTTACCAACGGCTGCGCGACGAGGGCCTGATCGAACTCCGCCGCGGCAGGGGCGCGGTGGTCACCGCCACCCCCGCCATCGCCGACCAGGCCCGCCTGACCGCCTCCCTCCACGACCTCGTCAACCAGTCCCGCACGCTGGGCCTGACGGACGAGGATGTACTGGCGTTGGTCCGCGACACGCTACACAGGACGGCCGGGACGGCCGATGCGGCGGTGGGGGGCGACAGGGTCCGGGGGGTCGGAGAGACCGACGAGGTCAGGGAGGGCAGAGAGGGCAAAGAGACCTGGGAGACCTGGGAGACCCGAGAGGCCAGGGAGGTTCGGGAGGCCGGGGAGACAGCCCCGCCCAAGCCCGACCGCTCCCCCGCGGAACCGGAAGCCCCCTCGCGCACGGGGAAGCCACGCGCCAGCACCCGTTGACCCCACACCTTCTCCCCGCTGGGCCGGGGCCGGGCTTGACCCGCGCACAATCCCGTCGTCCTGAACGACCGTGGTCATGTCGCACCTCTCCTCGTCCGGGTGGATCTCTGAAGGGGGCCCGGCCAGTTGAGGACGTGAGCAGTGCGGGCAGACACACCGCGGTGAACGGCCCGTTGCGCGGCGGGGCGGCCACGCCATGGGGAGGGGCCCGCGCGGTAGCTTGGTCGGGAGGGGGTAGCGATGGATGACCTGGGCAGACGCGAATTCGGCGCCTATCTCTCGCTCGACGAGCCCCTGGAGGCCCTGGAGAGCGTCGCCGCGCGCAGGCGGTGCCCGGACCACATACCGGAGGAGGCCGACAAGGACGACAGCCCCCACGCGTGTGTTCAGCGGGCAGTGGGGTGGCTTCTGGCGCACGACAACGCCCATGGCGGGGACCACGTCGCCGACGCGGCCCTTCAGCAGTGGCGGACGGCGATGGCCGGCCTTGACGGACCCGGGAAGCGCCGGCTCTCCGTGACCTCCGAACTCGCGGAAGTGGCCGGGTGGCTGTTGTTCGACGCCAACCGCCAGCGGGAGGCGCGAGCCGCGTTCATGGGGTCCCTGCGCCTTGCCCGTCTCGCGGGGGACCGGGCCATGGAGTGGTTCGCGCTCGATCTGCTGGCCATGCACGGCATCGAGAACGGCCGCATCGGTGAGGTACTGGCGATCTGCGACGAGGTCACGGGCGGGCCCGTGCCCCCTCGCGTGGCGCTCCTTGCCGACATGCGCCGAAGCCGCGCCCTGGCGCTGGCCGGTGACCGGGCGCGAGCCATGGCGGCGATCGAACGGGCCCGCGGTGCCCTGGAAGACTCCTCACACCCTCGCGACCCGGGCTGGGCGTGGTGGGTCGACGACGTGGAGATCAGCGGCCAGGAGGGCGAGGTGTTCTTGGCGCTGGCCGATACGGAGCGGGCCGTGCCGCACTTCGAGCGGACGAACAAGCTGGTGGCCGCGGGCAATGCGACGGGGCGGGGCGCCTTCTTCTACCGCACCGCCGAACTCTCCGCCCTGACCGCCGCGGGAGCGTGGCGTGAAGCTCAGGAGTCGCTGCACCACTTGGCCCCGATCCTGACCGCGGTGACATCGACCCGTACCCGTACGCGCCTGCGCCGGGTACTGCGAGACCTGGAACACGACGCCCCACGCCGACTCGTGGTCACAGCCCACGACGTGGTGACCGACGACTCCTGGATCGAACATGCGTCCTGGTGGGGCGGGTGGGGCTCGAACCCACGACCGACGGATTATGAGTCCGCTGCTCTAACCGGCTGAGCTACCGCCCCGTCTCGGCGCGTCGCGCACATTTGTGCGCGCCGTCTGCCGCAGCATAGCCGCTCATACGATCTCCTGCCTCGGCTGGTCGGCAACGCTCGTCCTTGAGGACTCCACGCAGGCCAAGGCGGTTGCGAGGAGCACAAAAAAGGACCCCAACGGGGTCCTTCTCGGCTGCTCCCCCGACTGGACTCGAACCAGTAACCTGCCGGTTAACAGCCGGCTGCTCTGCCAATTGAGCTACGGAGGATCGAGCTCCCCCGACTGGACTCGAACCAGTAACCTGCCGGTTAACAGCCGGCTGCTCTGCCAATTGAGCTACGGAGGATCGCCTCGGTGCATCGATGACGCCTCCGGGGGTATCCGCCAGGCGGCGCGCGCTCGCTGCTCGACATACATTAGCGCAAGCAGGGGGGTGCTCCGCCAATCAGTACTGTCGCGCGACAGTAGCGAGCGACTCCGTCTCAAGGAAGGGTGGCCTCCATGCGCTACCGGCTCACATTCACCGCAGGGCTCGCGGTCGGTTACGTCCTCGGGACGCGCTCCGGGCGGGAGCGGTACGAGCAGATTCAGGGCTGGGCCCAGGCGGTCTCCCGCAACCCGGCGGTGCGCAACACCGCCGAGAGCGCGGCGCAGCAGAGCCGGGAGCTGGCGGGCAAGGCGTTCCACTCGGTGAGCGACAAGGTGGGCGAGCGGGTGCCCGAGTCGGTCGCGGGCCGGGTGCGGACCCTGCGGGACCGCTCGCGCACCGACGGCGCGGGCGACTGGGGCTCCTCCTCGGCGACCTGACCCCAGGGCCCGGCGCCCCGGCCCTGGACCGCCCGCGCCGGCTCCGCCATCGGCTCCGCGCTCCGGGCCACGAGGTGCACCCTCGTGGCCCGGAGGGCTTTCCCGGTGCGGCAGAATTCCCGTATGGGGATCGTCGCCGGACTGGACAGTTCATCCGAATTCACCCGTATCGTCGTGTGCGACAGCGATACGGGCGCCGTGCTGCGCCAGGGGCACGCCCCGCACCCCACCGAGGGCGCGGGGGCGTCCGAGCCGGGGCGGCAGGGGGGCGTCGACCCGCAGGCGTGGCTGCTCTCCCTCGGCGAGGCGGCGACCGGCGGGCTGTTGGAGGGCGTGGCGGCCATCGGGGTTTCGGCGCAGCAGAACGCGCTGGTGCCGCTCGACCCCCAGGGCGCCACCGTCGGCCAGGCGCTGACCGGTACCGACCAGCGCGGCCAGGCCGCGGCGGCCGACCTGCTCGACCTGCTCGGCGGGCGGGAGGCGTGGGCGGGCGCCGTGGGCTGTGTGCCGGGCCCCGCGCAGCCGGTGACGAAGCTGCGCACGCTGGCCAGGTCGGACCCGCGGCTCGCGGAGCGGGTGGGCCTGCTGCTCGGCGCCAACGACTGGCTGGTGTGGCAGTTGCTCGGCCGCCCGGCGCGCCGCACCACCGACCGCGGCACCGCGTCGGGCACCGGCTACTGGTCGGCCGCGACCGGCTCGTACCGCCCGGACCTGGTGGAGCTGGCGCTCGGGCACCGGGCGGTGCTGCCGGAGGTGATCGGCCCCGCCGAGGCCGCGGGCACCACCCCCGAGGGCCTGCTGATCTCGGCGGGCACCGGGGAGACGATGGCCGCGGCGTTCGGCCTCGGGCTCGCCGCCGGGGACGCGGTGGTCTCGCTGGGGGCCTCGGGCTCGGTGATGGCCGTGCACCACGAGGCGCTGACCGACGCCACCGGCACCATCACCTCGCTCGCCGACGCCACCGGGATGCATCTGCCGGTGGTGCACACCCTGAACGCGGTCCGGGTGCTGCGCGGCACCGCGGAGCTGCTGAGCACGGACCTGCCGGGCCTCTCCGAGCTGGCCACGCGCTCCACCCCCGGCGCCCACGGCCTCGTACTGCTGCCGTATCTGGAGGGCGAGCGCACCCCGAGCCTGCCGCACACGGCGGGCACCCTCGCCGGGCTGCGGCGCGAGGCGATGCGTCCTGAGCATCTGGCGCGAGCCGCGTTCGAGGGCATGCTGTGCGGGCTCGCCGACGCGCTCGACGTGCTGCGCGGCCGGGGCGTCGCGGTGCGGCGGGTGTTTCTGCTGGGCGCCGCGGCCGAGTTGCCCGCCGTCCGGGCGGTGGCGCCGATGCTGCTGGGCACCCCGGTCCTCGTGGTGCGCCCCGCCGACTACGCCGCGCTTGGCGCGGCGCGGCAGGCGGCCTGGGCCCTCGGGGTGTCCCGGGGAAGGCTCACGCCCGAGGCGCCCCCGGCCTGGGGCGCGCCCGACGCCCAGGTGTTCGAGCCGGGCGACGAGGCGGCGGTGGGCGACGCGGTGCGCAAGCAGTTCACGGCGGTACGGGACCAGACGCACCCGGGCGCGTTCGGCGGGCAGGGCCAGGGCGGCTGACGGCACCCGGGGCCTCCCCCGCGCGGGAGGCGGAGGGGTGTGGGCCGGGGGACGGACGTAGGTCCCGGGAGCCCGCCGGGAGGGCCCGGAGTCCTACGGCCGCGGGGCCCCGGGAGCGGCGGAGGTCCGCGCAATTCAGGGATGCACCCCGACTTTGGTCCCGTTCCTGGAAAATCGCTTGAGGTAACGCCCACGGGATGGTCGACGATGGGGGTGAAGCAGCCCATCACCCCGTACCTTGCCCGCGAGCGAGAGATATCCACAGCGTGCTCATACAGATCCTGCGGACCCATCTGGGCCCCTACAAAAGACCCATAGCCCTGCTGGTCGTCCTGCAACTGCTACAGACCTCGGCCACCCTCTACCTGCCCACCCTCAACGCCGACATCATCGACCAGGGAGTCGTGAAGGGGGACACGGGCTACATCCTGTCCACCGGCGGCCTGATGCTCGGCATCGCCGTCGCCCAGATGGTGTGCAACATCGCGGCCGTCTACTACGGCGCCCGTACCGCCTCGGCGCTCGGACGCGACGTGCGGGCGGCCGTCTTCAACCGCGTGCAGTCGTTCTCCGCCCGCGAGGTCGGCCACTTCGGGGCCCCCACACTGATCACCAGGACCACCAACGACGTCCAGCAGATCCAGATGCTGGTGCTGATGTCGTTCACGCTCATGGTGTCCGCGCCGATCATGTGTATCGGCGGCATCATCATGGCGCTCGGCCAGGACGTGCCGCTGTCCGCCGTGCTGCTCGCGGTGGTGCCGGTGCTCGCGATCGGAGTGAGCCTGCTGGTGCGCAAGCTGCGCCCGCTGTTCCGCTCCATGCAGAAGCGCCTCGACAACGTCAACCGGGTGCTGCGCGAGCAGATCACCGGCAACCGCGTCATCAGGGCGTTCGTGCGCGACGACTTCGAGCGCGGCAGGTTCGAGAAGTCCAACCGGGAGCTGACGGACGCGTCGCTCGGCACCGGGCGGCTGATGGCGCTGATGTTCCCGCTGGTCATGACCGTGGTCAACTTCTCCTCGATCGCGGTCGTCTGGTTCGGCGCGCACCGTATCGACAGCGGCGGCATGCAGATCGGGGCGCTCACGGCGTTCCTCGCGTATCTGATGCAGATCGTGATGTCCGTGATGATGGCCACCTTCATGTTCATGATGGTGCCGCGCGCGGAGGTCTGCGCCGAGCGCATCCAGGAGGTGCTGAACACCGACAGCAGCGTCGTCCCGCCCAAGGCGCCGGTGACCGCGCTGCGGCGCCACGGCCACCTGGAGATCCGGGAGAGCGTGTTCCGCTACCCGGGCGCCGAGGAGTCGGTGCTCAGATCGGTGAGCCTGGTCGCCAAGCCCGGGGAGACGACCGCCGTCATCGGCTCCACGGGCAGCGGCAAGACCACGCTGCTCGGCCTCGTGCCCCGGCTGTTCGACACCACCGAGGGCGCGGTCCTCGTCGACGGCGTGGACGTACGCACCGTCGACCCCGACCTGCTGGCGCGGACCGTCGGGCTCGTACCGCAGAAGCCGTACCTGTTCGCCGGGACCGTCGCCACCAACCTGCGCTACGGCAACCCGGACGCGACCGACGAGGAGCTGTGGCACGCGCTGGAGGTGGCGCAGGCCCGCGGCTTCGTCGAGAACCAGCTCGAAGGCGGCCTCGACGCGCCGATCTCGCAGGGCGGCACCAACGTCTCCGGCGGGCAGCGCCAGCGCCTCGCCATCGCCAGGACCCTGGTGCAGCGCCCGGAGATCTACCTCTTCGACGACTCCTTCTCCGCCCTCGACTACGCGACCGACGCGGCGCTGCGCGCCGCGCTGTCCCGGGAGACCGCCGAGGCCACGGTGGTGATCGTCGCCCAGCGGGTGTCCACGATCAGGGACGCCGACCGGATCGTCGTCCTCGACGAGGGCCGTGTGGTCGGCACCGGACGCCACCACGAGCTGATGGAGAGCAACGAGACCTACAGGGAGATCGTGCTCTCCCAGCTCACGGAAGCGGAGGCAGCCTGATGGCCGGCCCGATGGGACGGATGGCGGGGAACCCCGACGAACAGACCATGGACTTCAAGGGGTCCACCAAACGGCTGCTGCGGCAGTTCAGACCGCAGCGGTCGCTGATGATCGCGATGCTGGTGACGGGCGTGCTCAGCGTCGCCCTCTCCGTGGTCGGCCCGAAGATCCTCGGCCGGGCGACCGACCTGCTGTTCGCGGGCATCATCGGCCGGCAGTTCCCCGACGGGGTGAGCAGGCCGCAGGTCATCGACCGGCTGCGGGACCAGGGCAACGGCAAGATGGCCGACCTGCTGTCGGGACTCGACTTCACGCCGGGCAAGGGCATCGACTTCGGCGCGGTCGGCGGCGTGCTGCTGCTCGCGCTCGGCACGTTCCTCCTCGCGGGCCTCTTCATGGCGGTCTCGGCGCGGCTGTCCAACCGGGCCATCAACCTCACCGTGATGCGGCTGCGCGCCGAGGTGCAGGCGAAGCTGTCGCGGCTGCCGCTGTCGTACTTCGACAAGCGGCAGCGCGGCGAGGTGCTGAGCCGCGCCACCAACGACCTCGACAACCTCAACCAGACCCTCCAGCAGAGCACGGGCCAACTGGTCAACTCCCTGCTGACCATCGTCGGGGTGCTGGCGATGATGTTCTGGATCTCGTGGCTGCTCGCGCTGGTCGCACTGGTCACGGTGCCGCTGTCGTTCGTGGTGGCGACCCGGGTCGGCAAGCGCTCGCAGCCGCAGTTCGTCGCGCAGTGGCGGGCCACCGGCGCCGTCAACGCGCACGTCGAGGAGATGTACACCGGGCACACCCTGGTGAAGGTCTTCGGCCGGCAGCGGGAGGCCGCCAAGGACTTCGACAAGCGCAACGAGGCGCTGTACGAGGCCGGGTTCAAGGCGCAGTTCAACAGCGGCATCATGCAGCCGCTGATGATGTTCGTGTCGAACCTCAACTATGTGCTGGTGGCCGTCGTCGGCGGTCTGCGGGTGGCCTCGGGCTCGCTGTCCATCGGCGACGTCCAGGCGTTCATCCAGTACTCGCGGCAGTTCTCGATGCCGCTGACCCAGGTCGCGTCGATGGCGAACCTGGTGCAGTCGGGCGTGGCCTCCGCCGAGCGGATCTTCGAACTGCTCGACGCGGAGGAGCAGGAGCCCGACCCGGTCGACGCCGAGCGGCCCGCGCGGCTGCTCGGCCGGGTGGAGCTTGAGCACGTCTCGTTCCGCTACGAGCCCGACAAGCCGCTGATCGAGGACTTGTCGCTGTCGGTGGACCCGGGCCACACGGTCGCCATCGTGGGCCCCACGGGCGCGGGCAAGACCACCCTGGTCAATCTGCTGATGCGGTTCTACGAGGTCACCGGCGGGCGGATCACCCTGGACGGGGTGGACGCGGCGCGGATGTCGCGCGCGGAGCTGCGCTCCGGGATCGGCATGGTGCTCCAGGACACCTGGCTGTTCGGCGGCACCATCGCGGAGAACATCGCGTACGGCGCGCCGAAGGACGTCACCAGGGAGCAGATCGAGGAGGCGGCGCGCGCCGCGCACGCGGACCGCTTCATCAGGACGCTCCCCGACGGCTACGACACCGTCATCGACGACGAGGGCACCGGGGTCAGCGCGGGCGAGAAGCAGTTGATCACCATCGCGCGCGCGTTCCTCTCCGACCCGGTGATACTCGTGCTCGACGAGGCGACCAGCTCCGTGGACACCAGGACCGAGGTGCTGATCCAGCGCGGCATGGCCAAACTGGCCAGCGGCCGTACGTCGTTCGTGATCGCGCACCGGCTCTCCACGATCCGGGACGCCAACACGATCCTGGTGATGGAGAACGGCTCCATCGTGGAACAGGGCACCCACGAGCAGTTGTTGCTCGCCGACGGCGCCTATGCGCGGCTGTACTCGGCGCAGTTCGCCCAGGCGGTGGCCGAGGTGGACTGAGCGGCCTGACGGCCTGTCGGCCGGATGGCCGGATGGCCGGATGGGCCTCACGGCCTGGCGGCCGGATACGCGAGGCGGGCCCGGGGGCCGCCTCTTCGCGCGGGAGTACGGCGCGGAGGGGTGGCCCTTCGGGCTGCTCGGGGGTGGGGCTTCGCGCTGCGGGGGTAAGGGGCTCGGGGAGGCGGGAGCCGGGGCTCGGGGAGAGCGGGGCTCCGGGGAGCGGGGCTGGGCGGCGGGGCGGAGTTGGCCCCGGGGTGGCGTCGCGGGTGCTGAGACGTTGGCGTATGCGGCTGAGTCTCGGGGCGATGTTGCGTCCAGCGGGGGCGGGCTTCACTGGTGCCATGACGAACACCGCACCGCACAAGAGCCCGATCCTCGTCACCGGCGGCACCGGCAAGACCGGCCGCCGGGTCGCCGAGCGTCTTGCCGCCCTCGGCCACGGGACCCGCGTCGGCTCGCCCTCAGGGGCGACCCGCTTCCTCTGGGAGGACCGGGGCACCTGGGCCCCCGCGCTCGAAGGGGCCGGGGCCGCCTATGTCGCCTACTTCCCCGACCTGTCCTTCCCCGGCGCCGCCGAGACCGTCGGCGCCTTCTCCCAGTCCGCCGTCGAGCACGGCACCCGGCGCCTCGTCCTGCTGTCGGGGCGCGGCGAGGAGGGCGCGCGGGCGTCCGAGGACGCCATGCGCGCGTCAGGCGCCGACGTGACCGTCCTGCGCTGCTCCTGGTTCGACCAGAACTTCAGCGAGAGCTTCTTCCTCCCCGCGGTGCTCGACGGCGAGATCGCGCTGCCCACCGGGGACGCCGTGGAGCCGTTCGTCGACGTCGACGACATCGCGGACGTCGCGGTGGCCGCCCTCACCGACGACCGGCACACCGGCGCCACCTACGAACTCTCCGGGCCGCGGGCGATCGGCTTCGCGGAGGTCGCCGCCGAACTGAGCAGCGCCACCGGCCGCACCATCGCCTACAAGCCGGTGGACATGGAGGACTACCGGGCCGCGCTCTCCGCCGCGGGCCAGCCGCCGGAGTTCGCCGACCTCTTCGAACTCATCCGCGACGGCCGCAACGCGGAGCCCGTGGACGGGGTGCGGACCGTACTCGGCCGCGCGCCGCGGGACTTCGCGGCATACGCGCGGGACGCGGCGAAGACCGGGGTCTGGAACGCCTGAGGGGCCGGGCCGGAAAGCCCCGCTGCGGCGGTCGCGGCCGGGGACATACCGTGAGGCCATGGACACCCTGACAGGACTGCTGGAGAGCCCGAAGGCGCGCGGCGCTTTCCTGATCAAGTCCGTCTTCCGGCCGCCGTGGGGACTGCGCGTCGAGGACCGGGCGCCGCTGTCGGTGGTGACCGTGATGCACGGGACGGCCTGGCTGCTGCCCGACGGTGGACGGCCGCTGTCGATGGCTCCCGGCGACGTGGCGCTGCTGCGCGGCCCGGACGCGTACAGCATGGCCGACCGTCCCGAGACCGTGCCCGAGGTGATCATCGGGCCGGGGCAGACCTGTGCGAGCCCGGAGGGCGAGGACGTCGCCGGGCGGATGTCGCAGGGCGTGCGCACCTGGGGGCACACCCAGACGGCCGGTGCGGCGGTGCTGCTCAGCGGCACCTACCAGGCGCCGAGCGAGATCGGCGCGCGGGTTCTTGGGTCGCTGCCCACGGTGCTGGTGCGCCCGGCGTCCGCGGGGCCGAGCCCGGCGGTGGCGATGCTCGCCGAGGAGATCGACAGGGACGAGCCGGGACAGGAGATCGTCCTCGACCGGCTGCTCGACCTGCTGCTCGTGCACGTGCTGCGGGCCTGGCTCGCCGAACCCGACTCGGGGGCGCCGCCCTGGGTCAGGGCGCAGGGGGACCCGGTGGTGGGCCCCGCGCTGCGGCTGCTGCACGAACAGCCGCAGCGGCCCTGGACGGTGGCGTCGCTCGCCGAGTCGGTCGGGGTGTCCCGCGCCGGACTCGCCCGCCACTTCACCGAGTTGGTCGGCCAGCCCCCGATGTCGTATCTGACGTCGTGGCGGCTCACCCTCGCCGCCGACCTGCTGCGCGACCCCGAAGCCACGGTGGCGAGCGTGGCGCGCCGGGTCGGCTACGGGGGCGCGTTCGCGCTGAGCACCGCGTTCAAACGGGTGCGGGGGGTCAGTCCCCAGGACTTCCGCAGGGGCGTCGGGCAGTTGGACACCCCGGAACAGGCGCCGCCGCGTGGCACGGTGGTGCTGACCCACTGAGCGGTCCGGGCGCCCGCCGGGACGCGGGCGCCGTCAGTACGGTCAGTACCGTCACTACCGTCGTCAGTACAGATACCCCCTGAGCTGGTCGGCAAGGGCGTGGTCGCGGAGCCGGGAGAGGGTCTTGGCCTCGATCTGGCGGATGCGCTCCCTGGTGACGCCGAAGAGTCTGCCGATCTCCTCCAGGGTGCGCGGCCTGCCGTCGACGAGCCCGTATCTGAGCTGGACAACGCGGCGTTCGCGCTCGCCGAGGGTGGCGAGGACGGCCTCGATGTGCTCGCGCAGCAGCAGGAAAGCGGCGGACTCGGCGGGCGAGGCGGCGTCGCCGTCCTCGATGAGGTCGCCCAGCGCGAGGTCGTCCTCCTCCCCCACCGGCGCGTGCAGCGACACCGGTTCCTGGGCGAGCCGCAGCACCTCGCTGACCCGCTCAGCGTCGAGGCCGAGCTGCGCGGCGACCTCGTCCGGGGTGGGCTCCTGGCCCCGCTCCTGGAGCAGCCGCCGCTGCACCCGCACCACGCGGTTGATCAGCTCCACCACGTGCACCGGGACCCGGATGGTACGGGCCTGGTCGGCGAGGGCGCGGGACATGGCCTGGCGTATCCACCAGGTGGCGTAGGTGGAGAACTTGTAGCCGCGGGTGTAGTCGAACTTCTCCACGGCCCTGATCAGCCCGAGGTTGCCCTCCTGCACCAGGTCGAGCATGGTCAGGCCGCGGCCCGCGTACCGCTTGGCGACGGACACCACGAGCCGCAGGTTGGACTCGATGAGGCGGCGCTTGGCCAGCCGGCCCTGGACCACGAGCCGGTCGAGGTCGAGCGCCAGCGCCGGGTCGGGCGCGGGGCCGTCGGCGAGTCTCTCCCCGGCGAAGAGGCCCGCCTCGACCCGGCGGGCGAGTTCGACCTCGTCGGCGGCGGTCAGCAGCGGGATACGGCCGATCTCGCGGAGGTACTGGCGGAAGAGGTCGGAGGAGGGCCCGCCGGAGTCGAAGGACCGCGTCGGCGCGGGCGCCGGTGGCACGGGCCCGGCGTCGGCCTGTTCCGTACGGGTGGGGGAGGCGAGGGTCTGGGACTGCACGGGTGCGACCTCCAACGTGATCGCTGCCGGGGTGCGGAACCGCGGGAGGTGAGGGACCGACGGCCGGGGCACCCCCCACACGACGAACCGGATCACCGCCCTCCAGTGTGAGGCACGGCACAGGGCGGCCACGAGGGTCGTGCACCACTTTTCGGCCTGCCAACCGCGGAGTCCGCCACGAACGAAGCCCGACCCCTCTGCAACGACGCGTCGGCGTGAAACTCCCGAATACCTTTCGCGATCACCGAGGAGACGCCGGAGCGGTCGCCCGCAGGTACTCCAGGGCGACGGGCAGCAGCCAGGGCAGCCCGCCCCCCTGCCCGATAAGCCGCCGCAGCTACCGAACACACCAGGGTATTCCGTACCACCGCCCCAGCATCTCCCCTTCCGCCCAGCCTTGCGGCGGATTATGGGTTCCCCCGGAGGCCCATTCTCGTCACTCGATACCCCACATGGGACCGAACTTGGACGGAGACCTTGAGTCGCCCTCGTCCTCATGCCAGTCGCAGTGCGTGGCGAATACGTAGTACGGGCCTCCGTTGAGGACGAAGACGTGATGGTTCGGCCGGGAGGCCAATACGACTCCGGGACCAATGACGGAATCCGCCCCCGCACGATCCTGTTCGTCGACCACCAGAGTGTCCCAAGTGGAAGGAACGTGCATCAGCTCGACATTGGTGAAGAGGACGTCGATACGGGTCTCGTACTCGTGGATGTTCAGGCTTCTCAACAACAACCGCGAATAACTGACGCTGTAGTGCCAGATCCGGAACCTGCGCTGAAAATCGAGGAGTCGACGCACGATACAGAGTCTCCTTAAATATCCGGCATATCAAAGGAAGGCACAGCTTCCCCGTCCATGTAGAACGTGATGCTACTCCACGGACGATTCCCCCACTTCACGGCGTCTCCCACCATCGCCATTTCACGTTCCGTTGTGAACCAACCCCCAGAAGCCTTCCCTCGACCGTAGGAGGCGGCAAACAATTCCGCCGGATCGTCCGTGATTCGTTGTCCGAACCCCTTGAAGCCATTCAGCACGATATGAAGATGCACATGCGGCTGCTCGTGCGCGACATGCCGGACACTACCCAGCACCTCATCGAAACCCTGGTCGAGAAAGTGCGTGAATCCATGGCCTTCTGCGAACTCTTTCAACTTGCCTTCGTCTCTGGTTCCCAGCGCCAGATGATCAGGACAAGCCGCAGGCGCCAGTCCGAGCGGGTCTGTATAGCGGAATGGGTTGAGTACGTAGAGATGGGGATTTGGGCCGGGTAAGAGACCGAGCGGATCGGCGGTCAGATACCGCGCCGTCTCCGGATCATACGTCCTGAAGAAGTTGTGGTGCAGGCCCGTTTCCGGGTCGAAGTACTGGCCGGGGAAGCGGAGTGGGGTGTAGGTCTCGGCGTTTGTGTTCCATGTCGTCGTGCCCCACAGGGTTCTTCTTGTGTGCCAGGCCACCTCCCCGTTCTCCGACACCAGTTCCGTCGGTGTGCCGACCAGATCGGTGACGATGGCGTAGAAGCGGGTGTTCACCTCATCCGGGGAGATGACCCGCTCCGTCTGGGCCAGCGGGTGGTGCCCGTCGTGGTCCCAGGTGAGGGAGACCGGGTGGGGAAGGTCCCGCGCCCGGGTCGTCTGCTCGCAGAGGGTGGTGCCGTCCCAGGTGAAAGTGGTCTGCTCGACGGTCGTCGTGCCGTCCGCGGCAAGGCGCCGCTTCGATGTCCTGCGTCCCAGCGGGTCGTACGTGTAGCGCCAGCGGGTGCCGTCGGGGGTGGTGACGGCGATCAGGCGGTCCTCGGCGTCCCAGGTGTAGTGCCAGGTGTCGGGGCGGTGGGACAGACGCTTCTTCTGGCGCAGGACGATACGGCCCGCCGCGTCGTGCTCGTACCGGACGCCGCCCGCCCTGGTGATGCTCGTGCCCGAGTACGCCCGCGACCCCCTGGCCTCGCCCCCGGGGTGGCCGTCGGGCCAGCTCGCCTCGGTCTGGTTGCCCGCGGCGTCGTAGGCGTAGTGCTCGGTCCAGTCCTCGGCGCGCACCGCGGTGACCCGGCCCGCCGCGTCCAGCTCGAAGCCGTGGTCGCCGCCGTCCGGTTCGTGCACGCGGATCAGGTGGCCGTCCGGGCGGTAGGCGTACGACCTGTGCAGGACAGGCCCGCCGCCGCGTGCGGTGGAGCGCAGTGACTGACCGGTCAGGCGGCCGAGTGGGTCGTAGGCCAGGTCAAGCGCGGCGCAGTCGCCGATCCTGCGGGTCAGCTCCCTGCCCGCGGCGTCCCGGTCGAAGGCGAGGGTGCGTCCCGAAGTGGTCAGCGTGGCGCGGTGGCCCGCCGCGTCGTACGTCCATGCCGACTCGGCGCCGCTCGGGGTGGTGCGGCCCGTGCGGCGGCCGAGGAGGTCGTGGGCGAACGTCACCGTGCGGCCGTCGACCGTCTCCGAGTGGAGCCGTCCATGGCGGTCGCGGAGCACGGTGAGACTGGTGTCAGGGCCCACTGCCCGGACGAGTCGGTCGGTCAGGTCGTAGGCGTAGGTGGTGACCTGCCCCGCCGCGTCCTTCCGTGTGACCTGTCCCAGCAGGTTGCGTTCGAACCGGATCGTCTCCCCGAGCGGGGTCGTGCGCGCCGTCAGGGCGCCCGAGGCGTCGTAGGCGTAGGTGGCCGTGCGGCCGTCGAAGTCGGTCTCGGCGGTGAGGCGGTCCGCGTCGTCGTAGGCGTAGGTCCAGGACAGGCCCTGCGGCCCTGTCACCCGCACCAGTCGCAGTTCGGCGTCGTGGTCGAAGGTGTGGCGGGTGCCGTCCGGGTCTGTGCGAGCGGTGAGGACGTCGAAGTGGCCGTACTCGAAGAGGGTGCGGGCCCCCATGGGGTCGGTCCGTGCGGTGCAGTTGCCCTCGCCGTCGTAGGTCCAGGACTCCGCTGTGCCGTCGGGGGCGGTCCGGCGTGCGAGGTTGCCCTCGACGGTCCACTCAAGGCGGGTGGTCGCACCGGTGGCGTCGGTGACGGACACCGGTCGGCCGAAGGCGTCGCGGACGTACCGGGTCACACCGCCCAGCGGATCGCGCAACTCAAGCGGCAGCCCCGCGCGGTCGCAGCGCACCAGGGTGCGGGCGCCCAGGGCGTCCGTGACGGAGGTCGGGCGCCCGGCCCCGTCGTGGGTGAAGCGGGTGGTGG
This sequence comes from Streptomyces sp. NPDC050560, assembly GCF_044457285.1. Taxonomy (NCBI): domain Bacteria; kingdom Bacillati; phylum Actinomycetota; class Actinomycetes; order Kitasatosporales; family Streptomycetaceae; genus Streptomyces; species Streptomyces sp. NPDC050560. The sequence goes on from NZ_JBITGT010000011.1 coordinate 158,065, forward strand.
CACCGGCCGAGTCCACCACCGCCACGCGGTTGCCCTGCTCGTCGTAGGAGTGCCGCGTGGTGGTGCCGTCGAAGTCGGTCACCGACAGGGGCAGGCCGAACGCACCGTACACGGCTCGACGGGTCCTGCCGTCGGGGCGCGTCACCTCCGTGAGGTTGCCTTCGTCGTCGTAGGTGAGGCGTGTCGTGCGGCCGAGCGGGTCCGTCAGGGACAGCAGCCGGTCACGGTGGTCACGCACGTAACGCGTGGTGTTTCCCGACGCGTCGGTCTCGGCGACCACCTGGCACGCCTGGTTGACGAGATACCGCCGGGTCCGGCCGTCTCCCGTCGTGACCGTGTTCGTCCTGAGGCCGGTGGCAGGGTCGGGCTCGCCGTAGGACAGCCGCAGGCTCATGTGCCCCGCGGTGCCGCCCTCCGCCACGCAGCGGCCGTGGGCGTCGTATGCGTAGCGGTACCCCCGGCCGTTGGTGTCGGTCCAGGACGTGACACGGCTCTGGTCGTCATAGGTGAAACTCAGCGGCAGGCCGGAGGAGTTCACGGTCCGGGCCAGGTTGCCGGCCTCGTCGTAGCGGTAGCGGACCAGCTCCTGGTCCCCGCCGTCCTCGGCGGCCCCGGCCAGGTGGAGGGCGGTGATCCTGCCGCCCTCGGTGTCCACTCGCAGCCGGTGGCCGGCGCTGTCCCTCAGGGAGAGGGGGACCCCGTGGGCGTCGTGGTCGAAGATGATCCAGTTGCCGTTGCGATCGTCGATCTGCTCCAGCCGGGCGAGAACGGTCCCCCGCGGGCCGTCGGCGCCCGCGGTCCCCGCGCCGCTCGCGCCCTCCGGGCCGTCGGGCGCCCCTTCCGAGAAGTGCCAGGTCCGGCCCGTCTCGGTGTCGGCGACGACGTAGCCGCCCTCGGGCGCACGGTCCAGGGGCCAGGCGGGCCCGTGGTGGGGCAGCACCGGAACACCCGGCGCGGGGTGCGGGTAGGCCAGGACGAGACCGTCCTCGTGGACGAGGACGATCCCCTCGGAGTCGATCTCCAGGCGCTGGTCGAGGGTGCTGGACCACGACGGTCCGAACCAGCGGCCGAGGTGGCTGTCGGAGGCGGCGCGCCGCCGGAAGACGAGCGGCAGAACGCCGGGCAGGGCCACATCGGTCAGCGGCAGGAACATGGTGCCCGTCGCGAGGTCGACCGGGTCCGTTCCCTTCGTCTCGACGCCTTCCCTGCGGGCGTGCGCGGGTCCGTCGTCCGCCTTGTGCCGGGCCTGGCCGCGCTCCGACCGGCGCATACCGTCCTTGGCCGTGTCCGCGAGCCCCTTGCGGGCCCCGGCGCGCAGGAGGCCGCCGGGCCCGCCGCCCGCCAGCAGGCCGGGGATCACCCGGCCGGTGAACTCGGAGGGGTCGCGCCCGGCCTCCGCGACCAGCCCCCCGGCCGTCTGGCGGGGGTGGGTGACGGCCGAAGTGAGGTTCGCCAGCGTCATGTTGACGTGCTGGGCGTAGTCGGCGGGATGAGTCAGGTTGTAGGGGTCGAGCGGGTTGACGCCACGTACGAAGTTCCACAGCCCGGCAGCGCCCTTGGCCGCGCCGCCCGCCAGATGGGTCAGCTCCGTGCCCGCTGCTCCGACGCCGTCCGCCATGTCGGCGCCGATCCGTGCCAGCGGCGGGGGCTCGGCCGGGGCGTGCTCCAGGGCGGCCCTGACTGCTTTCGCCGCGTCCTTGCCCGCGTCGTCGCGCTGGCGGCGGGCCTCGCGCAGGGTGTCCTTCGCGCTCCGGATGTCCTCGGTGCCGGGGTCGGAGAACGCCGCGGGGCGCGGTCCCGGGGGGCCGTCGCCCTTCAGCGCCGCGTTGTAGGCGTCGACGCGCCTGTGGTACGCCGCGACGGCCAGGTCCGAGTTCTCCTTGCCCCGCTTGTAGATGTCGATGGCGTCCTTCGCCCGGCCCTGCGCCCACTGGACGGTGTCCGCGAAGGCTTCGAGCGCCTCGGCGGCCTTCTCACAGGCGTCCGCGGCCTGTGTCCACTTGGTGGGGTGCATCGCGAACTTCTTGCGGAAGGCATCGCCCCCGGCGCCGCGCCAGTGTGTGGAGTCGAGCTTCCCCATGCCCTTGGCGACGGCGGCGAACGCCTTGTGGAAGTCGCGCAGATGACCGCCGGTCGTGCGTAACTCGGCGGGGCTGCCGTGGATCAGTTCGCCGGCCTCCTCGGTCTCGCCGAGCCCGCGCTCCCCCGGGGTCGCCCCGAGATCGGACGCGAACTCGTCGCCCCAGTCCTCGACCGCGTCCGCGACGCCGTCGGCGCCCACCCGTTCCAGACCGGCGCCGACCAGGTCGGTTGCCCGGTCGACCCCCTCGCCGATGTCCTTCTTTGCGGCGTTCCAGCCGTCCTCGGCGGCTCCCGCGAGCTTGTCGAGGCCGTCGCCGATGTCCCCGAAGATCCCCATCAGTGCGCGTCGTCGTCGGGTTGTTGCTGCCGCGGCGTCCAGGACCTGTGTGGTTCGGCGTCGGCCCGGCCGCCGTCGGCCGGCTGCCCGGTGTCCGTGGGCGGGTCCTGGCCCGCGGCGGTGAACGACTCCGTGGTGCCGGGGGCCTGGTCGGCGTGCTGCCAGGCGTCCACGCTGTTGCGGTAGGCGGCCTGGAAGGAGTCACCGCTGTAGTCGGGGTGCGCGGCCTGGGTGACGGGGTTGTCCCCCACCACCTGGCCCCACGACCGGTCGGCGACCTCCTGCTCGCTCAGGTACGGGTCGCCGAACGCGGAGTTGACCACGGTCTTCAACGCCCCGTCGACGTACTGGTCCGTCTCGTAGTACGTCCCCGCGGACAGGCCGACGTCCTCCGCGAAGGTGTTGCCCTCGTCGATCAGGGACCGTACGCCCCACTCCCACCGCTCGCAGAACGATCGGAAGGCGTCGGTGAGGTCCCCGTGACCGACGTCGAGACCGCTCAGGGCCAGCTCCCCGAAACCCCGGCCCTGACCCGCGGCGCCCGTCATGCCGATGTCCTTCAACTCTCCGAGGGCGTCGGTCAGTCCCTTGGTGATCAGGGCGAACCCCTCGGAGCCGGCCGCGAGGTCCGTGCCCTCCCCGGGTATGAACCGCTCGGTCATCGGTCTCCTTCCGGCGCCCCGGCCGGTGGCTCCTGGCCGCCGAACGCGTCGGCGTCCACCGCCGCGTGTTCCGGTACGACTCCACGGACCGGCGGGAACAGCGCACCGCCCGCGCCGTCGGCAGCGTCGAGCGCGACCCCGCAGGGGCCCGCCACCGAGGGCACCACCACGTCCAGCAGCCGGGCGCCCGGCAGGCGTTGGTACTCCCACTCACGGTCGGCCTCGCCGCGGGCCGTGGCGAAACGGGACAGCGCCTCCTCGTGCGAGAACGCGTAGATCCACAGGACGCCGCCCCGTTCGGCCATGAGCACACCGGCGTCTCCCCCGCCGTCGGGACGGACGACCGGGACCAGCACGGGAGTGCGCCGGAACTCCCCCAGCACCGCGGCGAAGGACCGCCCCGCCCCGACGGCGCTGCCGGGGTCGTCGGTTCGTCCAGGCGCGGGAGAGGCGGGGCTGGTCTTCTGTGTCGCTGTCGGGGGCGGTGCCGGGGCTCCCTCCCCGGAGGTGTCGCGGCGTTCCTCAAGCCCGGTGTCCTCCGCCGTCGTCACCAGGTCGGCGATACGGGAACGGGGCGGGGGCGTGGCGGAGGAATCGGCTGTGTTCTTTCCGGTCACACACACGTACAAGATGATTGCATACCGTGATGGGCGGGTGCCGGGGGCCTTCGCCGTCCTCATGCCCCCGCCGCCCCCGAAAAAATCCCCCCTCCCCTCCCCCGCTCTCTGCCACCCTCTCCCCATGGGGGATTTCGAGGCTCATGTCACCGTGGGTGGGGATGAGGGCGGGCGGTTGGTGGGGTGGGGGCGGGAGCGGGGGGTCAAGGTGGCGCAGATCGTGTTGGCGCGGGGGGAGCGGGTTTCGCAGCCGATGGTGACGTTGCGCGGGGGCGGCTCGTACCGGGAGCAGTACGCGGCGGCACGCCGGTGTGTGGAGGCGCTGCGAGGCGCGGGGTTCACGGTGGTGCGGGTGAAGGTGGAGTGTGCGGCGTGGGCGGAGGCGGTGCCCGCGCCGCCGTACCGGAAGGACCAGTACTACGAGCACCATGTGAAGCTCGCCCTGGGCGCCGGGGCCGAACTCGGCGCGCTCGCGCGGGCGGTGGCGGGGCACGGGGCGCATCTGTCGTGGAACGCGCGGCGGGTGGCCGGTGGCGGGCGGCACGAGCGGTTCGTCACCCAGCGCTGCCACGGGGGCGGCGCGGGGGCGGCGCGCTCGGCGCTCGGGCGGCTGCTGCATGAGTTGAGGGGACGTCAGATCGTGTCGGTGGAGCGGGAGTTCGTGTTGTACGACAGTGATCTCTCGGTCGACGAGGGATGGCTCGACGGCGGTACGACGGCGGGGGGCGAGGAGACATGACGGATGCGACGGACGGCTCCGGGCGGGTGCGGAGGCTGCTCGCGGGCGAGGGGGACGACGCGGCGCGGCAGCGGGCGACGCTGCCCAGGACGCTGCTCGCGCCGCAGGACGGCTCCGCGCCGGGGCGACCGGTGTTCGACCCGGCGCTGAAGCAGTACGGCGACGCCTACCGTGCGGGGGCGCCCGAGCTGGCGGAGCCGGGGGCCGCCGAGGCGTGGCGGGCCGCGCGGCGGCGGGCGCTCGACACGGTGGTGGCGGCCGTCGCGGCCTCGCCGTGGGCGGACTCGCTGGTGCTGCGCGGGAGTTGGACGATGGCGCGGTGGTTCCCTGGCGAGGCGCGGGAGCCCGGGGACCTGGACTTCGTCGTCGTGCCCACCTCGTGGGACATCGGGGACGCGCGCACCGGCCGCATGCTGGCGGACGTGGCGCGGGCGGCCGAGGAGGCGGCCGGGGAGGCCGCGGGGGACGGGCCGGTCATCGCGGCGGACGGGCGGCGTACGGACGAGATCTGGACGTACGACCGGGTGCCGGGGCGGCGGATGGTGCTGCCGTGGTCGGCGGCGGGGCTGCCGGGCGGCCTGGTGCAGTTGGACTTCGTGTTCGGCGAGGCCCTGCCGCGGCCCCCGGTGCGCGAGCCGCTGCCGGGCGGCGGCAGCGTACCGGCCGCGTCGCCCGAGCTGTCGTGCGCCTGGAAGGTGTTGTGGCTGCTGTCGGACATGCATCCGCAGGGCAAGGACATCTACGACGCGATGCTGCTCGCCGAGCGGTACCCGCCGTCAGAGGCGCTGGTGCGCGAGGTGCTTGAGCAGGCCGCGGCCTGGGAGGAGCCGCCGCCGCCCCGGTCCACGACGGCCGAGCTGGGGCGGGCGCTGGGGCCCGCATGGCACGAGTGGCCGCACTTCGCCGCCGAGCATCCGCGGCAGGGCGCGGACTTCGCGGACACCACCGCCCGGCTGCTCGCCGCGCTGCGCCCCGTCATGGGCTGACACCGGCCCCGCGGGACAACGGCAACCACCTCCGGGCCGGCGGCCGAGGCGGGCTACAGCGCCTCCGCCCGTCGTACCCGCAGGGCCTCCCCGTACTGCTGGAGGACCCAGAGTTCGTTCTGCGCGGCGGAGAGCCGGGCCGGGTCGCCGCCCGAGGAGAGGCGGGCGACGGTGCCGTGGATCTCCGTGATGCGGCGGTCCACGGCGCGCAGCCGGACGGCGACGAGCTGTTCGCCCGCGTACAGCTCGTCGACGGTCCTGCGGCGTACGGGCTCCACGGCCAGCTCGGTGACCAGAGCGCGCACCGTGTCGTTCGGGGCGGCCTCGCGGACGCGGGCCAGGTACGCCTGTTCGTCCTCGGCGCCCAGCTCGGCGCCGCCCGCCTCCTCGATGACCTCGCGGACCGCGCCGTAGGGGGGCGCGGTGAACTCGTCGGCGCCGTACGCGTCGAAGGCCGGGGAGACCAGGGCCGGGTACTGGAGGGCGAGCTTGAGCAGTTCGCGCTCGGTGCGGTGGGCGGGGCTGCGCAGGTTCAGCGCGGGTCCTGAGAACGCGGGGCGTGCCGCGCCCTGCTCCGGCTGCCGGTCCCCGGTGGCGCCGGGGCGCGGCGCGGGGCCCCGGCCGCCGCGGTCCTTGGCCCAGCGGGCGAGCTGGGCGACCCTGCGGACCACGAACTGGGTGTCGAGGATGCCGAGCATGCCCGCGAGTTCCACCGCGACCTCGTGCTGGGACGCGCTGTTCTTGATGCGGGCCACCACGGGCGCGGCCTCGTCGAGGGCGGCGGCGCGGCCCGCGGGGGTCTCCAGGTCGTAGCGGGCCACGATCTGCCGCAGCGCGAACTCGAACAGCGGGGTGCGCGGCTCCACCAGGTCGCGTACGGCGTCCTCGCCCTTGGCGATGCGCAGTTCGCAGGGGTCCATGTTGTCGGGGGCGATGGCGATGTAGGTCTCGGCGGCGAACTTCTGGTCGTCCTCGAAGGCGCGCAGCGCGGCCTTCTGCCCGGCGGCGTCGCCGTCGAAGGTGAAGATGACGCGGGCGGAGCCGTTGTCCATCAGGAGCCGCCGCAGGATCTTGATGTGCTCGCCGCCGAACGCGGTGCCGCAGGTGGCGATGGCGGTGGTCACCCCGGACAGGTGGCAGGCCATGACGTCGGTGTAGCCCTCGACGACGACGGCGCGGCTCGCCTTGGCGATGTCCTTCTTGGCGAGGTCGATCCCGTACAGCACCTGTGACTTGCGGTAGACGGGCGTCTCGGGCGTGTTGAGGTACTTGGGCCCGTTGTCGTCGTCGCGCAGTCTGCGGGCGCCGAAGCCGACGACGTCGCCCGCGATGTCCCTGATGGGCCACATCAGCCGGCCGCGGAAGCGGTCGATGGGGCCCCTGCGGCCCTCCTGGGCGAGCCCGGACAGCAGGAGTTCCTTGTCGCTGAAGCCCTGGCCGCGCAGGTAGCGGGTGAGGTGGTCCCAGCCCGCGGGGCTGTAGCCGACGCCGAAGTGCTCGGCGGCGCCGTGGTCGAAGCCGCGTTCGGTGAGGAAGGCGCGGCCCGCCTCCGCCTCGGGGCTCGTGGTGAGCTGCTCCGCGTAGAAGCGGGCGGCGACCTGGTGGGCCTCGATCAGCCGGATGCGCTCGCCGCGCTGGTGGCTGGGGTTGTAGCCGCCCTCCTCGTAGCGCAGGGTGATGCCCGCGGTGGCGGCAAGCCGTTCGACCGCCTCGGAGAAGGAGAGGTGGTCGATCTTCATCACGAACGTGATGGTGTCGCCGCCCTCCTGGCAGCCGAAGCAGTGGAAGAGCCCCTTTCCCGGGCTGACCTGGAAGGACGGGGACTTCTCGTCGTGGAAGGGGCACAGGCCCTTCAGATTGCCGCCGCCCGCGCTGCGGAGCTGGAGGTACTCGGAGACCACGGCGTCGATCGGGACGGTGTCCCGCACCGCCTTCACGTCCTCGTCCCTGATCCTTCCCGCCACGCGGAGATTCTACGGCGGCCGGGGAGGCGGCGGGACGCCCAGGGCCCCCGCCCGTGGCGGGCGGGGGCAGGGCGGGCCGGGTGCGGTACCGGTCAGGGCAGCAGGGACTCCAGCGGGGTGGCGGGGTCGCCGATGGCCTCGGCGGAGACCTGGGTCCTGGTGCGGATGAGGTCCTGGATGGGGGCTGTGACATCCCACACATTCACGTTCATCCCGGCGAGCACCCGCCCGCCGCGCAGCCAGAACGCGATGAACTCCCGCTTGCCCGCGTTGCCGCGCAGCACCACCTGGTCGTACGAACCGGGCGGCGCCCAGCCGGAGTACTCAAGGCCGAGGTCGTACTGGTCGGAGAAGAAGTACGGCACCCGGTCGTACACCGTGTCCCGGCCGAGCATCGCACGGGCGGCGGCGGGGCCGCCGTTGAGGGCGTTCGCCCAGTGCTCCACGCGCAGCCTGGTGTCGAACAGCGGGTGGTGGGTGGCCGCCACGTCCCCGGCGGCGTGGATGTCGGGGTCGGAGGTGCGCAGCGCGGCGTCGACGGCGATGCCGCCGCCGTGCACCGGGTCGGCGAGTTCCAGCCCCGCGGACTCGGCGAGCGCGGTGCGGGGCGCGGCGCCGATCGCGGCGAGCACGTCGTGCGCGGGGTGCTCCTCGCCGTCGTCGGTGCGGGCCGCGAGGACCATGCCGTCCTGCCCGGTGATCTCGGTGAGCCGGGCGCCGAAGTGGAACCGTACGCCGTGCTCCTCGTGCAGGTCGCGGAAGATCTGGCCGACCTCGGGCCCGAGCACCGCGTGCAGCGGGGTCGCGGCGGCCTCGACGACGGTGACCTCGGCGCCGTACTCGCGGGCCGCGGCGGCCACCTCAAGGCCGATCCAGCCGGCGCCCGCGATCACCAGGTGCCCGTTGTCCCTGCCGAGGGAGGCGAGGACGCCGCGCAGCCGCTCGGCGTGCGCGAGCCGCCGCAGATGGTGGACGCCCGCGAGCCCGGTGCCGGGGATGTCGAGCCTGCGCGGCTCGGAGCCGGTGGCGAGCAGCAGCTTGTCGTAGCGGACGGGGGTGCCGTCGCCGAGCCGCACGGTCCGCGCCTCGCGGTCGATGGCGACCGCGGTCTGGCCGAGGTGCAGCTCGATGTCGTTCTGCGCGTACCAGGACGGCTCGTGGACGAGGGCCGAGTCGCGTTCCTCCTTTCCGAGCAGGTACCCCTTGGACAGGGGCGGCCGCTCGTAGGGGTGGTCGCCCTCGTCACAGATGAGGATGACCCGCCCGCTGAAGCCCTCCGAGCGCAGTGTCCCGGCCGCCTTGGCCCCGGCGAGCCCTCCTCCGACGATGACGAACGTCTGATCCGCGTCGACCACTTGATGCCTCCTCATAACCGTGCCGCCACCATCGAGCGTCCCGCACCCTCGGTGTCCCGGGAAGGGGGAGTGCCCCGAACAGGTCAGTCGGCTCACACCCCGCGGGTGGCGGCGGGCGCGGCACCGGGCGCGTACCGCGGTGCCGCACTCTCCTGTCGGGGACGGGCCGCGGCCCGTCCTTTGCGTCGCGGGCGCTCAGCCCGCCCGTTCCGTGAGCCCGGCGTGCAGGGCGCGGGCGGCGGCGTCCGTCAGGGACGCGATCTGGTCGACGATGACCCGCTGTCGCGCGCGGTCGTCGCCCGCCTCCGCGAACAGCGCCCTGAACTGCGGGTCGAGGCCGACCGGCGCCCGCGCGGCGAGCGCGTCGGCAAGCTCGGCGACGATGACGCGCTGTCTGGCCCGCAGCCGCTCCTGCTCGGCCCTGCGCATGACGTACCGGTCGGCGACCGCCTTCAGCACGGCGCACTCGTGCCGGGTCTCCTCGGGGACGACAAGTCCCGCGGCGTAGCGGGCGAAGCCGCCGGCGCGTGGGCCCCAGCGGTCCCGGGTGGCGGCCTCGGCCGACTGGCAGAAGCGGCCGATGAGCTGGCTGGTGGAGTCCTTGAGGCGGGCCTGGGAGACGGCGGTGCCGTCGTAGCGGTGCGGCCACCACTCCTGGGCGAGCAGCCGGTCGAGCGCGGCGAGCAGTTCTGCGGGCTCCGTGCCGGGGGGCGCGTAGCCGAGCGCGACGTCGGCGACGCCGCGGCGCTCCTCGGGGGAGCGCAGCTCGCGGGGGTCGATATGGCCCGCGTGCAGGCCGTCCTCCAGGTCGTGGGCGCTGTAGGCGACGTCGTCTGCCCAGTCCATGACCTGGGCCTCGAAGCAGACGGCGCCCGGGGGCGCGCCGCGCCTGACCCACTCGTACACCGGGCGGTCGTCCTCGTAGTGGCCGAACTTGGGCGAGCCGGGTTCCGTCGGGTGCCCGCCGCGGGCCCAGGGGTACTTCACGGTGGCGTCGAGGGCCGCTCGGGTGAGGTTGAGCCCGACGCTCACCAGGCCACCGGCGGTGGTGGGCCCCGAGTGCGCGGCGACCTCGGCGGGCGGTGCGAAGCGCTTGGGCTCGATCCTGGTGAGCAGCCTGAGCGACTGGGCGTTGCCCTCGAAGCCGCCGCAGTCCCCGGCGATGTCGCTGAGGACCTGCTCGCCGTTGTGCCCGAAGGGCGGGTGGCCGAGGTCGTGGGCGAGGCAGGCGGCCTCGACCAGGTCGGGGTCGCAGCCGAGCGCGGCGCCCAGCTCCCTGCCGACCTGGGCGCACTCCAGGGAGTGGGTGAGCCGGGTGCGGGGGCTGGTGTCCCAGGCGCGGCCCTCGGCGCCCGGCGTGACGACCTGCGTCTTGCCTGCGAGGCGGCGCAGTGCGGCGGAGTGCAGCACCCGGGCGCGGTCGCGCTGGAAGGCGGTGCGCCCCGCCCGTTTGTCGGGCTCCGTGACGCGGCGCTCCAGGGAGGCGCCGTCGTACGGGCCCCCGTGGTGCGGGAGCGCGGCGCGGTGCGGCGCGGGCGGCGCGATGGGGCCGGGGCCCGGTGTGGTGCCTTCCATGCCGTCGACAGTACTTCGGGGCGGCGTCGGGGCCGCGTCAACGGGGGCGGGGCTCAGTGGGGCACCGGCACGGGCAGGGTGGCGCGGGCGGTGGTGTAGCGGTGCAGCAGCAGCCTGGCCACCGCGGGGTGGGCGCCGAGCGGCGCGGCGGCGAGGGCGGGCGCGGCGGCGCACTGCGCGGCGAAGCGGCCGGGGGCGGTGAAGTAGGAGGCGACGGCGGTGTCGCGGTGCCCGGCCGCGCGCAGTTCCCGGACGGCTTCGGCGACCGTGGGCCGCGTCGCCGACGCGTACGCGGCCGTCACCGGCACCCCGAGCCCGGCCGCGAGCAGCCCGGCCGCGCGTACGGTGTCCGCGGTCCCCGCCGGGTCCCGGGAGCCGGCCGCCGCCAGCACCACGGCGCCGCGCGCGGAGCGCCGCCATCCTGCCTCGTGCAGCCGGTCGCGCAGCGCGTCCGTGAGCAGCGGGTGGGGGCCGAGGGGCGGTGCGACGGCGGTGCCGAGATGGGCGGCGCGGGCCGCGGCGGCGGGGATGTCGTGGGAGCTGTGGTAGCCGCGGCCGAGCAGCAGCGGCACCAGTACGGCGAGCCCCGGCGGCAGTTCGCCCAGCACCTCGGGCAGCGTCGGCGCGTTCAGCTCCAGGTGGGCCAGGCGCACCGGGAGCCGCGGCGCCAGCGCCCGTACCCGGGTCAGCAGCGCGGCCACCGCCGCGGGGGTGCGCGGGTCCCGGCTGCCGTGCGCCACGAGCACCAGCGGCGGCGGCCCCGGTACGGCACGGGGGCGGGGGCCGGGCGCGGGGGTACGGGGGCTGAGGGCGGGGGTGCCGGTGCGGGGGCGGGGGGCGGTGGCGCCGGTCGGCATCATGCGCCCGATCCTGCGCGGCCGGTGTTATCGGGCCTTTGCCCCGGGGGTGCCGGGTGGTTTCCGGGGTCTCACCCCGGGGCGGGCGCGGCTGTGCGCCCCGGCCGCTCACCGGCCCCCTCGTGCCGCGGGGAGGCGCACGTACCGGCCGTGTAACCGCCGCCCCGACGTGCCGTAACACGCGCCCCGCAGGCTGCCCCGTATGCCGCACGCACTGCCCTCCCCGCCCGCCGCCACCGACGCCCGCGCCGGGGCCGCCACCGACACCCACTGCCCGTACTGCTCGTTGCAGTGCGGGATGACGCTGACCGGGGCTGCGGGCCGGGTCGAGGTGGTGGAGCGTGCCTCGTTCCCCGTCAACCGGGGCGCGCTGTGCGCGAAGGGGCGTACGGCCCCCGCACTGCTCGACCCGGCGGCGCGCCTCACACAACCGCTGGTACGCGATCCGGCGACCGGGGAGCTGGCCCCCGCCGGCTGGGACACGGCGCTCGACCGGGTCGCGGCCGGGCTCGCCGCGGCGCGCGCGGCGCACGGCGCGGACGCCTGCGGGGTGTTCGGCGGCGGCGGGCTCACCAACGAGAAGGCGTACGCGCTCGGGAAGTTCGCCCGGGTGGTGCTCGGCACCTCGCAGATCGACTACAACGGGCGCTTCTGCATGGCGTCGGCCGCCACCGCGCACCAGCGGGCGTTCGGGCTCGACCGGGGGCTGCCGTTCCCGCTTGCGGACGTGGCGCGCACCGGCTGTGTGATCCTGGTCGGCGCCAATCCGGCGGAGACGATGCCGCCCGCGCTGCGTTACTTCACCGAGCTGCGGGAGAACGGCGGCTCGCTGGTCGTGGTGGACCCGCGGCGCACCAGGACGGCCGGGTCGGCCGACCTCCATCTGGCGCCGCGGCCCGGCACGGATCTGGCGCTGGCGCTCGGCCTGCTGCATCTGGTGGTGGCGGAGGGCCGGGTCGACGAGGCGTTCGTCGCGGCGCGCACCACGGGCTGGCCCGCGGCGCGGGCCGCGGCGATGGCGCACTGGCCCGAGCAGGTGGAGCGGATCACCGGGGTGCCGGTGCCCAGGATGCGGGAGGCGGTACGGAGGTTCTGCGACGCCGGGACGTCGATGGTGCTCACCGCGCGCGGCCCCGAGCAGCAGTCCCACGGCACCGACACGGTGAACGCCTGGATCAACCTCTGCCTCGCCACCGGCAGGGCGGGGCGCCCGCTGTCCGGGTACGGCTGTCTGACCGGGCAGGGCAACGGGCAGGGCGGCCGTGAGCACGGGCAGAAGGCGGACCAACTGCCCGGCTACCGCAAGTTGACCGACCCGGCGGCGCGTGCGCATGTGGCGGGGGTGTGGGGCGTGCCCCCCGAGTCGCTGCCGGGTCCCGGGCGCAGCGCGTACGAGCTGCTCGACGCGCTCGGCGGCGATGTGAGGGCGCTGCTGCTGATGGGGTCCAACCCGGTGGTGTCGGCGCCGCGCGCCGCGCATGTGGAGCGGCGGCTGCGCTCGCTCGACTTCCTCGCGGTGGCAGACGTCGTGCTCTCGGAGACGGCGGCGCTCGCCGACGTGGTGCTTCCGGTGACCCAGTGGGCGGAGGAGACCGGCACCGTGACCAATCTGGAGGGGCGGGTGCTGCTGCGGCGCCGTGCGGTGGACCCGCCGCCGCTCGTCCGCTCCGACCTGGCGGTGCTCGGCGGGCTCGCGGCGCGGCTCGGGGTGCGCCGGGGGTTCCCCGAGGACCCCGGGGAGGTCTTCGACGAGCTGCGCAGGGCGAGCGCGGGCGGGCCCGCCGACTACTCGGGCATCAGCTATGCGCGGCTGGCGCGCGGGGAGGGGGTGTTCTGGCCGTGCCCTGCGGGTCCTGGGCACAACGACGGGGACGGCGACGGGGGCGAGGACAGCAATGGGGGCGGGCATGGCGGCGCGGGTGAACGGGCGGGCGGCGGCGGGGAGTTGCCTCCCGGGACGCCGCGGATGTTCCTCGACCGGTTCGCGACCGAGGACGGCAGGGCGCGCTTCGTAGCGGTGTCGTACCGGCCCTCGGCCGAGGAGCCGGACGCCCGCTACCCGCTGCTGCTGACGACCGGCCGGGTGCTCGCGCAGTACCAGTCGGGGGCGCAGACGCGCCGGGTCGCGGAGCTGAACGCGGCGGCCCCCGGGCCGTTCGTGCAGCTCCACCCGGGGCTCGCGGCGCGGCTCGGGGTGGCGGAGGGCGACATGGTGACGGTGGTGTCGCGCCGCGGCAGGGCGAGCGCGCCCGCCAGGCTGAGCGCGGACATCCGCCCCGACACGGTCTTCATGCCGTTCCACTGGCCGGGCCCAGGACGGGCCAACACACTGACCAACCCGCTGCTCGACCCGGCCTCCCGGATGCCGGAGTTCAAGCGGTGCGCGGTACGGGTCGAGAAGGCAGAACAGGCCCAGACGGCGGAGCGGGCAGAACAGGCGGGGCCCGGCCGCCAACTCCGGTAAAAGTACGGGTCGGCAGCAGGCAAAGGCGGGCTCCCCAGGACCCGGTGGAGCGGGGGCCGTGAGAGGGTTCGTCGCGGCGGCGGGTATCGCGTACGGCACCGCGGCGGTGTTTTCCCCACGGGGACAACGGGCGGCATCCCGCGGTCCCGCCCGGCAAGCCGTGCACGCCTTCGGTGAGATGAATCACAGAGAATTCATCAATCATGTGGGCAACTGCGGGCTATTGCGCGCTATGCCCGGCCAATTGTTGCGGGCAAAATCCGCGGGGTAACAAAACGCCAGGTCAGAGGCGCTGTTCAGCGCCTACTCTAGGGGGCGGACCCGCATCGGCCGATGCCGTTTCCACCGCGTATGCCGCACCGGATTCCCTCTGCCCACATGCTTGATTAACGATTAGTTCACCCCTTGTTCACCCGCATACGCATGCCCGCCTTCCGACCCGCCTTTACCGCCCTGGACTACGTATGCCCAAACTCTCTGTCATCGTGCCGTGCTTCAATGTGCAGGAATTCGCGGAGGACACCCTGATGGGCCTCGCCAACAACGCGGGGCCCGAGACCGAGTTCATCCTTGTCGACGACTGTTCCACGGACTCCACCGGCCAGATCCTCGACTGGTGGGAGCGGCGGCTGCCGAACGCCAGGGTGATACGGCACGAGCGGAACAGCGGCATCGCGCAGGGCCGCAACACCGGGATCGACGCCGCACGCGGCGAGTACCTCACCTTCCTCGACGGCGACGACTGGTACGCCCCCGGCTACCTCGACGCCCTCGTCCGCGTCATCGACGGCCTCGGCTGCGACTTTCTGCGCACCGACCACATACAGAGCACGGGCCTGCGGCGGGTCAGGCGCAGCGCCCCCGCGCCGGTGCGCGGCAAGGTGCTCGGCCCCCGCGACGTCATCGGCTCGCCGCACGCGGAGACCATGGTGGACTACCCGTTCGTATGGGCCGGGGTCTACCGGCGCTCGCTCTTCGACGACGGCGGGATGCGCTTCGATGTCGGCCTGCGCACCGCCGAGGACCGGCTGTGGACCTGGCGGCTGCACCTGAGGGCGCGCACCTTCGCGGCGACCGAGGTGCTCGGGGTGTTCTACCGGCGCGGTGTGACGACCTCGCTCACCCAGATACGCGACGCGCGTCAACTCGACTTCATACCGGCCCACGACGCGCTCCTCGCCGACCTCGCCGCCGACCCCGAGGGCGAGCGGTTCCTGCCCAAGGCGGTCCGCACGTACTGCGCGCTGATCGCCTTCCACCTGGCCAACATCCGGCGCTACCACGCCCCCGTGGCCAGGCGGCTGAAGAAGATGTCCGCCGCCGCGCTGCACGGCATGCCCCAGGACACCCTGGAGCTGACCCTCGCGGGCATGGACAACCGGCGCGCCGACGCCCTGCGGCGGCTGCACTCCGCGGGAAAGGCGGCCTGAAGATGCCCGAGACCCCTGCCACCGCGCGCCCCGTCCAGATCTTCGAGGTCTCCACGCTGTACGGCGCCGCGACCCTGGCCGCCGCCCTGGACGCGGGCCAGTTCGGCACCCGCGGCGCGGCCCGCCGCATCTTGCTGGTCTCCAACAACTCGGCCACCCCGGAGGCCGCGACCCTGCTGCCCTCGATGAACGGCTTCGCCGCGCTCGCCGCCCGCTTCGACGAGACCGTCGACTGGAACGACGCCATAAGACCGCACCACCCGAGCGCGTGGACACCGCTGCGCGACGAGTCGCCGGTGTGGGAGCGGATGTTCAGGAACGCGTGGCGGCTCGGCACCGCGCCCGTCGAGCTGGTCGTGGAGTCGGTCCAGGTCAGCCCCGCCAAGGCGCTGGCGACGATCTTCGGCGGCAGCGCCATCCACGTCTACGCGGACGGCCTGATGAGCTACGGGCCCACCCGGGAGCGGCTGCCGCAGTGGCTGGCCTGCCGCATCCGGCGGCTGCTCCACCTCGACCTGGTGCCCGGGCTGCGCCCGCTGCTGCTCGCCGAGCGCGAGGTGCCCGCCGAGACCGTGCCGAGCGACACGTTCGTGAAGGTGCTCGGGGAGCTGGGCGAGGCGGCGGTGGACGACCCGGGCCTCACCGAGGCCGCCGCGGACCGCCCCACGGCCGTGCTGCTCGGGCAGTACCTGGCCGCGCTCGGCATCCTCACCGCCGAGGAGGAAGAGGAGCTGCACGCCCGTATGCTGCGCGGCGCGGTGGCGGCGGGGCACCGCAGCATCGTCTTCAAGCCGCACCCCACGGCGCCCGCACGCTACTCCAAGATCCTTGAGGAGACCGCCGCCGGGGCGGGCGTACGGCTGCATGTGCTGACCGGGCCCGTGCTCGCGGAGGCGGTGTACGACCGGTGCCGGCCGGAGCTGGTCGTCGGCTGCTTCTCGACGGCACTGCTGACCGCCGCCGCCTACTACCGCGTCCCCATCGCCAGGGTCGGCACGGAGCTGCTGCTCGAACGGCTCACCCCGTACCAGAACAGCAACCGGGTGCCGGTCACCATCGTCGACTACGCGGTGGCCGACCTGGAGGGCCCCGAGGAGTACGCGCCGCTGTCCGAGGAGGAGACCGAGGACCTGGAGGCGCTGATCCGCACGGTGGGCTACTGCATGCAGGCCAAGCTGCACCCGACGCTGCGGGGCGACGCGGTCGCCTGGCTGGAGACGCACTTCGACGAGTCCACCGAGCGCTACTTCAAGCGGCGCCGCCTCACCGCGCTCGCCCTCCCGGGCGGCGGCACCTCGGTCCGCGCCCGGCTGCTGCGCAGCAGCCCCACGGCGCGGCGGGCCGCCCAGCAGATACGCGCCGCCCAACGGAGGCTCCGCCCCGCGGAGTAGCGGAGGGGGCCGGTACGCGTACCGGCCCCCTCCGTCTTCCCCCCTCGGGCTCACCCGAGGTATCGCCTCAGCTTCAGCTTCCCCCAGAGCATGCTGACGGCGAAGGACGGGACGGCGGTGGCCACGGTGAGGGCCGCCGCCGCGACGGCGGAGCCGAGCCAGCCGCGGCCGCCGTCCATGAACGACGGTGAGATGGTCTTCAGCAGCAGGACGTGGACCATGAACGCGCCGAGCCCCGCGTCCATCACCAGCGTCAGCCGCGGCCGTATCCGCTCGGGAATGCGCAGCCCGTTGAGGGACATCAGCACACAGGCGGCGAGCGCGCCGACGAAGATGCTGGCGTTGGGGATCACGAAGTGGATGGTGTGCTGGGACCAGAGGATCAGCGCGAGCGACACCACCGCGCCCAGCACCCACCAGCGCCGGTGGCCGCGCGGGGTCGGCGGCAGGCTCAGCAGCAGCGCGCCCACGACCGCGTACACCATCGAGTAGGTGCCGGCCCCCCAGCCGAAGTGCGGCACGTCCCAGCCGGTGACACTGGCGAGGTCGCCGGTGGCGGTCGGCCCCGCGCCGAGCACCACGAGCGCCGCGACGACGCCCCAGGGGCGCCGCCCCGCCTTCAGCAGCATCACGAAGCCGAGGATGAGGATCAGCGGCACGTGCGCGTAGAAGTACCAGAGGTGGTACGCGGGCTGGACGGTGCCGAAGACGGCGTCGAGCGCCAGCTTGGGCGTGGGGTGGCCGTTGGTGTCGCGCACCCAGCCCCACGCCAGGTAGACCGCCGACCAGATGCCGACGGGGACGATCATGCGCAGCGAGCGCTTGCGCAGCGTCCTGCCGTCCCGCGGCGGCGCGCCGACCAGCACCGCCCAGCCGGCGATCGCGAAGTACAGCGGGACGGCCCAGCTCGTCACCGAGTCGAGGAACAGGCCCGTCCAGTAGACCGCCTTGCCGTTCTGCTCGGACTTGTCGACGGCGAGCATGCACTCGCCGCCGACGTGCCCGAGGATGATGCAGAACGCGCAGATGATGCGCAACAGGTCGATGTCGTAGCGGTGTTCGCGGCGGGGCCGGTCCTGCTTCGCGGGGGTGGCGGCCGCCGCGGCCGGGGCCTCGGTCTGCACCGCCGTGACGGCCGCCGTGGCCGGGGCCGCGTCGGCGGGGGGCCGCGGCGCCGGGACCGTCTCGCGCGGGGTCGCCGGATGCGCGGATGCGTTCTCAGTTGACATGCCCTGCCCTGTGAAGACGAGGAAACGTGCACTACCTCGCCGTTCTGGGGCGAGCAGACGTTCGCATCTTTTCAGGAGGCAAGCCCGCGAAACTGTACGGAAGAAGAACAGAAGTCGAACTCATCCCCGTGCGCCCCTGCGGCCCCTCGGCTCACGCGCCGTACGGGCGGCGGGACTTGGCCTCCCGCAGCGCCTCGGCCCACCACACCAGGCGGTCGGCCATCGTCGCCAGGGCGGCGTCCGCGGCGGCGGGGTCGCGGTGGGCGCCGTGCTCGTCGAAGAGGCCGCCCGCGTTGTGGAAGGACACCGTGTCCCTGACCGTCACCGCGTGCAGTTCGGCGAAGACCTGCCGCAGGTGCTCCACCGCGCGCAGGCCGCCGGACACCCCGCCGTACGAGACGAGGCCGACCGGCTTCGCCTGCCACTCGGTGAAGTGCCAGTCGATCAGGCTCTTCAGGGACGCGGGAAAGGAGTGGTTGTACTCGGGGGTGAGGATGACGAACGCGTCGGCCGCCGCCAGCTTGGGGGTGATGTCGGACGCCAGCGCGGCAGGGGGCGCGCCGAGCCTGGTGGGCAGCTCGTGGTCGGCGAGGTCGAGCACGTCCAGGGCCAGGTCCGTGCGCCCGCGCAGCCCGGCGAGCAGCCATTCCGCCACCACGGAGCCGAACCTGCCGTCGCGGTTGCTGCCGACCACGACGAGGGTGTGCACGGGGGTGGTGGTGTCCGATGCGGTGGCGGGGGCGGCAAGGGTCTGGGGAGAAGAAGAAGGTGTCATGCGGCGAGTCTCATAGTTGAACCATGGTTTAAGTCAAGCGTTACAGTGGGGGCATGCCACGCCCCGTGCCCCTGGACGCCAAGGAGATCACCGTCGGCGAGCTGTCCCAGCGCAGCGGTGTCGCCGCCTCGGCGCTGCGCTTCTACGAGCGCGAGGGGCTGATCCACAGCCGCCGCACCTCGGGCAACCAGCGCCGCTACGCCCGCGACACGCTGCGCCGCGTCGCCTTCGTGCGCACCTCGCAGCGGCTCGGCATCCCGCTGGCCGCGGTGCGCGACGCGCTGGCGCTGCTGCCCGACGACCGCACCCCGAACCGCGAGGACTGGGCCAGGATCTCCGAGCGCTGGCGCGCCGACCTGGACCACCGCATCCGTACTCTGCAACGCCTCAGGGACGACCTCTCCGACTGCATCGGCTGCGGCTGCCTCTCCCTCGACCGCTGCGTCCTGTCCAACCCGTACGACGAACTCGCCAGCCATGGGCCGGGGCCGCGGCGGCTGATCGAGGACTGAGCGGCTCGGCGCCGGTCACCCGTTCACCCCCACGCCCCCCGCTTCCGAAACTCCCGCCCCGGGGCCGCTCTGACCTGCCCGGATTCTTGGGGGGCCGGGGCGTGGGCGCGGTTTCTGACGGGGCGTCGGCAGGCGGGGCCGCGGTGGGGGCACTTTGCTCGGGGCAGTGGCGGTTCGTACGGCCGCCTCCGTCACGCCCTTGCGAGGAGCACGCCTGATGCGCACTGCCCTGGTGCTGACCGGTTCCGTACTCGCGGTGGCCGCGGCCGCCGCGCCCGGATACGCCCGGGACGCCTCCTCCCGCGAGGCCCCCGCCGCCCATGGCGCGCTCGACGTGCGGCCGGCCGCGGCGGCGCCCGGCGCCACGGTGCGGGTCAGCGCGGCCGGCTGCGACGGCGGGCACGCCGCCGCGGGGGACGCGGAGGCCGTGGGGGCGCCGCCGTTCACGCTGGCCGCGGGGGACGAAGGCGCGGCGGGGCGGTTCCGGGTGCCGGACACCGCGCAGCCCGGCACGTACGAGATCGTGGCGCGCTGCGCGGGCGGCGGCCTCGCCCGCGGCGACCTCGCGGTCACCGAGGCGGCGGCGCGCCCCGCGGGCGCCGTGCACACCGGGGTCGGCGGGGCGCTCGGCCCCGACCCCGCACAGACCGCGGCGGGTGTGGCGGCGCTCGCCGTCGCCGCCGCGGGCGGTACCTGGCTCCTGCATCGCCGCGCGAGAGGCGACGGGATCTGAAGGACACCCTCCGCTGTCCACCGGTACCGCCGCTCCTCCCCCTCCGCTCCGGCCTCACCGCCCGGAGGGGGAGGAGCGCGACCGCGCCGGGAGGGACCGAGAAGGGCCAGGAGAGGCCAGGAGAGGCCAAGAGGGCCAAGAGGGCTCAGAGGGCCAAGAAAGCCAAGAAGGCCAAGGAAACCAGGAAGCCAGGAAGAGGGGGAAGCACCCCGTGCGTCTCATACCCGGTGCCCCGGCCGGGCGCCCCGCCGCCCGGCCGGGCCGCCGCCGCACCGTCCGCCGCCACCGCCGCCGCGGGGCCGCGGGGACTGCGCCCGCCGCCGCGGCCGATGGAACCCCGCGCCCCGCCGCCGCGCGCCGCCGCCCCCACCGTCTGACCGAGGCGGCCGTCGCCACCGTCACCGCCCTGGCGCTCACCGCCGCCGTCGTCCTGCTGCACGGCGGCCTCACCGGCACCCCGCCGCCCAGGCCCCCGGCCGACCAGGCCCGCCCCCGCGCCGCGGGACCCGCCGCCGCCCCGCTGCCGCGCGCACGCCCCGACCGGGTCCGCATACCCGCGCTGCGCGTGGACGCCCCGCTGACCGGGCTCGGCCTCACCCCGGACGGCCACCTCGACCCACCGCCGCCGGGCCGCGCCGACCTCGCAGGCTGGTACGCCGACGGGACCGCGCCGGGCGAGCGCGGCACCGCGATCCTGGCCGGGCACGTCGACACCGCGACGGGGCCCGGCGTGTTCTACCGGCTCGGCGCGCTGCGCAGGGGCCGCACCGTGGCCGTGGACCGCGCCGACGGCAGCACCGCCGTCTTCCGGGTGGACGCGATCGGGGTGTACCGCGCGGACGACTTCCCCGACGAGCGGGTGTACGGCGCCGCCACCCGCCCGGAACTGCGCCTGATCACCTGCGGCGGCCCCTACTCCTCCGGCACCGGCTACCGCGCCAACGTCGTCGTCTTCGCCCACCTCACCGGCCGCGCCCCGCGCCCGAGCGCCCTCACAGCGGTGTCGTCCGCCCGCTGAGAGCCACGTTCCGCACGGGAAACAGCCGGGATGCCGCCGGGTAACACCACGCGCCCAGGCTCGGCGTATGGCCACAGAACCGCACCGCGCGCCGCCGCGGGCCGCCGCCGCTCCTGGCCCCGTGGTGATCGTCGGCGCCGGGCTCGCCGGGTGCCGGGTCGCCGCGCGCACCGGCGGCGTCCTCATCGGCGACGAGGCCCACGCCCCGTACAACAGGGTGCTGCTCGCCGAGGTGCTGGCCGGCCGCTACGGGCCCGGGGTGATCGCGCTGCCGCCGCACCCCGGCACCCTGCTGCACACCCGCGCCACCCGCGTCGACCGCGCCACCCGCACCGTGCACTGCGCCGACGGGAGCGAGGTCGGGTACGGCACGCTGGTGCTCGCGACCGGTTCCGACCCGGTACTGCCGCCGCTGCGCGGCCTCCCGGGGGACCGTGCGCTGCCCTCGGGGGTGCACGCGTTCCGCACCCTCGACGACTGCCTCGCGCTGTCCGCCGCGGTGCGCCCGTGCGCCGCGGCCGTGGTGGTCGGCGGGGGCCTGCTCGGGGTGTCGGCGGCCAGGGCGCTGGCGCGGCGCGGCGCCCGGGTGGTGCTGGCGCAGCAGGCCGGGCGGCTGCTGGAGCGCCAGCTCGACCCGCGGGCCGCGGCGCTGGTGCGGCGCCATCTGACCGGGCTCGGCGTGCAGGTGCGCACCGAGTGCCGGGTGCGCGGCGCCCGGGTGCGCGGCGGCGCCGTGCGGGGCGTGGAACTCGCCGACGGGCACGTCCTCGACTGCGAGTTGCTGGTACTGGCGTGCGGGGTGCGGCCGCGCACCTCCCTGGCCGCTGCGGCCGGGCTCGCGGTGCGCCGCGGGGTCGTCGTCGACGCGGAGCTGCGCACCAGCGACCCCGACGTCCGCGCCGTCGGCGACTGCGCGGAGCACGACGGCGTGGTCTACGGGCTCGCCGCGCCCGCGCTCGACCAGGCCGACACGCTCGCCGACGCCCTCGCCCCGCCGCACCGCGCCGCCCGCTACCGCGGCACCAGGTCGCTGACCCGGCTGACCCTGCCGGGGCACGGGGCGCCCTGCGGGCCGCTCGACGTGGCCGCGTTCGGCGAGGTCGAGCCGCGCCCCGGCGACGACGTCGTCCAGCTCAGCGACGCCACCCGGGGCGTCCACCGGCGGGTGCTCGTGCGCGGCGACCGCCTGGTCGGCGGGGTGCTCATCGGCGACCTCGACACCGTGGGCGCGCTCGCCCGCGCCTGGGAGGACGGGGTGCTCGCCGACGCCCCGCTGCTGCATCTGCTGACCCACGACGGAGGCCGCTGACCATGTCCCACCATCCGCCCGCACCGCACTCCCCCGGCCGCCGGGGCGACACGCGGCCCGTCGTCGTCCTCGTCGGGCACGGCATGGTCGGCCAGCGGTTCCTCGAAGCGCTCGCCGCGCTCGGCGCCACCCGCACCCACCGGGTCGTGGTGCTGTGCGAGGAGCCACGGCCCGCCTACGACCGGGTGCACCTGACCTCGTACTTCTCCGGCACCCCCGTGGACGGTCTGGCGCTGGCCCCGCCGGGGTTCCTCGCCGAGCACGGCATCGAGATGCTGCTCGGCGAGCGCGCCGAGAGCCTGGACCCGGCGGCGCGCACCGTCACCGCGGCCTCCGGGCGCGTGCTGCGCTATGACGCGCTGGTGCTGGCCACCGGCTCGTACCCGTTCGTGCCGCCGGTGCCGGGCCGGGACGCGGAGGGCTGCTTCGTGTACCGCACCGTCGAGGACGTCCTCGCCATCGAGGCGTACGCGGCGCGCGGCGCCACCCGGGGCACCGTGGTCGGCGGCGGCCTGCTGGGGCTTGAGGCGGCGGGGGCGCTGTCCGGGCTCGGGCTCGACACCCGGGTGGTGGAGTTCGCGCCGCGGCTGATGCCCGCCCAGGTCGACGACGGCGGCGGCGCGGCGCTGCTGCGCCGCATCGAGGGCCTGGGGATCGGCGTGCACACCGGCACCGGCACCCAGGAGATCGTCACGGGCGCCGGAGGGCGGGTCACCGGGATGCGCCTCGCCGACGGCGGTGAACTCGCCACCGACGTCGTGGTGTTCTCGGCGGGCGTGCGGCCCAGGGACGAGCTGGCCAGGGCGTGCGGGATCGCGGTCGGCGAGCGCGGCGGCATCGCCGTCGACGAGCGGTGCCGCACCTCGCAGCCGGGGGTGTACGCGATCGGCGAGTGCGCCCTCGCCGCCGACGGGCGGGTGTACGGGCTCGTGGCGCCCGGCTACGAGATGGCGCGGGTGGCGGCGGAGGCCGTCGCGGGGACGGCGGCCATGGCGGACGGTGCCGGTACGACGGCCGCGGCGGGGGGCGAGGGCGCGGGGCACCGCGCCCTCGCGGTGTTCACCGGCGCCGACACCTCCACCAAGCTGAAGCTGCTCGGCGTGGACGTCGCCTCGTTCGGCGACGCGCACGGCACCGCGGACGGCTGTCTCGACGTGGTGTACGCCGACTCCCGCGCGGGCGTGTACAAGAAGCTCGTGGTCGCGGCCGACGGGACGCTCCTCGGCGGGGTGCTCGTCGGGGACGCGGAGGCGTACGGCACGCTGCGCCCGCTGACCGGCTCGGTGCCCCCGCTCCCGGTGGAGCGCCTGGTGCTGCCGCCGGGCGCGGGCGCCCCCGCGGCGCTCGGCCCCGCCGCGCTGCCCGACACCGCGGTGATCTGCTCCTGCCACAACGTCACCAAGGGCGCCGTCAGGGCCGCCGTCATCGAGGAGGGCTGCGCCACCGTGCCCGAGGTGAAGCGGTGCACCAGGGCGGGGACCGGCTGCGGAAGCTGTGTGAAGGTCCTCGGGGCGCTCGTCGACGCGGAGCGCGCGGCGGGCGGCGCCGAGGTCGACAGGGGCCTGTGCGGCTGCTTCGGACAGACCAGGCAGGAGCTGTACGAGACCGTGCGGGCGCTGCGCATCGCCTCGTTCCGGGAACTGCTCGACCGGCACGGCAGGCCATCGGCGCGCGGCGGCGACGGCTGCGACGTCTGCAAGCCCGTGGTGGCCTCCGTGCTCGCCTCGCTCGCCCCGGCCCTCGGCACCAGCGGCCATGTGCTCGACGGGGAGCAGGCCGCGCTCCAGGACACCAACGACCACTTCCTCGCCAACCTCCAGAAGAACGGCTCGTACTCGGTCGTGCCCCGGATACCGGGCGGTGAGATCACCCCGGAGAAGCTGATCGTGATCGGCGAGGTGGCGCGGGACTTCGGCCTCTACACGAAGATCACCGGCGGTCAGCGGGTCGACCTGTTCGGCGCCAGGGTGGAGCAGTTGCCGCTGATCTGGGCCCGTCTGGTGGCGGCGGGCTTCGAGTCGGGGCACGCGTACGGGAAGGCGCTGCGCACCGTGAAGTCCTGTGTGGGCAGCGACTGGTGCAGGTACGGGGTGCGGGACTCGGTGCGGATGGCGATCGACCTCGAACTGCGCTACCGGGGCCTGCGGGCGCCGCACAAGCTGAAGTCGGCGGTCTCCGGCTGCCAGCGGGAGTGCGCGGAGGCGCGCTCCAAGGACTTCGGCGTGATCGCCACGGCGAGCGGCTGGAACCTCTACGTGGGCGGCAACGGCGGCGCCACGCCCCGCCACGCCGACCTGCTGGCGCAGGACCTGTCGGACGCGGAACTGGTGCGCCTCGTCGACCGGTTCCTGATGTTCTACATCCGCACCGCGGACCCCCTGGAGCGCACCGCGGCCTGGCTCGAACGCGTCGAGGGCGGCCTCGACCACGTGCGGGACGTGGTGGTACGCGACGCGCTCGGGATCTGCGCCGAGTTGGAGGAGCTGATGGCGCGGCATGTGGCGGGCTACCGGGACGAGTGGGCCGCGACCCTGGACGACCCGGAGCGCCTGGCCCGCTTCGTGTCCTTCGTGAACGCGCCGGGCACCCCCGACCCCACCGTCCGCTTCGTGCCCGAGCGCGGCCAGATCAGGCCGGAGCCCCCGCTGCTCACCCTGGCCCCTCCCCCGTCCCGCCCGCTGGAAGGAAGCCCCCGATGACCGACACCGCCCCGGCCGCGCCCGCCCCGGCCCCCGCCCTCCCGGAACCGCCCGCGCCCGGACGCCCCGTACGGCTCACGGTGCTGCTCAGACTGGACGCGGGCTGGCACCCGGTGTGCGAGGGCGCCGGGCTGCTGCCGGGGCGCGGCGTGGCGGCCCTGCTGCCAGGCGGCGAGCAGGCGGCGCTCTTCCTCGACAGGCGGGGGCGGCTGTACGCGATCGACAACCGCGACCCGTTCACCGGCGCCGCCGTGCTCTCCCGCGGCCTGACCGGCTCCGCGGACGGCGTCCCGTACGTGGCGTCCCCCCTGCTCAAACAGCGCTTCGCGCTGACGACGGGGCGCTGCCTCGACGAGGACGGGGTGTCGGTACGGGTCTACGAGACCCGCACACTCGCGGAGTGAGGGCGCGCGGCGGCCCGGTTCAGCCGCCGTTCACGGCGCCGCGGCCCGCCTCAAGACGGGCGACCGGGACCCGGAACGGCGAGCAGGAGACGTAGTCGAGTCCCACCTCGTGGAAGAAGTGGACGGACTCGGGGTCTCCGCCGTGCTCCCCGCAGACGCCGAGCTTGAGGCCGGGGCGTGCCGCGCGCCCCGCCTCCACCGCGTCCCTGACCAGGGCGCCGACGCCGTCCTTGTCGATGGTCTCGAACGGCGACACCCCGAAGATGCCCTTCTCCAGGTAGGCGGTGAAGAAGGACGCCTCGACGTCGTCCCGGGAGAAGCCCCACACGGTCTGGGTGAGGTCGTTGGTGCCGAAGGAGAAGAACTCGGCCGCCCCGGCGATCTGGCCCGCGGTGAGCGCGGCCCTGGGCAGCTCGATCATGGTGCCGAGGGCGAGCCGGATGTCGGCGCCGGTGGCGGCGGCGACCTCGGCGATGACGCCCTCCGCCTCGTCGCGGACGATCTCCAGCTCCTGCACGGTGCCGACCAGCGGGATCATGATCTCGGCGCGGGGGTCGCCCTTGGCCTCGATCCGCTCGGCGACCGCCTCCGCGATCGCCCGTACCTGCATGGTGAACAGGCCGGGGATGACGAGGCCGAGCCGCACCCCGCGCAGGCCGAGCATCGGGTTCTGCTCGTGGAGACGGTGCACGGCCTGGAGCAGCCTGAGGTCGTTCTCGTTGGCGTCCTCGCGGGACTCGGCGAGCGCGACCCGTACCGAAAGCTCGGTGATGTCGGGCAGGAACTCGTGCAGCGGCGGGTCGAGCAGCCGTACCGTCACCGGCAGGCCGTCCATGGCCTCGAACAGCTCCACGAAGTCGCGCCGCTGGAGCGGCAGCAGCGAGGAGAGCGCCGCGTCGCGCTCCTCGTCGGTGTCGGCGAGGATCAGCCGCTCCACGTCGCGGCGCCGGTCGCCGAGGAACATGTGCTCGGTGCGGCACAGGCCGATGCCCTGCGCCCCGAAGCGGCGGGCGCGCAGCGCGTCCTCGGCGTTGTCCGCGTTGGCGCGCACCCGCAGGCGCCGCACCCGGTCCGCGTAGGCCATCACGCGGTGGACGGCGGCGACGAGTTCGTCCGCGTCGTCGGCGCCCGCGTGCATCCTGCCCTCGAAGTACTCGACGACGGGCGAGGGCACCACCGGCACCTCCCCCACGTACACCCGGCCGTTGGAGCCGTCGACGGAGACCGTGTCGCCCTCCTCGACGACGACGCCGCCCGGCACGGTCAGCCGCCGCCGCTTGGTGTCGACCTCCAGGTCCTCGGCGCCGCAGACGCAGGTCTTGCCCATGCCGCGGGCGACGACGGCGGCGTGCGAGGTCTTGCCGCCGCGCGAGGTGAGGATGCCCTGCGCGGCGATCATGCCGTCCAGGTCGTCCGGGTTGGTCTCGCGGCGGATCAGGATGACGCGCTCGCCGGAGCGCGACCACTTGACGGCGGTGTAGGAGTCGAAGACGGCCTTGCCGACGGCGGCGCCCGGGGACGCGGCGATGCCGCGCGCCACGCACACCGCGGCGCCCTTGCCGTCCCCCGTGTCCTTGCCCTTGCCCTTCCCCTTGCCGCCCGCGGCGGCCGCGTCGAAGCGGGGGAACATGAGCTGGGCGAGCTGCGCGCCGTTGACCCGGCGCAGCGCCTCGGCCTCGTCGATGAGCCCCTGGTCGACGAGCTGGGTGGCGATGCGGAACGCGGCGGCGGCGGTGCGCTTGCCGACCCGGGTCTGGAGCATCCACAGCTTGCCGCGCTCGATGGTGAACTCGATGTCGCAGAGGTCCCTGTAGTGGTTCTCCAGGGTCTCCATGATGCCGAGGAGTTCGTCGTAGGACTTCTTGTCGATCTTCTCCAGGTCGGCGAGCGGCACCGTGTTGCGGATGCCGGCGACGACGTCCTCGCCCTGGGCGTTCTGGAGGTAGTCGCCGTAGACGCCCTGGTGCCCCGTGGCGGGGTCGCGGGTGAAGGCGACGCCGGTGCCGGAGTCGGGGCCGAGGTTGCCGAACACCATGGAGACGATGTTGACGGCGGTGCCGAGGTCGTGCGGGATGCGCTCCTGGCGGCGGTAGAGGCGGGCGCGCTCGCCGTTCCACGAGGAGAAGACGGCGCGCACCGCGAGGTCCATCTGCGCGCGGGGCTCCTGCGGGAAGTCGGCGCCCGTCTCGGCCCTGACGATCTTCTTGTAGACCTCGACGAGCTGCTTCAGCGCGTCCGCGCCCAGGTCGGTGTCGGCGCGGGCGCCCTGGGCGTGCTTGGCGTCCTCCAGGGCGTCGTGGAAGCGCTCGCCGTCGATGCCGAGGACGGTCTCGCCGAACATCTGGATGAGCCTGCGGTACGAGTCCCAGGCGAAGCGCTCGTCCCCGGCCTGCGCGGCGAGACCCCCGACGGAGGCGTCGGAGAGGCCGACGTTGAGGACGGTGTCCATCATCCCCGGCATGGAGAACTTGGCGCCCGAGCGCACCGAGACCAGCAGCGGGTCGTCCTCGGCGCCGAGCTTCTTGCCCATGGCGGCCTCCAGGGCGGCGAGGTGCGCACTGACCTCGTCACTGAGTGCCGCGGGCAGGTCCCCGGTCTCCAGGAAGAGTTTGCAGGCCGCGGTGGTGATGGTGAAGCCGGGCGGCACGGGGAGGCCGAGATTGGTCATCTCGGCGAGGTTCGCGCCCTTCCCGCCGAGCAGGTCCTTGTGGTCCTTGTCGCCCTCGGTGAAGTCATAAACGAACTTGGCTGGGGGTGATGCTGCTTTGTCCGGCACGGATCTCGACTCCTCGCACGCCTCGAATCCATCGATGGCTCTGCCGACTGCCCTGACGGCAGGGAACATACCCAGATCGAAGGCTTTCGGGTACGTCCACTTGTGCGTCACATGGCCGCAACCACCCATCCGCTGAGAGATCAAAAGTCGATGGCGCGCGGCTTCCGGACGCTCCCCGTGTTCACTTCCTGAAGATCAGGCTACTCATTCTTGAAGCTCTCCGCTCATCCGAGCGGCAAAAAGCGCGGCCGGGTTTGCCCTTCGAACCTCCAAGGGGTGGCACTGGGTGCCACCCCTTGGAGAAGTGTGATGGGAGTCCGGCGGGCCCGAGCGGGCTCAGACGAGCATCGGATGTCTCAAAAGTGGCGGGAATCACTCGCCGCGCGGCGGTGGCGAGGGGGTGGCGGGACGGTTACGGAGGCGCGGCGGGCGGGCGCCGGCCGGCTCCCCGTGCGCTCAGCCGCCCGACGTGTCCAGTTCCGCGTCCGCGGCCACGCCCGGGCAGGCGTGCGGGTCGTCGAGCCAGCCGTCGGGCAGGACCACGCGGTCGCGGCCCGAGGTGCGGCCCCTGGGGCCCTCGGCGCCCTCCGGCCAGCCCTGGCCGAGGTCGAGTGCGGCGAGGCCGTCGGACAGCTCGGCGAGCGAGGAGGTCACCGCGAGCCTGCGGCGCATCGCGGAGCCCACGGAGAAGCCCTTGAGGTACCAGGCCACGTGCTTGCGGAAGTCGATGACGCCGCGCGCCTCGTCGTCCAGCCACTCCCCCAGCAGCCGGGCGTGCCGCTCCATGACGGCGGCGACCTCGCGCAGCGTCGGCGCCGCGGGCGCGCCCCCGCCGTCGAAGGCGGCGACCAGGTCCCCGAAGAGCCAGGGCCTGCCCAGGCAGCCGCGGCCCACGACGACGCCGTCGCAGCCGGTCTCGCGCATCATGCGCACCGCGTCGGCCGCCGACCAGATGTCCCCGTTGCCCAGCACCGGGATCTCCGGGACATGCTCCTTGAGGCGGGCGATGGCCTCCCAGTCCGCCGTGCCCGAGTAGTGCTGGGCGGCCGTGCGGCCGTGCAGGGCGATGGCCGCGACCCCCTCGTCGACGGCGATACGGCCCGCGTCCAGGCAGGTCGGATGGGCGTCGTCGATGCCCTTGCGCATCTTCATGGTGACCGGCAGCCGCCCCGCGCCCGCGACCGCCTCCCGCAGGATGGCCCGCAGCAGCGGCCGCTTGTACGGGAGCGCGGAACCGCCGCCCCTGCGGGTCACCTTCGGCACCGGGCAGCCGAAGTTGAGGTCGATGTGGTCGGCCAGGTCCTCGTCCGCGATCATCCTGACCGCCTTGCCGACGGTCGCGGGGTCGACCCCGTAGAGCTGGATGGAGCGCGGCCGCTCGCCGGGACCGAACTGGATGAGCCGCATGGTCTTCTCGTTCCGCTCGACCAGGGCCCGCGAGGTGATCATCTCGCTGACGAAGAGACCGCGCCCGCCCGCGAACTCCCGGCACAGCGTCCTGAAGGGCGCGTTGGTGATACCCGCCATGGGGGCGAGCACCACGGGGGGCGTGACGGTGTGGGGACCGATGGTGAGCGTGGACATGGGCCCCATTGTCCCGCACGCCGCACGCGGGGCCGCCCGTGGCGGGCGGTGGCAGGGTCGCGGGCGGGGCCGCTGTGGTCGTCGTCACGGGTGACCATCGCCTCACCTGGCCGGATCGGGCCCGCGCATGGCCCAACAGGTCATTAGTTAGTCGTACTATTGATGTATGCCCGACCTCAGCCCGCGCCGTCGCATGCTCGTCCTCGCCATCTGCTGCATGAGCCTGCTGATGGTCAGCCTCGACAACACGGTCCTGAACGTCGCGCTGCCCTCCCTCCAGACGGAGATGGGGTCGAGCGTGGCCGGTCTGCAATGGACCATCGACGCCTACACGCTGGTGCTCGCCTCGCTGCTGATGCTCGCCGGGTCGACCGCCGACCGGCTCGGCAGGCGCCGGGTCTTCCAGGCGGGCCTCGTGGTGTTCGTGCTGGGCTCGCTGCTCTGCTCGCTCGCGCCCAACCTGCCGTCCCTGGTCGCGTTCCGCATGGTGCAGGCGGTCGGCGGCTCCATGCTGAACCCGGTGGCGATGTCGATCATCACCAACACCTTCACGGACCCGCGCGAGCGGGCCCGCGCGATCGGCGTCTGGGGCGGGGTCATCGGCATCTCCATGGCGGCGGGCCCGCTCGTCGGCGGCCTGCTCGTGGACAGCGTCGGCTGGCGCTCGATCTTCTGGCTCAACCTCCCGGTGGGCCTCGCCGCGCTGCTGCTCACCGTCAAGTACGTACCGGAGTCCCGCGCGGCCACCGCGCGCCGCCCCGATCCGGTGGGCCAGGTCCTGGTGATCGTGCTGCTCGCCGCGCTCACCTACGCGATCATCGAGGCGCCCTCGGCGGGCTGGTCGGCCCCCACCGTCGGCTTCGGCGCGCTCGCGCTCGCCGCGCTCTGCGGCCTCGTCGGCTACGAGTCGCGGCGCCACGAGCCGCTGATCGACATCCGGTTCTTCCGCAGCGCGCCGTTCAGCGGGGCGACCGTCATCGCCGTCTGCTCGTTCGCGGCGCTCGCCGGATTCCTCTTCCTCAACACGCTCTACTTGCAGAACGTGCGCGGCGAGAGCGCGCTCCACGCCGGTCTCTGGATGCTGCCGATGGCCGCGATGACGCTGTTCTTCGCACCGCTGTCGGGGCGCCTCGTCGGCAGCAGGGGGCCCCGGCCCTCGCTGCTGGTGGCCGGGGTGACGATGACCGCGACCGGCGTGCTGTTCGCGGCGTTCGACGCGGAGACCAGCGCCTTCCCGCGGATCGTCGGCTACGTCCTCTTCGGCATCGGCCTCGGCGTGGTGAACGCGCCCATCACCAACACCGCCGTCTCCGGCATGCCGCGCTCCCAGGCGGGCGTGGCGGCCGCGGTGGCCTCCACCAGCCGCCAGATCGGCTCCACGCTCGGCGTGGCGGTGATCGGCGCGGTGCTCGCCTCCGGTGTGGCCGGGGGCTCGTACCGGGACACGTACGTGGCGGCGAGCAGGCCGGCCTGGTGGATACTCGCGGGCTGCGGGGTCTGCGTGCTGCTGCTCGGGCTGCTCACCTCGGGGCGGTGGGCGGCGCGCACCGCCCACCGGATGGCGGAGCGCATCGAGGCAGAGGACGCGGAGGCGGCCGTGGCCGCGCCCCTGGCACCCGCCGTGGAGGGCCCGGCACCGTCCCCGCACGCGTCGTAGCGGCGCCCCGGCGCGGGTCCCGGCGGCGGCTACCGCTCCCCCGGCTCCTCCCGCTCCCCTCGCTCCGCGGCGAGGGCCAGCTCAAGGAGCCGTTCCAGGCGGGCCCTGGTCGTGTCGTCGACCGGGACGTACGTCACGAGGCGGGGGCCGTGGGCGGGGCCGATCTGCAACTCCGTGTGCTCCACGGTGAGCAGGCCCACGTCCCGGTTGCGGTACTGCTTGACCTTGCCGCTCGGCGCCTGCACCTCGTGCCGCTCCCACACCTCGCGGAACTCGGGTGACTGCGTCAGCAGCCGGTCGAGCAGCATCTTCCAGGCGGGCTCCGCCAGGTGCTCCGCCATCGAGGCGCGGAACTTCGCGGCCATGGCGCGCGTCGACTCCTGGAGCGTGACGATGCCCGCCCGCCAGTGCGGGTTCAGATAGGCGAGGACCATGCAGTTCAGATCCTCCTCCGGCACCTCGTCGAGCGCGCAGAGCATGCGTCCGTAGGTGCGGTTGTACGCGAGGATGTCGTAGCGGCTGTTCTGCACGCCCGCCGGGATCGGTTCGAGCTGCTCCATGAGGCGGCGTACCGCGGGCGTCACCGTCTCGCAGCCGCGCCCCGGCAGCGGGTCGCTCTGCGCGGCCAGGTGGAAGAGGTGGGCGCGCTCGCTGCCGTCGAGCATCAGCGCGCGGGCCAGCGCGTCGAGGACGCTCACCGACACCTGGATGTCACGGCCCTGTTCGAGCCACGTGTACCAGGTGACCCCCACCGTGGAGAGCTGCGCGACCTCCTCGCGGCGCAGCCCTGGCGTGCGCCTGCGGCTGCCGCGCGGCAGCCCCACCTGCTCGGGGGCGATGCGCTCGCGGCGGCTGCGCAGGAAACCGGCCAGCTCGGAGCGGCGGATCTCGGACTCCCCCGCAGCGGCGGCGCGCGGCGCGGCGGGCGGCGGTCCTGTCCTCGGCAGCGGCGGCCCGGGTGAAGCGGTGACCATGCAGCCAGCGTGCCGCACCGCCGCGGTCATTGCCAGGTGCTTCTGCTACCAGGATAAGGACACTCTGGTACCAGTCTCGGCGGTCGACGAGGCTCGCTGCCGTGAGTGACATTCCCACGACCCAGACCAGGGCGGGCACCGCGGGCCCCACCACGGCCGCGCCGCCCGCCACCGGCGCACCGGGCGGCCGCGTCACGGTCCACCCGACCACGGTGCTCTCCGGCGCCGGGCTGCTCACGGTGCTCATCGGCGCCGCGCTGCCCCTCATCGACTTCTTCATCGTCAACGTCGCCCTGCCCACCATCGGCAGCGACCTGCACGCCGGGGAGGCGCTGCTGGAACTCGTCGTCGCCGGGTACGGCGTCGCGTACGCCGTCCTGCTGGTGCTCGGCGGCCGGCTCGGCGACCGCTTCGGCCGCAGGCGGCTGTTCATCGGCGGCATGGCCGCCTTCGGCGTCACCTCCCTGGCCTGCGGCCTCGCGCCCGACGCCTGGAGCCTCATCGGCGCCAGGGTCGCCCAGGGCATGGCGGCGGCGCTGATGCTGCCGCAGGTCCTCGCCACCATCCAGGCCACCACCCAGGGCCACCGGCGGGCGCGGGCCATGAGCCTGTACGGGGCGACGGCCGGGCTCTCCATGGTCGCGGGCCAGATACTCGGCGGCGTCCTGATCGCCGCCGACATCGCGGGCACCGACTGGCGGGCGGTGTTCCTGGTCAACGTGCCGGTGGTGGCCGTCGCGCTGGCGCTCGCGGTGCGCACCGTGCCGCCGACCCGCGCCGCGCGCCCCGCACCGGTCGACCTGGCGGGCACGGCGCTGCTCGCGGTGTCCCTGCTGACCCTGCTGCTGCCGCTGACCGAGGGCCGCGCCGCGGGGTGGCCGCTGTGGACCTGGGCGGCCCTCGGGGTGTTCCCGTTCGCCGCGTGGGGCTTCTACGCGGTGGAGCGCCGCCTCGACAGGCGCGGGCACACCCCGCTGGTGCCGCCGAGCCTGTTCCGGCTCGTGACGCTGCGGCGCGGGCTCGTGCTGATCGTCCCGTTCTCGATGGGGTTCAGCGGGTTCATGTTCGTGATGGCGGTGGCGCTCCAGCAGGGGGCGCGCCTCGGCCCCGTCGCGGCGGGCCTGGCGCTCGCACCGCTCGCCGGGGTCTTCTTCGTGTTCTCGGTGCTCGGGCCGCGCCTCGTGCGGCGCTTCGGCACCCGGGTGGTGACCGCGGGCGCCGGGCTCCAGGCCGTGGGGCTGCTGCTGATCTGCCTCGCGGCCTGGCGCGACTGGCCCCGCCTCGACGCGCTCACCCTGCTGCCGGGCTCCGTGTTCGCGGGCGCGGGGCAGGCGTTGCAGCTTCCGGTGATCTTCCGGGTGGTCATGTCCGAGGTGCCGGTGGAGCGGGCCGGGGTGGGCAGCGGCGTGATGATCACCACCCAGCAGTCGTCGCTTGCGCTCGGGGTCGCCGTGCTCGGCTCGCTCTTCCTGAGCGTGGCCGACGGCGGCGGGCTGCGGGACGGGCTGCTGGTGACGCTCGCCGTCCAGTTGGCCGGGGTGGCCGTGACGGCGGCGCTGAGCACCCGGCTGCCGCGGACGGTCGGGTAGCGGCCCGCCCCCGGTCGGCGTGCGCGGGCGGCGTGGGCGGTCAGCGCTCGCTGTCGAGCGAGGCCATCTGCGCCGCCGGATAGCGCTCGCCGCGCGCCGCGCCCGGCGGCACGGCGCCCTCCACCGCGGCGAGGTCGTCCTCGTCGAGCGTGACATCGAGGGCGCCGACGGCCTCCGCCAGGCGCTCGCGGGTACGGGCGCCGATCAGCGGCACGATGTCGTCGCCGCGGGAGAGCACCCAGGCGATGGCGATCTGCGCGACGGTGGCGCCCTTGCGCTCGGCGACGGCGGCGAGCGCGTCCACGAGGTCCAGGTTGTGCTGCAAGTTCTCGCCCTGGAAGCGGGGCGAGTGGGCGCGGAAGTCGGTCGGCTCCAGTTGGCGGTCGCGGGCGAAGTGCCCGGAAATCAGGCCGCGGGAGAGCACGCCGTACGCGGTGATGGCGATGCCCAGCTCGCGGGTGGTCAGCAGGATGGACTCCTCGATGCCCCGGGAGATCAGCGAGTACTCGATCTGGACGTCGCTGATCGGGGCGGTCGCCGCGGCCCTGCGGACGGTGGCCGCGCCGACCTCGGAGAGGCCGATGTGGCGTACGTGGCCCGCCTGGACGAGTTCCGCGATGGCGCCGACGGTCTCCTCGATGGGGACGGCAGGGTCGACGCGCGCGATGCGGTAGACGTCGATGTGGTCGACGCCGAGGCGGGTGAGGGAGTACGCGGCGAAGTTCTTGACCGCGGCGGGGCGGCCGTCGTAGCCGCCCCAGCCGCCGTCGGGGTCCCTGAGGCCGCCGAACTTCACGCTGAGCTGCGCCCCGGCGCGCCGCGCGGGCCCCGCGGAGCGCAGCGCCTCGCCGATCAGCATCTCGTTGTGGCCCATGCCGTAGAAGTCGCCGGTGTCGAGCAGGGTGATCCCGGCGTCGAGCGCGGCGTGGACGGTGGCGATGGACTCGGCCCTGTCGGCCTGCCCGTACAGGGCGGACATGCCCATACAGCCGAGGCCGAGGGCGGCGACCCGGGGGCCCTCGGTGCCGAGCGGAACGGTGCGCATGGTGCTCTCTCCTCGCTGACGCCCGTGGACGCCGCCGGTGGTGTGGCCTTGCCACTTCACCCTGCCACCTCGGCCCCGGCCCGCCCGGCCCGCAGCGGGGGCCTGCCGGTCCCCCCTTCCGGGCTTCGCCCTTTCGGCGGGCGCCGCCCCGTCTTCGCAAGAAGAACGACGAGGGGGCCAGAAGACCCCCTCGCACACGCCCACGCCCGGGGCGCTGGGGAGTGTCTTCAAAAGAGCGTCGTCCGCCTGTAGGGCGGGGTCGGGATGGTCCGGTGCTCCCCCACTGCCCGAAGGGCGTGGGAGGTGCCCCCATCGCAAGGCGGAGGAGGGAGTCGACGCGGCGCGTCGGCGACTGACGACAACGCGGCGTGGGGGCACCTCCCGGCCGAAGGCTGGGGGAGTGCGTGCCGGGCCGCCCCGACCAGACGGGCTCTTGAAGACACGCCCTAGCAGCCCGCCAGCCGCTCCCCGAGGTAGCCCTCGATGCGGTCGAGGGAGACCCGCTCCTGCCGCATGGAGTCGCGCTCGCGCACCGTGACGGCGTTGTCCTCCAGGGTGTCGAAGTCGACCGTCACACAGAACGGGGTGCCGATCTCGTCCTGGCGGCGGTAGCGGCGGCCGATCGCGCCCGCGTCGTCGAACTCGACGTTCCAGTTCTGCCGGAGCGCGGCGGCCAGGCCCTTCGCCTTCGGGGAGAGGTCCGCGTTGCGGGAGAGCGGCAGCACGGCGGCCTTGACCGGCGCGAGGCGCGGGTTCAGCCGCAGCACGGTGCGCTTCTCCATCTTGCCCTTCGCGTTCGGCGCCTCGTCCTCGGTGTAGGCGTCGAGCAGGAAGGCCAGCATGGTGCGGCCGACCCCGGCCGCGGGCTCGATGACGTACGGCACCCAGCGCTCCCCGGCCTCCTGGTCGAGGTAGGACAGCTCCTGCCCCGACGCCTTGGCGTGGGCGGAGAGGTCGTAGTCGGTGCGGTTGGCGACGCCCTCAAGCTCACCCCACTCGCTGCCGCCGAAGCGGAAGCGGTACTCGATGTCGGCGGTGCGCTTGGAGTAGTGGGAGAGCTTCTCCTTCGGGTGCTCGTACCACCGCATGTTCTCCTCGCGCAGGCCGAGGCCCGTGTACCAGGACCAGCGCTGCTCCATCCAGTACTCGTGCCACTTCTCGTCCTCGCCCGGCTTGACGAAGAACTCCATCTCCATCTGCTCGAACTCGCGGGTGCGGAAGATGAAGTTGCCCGGGGTGATCTCGTTGCGGAACGACTTGCCCATCTGGGCGATGCCGAACGGCGGCTTGCGGCGCGAGGTCTGCTGCACCTGGGCGAAGTTGGTGAAGATGCCCTGGGCGGTCTCGGGCCGCAGGTAGGCCACGGAGCTGGTGTCCTGGGTGGGGCCGAGGTGGGTGGCGAGCAGCCCGGAGAACTGCTTGGGCTCGGTGAACTGGCCCTTGTTGCCGCAGTTGGGGCAGTTCACGTCGGCGAGGCCGTTCTCGGGGAGGCGGCCGTGCTTCGCCTCGTACGCCTCCTCCAGGTGGTCGGCGCGGAACCGCTTGTGGCAGGAGGTGCACTCGGTGAGCGGGTCGGTGAAGGTGGCGACGTGCCCCGACGCCTCCCACACCTCGGTGGCCAGGATCACCGAAGAGTCGAGACCGACGACGTCCTCGCGCGAGGTGACCATGTAGCGCCACCACTGGCGCTTGATGTTCTCCTTCAGCTCGACGCCCAGCGGCCCGTAGTCCCAGGCGGCCCGCTGGCCTCCGTAGATCTCACTGCTCGGATAGACGAAGCCACGGCGCTTGCTCAGGCTGACGATGGTGTCGATCTTGTCGGCGGCCACGGTGCTCTCTTCATACGACGGTGAACGGCGAATGCCTCAGATTACCGGCGTGGCGCCCCCCCGGATCAAATCAGGGCGGCCCCCGTCCGCGCGCGGGTCCGTACGTGGCGACCCGCGCAGGTCCCGCCCCGCTCACGGGGCGCGCACGGCGCGCGCCGGGGCCCCCGGGGCGGCGCCGGGGCGCACCGTGGCTGCCGCCCCTGACGCCGGAGCTGGCAGAATGGCTGGACAAGCCGACGTGAGGAGGCACACCGTGGCAGCCCCGGTACGAGGCCGGTCGACCCGGCAGCGCGCGGCGGTAGCGGCCGCGCTCGACGACGTCGACGAGTTCCGCAGCGCTCAGGAGCTGCATGACATGCTCAAGCACAAGGGCGACTCCGTGGGCCTGACCACGGTGTACCGCACCCTCCAGTCGCTGGCCGACGCCGGGGAGGTGGACGTGCTGCGCACCTCGGACGGCGAGTCGGTCTATCGCAGGTGCAGCACCGAGGAGCACCACCACCACCTGGTGTGCCGGGTGTGCGGCAAGGCCGTCGAGGTGGAGGGGCCCGCGGTGGAGAAGTGGGCGGAGGGCATCGCCCGCGAGCACGGGTATGTGAACGTGGCCCACACCATAGAGATCTTCGGCACCTGCGCGGACTGCGCGGGGCACCCGGGGCACGGGGACGGCTGACGCCGCGCCCCGCCCGCCGGCACCGCCGCGGCGCCCCGCCCGCGCCCGCGCGTCACGCCCGGCTACTCTTCGCTTCCCGCGGCGGCCCCGGCCTCCTCGTCGGCGGTCTCGTTGGGGATCGCGCCGCCGAAGCGGCGGTCCCGTGAGGCGTACTCGACGCAGGCCCGCCACAGGTCGCGCCGGTCGAAGTCGGGCCACAGCACGTCCTGGAACACCAGCTCCGCGTAACTGCTCTGCCAGAGAAGGTAGTTGGAGGTACGCTGCTCCCCGCTCGGGCGCAGGAACAGGTCGACGTCGGGCATGTCCGGGTAGTACAGGTACTTCTGGACGGTCTTTTCGCTGACCTTCTCCGGGTCGAGCCTGCCCGCGGCGACATCGCGGGCGAGCCTTCGCGCGGCGTCGGCCACCTCGGCCCTGCCGCCGTAGTTGACGCAGAAGTACAGCGTCATGGCGTCGTTGCCGACGGTCTGCTCCTGGGCGACCTGCAACTCCTTGACGACGGACCGCCACAGCTTCGGCATCCGGCCGACCCAGCGGATGCGGATGCCCATCTCGTCCATCTCGTCGCGGCGGCGGCGGATCACGTCGCGGTTGAAGTTCATCAGGAAGCGGACTTCCTCGGGCGACCGCTTCCAGTTCTCGGTGGAGAAGGCGTACAGCGAGAGGTTCTTCACGCCGATCTCCAGGCAGCCCTTGAGCACGTCGAGGACGACGCCCTCGCCGACGCGGTGGCCCTCGGTCCTCGGCAGCCCGCGCTCCTTCGCCCAGCGGCCGTTGCCGTCCATGACGATGGCGACGTGCCGGGGCACCAGTTCCCCGGGGAGCTTCGGCGGGCGGGCGCCCGACGGGTGCGGCTCCGGCACCCTGTACTCGCGGCGCTGCCGTCCCAGAATCCCGCGTACTGCCATGATCGCTCCAGCTTCCCTGCTCGGACGTGTGGACCTCGGGGGACTACTTCTCGACGTACCGCAGTGAGCGCAGCCCGCGCTCCATGTGCCAGTGCAGATACGCCGACACCAGGCCGCTGCCCTCCCTGGCATACCGCGGCTCGGTGGCGTCCGCCGTCTCCCAGTCCCCCGTCAGCAGCGCGCCGAGCAGGGTGAGGGCCCCCGACGAGGGTACGACGCTGCCGGGCACCCGGCAGTCGGCGCAGACGCAGCCGCCGGCGCCGACGGAGAAGAAGCGGTGCGGTCCTGGCAGCCCGCAGCGTGCGCAGTCGGAGAAGCTGGGGGCGTAGCCGCCGACGGCGAGGGAGCGCAGCAGGAACGCGTCGAGGACGAGCCGGGGCTCGTGCTCGGCCCTGGAGAGGGTGCGCAGTCCGCCGATGAGCAGCAGGTACTGCTGGACGGCCGGTTCGCCCTCGTGGTCGGTGAAGCGCTCGGCGGTCTCCAGCATCGCGGTGCCCGCGGTGTAGCGGGCGTAGTCGGCGACGATGCCGGAGCCGTACGGCGAGATGGTCTCGCCCTGGGTGCACAGCGGCAGGCCGCGGCCGACGAGTTCACTGCCGCGGGCGAAGAACTGCACGTCGACATGGGTGAACGGCTCAAGACGCGCGCCGAACTTGGACTTGGTGCGCCGCACCCCGCGCGCCACGGCCCGCACCCGCCCGTGCCCCCGGGTGAGCAGCGTGATGATCCGGTCGGCCTCCCCCAGCTTCTGGGTCCGCAACACCACACCGTCATCCCGGAACAGGCTCATGGCCCCCATTGTCCCGCACGGATCTCCCGCCCCGCCCCACCCGGCGGCGCGGGCCGGGGCCGGGGCGTCCCGGGGGTCAGCCGCGGCGGATCTCCACCTCTGCCGTCGTGTCGTTCAGGACGATGTGGACGGGGGTGCCGTCGGCGGTGAGGCGGGTGCGGGCCTGGGTGGACGGGGGGAGGCCGGGGAGTACGGGGTGGACCTCGGCCTCCTCGCGGACGCGGTCCATCAGCGCGCGCATCGCCTCGGGCTCCGGGCGGGTGCCCAGGTACCAGGCGGTGCCCTCGCCGTAGGGGTGGCGGGTGACGGCGGGTGAGCCGTCGTCGAAGGTGTCGACCGCCTCCGCGCCCTCCAGGCGGATCACCTCGGCCCAGGAGCCGTCGGGCCCCGGGTCGAACTCCTCGACCGTGAGGCCGAGCAGCTCGCGGAACGGCGCCGGGTAGCCGCCGGGGTGGACCCGGTCGTGCTCGTCGGTGATGCCGGAGAAGTACGACATCACCAGGGTGCCGCCGCCGCGCACATACGCGGTGATGCGCTCGGCCGCCGCGGTGGGGACCGCGTACAGGTTCGGCACCACCAGCAGCTTGTAGGGGGCGAGGTCCGCGTCGAGGGGGACCACGTCGGTGGCGACGGACGCCTCGTACAGGGGCCGGTGGTGGGCGAGCGCGGCGGACATCAGGGTGACGTCGCGGCTGGGGTGGGCGTCGAGTTCCAGGGCCCACCAGCTCGGCCAGTCGAGCAGGATGGCGGCGTCGGCGCGCAGCGGGCGCGAGCCGAGGAGTTCCGGGTGGTCGGCGAGTTCGGCGCCCAGCTCCCTGACCTCGCGGTGGATACGGGTGTCGGGGCCGCCGTGCGGCACCATCGCCGAGTGGTACTTCTCGGCGCCGCCGCGCGACTGGCGCCACTGGAAGAAGAGGACCGAGTCGGCGCCGTGCGCCACCGCGCGCCAACTGTCGAGCCGCATCCGCCCCGGCGGCTTGCGGCCGTTGCGCTTTCGCCAGTTGACCGCGCTGGGCGCCTGCTCCATCAGCAGCCAGGGCCGGCCGCCGCCGAGCCCCCGCATCACGTCGTAGCAGAACGCGGTCTCGCGGCCCGCGGCCGGGTCGTGCGGGTCGGGGTAGGAGTCGTACGAGATGACGTCCAGGTGGGGCGCCCAGGAGAACAGGTCGAGGGTCTTGGCGACGGGCACGAAGTTGGTGGTCACCGGCACCTGCGGGGTCACCCGGGCGAGCACCTCCTTCTCCGCGAGGTAGCAGGCGAGCAGTTCGTCGGAGGAGAAGCGCAGGTAGTCGAGCTGCTGGGTGGGGTTGCGGAAGGACGGTGCGGTGCGCGGCGTGTGGATCTCGTCGAAGGAGCCGTAGCGCTGGGACCAGAAGTCGGTGGACCAGGCGGCGTTGAGCGCGTCCACGTCGCCGTAGCGCTTCCGCAGCCAGTCGCGGAACGCCGCGGTGGAGACCTCGCAGTGGCAGTGCCGTGAGATGTGGCAGCCGTACTCGTTGCCGATGTGCCAGAGGGCGAGGGCGGGGTGGTCCCCGTACCGCTCGGCGAGCTTGCCCGCGAGGCGGGCGGCGTGGTCGCGGTAGACAGGGCTCGACGGGCACCAGTGCTGCCGGGAGCCGGGGTAGAGGCGGGTGCCGTCGGCGAGCACCGGCAGCGTCTGCGGGTGCTCGGCGGCCAGCCAGGCGGGCGGGGAGGCGGTCATGGTGGCGAGGCTGACCGCGATCCCGTTCTCGGCGAGCCGGTCCATGTGGGTGTCGAGCCAGGTGAAGTCGTAGGCGCCCGGGGCCGGTTCGGACTTGGCCCAGGAGAAGATGCCGAGTGTGACGAGGTTCACCCCGGCGGCCCGCATCAGGGTCATGTCCTCGGCGTGGGTGGCCTCGTCCCACTGCTCGGGGTTGTAGTCGCCGCCGTAACCGGGGGTGCTGAGGCGGTCGTAGAAGTGCCGCAGGCGGCTTTCGCGGTTGGGGGCGTCCGGGGCGTCCGTCATGCGTGGTCCTCGTCCGTGCGGTGGTGGGCGGGGTCGGTGCGTGGTGGGCGGGTCGGTGGCGTGGGGGCGGGGTCGGTTACGTGGGGGTCGGTGGCGCGGGCGGGTGCCGACCGGCACCCGAGGGCTCCCCGGCGGGGGTCAGCCGACGCCACGGGTCTCCTGGGCGGCCCTGGTCTCGATGCCGCGGAAGTGGTCGGCCATGGCGCGCTGGGCGCCCTCGGTGCTGCCCTCGCGCAGGGCGTCGAGGATGTCGCGGTGGCGGCGGACGGTGAGGCTCGGCTCGGGGTCGTCGTCCCAGCCGCGGGCCCGCGCGACCCGGTGGAAGACGTGCCAGAAGGCGCCGAGTAGCTGGGGCACCAGCGCGTTGCCCAGGGTCTGGTACAGGCGCTCGTGGAACTCGCGGTCGAGGTCGGGGAAGGGCGACCCGGCGTCCTCGCCGCGCTCCATCCTGGCGACGATGTCGCCGAGCGCCGCCAGGTCCTCCGTGGTCACACAGTGCACGACCCGGCGTATCAGACCCTCCTCAAGCACCTCTCTGACCTGGAGGATCTCGCCGAGCGCATGCTCGTCGTCGCCGGACATGGCGAGGGTGCGGAAGGTGAGCCCGTCCACCAGCGGGGTCAGCGAAGCCTGGCCCACATAGGTGCCGTAACCGTGCCGGATCTCGACGATGTCGAGGGCCTGGAGCGCCTTCAGCGCCTCGCGCACCGAGTTGCGGCTGACGCCCAGGTCCTCCATCAGCTCGGTCTCGGTGGGCAGGGGGGAGCCAGGGCGCAGCTTGCGGTCCAGGATGAGCTGGGTGACCTCGCGCTGGATCTGGCTGTTCACGCGCGACTGACGGGTCGCGCGCATCCCGGAGTTGCTCGGCTCCTCAGGCATGCCGCACATCGTACGCCCATCAGACATCCCACGTCCCATGTCCGGCCAGGCGCCGACCGCCGGGCGTATGCGCGCCCTCTTGACCGGCCACCGGACCGGACTTATCGTCGCGCAACACGACGTAGGACGTCCTATCTCCCGAATATTTTCCCGGAAGCCCCGATGGAGGCACTGTGAGCGACGCGACCCCAGGGCGGGCCCTGCACCGCCGGTCCTTTCTGAAGTACACCGGCGCGTTCGGCGCCGCCACGGCCATCACCACCTCGCTCTCCGCCTGCTCCTCGGGTCCCGAGTCGACCAACGACACCGGGGGCGGCGGCGGTGGCTCCAAGGACGTCACCGCGGTCATCGGGTACGGCAACGACCAGAGCTGGGACCCACTGAAGACCGCGTCGGCCTTCTCCATGGCGGCCAACCACCACATCTTCGAGGGCCTGTGCGACAACGACCCGATCAGCCGCAAGCCCTACGCCGCGCTCGCCACCGCGATCCCGGCCGACCCGCAGGCCACCACCTGGCGCTTCACCCTGCGGGAGGGCGCCAAGTGGCACGACGGGCAGCCGGTCACCGCGGACGACGTGGTCTTCACCTACGACAAGATCCTCGACACCAGCTCCTACACCCTCGCGCAGGGCTTCTTCGCCTCCTGGCTGAAGAGCGTGAAGAAGGTCGACGCAAAGACCGTCGAACTCACGCTGAAGTTCCCGTTCCCGGACGGCACCGCCCGGCTGACCCTCGGCAAGATCCTGCCGAAGCACATCGTGGGCAAGTCCGGCGGCTGGGAGACCCTGGACGCGGGCAAGGCCATCGGCTCGGGCCCGTACAAGCAGACCGCGCACCACCCGAAGTCGAACACCACCTTCGCCGCCAATCCGGACTACAACGGGCCGCGCAAGGCGAATTTCGACACCATGAACTGGCTCGCCATCGTGGACGCCGCGCCCCGGGTGGCGAAGATCTCCGGAAACAGCGCCGGGGCCCAGATCGCCGACAACATTCCGTACCCGAACATCGAGCAGCTCCAGAAGAGCGGGCTCACGGTCGAGGGCGGCGCGGGGATGAACCACATCTTCCTGTTGTTCAACACCGCCCACAAGCCGTTCGACGACGTCCGGGTGCGCCAGGCGCTCTTCTACGCGATCGACACGGAGAAGATGATCCAGGCGGGGCTGCGCGGCCACGGAAAGGCGGCCCAGTCCTTTCTCGACCGGCAGAATCCCACCTTCCGCAAGGCGAAGACCGTCTACACCTACGACCCGGACAAGGCGAAGCAGCTCCTCGCCCGGGCGGGCGTGAAGAACCTCAAGGTGAACCTGCTCGCCGGGAACGTGAGCTGGATCGTGGACTGCCTGCCCACCATCAAGGCGTCCTGGGACGCGGTCGGGGTGAAGACCACGCTCGACCCGCAGGAGACCTCGGCGGTCTTCAGCAAACTGGACCAGAAGAAGGACTTCCAGGTCGTGGCGAGCGCCTCGAATCCGAACCAGTTCGGCATCGACGCGGACCTGATCATGCGCTACAACTACTCCCCCACAAACACCTGGACGGGCTACGCCAGGTGGCAGAGTAATTCCACCGCCAAAGCCCTGTTCAAGCAGATGGACCAGGCCACGAGGGAGTCGGATCCGGCGAAGAAAAAGAAGATGACGCAGGACTATATCGACGTGGTGGCGGAAAATGCGGTCATCTACCCGATCGTGCACACAGAACTGATGACGGCCTGGGACCCGAAGAAGATCACTGGAGTGCGGGCGCAGTCGTATCCCGGCATCAACCTCCTCCAGGCCAAGCCCGCAGCGGGCTGATCTCCCGCACCTCCGTTAGGAGCCGCACGTGCTCGCGATAGCCAGAATTCTGGCCCGCCGCATCCTGCTGCTGATTCCGCTGATGCTCGGGATCGTGCTGTTCGTCTTCATCATCATGCGGTTCTCGAACAGCGATCCGGCCTCCGCGTACTTCCAGGGTGCCAATCCGACCCCGGAGCAACTGCATCAGTTCCGGCAGGAGAACGGGCTGCTCGATCCGTTCCCGGTGCGCTATGTGCACTTCGTGGGAGACCTCCTCCACGGCGACATGGGCTTCAGCGTCCTCAATCGCGGCCAGGTGCTCGACCAGGTCTCCACCGCCCTGCCGCTGACCCTCCAGCTCACCCTGCTCGGCCTGGTCGTCGCGATCGTCATCGCGCTGGTCCTCGGGGTGACGGGCGCCCTCTACCGGGACCGCTGGCCCGATCAGGTGATCCGGGTGCTCTCGCTGATCGGGGTGGCCGCCCCCGGATTCTGGCTCGCGCTGCTCATGATCCAGTACCTCGCGGTGAACGCGGGCTGGTTCCCCGCCAACGGCTACATCAACCCGGGCGACTCGTTCAGCGGCTGGCTGAAGAGCATGACGCTGCCCGCGCTCGCCCTCTCGCTCCCCGTGGCCGCGCAGCTCACCCGTATCGTGCGCACGGCCGTCGTCGAGGAGCTGGACAAGGACTACGTGCGCACCGCGGTCGGCAGCGGTCTTCCGCCGGTCGTCGTGGTGGGCCGCAACGTCCTGCGCAACGCCCTCATCAACCCGCTGACGGTGCTCGGCCTGCGGGTGGGCTATCTGCTCGGCGGCGCGGTCGTCATCGAGACGATCTTCGCGCTGCCCGGCATGGGCAAGCTGATGATCGACGCCGTGAAGAACGGCGACCCCGCCGTGGTGCAGGGCGTCGTGATCACCACCGCCGTCGGCTTCGTCGTGGTCAACCTGATCATCGACATCCTCTACCTCCTGGTCAACCCGCGTCTGAGGAGTGCCGCATGAAGCCCGGGCAGCCGACCAAGGGGCGGGCGGCCCTGCGGAGTCTCACACTGCGCAGGCTGCCGGTGCGCTCCCGCGTCTCCGTCGTGGTCATCGCGCTGGTCATCCTGATGGCCCTGTGCGCGCCGCTGATCGCCCCGCACGACCCGCTCGACCAGGCCACCATGATCGGCAACGGGGGCCCGTCGGGCGAGCACTGGATGGGCCAGGACAGCCTCGGCCGCGACATCCTCAGCCGGCTGATGTACGGGGCGCGCTGGTCGCTCGCCATCGGCCTCGGCGCCACCGCGCTCGGCCTCGTCGCCGGGGCGGTCCTGGGCGCCGTCGCGGCCACGTCACGCAAGGCGGTCGACGAGACCCTGATGCGC
This sequence comes from Streptomyces sp. NPDC050560, assembly GCF_044457285.1. Taxonomy (NCBI): domain Bacteria; kingdom Bacillati; phylum Actinomycetota; class Actinomycetes; order Kitasatosporales; family Streptomycetaceae; genus Streptomyces; species Streptomyces sp. NPDC050560. The sequence continues at coordinate 203,052 of NZ_JBITGT010000011.1, forward strand.
GTCCTCGACGTAATCATGGCCTTCCCCGGCATCGCGCTCGCCGCCGTCCTCGTCACCGTCTTCGGCGGCGGCATCCCCATCCTGATCTGCGCGCTGGCGTTCCTGTTCACACCCCCGATCGCCCGCGTCGTACGGGCCAACGTCCTCGACCAGTACGGCGAGGACTACGTGGTCGCGGAACGCGTCATCGGGGCCCGCACCCCGCACATCATCCTCAGGCACGTCGCGGTCAACTGCGCGGCGCCGATCCTGGTCTTCTGCACGGTGCAGGTCGCCGAGGCCATCGTGTTCGAGGCGTCGCTGTCGTTCATCGGCGCCGGGGTGCGCCCGCCCGACCCGTCGTGGGGCAGCGTCATCTCCGACGGCAAGAACATGGTCCTCACCGGCGGCTGGTGGGCCACCGTCTTCCCCGGCCTGCTGATGCTGATCACGGTGCTGGCGCTGAACATCCTCTCCGAGGGCGTCTCCGACGCCTGGGCCTCACCCGGCGCCCGCACCGGCGACCAGGACCGGGCCGCGACCCGCAGCGTCACGGCAGAAGCGGCCGAGGGCGCCGAGCGGGTCGACCTCGTCAAGGGCGGGCCCGACACCGCCACGGCCGAGGGCGCGACCGCCTCCGGGGCCCCCGCGGGGGAGGCCCTGGACGCGCTGGAGGCGCCACGGCCCGGCAGCGGCGTCATCACCGAGCTGCCGTCCCTGACCGAGGCGGCGGCGCGGCTGCGGGAGCGGGCACGCGCGCTGCCGGGCGGCGAGCCCGTGCTGTCGGTGGAGGGGCTTGCCATCGGCTTCGAGCAGCGCCACCGCGGCGTGGACATCGTCGACGGCATCAGCTTCGACGTGCGCCCCGGGGAGGTGCTCGGCCTTGTCGGCGAGTCGGGATGCGGCAAGTCGCTGACCGCGCTCACCGTGATGGGCCTCGCGCCCGACAGCGCCCGTATCCGCGGCCGTGTCGTCTTCGACGGGCGTGAGCTGACCGGGATGCCCATGCGGGCCAGGCGCAGGCTGCTCGGCCACGACATGGCGATGATCTACCAGGACGCGCTGTCGTCGCTGAACCCGGCGATGACGGTCCGCGCCCAGCTCCACCAACTGGTGCGGCGCGGCGGCAGGCGCACCCCCGCCGAGCTGCTGGAACTCGTCGGCCTCGACCCGGCGCGCACCCTGAGGAGCTATCCGCACGAGCTGTCGGGCGGCCAGCGCCAGCGCGTCCTGATCGCCATGGCGCTCTCCCGCAGCCCCAAGCTGATCGTCGCGGACGAGCCCACCACCGCCCTCGACGTGACCGTGCAGGCGCAGATCATCGAGCTGCTGCTGCGGCTGCGCGAGGAGCTGGGCTTCGCCCTGATCCTGGTCTCGCACGACCTCGCCCTGGTGGCGGACGTGACGGACCGCATCGTCGTGATGTACGGCGGCCAGATCGTGGAGAGCGCGGTCACCGCCTCCCTGGTGGAGGCGCCCGCGCACCACTACACCAGGGGGCTGCTCGGCTCGGTGCTCTCGCTGGAGTCGGGGGCCGACCGGATGACGCAGATCAGGGGCGTGGTGCCGTCGCCCGCCGACTTCCCGCGCGGCTGCCGGTTCGCGGACCGCTGCCCGATGGCGAGCGAGGTCTGCCGCACCACGGCGCCCGCGCTGCTGGGCCCCGCGCCCACGCACACGGTCGCCTGCCACCACCCCGCGGTGGAGCTGCCCGTCTCCACCCGCACAGGACAGGGAAGCGAGGCCCTCAAATGACTCTGATCTCCTTGGCGGGCGCCAGTGTCGTGCACCGGGCCCGCACCGGCTCCCTGTTCAGGCGCGACCGGGTGTACGCCCTCACCGGCGCCGACCTCGACATAGCGGCCGGGGAGACGGTGGGCGTGGTCGGCGAGTCGGGGTGCGGCAAGTCGACCCTGGCGAAGGTCCTCGTCGGCATCGACAGGCCCAGCTCGGGCACGGTCTCCTTCGAGGACAGGGACCTGTGGTCGATGTCCGCGGCCGAGCGCCGCACCGCCGTCGGCAGCCACACCGGCATGATCTTCCAGGACCCGTCGACGGCGCTCAACCGCAGGCTGCCGATACGGCAGATACTGCGCGACCCGCTGGACGTCCACAGGCGCGGCACCACCGAGGCCCGCGAGGAGCGGGTGCGGGAGCTGATGGACCTGGTGGGTCTTCCGCCGGTGCTCGCGGACGCGCTGCCCGGACAGCTCTCCGGCGGGCAGCGGCAGCGGGTCGCGATAGCCAGGGCGCTGGCGCTCGACCCCCGCCTCGTGGTGGCGGACGAGCCCACCAGCGCCCTGGACGTCTCGGTGCGCGCGCAGATACTCAACCTGCTGCTCGACCTGAAGAGCCGGCTCGGCATCGCGATGGTGTTCGTCTCGCACGACATCCAGACGGTGCGCCGGATGAGTGACCGTGTCATCACCATGTACCTGGGCCGCATCGTCGAGGAGTCCCCCGCGGGGCGCGACACCGCGCAGGCCCGGCACCCGTACACCCGGGCGCTGTTCTCGGCGACGCCGGGGCTGCTCGACCCGATCGAGGCGATTCCGCTCGTCGGGCCCGTGCCGTCGGCGACCCATCCGCCGAGCGGCTGCCCGTTCCGCACACGATGCTGGAAGGCGGACGACACCTGTGCGGCGACGATGCCGGACTTCTCGCCGTCGGGTCCCGACCACCGCTTCCGCTGCCACCATCCGGTGGCGGCGGGCCAGTCCATCCGCGACCTCGTAGCCCAGGCCACGGTGCAGAAGGAGCGTTCATGAGCCCCCGTCCGTCATCCGCCCCGTTCCCCGCCCCGCTGACCGGTGTCGTGCCGCCCGTCTGCACCCCCCTCACCCCGGAGTACGAGGTGGACACCGCGTCGCTTGTCAGGCTCGTGGACCACCTGGTGGCGGGCGGCGTCGACGGGCTCTTCCTGCTCGGCTCCTCGTCCGAGGCGGCGTATCTGCCCGACGGGCACCGCAGGAAGGTCGTGGAGACCGTCATCGGGCATCTGGGCGGGCAGGTGCCGGTGCTGGTGGGCGCTATCGACATGGCGACCCTGCGGATGCTCGACCACGCCCGGGAGGCGGTCTCCGCGGGCGCCGACGCGGTCGTCGCCACCGCGCCGTTCTACACCCGCACCCATCCGGCGGAGATCGCCCGGCACTTCAGGATGCTCGCCGGGCGCACCGGGGTCCCGGTGTTCGCGTACGACCTGCCGGTGTCCGTGCACACCAAGCTGGGCGCGGGGCTCGTCCTGGAGCTGGCCGCCGACGGGGCGCTGGCCGGGCTCAAGGACTCCAGCGGCGACATGAGCGGCTTCCGCGAGGTCATCGTCGGCGCGAAGGAGCGCGGCATCCCCGGCTTCAGCGTGCTGACGGGCTCGGAGACCACGGTGGACTCGGCCCTCGCGATGGGCGCCGACGGCGTCGTGCCCGGGCTCGGCAACGTCGACCCTGACGGGTACGTACGGCTGTACCGGCTGTGCCGTGACGGCGACTGGGCGGCGGCGCGCGCCGAGCAGGAGCGGCTGTGCGCGCTGTTCCGCATCGTGCGGGCGGGCGCGGCGGACCGGATGGGCGGCAGTTCCGCCGGGCTCGGCGCGTTCAAGGCGGCGCTGCACCTGCGCGGCGTCATCGACTGCCCCGTGACCGCCTACCCCCAGATCCCGCTGGACGAGGACGAGGTACGCACCGTCGGCAAGCACCTCGCGGCGGCGGGCCTCCTGTAGCGGGGGCGTCAAGGACGCGGTGCGCGGCGGGGTCTTCGGGGGAGTCCGCCGACACCGCCAGGCGGGGTCCCGGCGCGTGTGCCGGGGCCCCGCTTCGGTGTACGGGGCTTCGGTGTACGGGGGCTTCGGTGCACGGGGCCGGTCGCAACCTCTCCGCCGTGCTGACGCGGCGTCAGTCGCCGTGCGGGGTGAGCCCGTCGAGCCGCAGGCGCCTGAACTCGATGCGCTCGTACGTGCCTTCGTCGCCTGTCTCGTAGAGGACGCCGACGGTGCCGCGGTCGGGCTGGACGAGATCCGAGTAGGCGGCGGGGAGTTCGGAGAGGGTGGTGGCCTTGGTGAAGCCGGCGCCTGCGTCGGTGCTGGACCAGACGGCCATGCCGGCGCGCGCGGTGGGCACGGAGGGGCCGGCGAACAGCAGCGGGGCGTGGCGGCCGCCCTCGGTCTGGAGCACGCTGCCCTGGACGACGGGGACGTCGTTCAGGGTGGGCTGGACGGCGTAGGGCCTGTCGAGGGTGGCGCCGCCGTCGCTCGAATAGGTGTCGAGGCGGTTGCCCGTACTGGTGCCGTTCTGGTCGCGGGCGCTGAAATAGATGCGCCCGTCGGGAAGTTGGGCGGCGGTCGACTCGTTGGCGTTGATGACGCCGTCGTAGGTCTCGTCGACGAAGCCGAGCTTCCAGTGCAGCCCGCCGTCGTCGCTGTAGAGGGCGTGCGCAGCGTAGTACTTGGCCTCCTGGCCGGTGTCGGACGAGCCGGCGGGCGGGGCGGTCGAGTAGTTGGAGGGGACCACGAGGCGGCCCTTGTGGGGGCCGTGGGTGAGGGCGATGGCATGGCCCGGCCCGGTGGCGTACCAGCGCCAGTCGGGGCGCTTGACGTCCGCGGTGATCTCGCGGGGCTTCGAGAAGGTGTGGCCGTCGTCCCTGCTGGTCTGCACGAAGACCCGGCGGCTCTGCTCGGGCGTCACCTCGCCGCGCATGATCTGGGCCTCGGTCACCTGCCCGCTGTTGAAGCAGGTGACGAGGACGAGGTGCCCGGTGCGCGGGTCGACCACGGGGGCAGGGTTGCCGCGGGTGTCGCCGCCGCCCGCGGCGACCACGCCGAGCGGCCCCCAGGTGCAGCCGCCGTCGTCGGAGCGCTTGCGCACGACGTCGATGTCGCCGCTGTCCGCCTCGCCGTCGTGCCGCCCCTCGGCGAAGGCGACGAGGGTACCGCCCGGGGTGCGCACCGCGGAGGGGATACGGAAGGTGTCGTAGCCGTCCTCCCCCGCTCTGAACGGCACCGAGGAGGTGCACGAGGCCGGTCTGTGACCGCTGCCGCCTGCGGCGAGGGCGGTTCCCGTACTGGCCAGCACCGCGGCCCCCAGCACGGCCATGCTCGTGATCAGCCGACTCTGCACGCTCATCTGTTACTTCCTTGGGACGGGAGGACACACAGGACATGGGAGGTGGGACATGGGACGTAGGACGTCCTGTGACGCTAGTGCGCGGCGAGTGCCAGATCAATACCCGCGCGACGGGCGGGGCGTGGGCCGCGTGGGCCGCGGAGGCCGCGGCGGGCGAGCCGGGTCCCCCGGGGCCGCCGGGGGGCAGGCGGCAAGGACGGTACGCCCGTCCGGGACGAGCAGACCTGCCGCGACGGCTACAGCCTCCAGCCTCCGCCTGCGGCCCCGGCCGGGCTCGTCTGTCGCCTCGACGACATGCCCCCCGATGACTCCTGCTCGGCGCCGCCGCAGGCCGCCGGACTCGACCCAACCCGCGGGCAGTACCGATAACTCACGGCCCCGCCCGCCCTGTGAAGGGGCGAGCGAAGGCCACTTCGCCGTTCACCTCAACAGCAGATGAGCATGATCCTTGAGGACTTCGCGGATCTCTGGCACATGGCGAAAGGGCTGCATACGGTCCAGCACGGCCTGGGCTCGCACGGCTGTCCTCCTCGATGACAAAGCCTCAGATGCCGTAAGGACCCGGGAGGCTTCATCGGCGGCCTGCTCGGGCTCGTTGGCGTCGAGGAGTGCGATGGCCAGCCACGAGCGGTACAGCGCGAGTTCTCGCGCGTGCGTGACGTCGTAGCGGCTCAAGACATCGGTCAGCAGGGGCACGGCACGGAGGGGCCTGCGCAGTTCCGTGTAGGCCCTGGCGTCCATGATGTCCAACTCGGCCGCCGAAACCCAGTACGCCCAGCGCGGGCTCTCGGGTCCATCACTGTTCAGCGCCTCGTGCGCCTCCCCGAGCGCCCGCATCGCGCCCTGGCTCTCTCCCACCCGAGTACGAGCCCAGGCCACGCGGTCAAGGAACAACGCTCGTGCCACCGGGGGTACGTCCGGCCCCGCCTCGTCGACCGCAGCCTGGGCAAGTTCGGCCCCTTCGTGCATCCGGCCGTTGTTCGTGTGCTGATAGGCGAGGGAGCCCGCGAGGTGAGCAACCAAGATCTTGTCATCCGCCTGACGAGCCGCGTCTATGCCGAGCCGATATGCGCGCTCGGCGTCCTTACGCCGACCAGCGTCGGAGGCCACCCAGCCGGCGATCTGTGCCACCTCGCCCACTTGGACAAGAAGTGCGCGCCCCACCTCGTCTGTGAACGTCGCCTCCCTGTAGAGCCGGACAGCGCGACGAAGCTCCTCGAACGCGGGAGCGACGATGTCGCCGCCTGAGAGGACGTCGTCAGCCAGCCGCAGGGCATGAACTCGGGCGGCGAGGCTCTCAACGTCCTCCGCTCCGAGGCGGCGCCCGGTACTGACGACGGCGCGTGCGAGCGGACCGCCGTCGCGGGGCAGGAGTTGAGCGAGTATGGCACTCGCCCCCGGCAGAACTGCACGGTCCTCGCCTCGGCCGTACGCTGCCGCCTGATCGAGATCAGCGAGCGGTGTGCCCAGCACGTGCGCCAGGGCGGACAACCACGAGCCCGGAACGCGAACCCCGCGCTCCCACCGGGAGACCTCGCTCCTCGTCACCGAATGTGTGCCCGTGGCCGCGCACAGAGCATCGGCCAACTCTGGCTGCGTCATCCGGGCTTGTCGACGAAGCCGCGCAAGATAGGCGCCGAACTGCCGTCGTCGCTCGCTGCTGTCCATGCCGGCCCCCTTCTCCGTACAGTCTGGCCCCTCCCTGGCCCCTTTTGTGGCTCCTGTGCGTGACCGGCCGCACCGGTTCGATAAGCGCATTCACCCCGGCAACCGCTTGTGACCGGTCCCGGGGCATGGCCGACTGCGAAGGAGTCGACGGGGATGGACGCTACACACTGCCACCCGGACGAGCGAACGGAACTGGACGCGTCCGCGGCGGCGTTGGCGCCCGCGTACCGGACGGGCGCCGCCGCAGCCTGGCTTGCCCAAGCGCACCCGCGCCCGGCGGAGGTGCGCGAGGCGTGGACGCACCCCTACGGGGTGGCGGCGCTGCCGTGCGACGGGCCGTTCACGGCGGTGCGTCTGCCGGAGAACGTGGTGCGGGCCGCGTGCGACGCCGACGACCTGACCGCTCTCCACGCGCAGCTCGGCGCCGCCCTGCACGGGCCGGTCATCCACGACCCGCAGTACCACCGCTACTACGCGCTCGTCCCGGCCGGGGCCGCGAAGGACTGGCGGCTGTCGTGGACGGAGTGTCTCGGCCCTGAGTACTACCTCGGCATGCCCCATCCCGCCGCCGTGCGCCCCTCGGGCATGAACGCGTACTGGGCGGTGCCCATGGACGGACCCGGCCACCTGTGCGACCCGGTCGCGGTGGAGGAGTTGGCGCGGGTGGGGCGGGAGCGGGTGGCGGCCGGGGCAGTGCGCTGGTGCAACTGGCATCACGGTCATGCCCGCGGCACGGAACTGGTGAGCATCATCGAGCAGATGAGCGGACCGGGCGCGAGCCTGTACGCCTGTGCCGACTGCCGCGCGGCACACCGCCTCACGCCCCTGGCCGAAGGCGGTGTGTGAGGTGCCGGTGAATGACAGCCGCCCCGCAGCCGACTGGCTCGCCTCCGCCCACCCCCGGCCCGCCCAGGCACACCAGGCGTGGGAGCGGCCGGGCGGTGTGGCCGCGCTGCCGTGCGGGGTGGTGTTCACCGCCGTGCGCCTGCCCGCACTGCTCGTCCACGCCGCCGTGGGAACCGCCGTCCCCCACGCCGTGCGCGCCCGGCTCGGCGAGCGCCTGGGCGGACCCGTCATCCACGACCCCGCGCACGCCCGCTACCACCTGCTCGTCCCCGCGGACACCGCCAAGTCCTGGCACCGCACGGTGGCGTACGTACGGTGCCTGGAACCCGAGGACCACCTCGACACCCCCGCGCCGGGCGCCACCCAGCTCTCCGGGCAGGTCCCGTACTGGGCCGTACCCCCGGCGAAGCCACACAAGCTGTGCGCCCCGGAAGCAGTGAAGGCCCTGACCCGCCACGGCCAGCGGCGGGCCGCCGCGCGCGGTATCGGCTGGTGTCACTGGCACACCGGCTACGCCCCCGGCACCGAACTGGTCACGGTCACCGGCACGTCGAGCCTGGACGCCGGCGGACGCTGGGCCTGCCCGCCCTGCCGCAGAACCCACCGCCTCGAACCCTTCTACGGTCGGCGGAACTGACCCCCAACTCTCACGTGACCGACGACCCCGCGGGGCGGCCACAGAAGCGCCGCCCCCGCCGTTCAGGCCGCCCCCGCGATGAACTCCCCCAGGCCCGCCAGCAGTCGGTCGATGTCGTCCTCGTCGGTGTACGGGGCGAGCCCGACGCGCAGGCCCCCGGTGTCGCCGAGGCCGAGGCCGCGGGACGCCTCAAGCGCGTAGAAGCTGCCGGAGGGTGCGGCGATGTCGCGCTCGGCGAGGAAGCGGTAGGCGTCCCGGGTGTCGGCGCCCTCGATGGTGAGCAGCAGGGTGGGGGTGCGCAGCGCGGCGCGGGAGTGGACGCGTATCCGGTCGAGCCCGGCGAGGCCGGTTTCGAGGCGGCGGCGCAACGGCTCCTCGTGCGCTGCGAGCACGGCGAAGGCGGCGTCGAGCCGGGCGGGCCTGTCGTCCGCGCGCCCCGCGCCCGCGCCCGTTCCCGTGCCGTCGGCGAGTCCCGCGAGGAAGTCGACGGCGGCGGTGGCCCCCGCAAGCGACTCATAGGGCAGGGTGCCGTACTCGAAGCGCTCGGGGACGCGGTCGGTGGACGGCAGCAGCTTGTGGGGCCGCAGGGTTTCGAGGAGCGCGGGGCGGCTCGCGAGGACGCCGAGGTGGGGGCCGAAGAACTTGTAGGGGGAGCAGACGGCGAAGTCGGCGCCGAGCGTGTCGAGCCGTAGGCGCGCGTGCGCGGCGAGGTGCACCGCGTCCACGTACAGCAGCGCGCCCGCGCGGTGGACCAGTTCGGCGATCTCGGGGACGGGCGGCCGGGTGCCGATGAGGTTGGACGCGCCGGTGACGGCGACGAGCCGGGTGCGCTCGCCGACCTCGGCGGCGATGCGCGCGGCGGTCAGCTCGCCCGAGTCCGGGTCGAACGCGGCCCGCCGCACGGTGGCGCCCACGGCCGCGGCCGCCTGCACCCAGGGGCGGATGTTGGCGTCGTGGTCGAGCGTGGTCACCACGATCTCGTCGCCCGGCTCCCAGGTCGCGGCGAGGGTGCGGGAGAAGTCGTAGGTGAGCTGGGTGGCGCTGCGGCCGATGACGACACCGTCGGGGTCGGCCCCCAGCAGGTCGCCGAGCGCCGCCCTGGCCCCGGTCACGAGGGCGTCGGCGGCGCGCTCGCCCGCGGTGAGGCTGCCGCGGTTGGACAGCGGGTGTGCGAGGGCGTCGGCCATCGCGTCGATGACGGGGCGCGGCGTCTGGCTGCCGCCGGGCCCGTCGAAGAAGGCGACGCCGGAGCGCAGGGCGGGGAACTGGGCGCGCAGGGCGCCGATGTCGTAGGTCACGCTGGTCTCCTAACCACCCCCGCCCGTCCTCACTCCCCGCCCCGGCCCGGCCCGGGGCCCCTCCCGCCTGGGCTCAGCCGCCCTCCCCCGGCCGTACGAGCCCCGACTCGTAGGCGGTCACGACGAGTTGCGCGCGGTCCCGGGCGCCGAGCTTGCCCATGATGCGGCTCACATGGGACTTGGCGGTCAGCGGGCTGAGCCCGAGCGCGCGGGCGATCTCCGCGTTGCTGAGGCCGTGGGCGACGAGCGCGAGCACCTCGCGCTCGCGGGCGGAGAGGCAGGCGGGCCCCTCGCCGTGGGCCGCGGGCGGCGCGGCGCCGCGCAGGAAGCTGCCGATGAGCCGGGCGGTGGCGGCGGGCGAGAGCAGCGCGTCCCCGGCGGCCACCACCCGTATCGCGTCGAGGAGTTCGGCGGGCCTGGTGTCCTTCTCCAGGAACCCGGAGGCCCCGGCGCGCAGCGCGTCCGCGATGTGCTCGTCGGTGTCGTACGTGGTCAGCACCAGGACCCGGACGCCGCCGAGCGCGGGCTGCGCGGCGATGCGGCGGGTGGCCTCGATGCCGTCGAGGTCGGGCATCCTGATGTCCATGACGACGACGTCGGGCGCCGCCTCCACGGCGAGCCGCACCGCCTCGCGCCCCGTGCCCGCCTGCCCGACGACCTCCATCCCCTGCGCGGTCCCGATCAGCATCGCGAACGCGGCGCGCACCAGTTTCTGGTCGTCGGCGAGGAGGACGCGGATGGTCATGAGACGGCTCCGTTCAGCGGCAGTACGGCGGTGACGGCGAAGCCGCCCACGGGGCGTGGCCCGGCGTGCAGGGTGCCGCCGACGCTGCGGGCGCGCTCGCGCATCCCGACGAGGCCGAAGCCGCCCGGTGTCGCGGGCGCGCCGGGCGCGGCGGCGCCGTCGTCGGTCACGGACACCCGCAGCGCACCGTCCCGTATCGCTATGTCGATGTCCACTCCGACCTCGGGCCCCGCGTGCCGGACGGCGTTGGTCAGGGCCTCCTGGACGATGCGGTAGGCGGCGGCGCCCACGGCGGGCGGTGTCCCGTCGTCGGGTCCCCCGGGCACGCGCAGCCGCACGGTGGCGCCCGCGCCGCGCGCCGACCTGGCGAGGTCGGTGAGTCCCGCGAGGCCGGGCAGCGGCTCGCGCGGCTCCGCGGCCCCGGCGCGCAGCACCTGGAGGGTGGCGCGCAGGTCGCCGCGTGCGGTGCGGCAGGTCTCGGAGATGTCGTCGAGGGCGCGGGCGAGGGCGGCGGGGTCGTGGTGCGCCGGGTCCGCGGCGAGCACGTGCGCGGCGACCGACGCCTGGACGCCGATGAGGGTGATGCTGTGCGCGAGCAGGTCGTGCAGGTCGCGGGCGATCCGCAGCCGCTCCTCGGCGACCCGCCGTGCGGCCTCCTCCTCCCGGGTGCGCTCGGCGCGTTCCGCGCGCTCCACGACGGCGGCGACGTGCTGGCGGTGGACGCGCACGTAGCCACCGATGAGCAGGAAGGCGAGCACCCAGCCGGAGATCCGCAGCAGTTCGACACCGCGGTGGGTGTCGACGCTCAGCGTCACCGAGAGCGACACCGCGAGGATGCAGGTGCCCGCGAGGAGGGTGCGCAGCGGGCGGCCGGTGGCGGCGAGGGTGTAGAGGGCGACGTAGGAGGCGCCCGACGGGGCGAGGTGGTTGTAGTCGAGGCCGTGGTACGGGGCGACGCAGCACAGCAGCGCCGCCATCATCAGCAGCGGGCAGCGGCGCCGCCACACCAGCGGCACGTGCAGCGCGACGAGCAGTGCCCAGCCGACCGCGTCCGGCCGTCTCGCCGGGTTGGTGAGCAGCGCGATCACCACCGCGGACACCGCGAGTACCGCCGCGAGCGCGGCGTCCTTGGCGAGCGCGTGGCGGGCGGCCAGCGGGTCGCCGTTGACGACGCCCACCAGCCACCCGCCTGTCCTGCTCATGGCCCGGCGCGGCCTCGCGGTGCGGTGTGGTGCCTGGGTGTGGGCCTGCACGGGTCCATCCTGGGGTACGGCGGTGGCGGCGCGGCCGCGGGGGCGCGCACCGCCGCCTGCCCCGGCGGGGCGGCGGGGGCGGCGGGTGTGGCTCAGCGCGCCGGGTCGGCGGCGGGTACGGGCTCCGGTGCGGACGCGGGTTTCGCCAGGGCGCCCGGCCACCAGACCCGGCGGCCGAGGAGCACGCTCGCGGACGTCACGAGGTAGGTGCGCACCAGGAACGTGTCGAGCAGCACCCCGACCGCGATGACGAAGCCCAGCTCCGCGAGTTGGACGAGCGGCATGTTCAGCAGCACGCCGAACGTCGCGGCGAGCACGACGCCCGCGGAGGCGATGACGCCGCCCGTGGTGCGCAGCGCGGTGAGCGCGGCGGCGGCCGGGACGGCGCCCGCCAGGGCCTCCTCGCGCATCCGGTGCAGCAGGAAGATGCCGTAGTCGACGCCGAGGGCGACGAGGAACACGAACGACAGCAGTCCGAGCCCGGGATCGGTGCCGTGGAAGCCGAACAGCGGCCCGAAGAGCAGCCCGCCGACGCCGACCGCGGCGCCCCAGACCACCACGACGGCGGCGAGCAGCAGCAGCGGCGCCACCAGGCTGCGCAGCAGCGCGACGAGGATCAGCAGCACGGCGGCGAGCACGAGGGGCACGACGAGCGCGCGGTCCCGGGCGTTGGTGTCCTCCAGGTCCCGCTGCTGGGCGCTCTCGCCGCCGATGTGCGAGCCGGGCAGCGAGGCGCGCAGCCGCCCGATGAGGGCGCTCTCCGCGGGGCTCTGCGGCGATGCCTTCGCGAGGACGGACAGTTCGGTCCAACCGCCGCCGCTGCGGCCGCGCGTGGCGGAGGCGACGCCTTCCGTGCCGCGGACGTCGGTGAGCGCACCGTCGGCGCCACGGGTCGGCGTCATGACGGTGAGGGGCTGGGTGCCGCGCTCCGGGTAGGCGTCGGCGAGGGTCCGCATGGCCCTGACGGCCTCGGGGGCGCTGCTGAACGAGTCCTCCTGCCTGAGGTCGCCGGGCAGCGCGAACTGGCCTAGGGCGAGGGCCCCGAGGAGCAGCGCGCCGAGTACGAGGACGGTGCGGGGGCGGCGTCCCGCGGAGGCGCCCATGGCGTTGAACAGGCCCCGGCGGCGCGGCGGGCTGCTGCCGAGTGAGGGCAGCAGCGGCCAGAACACCCGGCGCCCGAGGAGCACGAGCAGCGCGGGCAGCAGGGTCATCATGGCGAGCAGCGCGCAGAGCACCCCGACGGCGCCGAGCGGGCCCATGCCGCGGCTGCTGTTGAGGTCGGCGGCGAGCAGGCAGAGCAGCCCGGCCGCGACGGTGCCCGACGACGCGAGGACGGCGGGCCCGCAGCCCCGCAGCGCCGCGGCCATGGCGTCGTACGGGCGCGCCACGCGCCGCAGTTCCTCGCGGTAGCGGGAGACGAGCAGCAGCGCGTAGTCGGTTCCTGCGCCGAACACGAGGATCGTCATCACGCCCGCGCTCTGGCCGCTGACGGAGGTGTCGAAGACCCGGTTGAGTCCGTACGCGGCGGCCATCGCGAGGGCGTCGGCGACCCCGGCGGTGAGCAGCGGCAGCAGCCACAGGAACGGGCTGCGGTAGATCAGGACGAGCAGTACGGCGACGAGGGCGACGGTGGTGTAGAGCAGCGGGTCGCCGAGCGAGCCGTACACCTCGCCGGAGTCGGTGGCGAGGGCGCCGGGGCCGCCGACGTCGGCACCGAGCCCGCCGCCGCCCCTGACGACGTCGCGCACAGCGTCCACGAACCGGTCCCTGGCCTTCTCGTCGCCGCCGGGGGCGGTGGTCGAGACGGGGTACATGAGGGTGGTGCCGTCGCGGGAGGGCACCGCCCCGGGCGCGGACGCCAGGTCGAGGCGGCTCGCGACCCGCGCGGTCTGCCGGGCGGCGGTGGCACGGTCGGCGGCGGTGAGGCCGCCGTCGCGGTGGTACACCACGACAAGGTCCGTGGCCTGCCCGCCGGGCAGCGCGCTCTGCAACTCGGCGGCCCTGGTGGAGTCGGCGCTCGCGGGCAGGTAGTCCACGACGCGGTTGTGCTCCACGCCCCCGAGCCGCCCCGCGAAGGTCCAGGCGACGGCGACCAGCACCACCCAGAACCCCACCACAAGCCAGGGCGCGCGCCTTCCGCGCCGGCCCGCCTTCGTCTCGGCCCCCATCCGGGCCCCCTCCCACTGGGCGTTGCACAACCCGCCCAGCGTCCAGCCGACCCCCCACCCCCCGCGTCCCCCACCCGACCGACCCCGCCCTACCGCCCCGGTCCCGCCACCGCTTCCGTTCCTCCCGCCGGAGTACAGCACGGGGAGCGACGGGCGCTCCTCTTCGCAGCTTTCCCCTCCTCTCCCCCCTCCCCCCTTCCCCCCTTCCCGCCGCAACGGCGAGAACCCCGTAGCCGAGGGTCCGGCGGAATCCCCACGCACCCGCATCCCGACCCTCCAACTCCCCACCCACCCGCACAGCAAGGAGAGCCCCACCCCCGACAACCCCACGCCGACGCAACGCCGACCGACAACGCAAAACGCCCCCCGCACAGGGGGGCGCCGCCCGCGTAGGGCAAAGCGGTGTCACGCCAGGGCTACGCCCTGACCGCCGCCAGCAACCGGTCAATGTCGTCAGGACAGAGCGTGAGCGCGGCCCCCACGGTCCCCAGCACCTCCCGCTCGGCGGGCGTGTACGCCCCGTCCGCGAGGGCGATCCGCGCCCCCTGCGCGAGGATGGACTCCCGCCCGGCGGGCGCGAGATGGGGCGCGAGCGGGTCGAGCGCCTCGTGCAGCTCTATGGCGAGCCCGGTGAGCCCGGTCCCGCACTGCTCGGGCAGCCGCCCGGTGTCGGCGGCCAGCGCCTCGATCAGCGCGAGCAGTTGGTCCTCCGTGCACTCGTCGAACCCGGCGGCGCGTACCACCGACACGGCCGTGCCGAGCGCGGCGCGCTCGCACGTGCCGTCGGCGGCGAGCACGGCGAGCGCCACGGTGTGGACCGCGTCGCGCAACATGGCCGAAAAGCGGTGCGTGGTGGGGTGGTCGAGCACCTCGGTGCCGAACTGGTCGTCGCAGGCGGCGCATTCGACGACGGGCCCGGCGGAGCCGCGCGGCAGTACCGGCACGCCGAGCAGGAAGAAGCGGCGGCGTCCGGTGCGCCGCTGGTAGTTCCTGTCGCCGCCGCACCCCGGGCAGAAGAACTCTCCGTCGCCCACGGTGGTCCAGACGACGCGGGTGCCGAGCACGCGGGAGAGGCTGGAGGGGCGCCCTGCTGGGTGATCCGCAGCGAATTGTCCGCTAGGTCCGGTCTGACCGAATCTCCCGGTTCCCCCCGGTCGTCCCCATACTGGCAGCACGTGGCACCTCCCATAACGCTGCGGCAACGATGCCGCATTGGCGTGATGTTAGCCACATACCCGAGGGGACGTCAGTACCCCGCACGGCGGCTGGCCGGGACACGCCCCGTCCCCGGCGGCGGGAAAGCGCCGCCGGGGAGGGGGAAAGCGCCGGTCAGGCCCCCTGTCGGGCCGCGCGGTTGACCGCGGAGACAACCGCCTTCAGAGAGGCACGTGTCGTATTCGCGTCGATGCCGATCCCCCACAGCACGGCCCCGTCGATGGCGCACTCGATGTACGAGGCGGCCTGCGCGGACGCGCCCTCGCTCATCGTGTGCTCCTGGTAGTCCAGCAGCCTGGCGTCGATGCCGATGCTCTGGAGCGCGGCGAAGAACGCCGAGATGGGGCCGTTGCCCGCGCCGGTCAGCACGGTCGGGGCGCCGTCCACGTCGGCCCGTGCCGTGAGGGTGTCGACGCCGTCCTTGTCGGTGGTCGTCTGACCGGCCCTGAGCTGCACCCTTCCCCAGGGGTTGGCGGGGTTGGGCAGGTACTCGTCGCGGAAGACGTCCCAGATCGCGCCGGGCGTGACCTCGCCGCCCTCGGCGTCCGTCTTGGCCTGGATGATCTTCGAGAACTCGATCTGCATCCGGCGCGGCAGGTCCAGATTATGGTCGTTCTTCAGGACGTAGGAGATGCCGCCTTTGCCCGACTGCGAGTTGACCCGGATGACGGCCTCGTAGGAGCGCCCGACGTCCTTGGGGTCGATGGGCAGGTAGGGCACGGCCCAGGTGATCTCGTCGACGGTCCTGCCGGCCGCGGCGGCCTTGGCCTCCATGGCCTCGAAGCCCTTCTTGATGGCGTCCTGGTGGGAGCCGGAGAAGGCGGTGTAGACGAGGTCGCCCGCGTAGGGGTGGCGCGGGTGGACCTCCATCCGGTTGCAGTACTCGGCGGTGCGGCGGATCTCGTCGATGTCGGAGAAGTCGATCTGCGGGTCGACGCCCTGGCTAAACAGGTTCATGCCGAGGGTGACCAGGTCGACGTTGCCGGTGCGCTCGCCCTGCCCGAACAGGCAGCCCTCGATGCGGTCGGCCCCGGCCATCAGGGCCAGTTCCGCGGCGGCGACGGCGGTGCCGCGGTCGTTGTGCGGGTGGACGGACAGGCAGACGTACTCGCGGCGGGAGAGGTTCCGCGACATCCACTCGAAGCGGTCGGCGTGGGTGGAGGGGGTGGAGCGCTCGACGGTGGCGGGCAGGTTCAGGATGATCTCGCGGCCCTCGCGCGGGCCCCACACGTCCATGACGCCCTCGCAGACCTCCAGCGCGAAGTCCAGCTCGGTGTCGGTGAAGATCTCGGGGCTGTACTGGTAGCCGAAGGTGGTGCGCTCGTCGAGCAGCTTGTCCGCGTACTCCATGACGAGCCGGGTGCCGTCCACGGCGATCTGCCTCACCTGGTCGCGCGAGCCGCGGAAGACGACCTCGCGCCAGACGGGCGCGGTGGCGTTGTACAGGTGCACGGTGGCCCGGTGGGCGCCCTTGACGGACTCGACGGTCCGCTCGATCAGCTCCTCGCGCGCCTGTGTCAGCACGGAGATCGTGACGTCCTCGGGAATGGCGTCGCTCTCGATGATGGAGCGTACGAAGTCGAAGTCGGTCTGGCCCGAGGAGGGGAAGCCGACCTCGATCTCCTTGTAGCCCATGCGCACCAGCAGGTCGAACATCTCGCGCTTGCGGGCGGGGGACATGGGGTCGATCAGGGCCTGATTGCCGTCGCGCAGGTCGGTGGAGAGCCAGCGGGGCGCCTTGGTGACGCGCTGCTCGGGCCAGGTCCTGTCGGGGATGTCCACCTGCTCGTACCGGTCGTACTTGTGGATCGGCATACCGGTCGGGCGCTGGAAGTGGGAACCAGTGGTGATCGGAGTAGGTTGCGACATTTAGGGGGCTCCTCGGTCCGCGGGGGACGGCCGACGTGGACAACGCCGCACTCCGCGGGGAGGGGGTCGGCCTACGACTACAGACCCTCGCCGCGGCAGCTAAGAAGAAGCAGCCCGTAACGCATGATGTGGGGCAGCATAGCCGAGGCGCCGCGGTCCAAGAGATCCGTATCAGTATGCGGGACCCTTTCCGGGCTCCCGGCCCCCACGCGTGCGGGCCCGCCACGGGCGCCCCGGCGGCCCCGCGCACCGCCGACGCCCCTGACGGCCCTGACGGCCCTGACGGCCCTCGCGCACTATGCCGTCACCGTCTTCTCAAACCAGATCCACCGTATGTTTCACTCTATTTCACCAATCGCCGTTGCAGCTAGTGACATCAGGGTGACGGAGTGCCACCTTCGGAGTATGACCACGACTTCATCTCCGGGCACACGGCCCATGACGGGGATCACCCCCGTGTTCTGCACGATCGTCCCGCCCCAAGTCCTCGACGCGCTGTCCAGGAGCACCGACCCGGCCCTCTCCGACCCCGCACGCCGCACCCTGATGCGTGACGCGGAGCACCGCACCAGGCGCCACACGGCGACCCTCGCCGTGACGGCGGGGGCGGCCCAGGGCGCGGCCTCCGACAAGCCCCGCCGCACGGTGTACGACTGCCGGCACGGCACCTCCCTGCCGGGCACCAAGGTCCGCTCCGAGGGCGAGGAGGCCGTCGAGGACGCCACGGTGAACCGCGCGTACGCGGCCCTCGGCGCCACCTTCGAGTTCTACCTGAAGGCGTACGACCGCCGCTCCATCGACAACCACGGCCTCCCGCTCGACGCGAGCGTGCACTACGACGAGAAGTACAACAACGCCTTCTGGAACGGCGAGCAGATGGTGTTCGGCGACGGCGACGGCGAGGTCTTCCGCGACTTCACCATCCCCGTGGACGTCATCGGCCACGAGCTGACCCACGGCGTCACCCAGCACACGGCGAACCTGACCTACCAGGGCCAGGCAGGCGCGCTCAACGAGTCGGTGTCCGACGTCTTCGGCGCCCTCATCAAGCAGTACTCGCTCGGCCAGACCGCCGAGCAGGCCGACTGGCTGATCGGCGCGGGTCTGCTCGCCCCGAGGGTCACGGGCAAGGCCCTGCGCTCCATGAAGGCCCCGGGCACGGCGTACGACGACGACGTCCTCGGCAAGGACCCGCAGCCCGCCACCATGGCCGACTATGTGGACACCCAGGAGGACAACGGCGGCGTCCACGTCAACTCCGGCATCCCCAACCACGCGTTCTACCTGGTGGCCAAGGAGATCGGCGGCCACGCGTGGGAGCGCGCGGGCCGGATCTGGTACGACGTGCTGACCGGCGGCGACCTGGAGTCGAACGCCGACTTCGCGGCCTTCGCCCGGCTGACCGTCGAGGCGGCGCGCAACCGCTTCGGCGACGGCGACGCGGAGGAACAGGCCGTCACCAAGGCGTGGCAGCAGGTGGGGGTGCTGACGTCGTAGCCGCGCCGCCGCCCTGTTCCCCGGCGGCCCGAGCGGCTAGACAGGACCCATGCGTATCCAGGTGAAGCGAACCGGCGGGTTCGCCGGAATCCCCCGCCGCGCCGAGGTGGACACGGCCGACCGCTCCGACGCGGCGGAGTGGCACGACCTGGCCCACCGCGCCCTCGCGGAGGCCGAGACCACCCCATCCCCCGGCGTCCCCGACGGCTTCCACTACACCCTGACCGTCGACGACACGACCACCCACTGCACCGACCCCCATCTCAGCCCGTCCCAACGGGAGTTGATCAGCCGAGTGCTGAAAGAGGGCGCCTAGCCCCGCGGGGCCGCCCCCAGCGGCGCCCGGCGCGGCGGGGGCCCCTCCCGGGGCGCGCCGTAAGGCCCGAAAGCCGACCTCGGACTTCCCGGTCGGCCTTCCCGCCGCTCAGCGGTGCTCGCGCGCCGCGGCGGCGAGGGCGTCGAGCGTGGACTGGTCAGGACGGTCGAGGACAGCCGCCGACTCGTCGACGAGGCCCGTCAGCCGTGCCACCTCGGCGTCGGTGAGTTCCCCCGCCACCTCGGCGGCGGCGACGTTGGCGCGCAGATGGCCGGGGTTCGACGTGCCGGGGATGACGACCACGGCGGGGGAACGGCGCAGCAGCCAGGCCAGCGCGATCTGGGCGGGCGTCCTGCCCAGGCGCCCGGAGGGGCCGGTCAGCGCCTCGTCACCGGTCAGCCGCCCCGACGCCAGCGGGAAGTAGGGCACGAACATGACGCCGTGCTCCTCGCAGTCGGCGAGGACCTGGACGCCGCTGCGGTCGAGCAGGTTGAAGCGGTTCTGCACGGCCGCGATCGGCGTCATCCGCCGCGCGCGTGCCAGCATCTGCGGCGAGGCGCCCGACAGCCCGATACGGCGGACGAGGCCCTGTTCGCGCAGGTCCACGAGCGCCCCGAGCGACTCTTCGAGCGGCACGTCGCTCGTGGCCCCCGGGGTGTCGCCGCCGAGCCGCAGATAGGTCAGCTCGCTGGCCTCGGCGCCCATGTCCTCCAGGGCCTCGTGGACCTGTCGGCGGACCGTGTCCGGACGGTCGGTGATGATCCACGACCCGTCCTCGCCGCGCCCGGCGCCGACCTTGTTGCCGACGATCACCCCTTCGGGGAAGGGCCGCAGCGCCTCCCCGATCAGCCTGTTGACGGTACGGGGCCCGTACGCGTTGGCGGTGTCGAAGAACGTGACCCCGCACTCCACCGCCAGCCGCAGCACCCGCCGCGCCGCTTCCGGGTCGTCCGGCGGCCCCCACACGTTCGGCCCGGCGAGCTGCATGGCGCCATATCCCACACGGTTCACAGACTTCTCCCTGTCCATTTCATTCTGTTTGATCCTGGTAAATTCCAGTCGCCCCGGTCGTCCCGCCCCGATTCGAGGGCCAGGGCCCGGTTCCGTATCACTGCCACACCAATGCGCGTATCAGTGCCTGTGTCAGTGATACGCGGAATGCCGTAGCATCGCAACCGTGGAGGACGCGAAGAGCCGGACACGGCAGCAGATCATCGAGGTGGCGGCCGACATCCTGGAGCGCGAGGGCGCGCAGGCGGTGTCCACCCGGTCGGTGGCGGCGGCGGCCGGTATCCGCGCCGCCTCCCTCTACCAGCTCTTCGGCGACAAGGACGGCCTGCTCGCGGCGCTGGCCGTGCACGCCTTCGAGAAGTACCTGGCCGAGAAGCACGCGCTGAAGGCGGGCGGCGACCCCGTGGAGGACATGCGCCGCGGCTGGGACACCCATGTCGAGTTCGGGCTGCGCCACAGCGCGCTCTATCTGCTGATGTACGGCCCCGACCGCCCGGGGCGGCGCCCGCCCGCCGCCGACGAGGCGCAGGGCCTCCTGAGGGCGTTCCTCGACCGGGTCGCCGCCGCCGGGCGCCTGCGGGTGCCGCCCGCGCTCGCCGCGTCCCTGTCGCTGGCCGCCGTCACCGGCGCCACCCTGTCGCTGATCGGCCTCCCCGAGGAGGAGCGCGACCCGGCGATCTCCACGCGCCTGCGCGACACCCTCATCGACTCCCTCGTCACCGACCCCCTCCCGCCCCCGGAGCCGGGCCTGGCCCCCCTGGCCCTCTCCCTGGACGCCGCCCTCACCACCACCGACCCCGCCACCCTCCCCCTGCGCCCCGCCGAGACGGCCCTGCTGCGGGACTGGCTCGGACGGTTGGCGGGGTGGGAGCGGGCTTCGGCCCGGTAGCCGCACTCCCCGTGCCCTGAGTACGCCGAGTACTCCGTTCCCCGGGGGAAATGCGGTTGCGCGGCCCGTCTTCCCGCAGACAGGGTGCGATGGTGACCGGAACAGAGATCGAACTCCCCGTCGCGGACGGGGCCCTGTCGGGTGTGGACTTCGGCGGTCACGGCAAGCGCGTGCTGCTTGTCCACGGCAGCGGGCACCACGCCGCGGCTTGGTGGGACCGGGCCGCGGCATCGGCAGCCGACGTCGATTGATCTCACCCCACCACCCCTGCAAGGAGTTTGCCGTGCAATCATCCGGTGCCCCGGCCATCAGGGAGATCTCCGTGCCGGACAAGGGTGCGGGGCCCTACGGCATCGTGGCCGGACCCGACGGCGCGCTGTGGCTCACCTTCGTGCACAGTGGCCGCGTCGCGCGTCTCTCCCTCGACGGCGAACTCGACGAATACCCCCTGGACTCGTCCGAGTGCGGCCCTACGGTCATCGCTCCCGGGCCCGACGGAGCACTGTGGTTCACCCGCACCCAGGACCACCGGATCGGCCGCGTCACCGCCGACGGCGAGGCGGAGTCCTTCCCCGTACCGACGCCCGGCAGCGGACCCTACGGCATCACGGCCGGTCCGGACGGCGCGATGTGGTTCACGGAGATGAACACCGACCGTATCGGCCGTATCACCCGCACGGGAGAGATCACCGAGTTCGCCCTTCCCCGTACGGGCGCCTATCCCTCGGCGATCACCGCGGGCCCCGACGGAGCCCTGTGGTTCACCCTCAACCAGGCGAACGCGATCGGCCGCATCACTCTCCACGGCGACATCGCCATACACCCGCTCCCCACTCCCGGCGCCGCACCCGTGGGCATCACCAGTGACGGCGCCGCCCTGTGGTTCGTCGAGATCGCGGCGGGCCAGATCGGCAGGATCTCGGTGGACGGCGCGGTCAAGGAGTTCCCGCTCCCCGACCGCACGGCCAGACCCCACGCCATCATCGCGGCCTCCACGGGGGACTGCTGGTTCACCGAATGGGGAGCCAACCGCATCGGCCACATCACCGAGAGCGGCGAGATCGCCGAATACAGCCTGCCGTCACCGTCGTCCGAGCCGCACGGCATCGCCCTGGGCCCCGACGGCGCTCTGTGGGCGGCCCTTGAGACCGGAGGGGTCGCGCGGCTTGAACCGTAGCGGATGACGGGCGGACGGGAGCGGCGCCTTCCCCCGGCGACCGCCCCCTCCGGGGTGGGAATCCCCGCGGCTTCCCACCCCGTCCGGGGAACCCTCCCCCGTCAGATTCCGGCCTCCCCGCACAGATGGACCGTGAGGCCCAGCTCCGCGAAGAACGCCGCCTTCGCCAGGAGGGCCTTCTCCGCGGTGGGGGCGTCGGGGGCGTAGGCCACATTGAGGTGGTTGGCGCGGTGGCGGGCCATGAACTGGTCGCGGGTGACGCCATGCAGGACCGCGTGCATGATCGGCCACTGCGGGTTGGTGGCGTCGAGCCTGCGGCGGGTCTCCTCCTCCGGGAGCGCCACCGCGGTGGCACGCCCCAGGTCGACATGGAGGGTGCCGTCCATCAGGAAGACACGGGACCACACGAGTTCGCCCGGCTTGGAGACGCCGCTGAGGGTGCCGCCGCCCAGCGGGAAGAACATCGGGGGCTGGCGCATGCTCCAGGACTTGTCGTAGCCGCCGTGGTGGGAGGCGGGCACCGCGCCCGAGATCTCGAAGACCCAGACGAAGCGGCCGTCGTACTCCTCGCCCCAGCGGATGTCGTGGAGCGTGGTGGCCGGGTCGAGGCCCATCGCGGTCCAGATCCGGTTGGTGACGAGGAGGTCGACGGCGACGCCCTCGTCGACCTCGTTGAAGTGCGGCAGCGGGGCGCCCGCGTACAGCTCGCGGGAGCCGTCGCGGCTGCGTACCGGCGGGCGCTGCACATTGCCCAGCAGCCCCTCGGCGAGGTCGCTCGCGGGGACGGTGTCCTTCAGGCCCTGCTGGTACTGGATGCCGACGGCGTCGAGGCCGAAGTCGTCCGCGATCCGCAGCGCGGCGATGTACATCTTGAACTGGCTGTGCAACTGCGCGTCGGTCAGCTCGGTGGCCTCGTCGGTGCCGGTGTGGAAGGTCATCCCGGCGTCGTCGAGCCAGGTGCGCACCGCGGCGGCCTCCTCGTCGGGGACCTTCCTCATCTCGGCGACGAGGGCGCTCTGCGAGAGCCGCTCCTTGTATATGCCCAGGGGGTTGAGGTGCTCGTCGTCGATGATGGCGTTGTACATGCCCATGCAGCCCTCGTCGAAGACGCCGATGATGGCCTTCTCGGTGATGAGCTGCCGCGCGAGGGCTGTGCCGAGTTCGGTCTCGGGCCCGGCCGGGAGGTCGGCGAGCGGGGGCAGGTCGCGTACGTGGCCGGTGTCGTGGCGCAGCGTGCCGGTCTCCAGCCAGGTGCGCAGGCCCTCACGGGCCCACTCGTCGGTGAAGTCGACGCTCCAGAGCACCGAGTAGTCGCGGCGGGCCTTGGTGAGGCTGCCGGCGAGGTTGAGCAGTCCGACGAGCCCGGGGAACTCACCGCTCCAGTTCGCCACGACCAGGATCGGGCCGCGGTGGCTGCGCAGCCCGGCCAGCACATGATGGCTGTACTGCCACACGCCCTCGACGACGATCAGGGGCGCGTCGGGCGGCAGCGTCTTGAAGACCTCGATACCGGCGCGCTGGCTGTCGATGAAGCCGTGACCCTTGGCCTCGTCGACGGGGTGGCCGCGGGCGACCTTCCAGCCGAGTGCGGTGAGGGCGGCGGTGAGGTCGCCCTCCAGTTTCTGCTGGGTGGGCCAGCAGGTGACGTTGGCGCTCGGCCGCAGGTCGCCACTGGCCACGGTGTAGACGGTCCCGGTCGCGGCGCTGGGCGCCTCGGTCACGACGGGAAGCGTGTACGTGCTCATATGCTCTCCGAACTACGAAACGATCCGGCCCGGAAGACCGGAAAACCGAACAGGACCCCGGGGCCCCGGCTCAAGAACCCCGGCACCTCAGGGGCCCGGCGGGGTCCGAGGGCGGCCCCCTCGACCCCCCGCGCTCCTCGCCCACCCACGCACTCCCCGTACGCACCGCACCCCACCCGCACGCGCCCCCGCACGCCCCCGCGCAGAGCGCATCCGCCTCACGCGCCCCCGCGCGGGACGCACCGCTCACCCCTCCCGCTGGAGGGCCGCGAGCGCGTGCACGGTGTCCGCGGTGCCGTCGTAGAGCCGTCGGTAGAGCCCGTAGAGCCGGTCGTAGCGCTCCCGGTTCCCGGGGCGGGGGGCGACCGTCTCCACGACGGGGTTCCAGGCGTCGAGCGAGACGTCCTCGACGAGGCGGGCGGCGAGCCAGGCGCCGCCGTAGCTGGCGCCGATGGTGGTGGCGCGCAGCTCCTGTTCGCGGCCGGTGATGTCGGAGACGATGCCGGTCCACAGGCGGCCCTGGGTGCCGCCGCCGACGGCGACGACGCGCCGGATGTCGCCGCCCGCGGCCTCGATCACCTCGATGTTGTGGCGGACGCCGAAGCCGGTGGCCTCCAGGGCGGCCCGGTAGAGGTCGCCGCGGGTGTGGGAGAGGGTGAGCCCGGCGACGACGCCGCGCGCGTCGGGGTCCATGACCGGGGTCCGCTCACCGGAGAAGTACGGCAGCATCAGCAGCCCGCCGGCGCCCACGGGCGACTCGGCGGCGGCCTCGACGAGCCCCGCGTGGCCCGCGGAGCCGAACAGGTCGCGCAGCCAGTTGGTGACGGCGCCCGAGGTGGCCATGCCCCCGGCGAGGTTGCGGGTGCCGGGCAGGGCTCCGACGGTGCCCCAGAGGGAGGGGCTGGTCAGCGGCGCGGGCACGGTGTGGATGAGGAACATGGTGGTGCCGTACATCAGCATGAGGTCGCCGACGCCCTGGGCGCCGACGCTCAGCGCCTCCGCCCAGGCGTCGATGGTGCCGGTGGTGACGGGCACGCCCGCGGGCAGCCCGGTGGCGGCCGCGGCCTCGGCGGTGACGGTGCCCGCGGCCTCCCCCGACCACCGCAGGGGCGGCAGTTCGATACCGGGGGCGACCCGCTCCGCCCAGGGCGCGTACCAGGCGCGGGCGGCGGTGTCGTAGAGCGGCGTGGACTGGCTGGCCGAGTGGTGGTCGAGGACGTAGGCGCCGGTGAGCCTGCGCACCAGCCAGGAGCTGGGCATATAGAGGCGGCGGGCGCGTGCGTACCGCTCGGGCTCCTCGTCGGCGATCCAGGCGATCTTGGGTCCCGCGGCCTGGGTGGTGAGGGCGGAGCCGCAGCGGGCGATGACGGCGTCGGCGCCGAGTTCCCGCTCCAGGCGCTCGATCTGGCGCACCGCGCGGGTGTCGACGCCGTAGAGGATCGCGGGGCGCAGCGGGGTGTCGTCGGCGTCCGTGAGCAGCACACAGGGGCCCATGCCGCTGACGCCGACGGAGACAACGGTGGCGGCCGTGGCGGCGGTGAGTTCGCGGGCGATGCCGGTGAACTCCCGCCACCAGAGCCCGGCGTCCATCTCGAAGTGGCCGGGCGCGGGCCGCTCGGGGGCGTGCTCCCGTACGGCGGTGCCCAGCAGGGTGCCGTCGAGCCCGACGAGGACGCCCTTGGTGCTCGACGTGCCGATGTCCACGCCGAGAACGGCACGGACGGCCCGGGTGGGGGACGGGGCGCTGGCTGCGTTGCTAGGCATGACCCGCACGGTGGCAGAAATCGATTTCAAGGTCAAGAGGCCCGACAGCCCGCCCCGCAACTCCCCGGAGATTCCAGCAGGTCAGCAGCGCGGTCCACACCGTGACGCAGCAGCCCTTGACACCTCGGGCACCCCACTCTACGTTTCGGTGAAATGGATTTCAGCCACCTCCCATATAGTTACAATCGGCGAAGTCCAGTACGTTTCCCGACATTTCTTGATCGTCGGCGGTCCGGGGTCCCACGGGGGGTGCCCGGGCCCGCACGGCGCGCACTCGCGTACTCCCCCTCGAAGGCGGACAACGATGACGACCTTTGGACTCGACGGCCTCTCCCGCAGGTCACGAGCCGTGACGCGCTCCATCAGCGCCGAGAACTTCACCGGCGCGAAGTCGGGGGGCGGCCGGGCGACCGAGGGCACGGGCGCCGTCGCGGCCGACAGGCTCGGTCCCGGCTGGAAGATCTCTCCCAGCATCGGGATAGCCGGCGGCGAGACCGCGACGCTCGCGTCCGTCGAGGGCCCCGGCACCCTGCGCCACCTCTGGTGCACCACCGCACCGCACCAGGCGTGGCGCTCCACGCTGCTGCGGGTGTACTGGGAGGACGAGGCGGAGCCCGCCGTGGAGGTGCCGCTCGGCGACTTCTTCTGCAACGGCTGGAACACCTGGAGCCAGGTCTCCTCGGTCCCGGTGGCGTCGAATCCGAACGGCGGTTTCAACGCGTACTGGCCGATGCCGTTCCGGCGCGCCGCGAGGATCACGCTGGAGAACCTCTCCGCCGACCCGGTGACGCTGTACTACCAGGTGGACTACGAGCTGGCGGACGTCCCCGAGGACTCCCGCTACTTCCACGCGCAGTGGCGGCGCAGCCACCCGGTGCCGTACGGCGAGGTGCACACCCTGCTCGACGGGGTGCGGGGCGAGGGCAGCTACGTCGGCACCTATCTCGCCTGGGGCGTGAACAGCCCGGGCTGGTGGGGCGAGGGCGAGCTGAAGTTCTACCTGGACGGGGACGAGGAGTTCCCCACGATCTGCGGCACCGGCACCGAGGACTACTTCGGCGGGGCCTGGAACTTCGACGTGCCGGGGCAGGGGTACACCGCGTACACGACGCCGTACCTCGGGCTGAACCAGATCCTGCGCCCGGACGGGCTCTACAGCAGCCAGCAGCGCTTCGGGATGTACCGCTGGCACGTCCTGGACCCGATCCACTTCGCGGATGACCTGCGGGTGACCGTCCAGAGCCTGGGCATCGGCCCTGGACAGGGCAACGGGCTGCCGCACCGCTACCGGCCGACGAGCGACGACATCGCCAGCACCTCGCTGTTCTATCTGGACGCCCCGTCGTCCGCGTCCCGTCCCGGGGCGCCCGACCTGCTCACCCTCGAAGTGGACTGACGGCGTCCCGCTCGCCCTCCTCCCCGGTGGTCCGCACGGACCCTGCCCCGCGGCGCGGCCGCAGGGGCGTTCCCTTCCGCATGGCTCCATCCCACGAACAGGAGCGAACCTGATGCTCCAGCACGGCAACGGCACCGGGCGCGGCGGCGTCTCGCGGCGCCGTTTCCTCACCGCCACCGCGGGCGCGGGGGCCGCGGCGGCCGCCCCCGCGCTGCTCACCGGCTGCGGTACGGCCTCGGCCAAGGGCGGCACCCTGAAGTTCTGGAACTTCTACGGGCCCCAGGACTCCCCCGACCCGGCGGTCAACGCGCAGTCGAAGTGGTATGTCGACATGGTCGACAAGTGGAACGCGACCCACAAGACCCGTATCGAACTGGTCTACCTGCCGCAGCCGACGTATCTGAACGGCTTCAAGGTGCCGTCCGCGTTCGCCACGGGCGACGGTCCCGACATCTTCATGCTGAGCCCGGGCGACTTCCTGCGCTACTACAACGGCGGGGTGCTCGCCGACCTCACCCCGCACCTGGGCAAGGGCGTCGTCGAGGACTACGGCACGGCGCTGGACAGCCGCCGGGTCGGGAACAAGGTGTACGCGCTGCCGATGGAGGTGGAGCCGCTGGCGATCTTCTACTCGGTGGACGCCTTCGAGAAGGCGCACCTGTCGGAGGCGGACATCCCCACCACCTGGGACCAGCTCCTCGACGTCGGCGACAAGCTCCGTACGAGGACGAGGGCGGGCCTGGTCTTCGAGACGAACCCCGGCTACTACCAGAACTTCACCTGGTACCCGTTCATGTGGCAGGGCGGCGGCGACGTGCTGGACAAGAACGGTGACGTCGCGTTCGACTCCAAGGCCACGCGGCAGGCGCTCCAGTTGTGGCAGGACGCGGTGAAGCACGGCATCGCACCGCGCACGCTGCCGGCCGCGGGCGACGTCATCAGCGGCTTCAAGGGCGGCAACGTCGCCATGTGGCAGCAGGGCATCTGGAACGTGTCCAGCTTCAAGGCGTACGCGCCCAAGTTCCGCTACGGGGTGTTCAAGCTGCCGCTGCCCCCGGGCGGCAAGTACGTCACGGGGCTGGGCGGCTGGTCGTTCTGCGCGAACGCCAAGGGGCGCAATCCCGAGGCGGCGGCGGAGTTCTGCGCCTGGGCGCTCGGCTCCGACCGCCGGGACTCGGTGGACCGCATGGTCGACTGGTGCATCCGCGCCAAGTCGGACGTGGCGCCCCGGCAGAGCGCGCTGAAGCGCGGGAACGCCGAGGGCGGCTACAAGTCGCCGGTCATGACGCAGTTCAAGGACGAGATATTTCCCGGCGGGCGCGCCGAGCCGCGCTATCCCCCGGTGGTCTACAAGGCGATCTCCGACGCCGTCCAGGGCGTGATGCTGGCCGGCCGGAGCGTGGACAGCGAGGCGTCGCGGGCCGCGGAGTCCATCGCCGCGTACACGAAGAGCTACAAGGGGGCGAGCCTGGTATGAGCAGTGTCACCGCGGGGCGTGACCGTGCCGCCGCCCCGGAGGCGGCGGAGCGGCCGCCGCGGCCCCGGATGAGCCGCAAGCACAGGGAGTGGCTGGCCGCCCTCCTGTTCCTGGCGCCCGACGGCATCGGCCTGCTGGTCTTCGTGGCCGTTCCGATGGTGCTGTCCGTCCTGCTGAGCTTCTTCCAGGTGAGCGGCTTCGGCAGCTACGACTGGATCGGTCTCGGCAACTACGACCGGATGTTCCACGACCCGCTGTTCTGGCAGTCGTTGAAGATCACCGGGCTGTACATGGTGATCCTGGTCCCGGTGCTCTTCTGTGTGAGTCTGGGTCTCGGGCTGCTGATCAAGCAGAGGCTGCCGGGCGTGGGCGTCTACCGCACGTTGCTCTTCCTGCCGTACGTGATCAGCCTCGTCGTGGTCGGCGTGCTGTGGAAGTTCCTGCTGGACGAGCAGACCGGCGCGGTCAACAGGGCCATGCGGGCCGCCGGGTTCGACGGCGAGTCCTGGCTGGGCAGCCCCTCGCTCGCCCTCGGCTGCGTCATCGCGGTCATGGTGTGGGTGATGATGGGCTACTACATGATCATTTTCCTGGCGGGCCTCCAGGAGATCCCCACCGAGTACTACGAGGCCGCGAAGATCGACGGCGCCGGGCCCTGGCGCACGTTCCGCTCCATCACCTGGCCGCTGCTGCGCCCCACGAGCTTCTTCGTGCTGCTGATGTCGGTGGTCGCGGCGATCACCGGCGGCCTCGACCTCATTTTCGTCCTCACCAACGGCGGCCCCGCGAACGGCACCTCGCTGGCGATCTTCTACATCTACCAGCAGGCGTTCGGCTTCGGGGAGTACGGCTACGCGTCGGCCATGGGCACCTTCCTGGTGCTGATCATGGTGGTCTGCTCCGCGGTGATCTTCAAGTTCACGCGTGGCGGGAGGTTCGACGATGGCGAGTGACACGACCGCGGTGCGCACGGCGGGCGGACGGGCGCGGACGCGGCCCGCGCGGCGGCTGCGTCCGGGCAGGGCGGGTCTGACGCTCCTCGCCGTCGTGGTCTCCGTGATCAGTGTGCTGCCGGTGCTGTACATGGTGTCGGCGGCGTTCAAGACCCGTTCCACGGTCACCGACGGGAGCCTGGTCCCCAAGGAGTTCACGGTCCAGAACTTCGTCTACGTCTTCACCGAGGTGCCGTTCGCGCGCTATCTGTGGAACAGCTTCTTCACCTCGGCCGTGATCACGATCGTGGCGCTCTTCTTCCACTCGATGGCGGCCTACGCGCTGGCGCGGCTGCGCTTCCCGGGCCGGGAGAAGATCTTCGCGTCGATCTTCGCGACGCTGCTGGTGACGGCGCCCGTGGTGCTGATCCCGCTGTTCATGGTCGCCCGCGAGCTGCACCTGCTCAACAGCTACCAGGGGCTGATCGTCCCGGCCATCTTCAACGCCTTCGGGATCTTCCTGCTGCGGCAGTTCTATCTGGGGCTGCCCAAGGAGCTGGAGGAGGCGGCGATCATCGACGGCTGCGGGCACTGGCGGGTCTACTGGAACATCGTCCTTCCGATGTCCCGTCCGATCCTCTCGGCGCTGGCGATCTTCTTCTTCCTCGCCAACTGGAACGCCTTCGTCTGGCCCCTCGTCGCCACCAACGACGACAGCCTGACGGTGGTGCAGTTGGGGATCGCCTCGTTCCAGACGCAGTACAGCTCCAACTGGAACTACATCCTGGCGGCGGCCACCGTCGCCGCCATCCCGATGCTGATCCTGTTCTTCGCCTTCCAGCGGCAGATCGTGGAGTCGATCAAGACGTCCGGGCTGAAGTAGGGCGGGGTCCGCCTCAGCCCTCCCGTGCCATCGCGCGCAGCAGCGCCGTGACGAGCCCGGGGAACCGGGCGTCGAGGGCGGCGCGGCGCAGGCTCATATAGCGGTGGGTGCCCTCGCGGCGGGTGTCGGTGAGCCCGGCGAGCCGCATGACCTTGAAGTGGTGCGAGGCCGCGGACGCCTTCAGACCCAGGTCGGCGATGGCGCCCGTGCAGGAGATCTCGCCGCCCTCGGCGAGCAGCCGGAAAATGGTGCGCCGGTGGGGGTCGGAAAGCGCGGAGAGCAGCCCCCCGAGGGACGGTTCGGGGACCGCGTCCCCCTCGGGCGGGTCCTCCGCGTCCGCCACCGTGCTCCGCGCCATCCCGGCCCCCTTCTTCAACGCCTCTTGAACAATAACGTGCCGTCCGGGCATGCTGTGCACCCCGCGCTGTTTCAACAGACCTTGAAACAGGCCCGTACGGCGAAAGGCACAGCCATGCCCGCGTCCCCCGGCTCCTCCTGCCCGCCCCTGCGCACCTGGGGCGAGGGCGACCGCACCGTACTGCTCGTGCACGGCCTCAGCTCGGCCTCGACCAGCTTCGTACGGCTCGGGCCCGCGCTGGCCGCACGGGGTTATCGGGTCCTGGCGCCCGACCTGCCGGGGCACGGCCGCAGTTCCAGGCTGGAGTCGTACACCCTCGGGGCCGAGGCGGACGCGCTGGCCGCCGCCGCGCCCGGCCCGTACACGGTCGCCGTCGGCCACAGCCTGGGCGGGCGGCTGCTGTTCATGGCGCGCGACCGTATCCGCGCCGCACGCTATGTGTACCTGGACCCGGCGTGGGGCCCGGCCCCCGACGAGAGCGTCGCGGCGGGACTGCGTGCCCAGACCCGCTGGGACCTGGACACCCTCGCCGCCGCGAACCCGCGCTGGCACCCGGACGCGCTCGCCGCCAAGCTGGCGGCGCTGCGCCGCTGGGACACCGCCACCCTCGACGCGTCCCTCGGCTCCCCCGGCGTGACACCGGAACCGGCCGACGCCCCCTCCCTGGTGCTGCTCGCGGACCCCAGCCTCACGGTCCCCGACGCGCTGGCGCGGCGGCTGCCCGGCCTCGGCTACACGGTGCGGACCGTGCCGGGCGCGGGACATGTGCTCCACCACGACGACCTCGACGGCACGCTGCGGGGGATGGCCGACTGGCTCTGACGCGGGCGTGGCGTGGGTCCGGCACCCGGTGGTCACCGCCCGCCCTTCGGCTGGTGCCCGAAGCGCGCTCCCCGCACGGCGAGGGAGTGCACCGTGGGGTCGACGCGGCGCTGGGAGCGGGTGCGCGCCGGGGCGGGCACGATCTCGGCGGGCGGCTCGCCCGCCTCCGCCATCCGCCGCAGCAGCCGCTCGCGCAGCCCGTCGGCGACAGCGCGGTGGGACGTGAGGCCGACCAGGTTGTCGAGTTCGTACGGGTCGTGCTCCAGGTCGTAGAGCGCGGACTCGGTGTAGCGGGCGGACGCGGGCGTGTTCCAGGGGTCGGCGTCCGGGTCGGCGACGTAGTACTTCCAGCGGGCGGTGCGCAGCGCCCTGCCGCACTCGGACTCGCTGATCTGGCTGTACGCGGCCGCGTCGGGGGCGGCGGCGGGGTCGCGCAGCCGGGGCAGGAACGAGCGGCCCTGCATGTCCTGCGGCACCCCGACACCGGCCGCGTCCAGCAGGGTCGGCGCCAGGTCCATGGTGCTGACGGGCCCGGTGAGGACCCGGCCGCCCTCGAAGCCAGGACCGCGCACGGCGAGCGGCACCCGCAGCGAGCCGTCGTGGCAGGAGCGCTTGTACTCGGCGTTGCGGGTCTTGAAGTGGCTGCCGTGGTCGGAGGTGAACGCGACCACGGTGTCGTCCAGGATGTCCATGCTGCGCAGGGCGTCGAGCAGCCGTCCCAGGCCCTCGTCGACGCGGCGGACCTGGCCGAGGTAGCCGCCCATGTGCCGGTGCGCGGTGCCGCCGTGGGCCGAGAGGGCGGCCAGGTCGGGCGGCATCCAGCGGCCCTGGTAGCGCTCGGCGTAGCCCTCGGGCGCCGGATGGCTGTCGACCTCGTTCTGGTGGTGCGGCTCGATCAGCGAGAGGAAGAGGAAGAACGGCTCGCGGTGGTGGTCGGCGGCGAAGCGCACGGCGGCGTCGAAGAGGGCGTCCGAGCGGTAGCCGGGCAGCCTGACGGGGTCGCCGTCCTCGTCGTAGAGCACCGTGCGGTAGGCGTCGGAGGTGAACTCCAGGGTGTTCGCGCCCAGCCAGTGCCGGTAGCCGCCGCGCTGCGCCTCGGGGACCGGGTCGCCGTCGGCGAGGTGCCACTTGCCGATGTAGCCGGTGGTGTAGCCCGCGTCGCCGAAGTGGTGGGCGAGGGTGCGGTTCCCGGCTCCGAGGGGGATGCCGTTGCGGAAGGTACCGGTGGCGGTCGGGTGGCGGCCGGTCTGGAGGGCGGCCCTGGCCGGGGCGCAGACGGGCTGGGGCGTGATCGCGGCCTCGGCGAGGGTGCCGGAGCGCGCCATCCGGTCGAAGGCCGGGGTGAGTCCGAGCGGGTTGCCGCCGGCGCCCGTGGTGTCCCAGCGCTGCTGGTCGGTGAGGACGACGATCACATGGGGGTGGGGCCGCCCTTGCGGCATGGCGGGTTCCTTTCGCTGGGCCGCGCGGTGCCGCGGCTCGGTGTGTCAGGTGGTGCCACGGCGGATGAAGGACCAGGGGATGACGGCCTCGCGGCCCGGCGGGGGCTCGTCGGCCTCCAGCCGGTCGAAGAGCAGCTCTATCGCGCCCGTGAAGTCGAGCCGAGGCTGTCCCACGGTGCTCAGCGCGGGCCGGGTGATCAGCCCCTCGTCCAGGTTGCCCACGCCGAGGACGGCCACGTCGAACGGGACGGAGCGGCCCGCGTCGCGGATCGCCCACACGGCGCTGATCGCGGCCCTGTCGGACGCGCAGAAGATCGCGTCGGGGGGCTCCTCAAGTTGCAGAAGACCGGTGACGGCCCAGTAGCTGCGGGTGCGGTCCTCCGCCCCCGGCACCAGCAGCCGCGGATCGCGCGGCAGCCCGTGGCGCGCGTGCGCCTCGACATACGCGTCGAGGCGCTCGGCGAAGCCCTGAGGACCGGGCCGCAGGTCGCTGTCGTGGCCGAGGAACGCGATCCGGCGGCGCCCGCTCTCCACGAGGTGGTCGAGCGCGATGCCGCACTCGCGCTTCTCCGGGGTGCGCACGACGTCGAAGCCCTCCGGGTCCACCGCGTTGTCCATGACGACCAGCGCGAGCCGGTTGCGCGCGAGCGCCGCCAGCCTGCCCTGGTCCATGCGGTTGTACGGGTCGGAGACGAGGGCGCCGTCGGCGATGCCGCGCCGCAGCAGCGCGAAGGCGCGGTCGGCGCGCGCGGCGGAGTCGACGAGGACGCTCAGGACGCTGTAACCGCGCCGGTCGGCCTCGTCGTTGAGCTGGCGCACCAGCACGTCGGTCGCCGGCACCCCCACCGAGCCGAGTACCAGGCAGATCTGGTCCGTGCGCCGCCTGCGCAGCCCGCGCGCCGCGGAGTCCGGCACATAGCCGAGCTGCTCGACGGCGGCGAGCACCCGGTCCCTGGTGGCGGCGCTGAACCGGTCGCCGCGCCCGTTGACGACGTAGGACACGGCCGCGGGCGATACTCCCGCAAGCTCGGCCACGTCCTTGGCGGTGGGGCGCTGTCCCTTCGGCATGGTGAGACGATTAACAACCCCGGGGCCGGGAGTCAACCCCGCTGCGTTCACCATTTGAACCTCCCTTCACGCACACCGCCCTGAACTGCACGTTCCGTAAGCGGCCTGTGGCTTCACAGCAATTTAATCAATCGATTCACTCCTTTCTCTTGCCAGCGGAGGGTGAGGGCACCTTTCCTGGGCGCTGCGTGGGTGAAGGACCAGCGGGGCCGCCCCGGGCGCACGGCGAGGGCCGGAAACACGGAAACGCGAGAACGCGAGAACGCGGCAACACCGAACACCCGAACACCCGAAACACGGAGAACGAGGACGGACACGGCGGCTGCCGGACACGCGGCCGCCGGTCACGGCGAGGGGGTGGCCATGTCGGAGCCCGACGCGGCGCACGGGCGGCCGTCGCGGCGCGCCCTGCTCGGCGCCGCGGGCCTGGCGGGGGCGGGCCTGCTCGCCGCGGGATGCACCCCGGTGGTGCGGCAGGTCGGCAGCGCGAGCGGGGGCGCGCGGCGCGGCGGGCGTCTTGTCATGGCGCAGATGGACGATGTGGACATGCCGACGCTGCGGCAGCAGAACACCCCGAACACCTCATGGCCCCGGCTGGTGTTCAACTCCCTGACCGCCTACGACCACCGCACGCTGACCCCGCGCCCGCAGCTCGCCGCCGACTGGGACATCGGGGACGGCGGCCGCACCGTCGTGCTGCGCCTGCGCGACGACGTCCGCTTCCACTCGGGCCGCCCCTTCGGGCCCCGGGACGTCGCCGAGAACATCGCGTACCAGGCGAGCGGGGAGGGCGCGCCCGGCCAACTGCGCTCCGCCGCCTCGGTGGTGAAGGACCACGGCGTCACCGGCAGGAACGAGATCACGCTGCGGCTCGGGCACAGCATCACCAACTTCTTCGACCTCGCCGAGATCATGATGATCGTCGACCACGAGTCGATCCCGGAGCTGGAGAGCGGCAAGGTCATCAACGGCACCGGCGCGTTCACGTTCCGGGACTACTCCCCCGGCGTGTCGATGACCTTCCGCCGCAACCCCCGCTACTGGCGGGCGGGGCTGCCCCGGCTCGACGAGGTCGAACTGCGTATCGTCACCGAGCCGCAGGCCATCGTGGCGTCCCTGCAGAGCGGCCAGACCCATCTCGGCGTCGGGCTCCAGCCCCTCCAGCAGCGCGACATCCGCGCCGACGACCGGCTGCGGCTGATCGAGGCGGACACCCGCGACGTCGGCCAGTACATCGGCTGCAACGTCACCCGCGCACCGCTGGACGACAAGCGGGTGCGGCAGGCCATCGCCTGGTCCGTCGACCGCCGCAAGGTGCGGGACATGGCCATGTCGGGCGTCGGCACCACCAGTTGCCTGCCCTGGGCGCCCACCTCCCCCGGCTACGACGAGCGGGCCGCCGGCCACTACCACCAGGACCTGCCGCGCGCCCGGCGGCTGGTCGAGGAGGCCGGCGCGCGGGGCGCCCACCTGGAGCTGACCATCCGCGGCAACGACTCGGGCGGCTACCGCTCGATCGCCGAGATCGTCCAGGTCGGGCTGCGCGCCATCGGCCTCGACGCCACCATCCGGCCGCTCCAGCCCGCCGAGTTCCAGCAGCACCTGAACACCGCCACGTTCCCCGGCCTGTGGGTCGCGGGCCACGGCTTCGGGCAGATCAACCCGGCCACCCTGCTGGGCGGCGCCTATCCGTTCAACGCCACCAAGAACGCCTCGAACTTCGACAGCGCCGAGTACCGGGCGCTCGCCGCGAAGCTGTGGGCGTCGAACGAGCCGGACGCCACCCGGCGGACCGTGGCGCGGGTCAACGCCTTCCTGCTGGACGAGCAGTTCGTCATCGACCTGGTCAACAGCTCGACGACGTTCGCCGTGAGCAGGTCGGTACAGGGCATCGCCTACAGCATGTTCAACTACCTGGTCCTGGACGGGACCCGGCTGGCGGAGGGCTGAGACGATGCTCCGTTACGTGCTCCGCAGGGTGCCGTCGGCACTGCTCGTGCTGCTGCTGTCCACCGTGCCGATCTTCGCGGTGCTGCGGCTGGCGCCGGGCGATCCCGCCGCGATCGTGGCGGGCCCGGACGCGGGCCCGGCGGCGGTGGCCGCGATCCGGCACGGCATGGGCCTCGACCGGCCGCTGACCGACCAGTACTTCTCCTGGCTCGGGCACGCGCTGCGCGGCGACTTCGCCACCTCGTTCACCAGCGGCGCCCCGGTGTCGGAGCTGGTGCTGCGCGGGCTCGGCAACACCGGGACGCTGGCGGTGTGCGCACTGCTGCTCGCGGTGCTGATCGCGTTCCCGCTCGGCGTGGCGAGCGCGCTGGCGCGCACCGGCTGGCTGCGCACCGCGCTCGCCGCGTTCAACGCCCTGATGCTGTCGGTGCCGACGTATGTCACCGGGGTCGTCCTGGTGCTGGTGTGCTCCACCTGGCTGCGGCTGCTGCCGCCCGGCGGCTATGTGTCGCTGTTCTCCGACCCGGTCGCGGGGGCGCAGTTCCTGCTGCTGCCGAGCCTGTGCCTGGCGATGCCCGCGGCGGCGGTCCTGGCCAGGTTCCTCACCGCCTCGCTCCAGCGGGTCTTCCACGAGGAGCACTACTTCGCCTCCCGGATGCGGGGGCTCTCGGGCCGCAGGCTGCTGCTGCGGCACGCGCTGCCCAACACGGCGGGCCCCGTGGTGACCGTGCTGGGCATCCAGATCGGGCAACTGCTGGGCGGCGCGATCATCGTGGAGAGCGTCTTCGCCTGGCCGGGGCTCGGCCAGACGATGGTCACCGCGGCCCACGCCCGTGACTATCCGCTGGTGCAGGCCCTGCTGCTGCTCGCCGTCACGGCGTTCATCGTGCTGCAACTGCTCAGCGACGTCGTCTACGCGGCCCTCGACCCCCGAGTGCGGGAGCGGACATGACGGACCCGAACGAGGCGGCGCACCCCGCCGACACGACCGGCACGGCCCATCCCGTGGAAGCGGCCGTGGCCGACAACGGCGGACCCGACGGGCCGCCCGCGGCCGCCCCTGCACCGCCCGCGGACACCGGGCGCGGCGGCCTCCTCGGCGCGCTGCGCACCCCGGCCATCGGGGTCAGCGCCGCCCTGCTGCTCCTGCTGGCGCTCGCCTCGCTCGTCGTGCCGCCGCTGCTGCCGCACGGCCCCGACGAACTGGCGTCCGCCACCGCGCTCGCCCCGCCGTCCTGGGCGCATCCGCTGGGCACCGACGAACTCGGCCGCGACCTGCTCGCCCGGGTACTCGCCGGGACCAGACTGACGCTGCTCGTCATCGTGACGGGGGTGCCGCTGAGCCTGGCGGCCGGGGGGCTGCTCGGCCTCTTCTCGTCCGCGGGACGGTGGTCGGACACCCCCGTACAGCGGCTGTTCGACGTGGTGCTCGCGTTCCCCGCGCTCATCCTCGGCCTCGCCTTCGCCGCCGTGCTCGGCGCCGGGCTGCCCGCCGTCGTCACGACGGTGGCCGTGGCCGCGACGCCGATGATCGGCCGGGTGCTGCGCGGCGCCGTACGGGCCCAGGCGCACCGGGAGTACGTGCACTCGGCGCGGGTGCTCGGGGTGCCCACGGCCCGGCTGTACCTGCGGCACATCCTGCCCAACTGCTTCGACGTGCTGCTGGTGCAGACCGCGCTGTCCTGCGCCACCGCCGTCTTCATCGAGGGCGGCATGGGCTTCCTCGGGCTCGGTGTGGCGCCGCCCGACCCCTCGCTCGGCAGCCTGCTGAACACCAGCCTGTCGCTGCTCACCTCCTCGCCCTTCTACGCGATAGGACCGCTGGTGGTCATCAGCCTCATGGTGCTGTGCTTCACGCTGCTCGCCGACGCGCTGAACCGGAAGCTGGCCGCCCGGTGACGGCCGCGGCCACGCCGCCCGGGGCGTCCGGGGCGCCCGTCGTGCTGCGGGTGCGGGACCTGCGCGTCAGCTTCGACACGCCCGCCGGGCGGGTGCGCGCCCTGCGCGGCGTCGACCTGGACGTGCGCGCGGGGCAGACGCTCGCCGTCGTCGGGGAGTCGGGCTCCGGCAAGTCGGTGACCGCGCTCTCGCTGCTCGGCGAGGTCCGCGGCAGCGGCCGTGTCGACTCGGGCGCTGTCGCCTTCCACGGCCGCGACCTGTTCGCGATGCCGGAAGCGGAGCGTGCGGCGCTGCGCGGCGACCGGATCTCCATGGTGTTCCAGGACCCGATGAACGCGCTCGACCCGGTGATGCGGGTGGGCGCCCAACTGGAGGAGACCATCCGGGTCAAGCGCCCCGGGCTCGGCGGCCCCGAGGTGCGCGCCCGGGCCATGGAACTGCTGCGCGTCGTCGGCATCCCGGCGCCGGAACGCCGCTGCCACGACTACCCGTTCGCGTTCTCCGGCGGCATGCGCCAGCGCATCGTGATCGCGCTGGCGCTGTGCGGGGAGCCCGAGGTGCTGGTGGCGGACGAGCCGACCACCGCGCTCGACGTCACCGTGCAGGCCCAGATCCTGCGGGTGTTCGCCCGGCTGAACCGGGAGTACGGCACCGCCGTGGTGCTGGTCACCCACAACTTCGGGGTCGTCGCCGAACTCTGCGACGAGGTCGCGGTGATGTACGCGGGCCGTGTCGTGGAACGGGCCCGGCTGCCCGAGGTGTTCACCGCGCCCCGGCACCCGTACACCCGCGCGCTCATCGACTCCGTGCCGCACCTGGGCGCGCGCAGGGACCGCAGGCTGCGCGCCATCGAGGGCGCCCCGCCCGATCTCACACGCCCCCTCGAAGGCTGCTCGTACGCGCCGCGCTGCGCCAGGGCGCTCGACTCCTGCGCCACGCGCGACCCGCACGGCGTGTGGGACGGCGCGGGCGGGGAGCCGGGCGCCGCCTGCTGGAACCCGGTGCCGCTCGACGCGGCGCGGGGTGACGCGGCCGTAACCACACCGTCCGCGCCGCGCGCCGCGCGCAGTTCGCCGGGGACCGGCGACGAGAGCGCGGCGGCGCCCCTCGCCGGGCGGGCCCTGACCCGGCACCACCGGGTGCGCAGCCGCCTGTTCAGCAGGGGCGGGGCCGGGGTGGTGCGCGCGGTGGACGGCGTGGACGTGTCGGTCGCGCCGGGCGAGACCCTGGGCATCGTCGGTGAGAGCGGCTGCGGCAAGTCGTCGCTCGCCCGGCTCCTCGTCCGTATCGACGAGCCCACGGGCGGCACCGTCACCGCGGGGGGCCGGGACGTCACCGGGCTCTCGGGGCGGCGGCTCGCGCCGTTCCGCCGCTCGGTGCAGATGATCTTCCAGGACCCGAAGGCGTCCCTCAA
Source organism: Streptomyces sp. NPDC050560 (assembly GCF_044457285.1). Classification (NCBI taxonomy): domain Bacteria; kingdom Bacillati; phylum Actinomycetota; class Actinomycetes; order Kitasatosporales; family Streptomycetaceae; genus Streptomyces; species Streptomyces sp. NPDC050560. Next base: position 241,884 of record NZ_JBITGT010000011.1, read on the forward strand.
CCCCCGCAAGACCATCGGGGCCCTCCTCGACGAGCCGCTGCTCGTGCACGGCATCGAGCCGGACCCGCGGGCCCGCCGCAAGCGGAGCGCCGAACTCCTCGAAGCCGTCGGCTTCGGCGCCGACGCGCTCGACCGGCGCCCCGGGCAGTTCTCCGGCGGGCAGCTCCAGCGGATCTGCATCGCCCGCGCGCTCGCGGTCGACCCCCGGGTCCTGATCTGCGACGAGGCGGTCTCCGCGCTCGACGTGTCCCTCCAGGCGCAGGTGGTGAACCTGCTGGACGAACTCCAGGCGGAACGCGGCCTCTCCTACGTCTTCATCTCCCACGACGTCTCCCTGGTGCGCTACTTCAGCCACCGGGTCACCGTGATGTACCTGGGCACCGCCGTGGAGACGGGCCCCGCCGCCACCGTCCTCGACGCCCCGCTGCACCCGTACACCCGGGGCCTGGTCGCGTCGGTGCCCGAGCCGAGCGCGGCATCCGTAGAACGGCGCGCACGGCGCGCGCCCGCGCTGACCGGGGAGCTGCCGAGCCCCCTCGACCCGCCCGCCGGCTGCCGCTTCCACACCCGCTGCCCCCTGGGGCCGCTGCACCACGAGGGCCGCGCCCGCTGCACCGAGGAGGCGCCGGTCCTGCGCGAGATACGCCCCGGCAGGTCCGCGGCCTGCCACTTCGCCGAGGAGCTGCTGGACGCGGGCAGCCCCACGGCGCCCTGAACGCACGGACGGCGCGGCGCGCGTACGGCGCCGGGGGCCGCCGGGGCGGGGGGCGCTACGGCTCCGCGGGGCCCGTGGTGCTCTCGCGGGCGCGCAGCGTGGTGCGCAGCACCACCGTCTGGAGCGAGGTCTCCCGCCCGCTCATCCGCCGCAGCAGCAACTCGGCGGCGGTGCGGCCCAGTTCGTACGAGGGCAGTTCGACGGTGGTGAGCGAGGGGCGCAGCAGGGAGGCCCAGGGCACGTCGCCGAAGGAGAGGACGCCGACGCCGGGCGCCGCGAGGTCCGCCTCGCGCAGTGCGTCGAGGGCGCCGATGGTCATCAGGTTGTTGGTCACGAAGACCGCGTCCGGGGGCTCGGGCAGCGCGAGGAGCGCGCGCATCGCGGCCCTGCCGCCCTCGACGCGGAAGTCGGCGTAGCGGACGTAGGCGTCCTTGACGCCGCCGCTGTCGCGGAGCACCGTCAGGTAGCCGCTCAGCCGCTCCTCGGAGGTGGAGGCGCCCTCGGGTCCTGTGATACAGGCGATCCTGCGGTATCCGGCGCGCAGCAGATGGCGGGTGGCGGCCTCGCCGCCGTGCTGGTTGTCCACCATCACGGCGTCGACCTCGGCGTCGTGCGGCCTGCGGTCGACGGCCACCACCGGGATGCCGCGGGCGATCAGCGGCCCCAGGTCCGTATGGTCGCGGGAGGCGGCGGCGACGATCACCCCCGCCATCTGCTCGCCGAGCGCGACCTCCAGATAGCGGCGCTCCTTCTCGGTGTCCTCGTCCGAGTTGCAGAGCACCACGGAGAGGCTGGTGCGCTGCGCCGCGTCCTCGACGCCGCGGGCGAGCGAGGTGAAGAAGGGGTTCTCGATGTCCGGTATGACCAGCCCGATGACGCTCGACTGCTGCTTGCGCAAGGAGCGCGCGAGGCGGTTGGGCGCGAAGCCGAGTTCGGCCGCGGCCTGCTGCACGGACAGGGCGCGCGCCGGGGTGACATTGCCGCCGTTGAAAACGCGGGAGACGGTTGCCGGTGATACTCCGGCGGCCCGCGCCACGTCATGGATCGTGACCACCTGTGTCCGCATCCTTTCCCGGTGTCTGCCCCCAGCCTACCGTGAAAAGGATTTCATACTGGTGGGAGGCGTACGGCCGGGGCCGAATGTGGCGCTGGACACGTCGGCCCCGAGGCGCGGGGACCGGCCGAAGCCTACCCGGCCGAGGCCGGGGAGGCTCGGGAATTTCGGGGGGTGCGCGCTTGGCGGGCAGGCGGACGCTTGGCGGGGACGTGGGCTTGGCGGGCGCGCGCTCGCCGTCGCGCCTGCGGCGGGGTGGGGCGTGCGGGTGGATGGTGGACCCGGCTTCCGGTCCGCTGGCCGTGCCAGCGAGACCCGCCGCGCCAGCGGCGACCCCGCCCCCGACAGGCATACGCATCCCGGCCCCCTCGGAGGCGGCAGGCACGGCGTTCCCCGCAGAGGCGCCAGGCACCGTGCTCCCCGCGGGGAGCGACGGGCACGGCTTTCCCCACAGGAGCGGCAGACACCGCCCCCCGGCGGGAGCCGCAGGTGCGGCTTTCCCCGCGGAAGCGGCCGGTGTCGGTCCTGGGACCAGTGGGCCCTGGATACGGGGTGCGGATGGGGTGAAGCTGGAGGGTGTGGACCGACTCGACCGACCCGAACTGGCCGACTTCCTGCGCCGCGGCCGCGCCCGGCTGAACCCCGTGGACGTGGGTCTCGAACCGGGCTCGCGGCGCCGCACCCCCGGGCTGCGCCGTGAGGAGGTGGCGCGGCTCGCGGGCATGTCGGCGGACTACTACACGCGCCTCGAACAGCGCAGGGGCCCGCGCCCCTCACGCCAGATGCTGCGGGCGCTCGCCCGCGCGCTGCGGCTCACCGGCGACGAGCGCGACCACCTCTTCCACCTCGCGGGCGAGGCGCCGCCGCGCGAGCACCGGGAGCCCGGCCATGTGCGGCCGGGGCTGCTGCTCCTGCTCGACAGGCTGTACGACACCCCGGCCCGGGTGATCACCGACTACGGGGACGTGCTGGCGCAGAACAGGATGGCGGAGCTGCTGAGCGGGCACGCGTACGGGCGCCCCGCAGGCGTGCACAACCTCATACGGGGCTACTTCCTCGACCCCGGGGCCCGGCTGCTGTTCCCCGAGGAGGACCGCGCCGAGCACGCCCGCGCGCATGTGGCGAACCTGCGCGCGGTGGCGGCGGCGCGGCCCGACGATCCCGCCCCCGCCGCGCTGGTGGCGGAACTGCTGGCGACGAGCGGGGAGTTCCGCGCGCTGTGGCGGACCCACGAGGTGGCGCGGCGGCGCGTGGACACCAAGCGGTTCCTGCACCCCGTGGTGGGCCTGCTGGAACTCGACTGCGAGACCTTGGTCGGCTCCGACCCCTGCCAGCACCTGCTGATCCACTCGGCCCGCCCCGGCACCCCGGCCCACGAGGCGCTGGCACTGCTGCGCGTGGTCGGCCACCAGTCGATGACCGCGGATGAGCGCCCTGACGGGCCGCACCGGTAGCCGCCGTGCGGCGCGCTCCCGGCAACACCGCCGGTCGCGCGGCGCCCGCTCTCAGAAGCCCAGTTTCCTGAGCTGCCTCGGGTCGCGCTGCCAGTCCTTGGCGACCTTGACGTGCAGGTCGAGGAAGACCGGGGTGCCGAGCAGCGCCTCGATCTGGCGGCGGGACTTGATGCCGACGTCCTTGAGGCGCTTGCCCTTCGGGCCGATCACGATGCCCTTCTGGCTGGGGCGCTCGATGTAGACGTTGGCGTGGATGTCCAGCAGGGGCTTGTCCGCCGGGCGGTCCTCGCGGGGCAGCATCTCCTCCACCACCACCGCGATCGAGTGCGGCAGCTCGTCCCGCACGCCCTCAAGCGCGGCCTCCCTGATCAGCTCGGCGACCATGATCTGCTCGGGCTCGTCGGTGAGGTCGCCCTCGGGGTAGAGCGCGGGCCCCTCGGGCATGAGCGGCACCAGCAGGTCGGCCAGCAGGCTCACCTGCTCGCCCCGTACCGCGGACACCGGGACGATCTCCGTCCAGGTGATGCCCAGCTCGCTGCCGAGCTGGTCCACCGCGATGAGCTGCTGCGCCAGCGCCTCCTGGGCGACCAGGTCGGTCTTGGTGACCACCGCGATCTTCGGGGTCCTGCGGATGCCGGCCAGCTCCTTGGCGATGTAGCGGTCGCCCGGGCCGATCTTCTGGTCGGCGGGGAGGCAGAAGCCGATGGCGTCCACCTCGGCCCACGTGGCGCGCACGACGTCGTTCAGCCGCTCGCCGAGCAGGGTGCGCGGCTTGTGCAGGCCGGGGGTGTCCACGAGCACCAGTTGGGCGTCGGGGCGGTGCACGATGCCGCGTACGGTGTGGCGGGTGGTCTGGGGGCGGGTCGAGGTGATCGCCACCTTCTGCCCGACCAGAGCGTTCGTCAGGGTGGACTTGCCCGCGTTGGGGCGGCCCACGAAGCAGGCGAAACCGGCCCGGTGGGGCACCTGGGCGGGCTCGGGGGGCTGGGGACTGGCGCTCATGGCGCCCATTGTCCCCGATCCCGGCGGGCCCCTCGCACCACGTCCGCCGCGACGGCGGCGGCGGTCCACGCGGGGCGGCGGGCGCCGCTACGGTTCGGCCGGCAGCGGTGCGCCGCCCGGGGCCGCGCGCCCCGGGCGTGAGCCGTCGGCCGTCTCGGGCAGCAGGGCGCGCAGGGCGGCGCGCTGTGCGGGGCCGACGAACCGGGCGAGGGCGTCGGTGACCGCCTCCGCGAGCGCGTCGGAAGCCTCCGTCAGCAGCCGCCGCGCCCTGTCGGTGAGGGAGACCTCGACGCCGCGCCGGTCGCCGCGCACGGAGCGCCTGGCGACGAGGCCGGAGTGCTGGAGGCAGGCGATCTGGTACGTGAGACGGGTCTTGGGGCGGCCGAGCAGTTCCGCGACGCGGGACATGCGCAGCCCGCCCTCCGGCTCCTCGGCGAGCAGGCACAGCACCAGGAACTCGTCGTGCGAGACGTCGAGCCGCTCCTTCACGACGGAGTGCAGCCGGCGCTCGGCGGCCCCGGTCGCGGCGAGCACGGTCATCCACGCGCGCAACTCCTCCGGGAGCAGTCCGCCGCCCTGCGCCCCGGGGCATTCGGGCAGGTCAGCGGCGTGATCACGGGAGGCGTCCACGGGTTTGAGTCTAACAGCCGGCGTTACGCGCGCCAGAGGTTGTTCAGTTTTGGATTACCCGCTAGCGTGACGTCGTCCCACTCGGCGCCCGACTCGGCGCGGCGGGACACTCAAGGCGATCCGAAGTGGTCGGAAGAGACCCGAGGAAAGGAACACCCCCATGAGCGCCGCCGTGGAAACCGGCCTGTGGCAGCTCGACAGCGGCGCCAGCAGCGTCACTTTCCGCCACAAGACGATGTGGGGCCTGGTCACCGTGAAGGGTGCCTTCACCTCCGTCAGCGGGCAGGGCGAGGTCAGGGCGGACGGGTCGGCCGTGGGCTCCCTGAAGCTTGAGGCCGCCTCGCTCGACACCAAGAACGCCAAGCGCGACACCCATCTGAGGTCGGCCGACTTCTTCGACGCCGACAACCACCCGGGCATCACCTACGACGTCACGGGCGCCGAACTGCGCGACGGCGGCGAGGTGCAGGTCGACGGCGAGCTGACCGTGCGCGGCGCCGCCCGGCCGCTGTCCCTCACCGCGCGCCTCGCCGAGTCGGACGCCGACGCGGTCACGCTGCACACGGAGTTCGAGGTGGACCGCTCCCACTTCGGCATGGGGTGGAACCAGCTCGGCATGATGCGCGGCCTGACCACCGTCACCGCCGCCCTCCGCTTCACCCGCGCGACGTCCTGACCGGGGCGCGCGGGCGTCGGGCGCGGCGCGCCGGGCGCCCCCGCGCGCGGCTAGGAGGAGCGCAGTGTGCCGTCCGGCGCCGCCACCAGGACCGGGGTGTCCTGGCCGCCGAGGTCGCGTACCGCGGCGCGGTCCGCTTCGGGCAGTTCCGGCGCCTCGGTGACGACGGCGGCGGCCTCCAGGGACGTGGCGCCCGAGGCCACCGCCATGGCGACGGCGGTGCGCAGGGCGCTCAGGCTGAGGGAGGGCAGGTCCACGGTGGCGGCGACGTAGGTGCGGCCGGTCTCGTCCCGTACCGCGGCGCCCTCCGGCACGGCGTTGCGGGCCCTGGCGGAGCGGGCCAGGGTGACGATCTTCTTGTCCTCGGGGTCCAGGGCGTCGGTCATGGTCAGAGGATATGGGGTGGCCCCGCGGCGCCCCTGGGCGGTCCCGGGTCGTCGACGGGCCCGTCCCCGGGGCGTTTCCCGGCCCGCGGCACCGGTCTTGTCAGGGCCGGTCGAGGCGCAGCCGCTCGGCGCGCGGCAGCTTCGCCACCACCAGGTCGTACGAGTCCTCGATCAGCTCGCGGACCAGGGTGTCGTCGAGGTCCGCGTCGACGGTAACGGTGTTCCAGTGCCGCTTGTTCAGGTGGTAGCCCGGAACGATGGCGGGGTGTTCCGCGCGCAGCCGGACCGCGTCCTCGGGGTCGCACTTGAGGCTGATCTTCAGCGGCACGGTGTCGAGGCCGCTGAGCGCGAACATCCTGCCCGCGACCTTGAACACGGACGCGTCGGGCCCGAAGGGGAACTCCTCCACTGCGGCGTTGAACGACAGGCAGAACGCGCGCAGCCGTGCCGCGTTCACAGCGCCTCCCCCGGGCTCTGGGCGGCGGGGGCCGCGGCGTCCGTGCTGCCGGGGCCCGCCACCTCGACGGGCTCCACGAGCACCGTCACGATCTTGTTGCGGCGGCCCGCGGCGGACTCGGCGGTCAGCCGCAGCCCGCGGCCGTCGGGCAGGGGTACGACGGCGTGCGCCCCGGCGATGGGGACCCGGCCGAGCGCCTTGGCGAGGAGGCCGCCGACGGTCTCCACGTCCTCGTCGTCGTAGGACTCCAGGCCGTAAAGATCGCCGAGGTCGCCGGTGGCGAGCCGGGCCGTGACCCGGTGGCGGCCCTCGCCCAGGTCCTCGACGGGCGGCAGTTCGCGGTCGTACTCGTCGGTGATCTCGCCGACGATCTCCTCCAGGATGTCCTCGATGGTGACGATGCCCGCGGTGCCGCCGTACTCGTCGATGACGACGGCGACGTGGTTGCGGTCCTGCTGCATCTCGCGCAGCAGGTCCCCGGCGTTCTTGGTGTCGGGCACGAACGCGGCCGGGCGCATCGCGGTGGACACCAGGTCGGACTCGGTGTCCCTGCTGATGTGGGTCTTGCGGGCGAGGTCCTTCAGATACACGATGCCGACGACGTCGTCCTCGCTCTCGCCGGTCACCGGTATGCGGGAGAAGCCGGAGCGCAGCGCGAGGGAGAGCGCCTGGCGGACGGTCTTGTACCGCTCGATGACGACGAGGTCGGTGCGCGGCACCATCACCTCGCGCACCAGGGTGTCGCCGAGTTCGAAGACGGAGTGCACCATGCGGCGCTCCTCGTCCTCGATCAGGGACTCGCTCTCGGCGAGGTCGACGAGGGCGCGCAGTTCGGCCTCGGAGGCGAACGGGCCGCGCCGGAAGCCCTTGCCGGGGGTGAGGGCGTTGCCGATGAGGATGAGCAGCGCGGGCACCGGGCCCATGATCCTGGCGAGCGGCAGCAGGACATAGGCGGCGGCGGTGGCGACGTTCAGCGGGTGCTGGCGGCCGATGGTGCGCGGGGAGACGCCGACGGCCACGTACGAAACAAGAACCATGACGCCGATGGCGACGAGCAGCGCCCCCCAGGTGGTGTCGAACGCCTGGAGGCAGGCGTAGGTGACGAGGGCGGCGGACGCCATCTCGCAGGCCACCCGCACCAGCAGGGCGACGTTGAGGTAGCGGGTGGGGTCGGCGGCGACCTGGGCGAGCTTGGCGCTGCCGCGGCGTCCTGAGCGCACCGCCTCGTCGGCGCGGAAGCTGGACGTCCTGGCGAGGCCCGCCTCGGCGCAGGCGGCGAGCCAGGCGACGACGACCAGCAGGACGGCGCCGACGATCAACTGGGCACTCATGGCGTCAGGCGACGGTCGGCGCCGGTGAGGGGCCCGTGAGGCCCTGCTCGGCGCGCCAGCCGTCGACGATCGCGGACTGGAGGCCGAACATCTCCGCCTTCTCGTCGGCCTGCTCGTGGTCGTAGCCGAGCAGGTGCAGCAGGCCGTGGACGGTGAGGAGTTGCAGTTCCTCGTCCATGGTGTGCCGGGTGGGCGCCTCCTCGGCCTGCCGCTCGGCGACCTCGGGGCAGAGCACGATGTCGCCGAGGAGGCCCTGCGGCGGCTCGTCGTCGTCTTTGCCGGGCGGGCGCAGCTCGTCCATGGGGAACGACATGACGTCGGTCGGACCCGGCAGGTCGAGCCACTGGATGTGGAGCTGCTCCATGGCCGCCGTGTCCACGACGATCACGGACAGCTCGGAGAGGGGGTGGATACGCATCCGGGCGAGGGAGTAGCGGGCGATGTCGAGGAGCGCCCGCTCGTCCACGTCGGTGCCGGATTCGTTGTTGACGTCGATCGCCATGCCTGGTGTCTGGTCACTTTCCGGGAACGTCCCCGCGGGTGCGGGGCCTTCCGCCGGTCCTCGGGGCCGGGGACTCGGCGAGCTGACGGCTGTCGTACTTCTCGTAGGCGTCGACGATACGGCCGACGAGCCGGTGGCGTACGACGTCCTGGGAAGTGAGCCGGGAGAAGTGCACGTCGTCCACGCCGTCGAGGATGTCCTGGACCTGGCGCAGGCCGCTCTTCGTGCCGCTCGGCAGGTCGATCTGGGTGACGTCGCCGGTGATGACGATCTTGGAGTCGAAACCGAGGCGGGTCAGGAACATCTTCATCTGTTCCGGATTCGTGTTCTGGGCCTCGTCCAGGATGATGAAGGCGTCGTTGAGGGTGCGGCCGCGCATGTAGGCGAGGGGGGCGACCTCGATGGTGCCCGCCGCCATCAGCCGGGGGATCGAGTCCGGGTCGAGCATGTCGTGCAGGGCGTCGTAGAGCGGGCGCAGATACGGGTCGATCTTCTCGTAGAGCGTGCCGGGCAGGAAGCCGAGCCGCTCGCCCGCCTCGACCGCGGGCCTGGTGAGGATGATCCGGTTGACCTGCTTGGACTGGAGGGCCTGCACGGCCTTGGCCATGGCGAGGTAGGTCTTGCCGGTGCCCGCGGGGCCGATGCCGAAGACGACGGTGTGCTTGTCGATGGCGTCGACATAGCGCTTCTGGTTGAGCGTCTTGGGGCGGATGGTGCGGCCGCGGGAGGAGAGGATGTTCTGCGTCAGCACCTCGGCGGGGGTCTCGCCGCCCTCGCCCTCGCCGTTCTCGCTCGCCCTGAGCATGGCGATGGAGCGTTCCACTGAGTCCTCCGTCATCGGCTGCCCCGTGCGGAGCACCAGCATCATCTCGTCGAAGAGGCGCTGCACGAGGGCGACCTCGTCGGGGTCGCCCACGGCGCTGATCTCGTTGCCCCGGACGTGGATGTCGGCCGCCGGGAAGGCCCTCTCGATCACACGCAGCAGGGCGTCTCCCGAGCCGAGGACCGTCACCATGGGGTGCGCGGCGGGGACGGTGAAGTGCGCGTGTGCCTGCCCCTTGGCGGGGCCCTGAGCTGTGGATGTCTGCGTCATGGGCTGGCTCTGGGGCCTGCTCGTCCCTCCTCGGTGCGGGTGCGTCGCTGCTGCCCCCAGCGTACGTCGGGGGGCTGACAACACCGAGGTTTTTTCATACCAGCAGTCCGGAGGCGGGGGGCGCGGGGGCCCGGCGCCGCGGGGATACAGCTCGCGCTGCGCGGCACGCACGCATGGGTGGCGGTGGTGATCGGCGGGGTGGTGTACACGGTCGCCTTCACCTCGCTCACGATGTGGCGGCGGCGCGCCACGCGCCATCGGCGGGGGCACGCACCAGGCCGCCTGACGCCGTCCCTGAGCCGCGGGCGGCGCCTGCCGCCATCCCGGCGCGGGCGGTGCCCCCCGCAGCCGCTCGGCCACCCGGCTCCCGCACGGTCCCTTCAGCGCCCGAAGCCGAGCGTCGGGACCGCCCTGCGCAGCGGTCCTGGGCGGAAGCTGGCGGGCAGCAGCCGGTCGAGGAAGGCGTAGCGGGCCAGGGGCTGGTCGTCGTAGCGGTCCGCGTGGCGCCACCAGGCGGCGATCTCGGCCCAGCCGGGCGCGGAGAGGGAGCCGCCGAACTCCTGGACGGAGAGGGCGGCGGTGAGACCGGCGAAGGCGAGCCGGTCGGCGAGCGGCCAGCCGGCGAGGGTGCCGGTGACGAAGCCGGCCATGAAGACGTCTCCCGCGCCGGTCGGGTCCAGCGCCTCCACCTGGATGGCGGGCACCTCGGCGGTCTCCCCGCTGCCGCCGTCCACGGCGTACGCGCCCTCGGCGCCGAGGGTGACCACGGCGACGGGGACCCGCTCCGCGAGGGCGCGGGCGGCGGCGCGCGGGCAGTCGGTGCGGGTGTAGCGCATGGCCTCAGCGGCGTTCGGCAGGAACGCCTCGCAGTGGGCGAGCTGGGCCAGGTCGCCGAGGTCCCAGCGGCCGGTGTCGTCCCAGCCGACGTCGGCGAAGATACGGGTGCCGCGGCGTGCGGCCGCCTCGACCCAGGGGGCGTGGCCGCCGGGCGCGAGGGCGGTGACGGCGGCGCGGGCGTGCGGCGGACGGCGGGGCGCCGGTTCCGGTTCCTCGGGCGGCGGTTCGTGGCCGTGGGAGACCATGGTGCGCTCGCCCTCGTACGCCATCGAGACGGTGACCGGGGAGTGCCAGCCGGGGACGGTGCGCGACGCGGACAGGTCGACGCCCTCGCCGCGCTCCAGCGCGTCCCTGCAATAGTCGCCGTAGTGGTCGTCGCCGAAGGCGGCGGCCAGCGAGGTGCGCAGCCCGAGGCGGGCGAGCGCGGTCGCCATATTGGCCACTCCCCCGGGGCTCGACCCCATGCCGCGGGCCCAGGACTCGGTGCCGCGGACCGGGGCGCTGTCGAGGCCCGTGAAGATGATGTCGAGGAACACGGCGCCGGTCAGATAGACGTCGACGGGGGGATCGTGCGGTGCCCTGACCCCTCCGAGCGGGTCGACCGCGCTCTCGTGTCGGCCGGTTTCCTCGCCCTGAGTGCTCACGCTGCGCTTCCTGTGCGGTACGGATCGAGACCCCGCCGCGGCGGGGGACGGTGTCCGAACCGTACCGGAACGCGGCCTTACCAGCGCGGCATGGCGGGGGCGGTCCAGCCCGGTTCCACGACCCGCATGGCCGCGACGTCGTCGCGTTCGCGCAGGTGGCCGTCGTCGTCGAGCCAGCGGCGGTGCAGGAGGGCGAGCCGGTCGCGGTCGACGGTGACGCCGAGCCCCGGGGCGTCGGAGACGGTGACGCGGCCTTCGGTGAACGTGAGGCGCTCGGTGAGGACGTCCTCGGACTGCCAGGGGTAGTGGGAGTCGCAAGCGTGGTGCAGGTTCGGCACCGTGGCGGCGACGTGGGTCATGGCGGCGAGGCTGATGCCGAGGTGGGTGTTGGAGTGCATGGAGACGCCGACGCCGAAGGTGCGGCAGAGCGCGGCGAGTTGCTGGGTGTGGCGCAGCCCGCCCCAGTAGTGGTGGTCCGAGAGCACGACCTGCACGGCGCCGGTGGTGAACGCCTCGGGGATCTCCGCGAAAGTGGTCACGCACATGTTGGTGGCGAGCGGCACGCCCGTGGCGGCGGCGACCTCGGCCATGGCGGGGGTGCCGAGGGCCGGGTCCTCCAGGTACTCAAGCAGGTCGCCGAGTTCCCCGGCGACCCGGAGGGAGGTGGGCACGGACCAGGCGCCATTGGGGTCGAGCCGCAGCGGCCGCCCGGGGAAGGCTTCGGCCAGCGCCCGGACCGCGGCGATCTCCTGCTCGGGCGGGAAGACGCCGCCCTTGAGCTTGAACGAGCCGAAGCCGTACCGCTCGGCGAACGTGCGGGCCTGCGCGACGATCCCGGCGGGGTCGAGGGCCGCGCCCCAGTCGTCGCGCTGCGCGGGGACGCCCTCGGGGTGCGCGGCCCACTTGTAGAAGAGGTAGGCGCTGTACTCGACGCTGTCGCGGAGCTTGCCGCCGAGCAGGGCGTGCACGGGGAGTCCGAGCGCCTTGCCGAGGGCGTCGAGGCAGGCGACCTCGAAGCCCGACACCACGGAGAGCCGCAGCTTGTCGGCGCTCTGCACGCCGCGCAGCCCGCCGACGTCCACGGCGTCGTCGACGCGCGCGGCGTCCACCGCGACCTCGTCGGCGAGGGGGACGAGCGCGCCGAGGTCGGTGACCCGGCGCCCGGTGAGCTTGGTGGCGTAGGGCCTGGCGAGTTCCAGGTACTTGGTGTCGCCGTAGGTCTCGCCGAAGCCGCTGACGCCGTCCGCGGTGACGACCTCGATGATCAGCCGGGGGGTGTACGGCTGGTGCACGCCCTGGGTGTTGAGGAGCGGGGGGTCCGCCACCAGGATCGGGGTCAGCCGGACTTCGGCGATGGTCAGATCCTGGCCCACGGCCACCCTCCCACGGCTCGTCTATGTATGAAGACCGAGGTTAGATACGCGAACGAACGGCGTCAATGGCGGTCCGGGGCGGGGTGCCGTACGGCGGCAGCGGGCGTCGGCCGGGTCAGGGGGTGCGGCGTCTGGGCAGCGGCACGCGGTCCAGGTCGTCCGCGACGGTCAGCTCGCCGGTGAACCCGGCGGCCCTGGCCTCCCGCCCGTACGCGGACGGGTCGGTGTAGCGCTGGCTGAAGTGCGTCAGCACCAGGTGCCGCACCCCCGCCTCCGCGGCGGCCCGCGCGGCCTGGCCCGCGGTGAGGTGCCCGTACTCCTCGGCGAGCGCGGCGTCCGCGTCGAGGAAGGTGGACTCGATGACCAGCAGGTCGCAGCCGTCCGCGAGCGCGGGCACCGCGTCGCACATCCGGGTGTCCATGACGAACGCGAAGCGCTGCCCCCGCCGCACCTCGCTGACCTCGTCGAGGCGGACCCCGCGCAGCTCCCCCTCGCGCTGGAGCCGCCCGATGTCGGGGCCCGCGATGCCGCGCTCGGCGAGCAGCCGCGGCAGCATGCGGCGCCCGTCGGGCTCGACGAGGCGGTAGCCGAAGGACTCCACCGGGTGCGAGAGCCTGCGGGCGCTCAGCGTGTACGGGGGCCCGGACACCAGGGTGGCGTCGTCCGCCACGGGCGCCTCGGTGATCCGGGCGGTCTCGCGGTAGGCGGTGGCGTGCCTGAGCCGGTCGAAGTAGCGCTGCCCCGAGGCCGGGTAGTGGGCGGTGACCTCGTGCGGGACCCGGTCCAGGTTGATGCGCTGGATCACCCCGGCGAGGCCGAGCGAGTGGTCGCCGTGGAAGTGGGTGACGCAGATGCGGTGCAGGTCGTGCGCGGCGACCCCGGCGCGCAGCAGTTGCCGCTGGCTGCCCTCGCCGGGGTCGAACAGGATGCCCTCGCCGTCCCAGAGCAGGACGTGGCCGTTGTGGTTGCGGCGGCGCGTGGGGACCTGGCTCGCGGTGCCGAGGACCACGAGTTCACGTGCGGACAACGCGGGTCAGCCGGGGGGCCATTGCAGCCCGCGGCCGCCGAGGACGTGCGCGTGGGCGTGGAAGACGGTCTGCCCCGCGCCGCCGCCGGTGTTGAACACGATGCGGTAGCCGGTGGCGTCGACCTTGTCGCCCGCGGCGACCTCGGCGGCCTCCCTGAGCACGTCGGCGGCCACGTCCGGCTCCGCGGCGGCGAGCGACGCGGCGTCCGGGTGGTGCACCTTGGGGATCACGAGGACATGGGTGGGCGCCTGCGGGTTGATGTCACGGAAGGCGACGGTGGTGTCCGTCTCCCTGACGATGGTCGCGGGCACCTCCCCCGCGACGATCTTGCAGAACAGGCAGTCTGCCTGCGGCTCTCCGGCCACGGTGCGCTCTCCTCGCTGGGCCTGGTACGGACGGAACGGGTCGCATCGTATCGGCAGCGCGGCCGCGCCCCCGGCCCGGGCGTGGTGCGCCGGTCCTGGGGCGCGGGCCGCGTCAGATCTCCGGCAGCGGCGGCGGGGTCTTGGCGGGGGTCTGCGCCAGGGCCTCCAGCGCGCCGCGCACGGCCTCGTCGAGCTGGGGGTCGCGGCCCGCCGCGTGGTCCTGCGGGGCCATCACCACCTCGATGTCCGGGTCGACGCCGTGGTTCTCCACGCCCCATCCGGCGCCCTCGAACCAGGACGCGTACTTGGGCTGGGTGACCAGGGTGCCGTCGACGAGCCGGTAGCGGCTGTCGATGCCGATGACGCCGCCCCAGGTGCGGGTGCCGACGACGGTGCCGATGCCGAGCGCCTGGACGGCGGCGTTGATGATGTCGCCGTCGGAGCCGGAGAACTCGTTGGCGACGACGAACAGCGGCCCCCTGGGCGCGTCGTCCGGGTAGCTGCTCGGCGTCATGCCGCGCGGCAGGTCCCAGCCGACGATGCGGCGCGCCAGCTTCTCCACGACGAGCTGCGAGGTGTGGCCGCCGCGGTTCTCCCGCACGTCCACGACCAGGCCCTCCCTGGCCACCTCGACACGCAGGTCACGGTGGATCTGCGCCCATCCGGGGGCCTGCATGTCGGGGACGTGGAGGTAGCCGACGCGGCCGTCAGACAGCTCGTGGACGCGGGCGCGGCGGCCCGCGACCCAGTCGTGGTAGCGCAGCGGCTCCTCGTCGTCGAGCGGTACCACCACGACGTGTCGGAGGTCGCCGCCGCCCGCGGGGGACACGGTCAGCTCGATCGGCTTGCCCGCCGTGCCCACGAGCAGCGGGCCCGGGCCCCTGAGGGACTCGACGGGGCGCCCGGCGACGGCGACGACCGCGTCGCCCGCGCGGACCGCGACGCCGGGCGCGGCCAGCGGGGAGCGGGCGGCGGGGTCGGAGGTCTCCGAGGGCAGCACCCGGTCCACGTGCCACTGCCCGTCCTCGTGCCGGGACAGGTCGGCGCCGAGCAGGCCCTGTCTGGCCCCCGGCGGTGTCCAGCCGCCCGAGGGGCTGACGTAGGCGTGCGAGGTGCCGAGTTCGCCCTGTACCTCCCAGAGCAGGTCGACGAGGTCGTCGTGGGTGGCGAGGCGGTCGAGGACGGGCCGGTAGCGGTCGAGGACGCCGTCCCAGTCGACACCGCCGAGGTCGGCGCGCCAGTAGTTGTCCCGCATCAGCCGCCCGGCCTCCGCGTACATCTGGCGCCACTCGGCGGCCGGGTCGACGGTCTGGCGGACCCGGGCGAGGTCGACGGTGATGTTGGTGTCGCTGTCGTCGTCGTGGGAGGCGCGCCGGTCGCTGGGGACGACCTTCAGCTTGCCGTCGGTCCACAGCAGGACGCGCTTGCCGTCGCCGCTGACCGCGTAGTGGTCGGCGTCGGACGCGAGGTGCTCGACGCGCTGCTGGGCGAGGTCGTAGCGCTCCAGGTCGGACTTGGCGCCCTCGTCGTCGGGGGTGGCGCGGGAGGTGCCGAGGACGCCGCGTACCGGGTGGCGCAGCCACAGCACGCCGTCCTTCGCGGCGCGCAGCGAGCCGTAGCGGCCCGCCTCCACGGGGAACGGCACGATGCGGTCGGCGAGCCCGTCGAGGTCGATCCTGGTCGCGGGGGTGCCCTCGCTGTCGGGGGTCTCGTCCTTGTCCGGGGCCTCGAAGGGGCGGCCGTGCCGCTGCGGTCCGAACGGCGAGGGCGTCGTCGCGGCGAGGGTGATCAGGTACGGGCGGGAGCCGTCGACGAAGGCGAGGTCGAAGACGTGCTCGTCGTAGACGGGGTCGAAGGCGCGCTCCGACAGGAACGCGAGGTGCTTGCCGTCGAGGGTGAACGCGGGCGAGTAATCCCTGAACCGCAGCGGGGTGGCCTCGCTGACGTTGCCCTCGGCGGTTCCGGCGAGCTTGAGCTGCCGCAGCGGCCCTGGTCCCGGGTGGGACCAGGCGAGCCAGGCCGAGTCGGGCGAGAAGACGAGGCCGCTCGCGTCGCCGTGCTCGCTGCGGTCGACCTCGCGCACCTCGCCGCTGTCCCGCTCGACGAGCAGGACGCGGCCGTCGTGCGAGGCGACGGCGGCGCGGGTGCCGTCGGGCGACATGGCGAGGCACAGCACCCGGCCGAGCTGCCCGGCGGCGAGCCTGCGGGGGGTGGCGCCGGGGGCGGGCCCGGTGGCGGGGGCGAACTCCAGGGCGTCGTCGCCGTCGGCGTCGGTGACCCAGACGACGTGCTCCTCGCCGTCGGCGCGGAAGGTGCGGGGCAGCCGGGCGCGCACCCCGGGCTCGGCGGCGAGCGAACGCGCCGGGCCCTCCCTGTGGGTGATCCAGTGCACGGCGCCGCGCACCGAGAGGGCGCTGCCGCGCCCGGTGTGGTCGGGGGCGGCGGCGCCGAACCAGCGGGCCGCGTTCAGCTCGAACGGGTGCAGGTCGGTGCGCTGCCCGCCGAGGCGTACGTCGAGGCGGCGGGGCTCGGCTTCGAGGTCGTCCAGGAGCCAGAGTTCGCCGAGGCAGGCGTAGACGACGCGGGTGCCGTCGGTGGTGGCGTGCCGGGCGTAGAAGCCGTGGCCGTCCTCGGCGCCGAGGCCGACGGGGCTGTGCCTGCGCAGGTCCGTGCCGTCGGGCAGGGAGGAGTAGAGGGCTCCGGCGCCCTCGTGGTCGCAGAGGAAGGCGATGCGGTCGCCGACCCACAGCGGGTCCTCGATGTTGCCGTCGAGGTCGGCGTGGAGGCGGACGAACTCGCCGTCGCCGCCGCGGTCGATCCACAGCTTGCCCGCGGTGCCGCCGCGGTAGCGCTTCCACCAGGCGGCCTCGCGACCCATGGGCGCGGACAGCAGCAGGACGTCTCCCCCGGTGCCCCCTGGCCCGTACGCGACGCCGCCCACGGGTCCATAGGGCAGCGTCTCGGCGGGGCCGCCGTCGAGCGGGACCGCGCGGGCCCAACTGCGGCGCAGCGAGGCTTGCCCGTGGGTGCTGATGGCGAGGACGCGCCCGTCGGGGGTCCAGCCGAGCACGGTGGTGCGGGCGCCCCAGTGGGTGAGCCGGCGGGAGGGGCCGCCGTCGACCGGGGCGGTGTGGATCTCCCTGGCGCCGTCCTTGGTGGAGGTCCACGCCACGGTGGCGCCGTCGGGCGAGATCCTGGGGTGGTCGACCGGCGTGTTGTCCGCGCTGACCCGCCAGGCCCTGCCGCCGTCGAGCGGTGCGAGCCACACGTCGTCCTCTGCGGTGAAGGTGATGAACTCACCGTGAACATGCGGAAACCGTAGGTACCCAGACTCTGTCACGCGATCAGCGTAAGCAGACCGGGGGACCCGGGTCAGCGGTTTGGATCACTTCCGCTGGGTATGGCTCGGGCTCGACGGTCCCGCGCGGGGGCGTGCGGAGCCCGTGGCGCGGTGTTCACGGGCCGTTCCCGCGGGCGCCGGTGGCCCGGCGTGGCGTCGGTCACTACGTGTCGTACGGGTGGGTGTCCTGGCGGCGCCAGCGGGTGCGGGTGAGCACGGCGGCGACGGCCGCGGTGCCCGCGGTGGAGGTGCGCAGCACGGTCGGCCCGAGCCGGTGGACCTCGGCGCCGACGTCCCGGAACTGGTCGAGTTCCTCGCCGGTGAGGCCGCCCTCGGGGCCGACGACGAGCACGATGTCGCCCTCGTCGGGCAGGGCGGCGGTGGCGAGCGGCCGTGCGGGCACGGCGGCGTCCTCGTGGAGCACGGCCGCGAGCGCGGCGTCCCCCAGCAGGGCCGCGACCCCCGCGGAGTTCAGCGGCTCGGCGACGGTGGGGAAGCGCACCCGCCGCGACTGCTTGCCCGCCTCCCTCGCGGTGGCGCGCCACTTGCCGAGCGACTTCTGGCCGCGCTCGCCGCGCCACTGGGTGACACAGCGGTGCGCGGTCCAGGGGACGATGGCGTCGACTCCGGTCTCGGTCATGGTCTCGACGGCCAGTTCGCCCCTGTCGCCCTTGGGCAGCGCCTGGACGACGGTGATACGGGGCGTGGGCTCGGGCTCCTCGCGTACGGAGTCGACGCGGACGACGAGCCGGTCCTTGCCCTCGGTGGCGAGGGTGAGGCAGGGCGCCCAGCGGCCCGCGCCGTCGGTGAGGGTGACGGGCTCGCCGGGCCGCAGCCGCTTCACGGAGACGGCGTGCCGGCCCTCGGGCCCTTCGAGGGTGTAGTGCTCGACGCCCCTGGGCGGTACTCCGTCGAAGCTGTCGACGACGAAGACGGGCGGGGTCACTGGGCGCCGCCCCTCTCCGGCGGCACGGGACGCCGCGGTGCCTCGGGTCTGCTGTGGCTCTGTGTCTCCTGCCGGTCCACGGCCTCCCGGGCGGCGGCCCGCTGCTCGGCGGTGAGCTGCGAGGCCCAGGCGGGGGTGGCGACCTGGACGAGCCTGGCCTGTTCCAGCTCGGCGGCGAGCAGCACGACGAGGTCGGCCGCGGGCAGGTCGCGGGCGAGGCGGTGGCCCTGGCCGGCCCACAGCGCCATGCCCTGGGCGTCCCCTGCACGGGCCGCGGCCTTGCGCAGCGGGGACGTGAGGTGGTGCACCTGGGGGTAGGCGGCGGGCGCGTAGGGGCCGTGTTCGCGCAGGAAGCGGTTGACGAGGCCGCGGGCGGTGCGGCCGGAGAAGGCGCGGGTCGTCTCGGTGCGGGTGAACAGCGGGCTGGTCAGGGCCTCCTTGTGAAGCGGGGAGGCGCCGGACTCGGGGGTGGCGAGGAAGGCGGTGCCGAGCTGGGCGGCCGAGGCGCCCGCGGCGAGCACGGCGGCGATCTGGGCGCCGCGCATCAGCCCGCCGGCCGCGATGAGGGGCAGTTCCGTGGTCTCCCTGAGCCGGGTGACGAGCGGCAGCAGGGCGGTGCCCGCGCGGTCGTCCTCGGGCAGGTCGCGGTGGCTGCCGTAGTGCCCGCCGGCCTCCATGCCCTGGGCGCACAGCGCCTCGGCGCCCGCCCGCTCGGCCGCGGCGGCCTCCTCGGGGGTGGTGACGGTGACGACGGTACGGGTGCCGACGCGGGCGAGCGCGGACAGCACCTCCGCGCGCGGACAGCCGAAGGTGAACGACACCACGGGCACCGGGTCGTCCATGAGGACGGCCAGCTTGGCGTCGTAGCCGTCGTCCATGCCGCTGTCGGGGTCGCCGAGTTCGGTCTCGTACCACCCGGCCTCGCCGGAGAGCTGGTCGCGGTAGACGGCGACGGCGGAGGGGTCCGCGTGGTCCGGCTGCGGCAGGAAGAGGTTGACGCCGAAGGGGCGTGAGGTCATCGACCTGAGCTGCTTGATCTCCTGGTACATGCCGTCGGCCGTCTTGTAGCCCGCCGCGAGGAAGCCGAGTCCGCCCGCCTCGGACACCGCGGCGGCGAGCCGGGGGCCCGAGACCCCGCCCGCCATGGGCGCCTGCACGATCGGCAGAGGGAAGATCTCGGTGAGCGCAGGGGACATGACCGCATGGTGTCACGTCCCTCACACAAGTCAGAACCGTCGCCCCGGGGAAGCTCCCGGGGCGGGTCACGACCGCCTTGCCCTAGCGCCCGTTGAACGCGTCCTTGAGCCGCGAGAACAGCCCCTGCTGCCCCGGCTGGAACTGTCCCACCGGGCGCTCCTCGCCGCGGAGCTTGGCCAGTTCGCGCAGCAGGCGCTCCTGCTCCGTGTCCAGCTTGGAGGGGGTCTGCACCTCGACGTGGACGATGAGGTCGCCACGGCCGCCGCCGCGCAGATGTGTGATGCCGCGGGTGTGCAGCGGGATGGACTGCCCGGACTGGGTGCCGGGGCGGATGTCGACGTCTTCGAGCCCGTCCAGGGTCTCCAGCGGCACCTTGGTGCCGAGGGCGCCCGCGGTCATCGGGATGGTGACCGTGCAGTGCAGGTCGTCGCCGCGGCGCTGGAAGACGGCGTGCGGCAGCTCGTGGATCTCGACGTAGAGGTCACCCGCCGGGCCGCCGCCTGGGCCGACCTCGCCCTCGCCCGCGAGCTGGATACGGGTGCCGTTGTCGACGCCCGCGGGGATCTTCACCGTCAGGGAGCGGCGGGAGCGGATGCGGCCGTCGCCCGCGCACTCGGGGCAGGGCGTGGGCACCACGGTGCCGAAGCCCTGGCACTGGGGGCAGGGCCTCGACGTCATGACCTGGCCGAGGAAGGAGCGGGTGACCTGGGAGACCTCGCCGCGTCCGCGGCACATGTCGCAGGTCTGCGCCGAGGTGCCGGGGGCCGCGCCCTCGCCGTTGCAGGTGTTGCAGACGACGGCGGTGTCGACCTGGATGTCCTTCGTGGTGCCGAAGGCGGCCTCGTCCAGCTCGATCTCCAGCCTTATCATCGCGTCCTGGCCGCGCCGGGTGCGCGACCTGGGGCCGCGCTGGGCGGCCGTCCCGAAGAAGGCGTCCATGATGTCGGAGAAGTTGCCGAAGCCGCCGGCGCCGAAGCCGCCCGCGCCGCCGCCCGACTGGGACAGCGGGTCGCCGCCGAGGTCGTAGACCTGTTTCTTCTGCGGGTCCGACAGCACCTCGTAAGCGGCGTTGATCTCCTTGAACCGCTCCTGGGTCTTCGGATCGGGGTTGACGTCCGGGTGCAGCTCGCGGGCGAGCCGCCGGAACGCCTTCTTGATCTCGTCCTGGGATGCGTCGCGGCGTACGCCGAGTACGGCGTAGTAGTCCGTGGCCACTTACGACTCCGCCAGGATCTGTCCGACGTAACGTGCCACTGCGCGTACTGCTCCCATCGTTCCCGGGTAGTCCATGCGGGTCGGTCCGACCACGCCGAGCTTGGCAACTGCCTCGCCGCCCGAACCGTAACCGACCGACACGACGGACGTGGAGTTGAGTCCCTCATGCGCGTTCTCATGACCGATTCGCACGGTCATGGCCGAATCCGTTGCCTCCCCGAGGAGCTTCAGGAGCACCATCTGCTCCTCAAGCGCCTCCAGCACCGGCCGGATGGTGAGTGGGAAGTCGTGCCCGAAACGGGTCAGATTGGCGGTGCCGCCGATCATGAGCCGCTCCTCGGTGTTCTCCACCAGTGTTTCGAGGAGGGTGGAGAGCACCGTCGACACCGTACCCCGGTCCTCGGCCTCGAAGTCCTCCGGCAGGTCCTGGACGAGATGCGGCACGTCGGCGAACCGCCGCCCCGCGACCCGGCTGTTGAGCCTGGCGCGCAGGTCGGCGAGGGGGGCCTCGCCGCAGGGCGCGGGGCAGTCCACCGTACGCTGCTCGACCCGTCCCGTGTCGGTGATCAGCACCAGCATGACGCGGGCGGGGGCCAGCGACAGCAGCTCCACATGGCGCACCGTGGAGCGGGTCAGGGAGGGGTACTGCACGACGGCGACCTGCCGGGTGAGCTGCGCGAGCAGCCGGACGGTGCGGGCCACGACGTCGTCGAGGTCGACCGCGCCGTCCAAAAAGTTCTCGATCGCGCGCCGCTCGGGCAGGGTCATCGGCTTGACGCCGGCGAGCCGGTCCACGAAGAGCCGGTAGCCCTTGTCCGTGGGGATGCGGCCCGCGCTGGTGTGCGGCTGCGCGATGAAGCCCTCCTCTTCGAGGGCCGCCATGTCGTTGCGCACGGTCGCCGGGGAGACGCCGAGGTGGTGGCGCTCCGTGAGGGCCTTGGAGCCGACCGGCTCCTCGGTGCCCACGTAGTCCTGGACGATGGCGCGCAGCACTTCGAGCCTGCGCTCATTGAGCATCGCGCACCTCCCGCCACCGGCTGGCACTCGCGCGCTGGGAGTGCCAAGTTACTGACCACCAGTGTACGGGGCCCGGGTGTGCCCCGGGCAAGACCGGCCGGTCGGGGGTCTTCCCCGATTCCGGGCGCGGCATGCGCGGTGCGGGTGGTGACGGGTGGGGAGTTGGGGACGCGGGGGCGGCTGCGGTGGCCGCGGGTGCCGGGTCGGTACCGTCGGGGCATGTCCGTCGACGACAGCCAGGACGCCGGGCTCCGCTGGGAGGCCGTGACGGCGTCCGCGGCCCGGGTGCGGCTCGCCCCCTGGGACTGCGGCGCCGCTCTCGTACGCACTCCCGTGGGGCCGCTGCTGGTGGACGCGGGGGCCGATCTGCGGCAGGGGGCGGCGCTGCGGGAGGCGGCGCGTGCGCGCGCGGGGGCGCCCGTGGCGTGCGTGGCGTTCACCCACCCCCACTTCGACCATGTGCTGGGCGCCGCCGCGCTGTCCGGGGCCCGCGGCTACGGCGCCGCGGGCATCGGGAGCGCGCTCCTGGCGGGACCGGGCCCCGGAGGGCTCGCGGCGCTGCGCGCGGACGCGCTGCGGGAGGGCGCGGAGCCGGGCGCGGTGGCGCGGGCGTGCGCGGCGCTCGGCGGTCCTGGGAGCCCGGCGGCGGCGCCGGTCGAGGTCGCCGGGGAGCTGTGGCTCGGGCCGCCAGGCGGCGGGGTGCTGCTGGTGGCGCTCGGCGCCGCGCACAGCCCCTGTGACCTCGCCGTGGTCGTGCCCGGCGCCGGGGGCGAACCGCCCGTGGTGTTCTGCGGTGACCTGGTCGAGGAGTCGGGGCCGCCCCAGGCGGGCCAGGACGCGGCGCCGGGACGCTGGCCCGCCGCGCTCGACCGGCTGCTCGCCCTCGGGGGCCCCGACGCGCGCTATGTGCCGGGGCACGGCGCGGTGGTCGACGCGGCGTTCGTACGGCGCCAGCGCGACGCACTGGCGCGGCGGTTCAGGACCGGCTGAGCGGCGCGCCCCGCGTGCGGCGTGTCGCCGTATCGGGCCCGGCACTTGTTCCTATCGTCGGCCGAATGCGCCAGTACTCGCAGGACCTGACTCCGCCCTGGAAGAAGCAGCAGCCCGCGCCCGAGGTCCCCGCGACCCCTGACCTGGTCGTGGAGGAGGCGGGGACGGGGTTCTGCGGCGCGGTGATCCGCTGCGAGGCGGGCACGGTCACGCTGGAGGACCGGTTCGGCAAGCACCGGGTGTTCCCGCTGCAACCGCGCGGCTTCCTGCTGGAGGGGCGCACGGTCACCCTGGTCGCGCCCGGGGCTGGCGCTCCCGCGCGCCCGGCGCGCACGGCGTCGGGCTCCGTGGCGGTGCCGGGCGCGCGCGCCCGGGTGGCGCGGGCCGGCCGGATCTATGTGGAGGGCCGGCACGACGCGGAGCTGGTCGAGAAGGTGTGGGGCGACGACCTGCGCGTCGAGGGCGTGGTCGTGGAGTACCTGGAGGGCGTGGACGACCTCCCGGCGATCGTGGCGGAGTTCGCGCCGGGTCCCGACGCGCGCCTCGGGGTGCTGGTGGACCATCTGGTGCCGGGCTCCAAGGAGTCCCGGATCGCGGCGGCGGTCACCAGCGAGCACGCGCTGGTGGTGGGGCACCCGTACATCGACGTCTGGGAGGCGGTGAAGCCGTCCGCGGTGGGCATCGCGGCCTGGCCCCGGGTGCCGCGCGGGCAGGACTGGAAGACCGGGGTCTGCCGCGCCCTCGGCTGGCCGGAGAACACCGGCGCCGCGTGGTCGCGCATCCTCGGCTCCGTGCGCTCGTACCGGGACCTGGAGTCCCCGTTGCTCGGCGCGGTGGAGCGGCTCATCGACCATGTGACGGTGGGCGGGCCCCTGATGGAGGGCTGAGGGGCCCGGAGGGGCCCTGAAGGGGCGTGGGGGCGGGCCGGCTCCCGCGCGCCCCGTCGGGCGCCCGTACGCGGGGCGTGGGCGGGCCCCTGCCGCCCGCGCCGCCAGGACCGACAGGAGCGCCCGCGCCGCCCGCGCCGCCCGGTGCGTGCGCCGGTGCCTCCGCCGCGCCCGCGCGCCCCTCAGTCGACCAGGTCGCGTACGACCGCGTCGGCGAGCAGGCGGCCGCGCAGGGTGAGGACGGCGCGGCCCGCGGCGAGCGGTTTCGGCTCCAACAGGCCGCCCTCGGCGTGCCGGTGGGCGGCGGCGAGCCCTTCGGGCCGCAGCAGGGACAGCGGGCAGCCGTCGCCGAGGCGCAGCTCAAGCAGGACGCGTTCGACCCTGCGGTCCTCGTCCGTCAGCACCTCGCGGCCCGCGCCCGGACTGTGGCCCCGGGCGAGGCGGGCCGCGTAGGCGCCGGGGTGCTTCGCGTTCCACCAGCGCACCCCGCCGACGTGGCTGTGCGCGCCGGGGCCCGCGCCCCACCAGTCGGCGCCGCGCCAGTACAGCTCGTTGTGGCGGCAGCGGGCGGCGGGCGAGGCCGCCCAGTTGGACACCTCGTACCAGGTGAGACCGGCCGCGGTCAGCGCCTCCTCGGCGATCAGATAGCGGTCGGCGTGGACGTCGTCGTCGGTCGGGGGGATCTCGCCGCGCCTGATGCGCTGGGCGAGCCTGGTGCCGTCCTCGACGATGAGGGCGTACGCGGAGACGTGGTCGGGGCCCGCGCCGAGGGCGGCGTCGAGTGAGGCGCGCCAGTCGTCGTCGCTCTCGCCCGGGGTGCCGTAGATGAGGTCCAGGTTGACGTGCTCGAATCCGGCGGCGCGCGCCTCCGCGACGCACTCCTGCGGGCGGCCAGGCGTGTGGCCGCGCTCCAGGACGCGCAGCACGTGGGGCCTGTCGCTCTGCATGCCGAAGGAGATCCGGTTGAAGCCGCCCTCGCGGAGCGCGGCGAGCGAGGCGGGGTCCACGGTCTCGGGGTTGGCCTCGGTGGTGATCTCGGCGTCGTCCGCGAGCCCGAACTCGTCGGCAAGGGTGTGCAGCGCGCGCACCAGGTCGGCGGGGTCGAGCAGGGTGGGGGTGCCGCCGCCGACGAAGACGGTGCGCACGGGGCGCGGGTCGTCGCCGAGGACCTTGCGGGCGAGGCGGATCTCGTCGGTGAGGAGGTCCGCGTAGTTGTCCCGGGAGGCGAGGACGCCGCCCGAGCCGACCAGCTCGGTGGCGGTGTAGGTGTTGAAGTCGCAGTAGCCGCAGCGGGTGGCGCAGTACGGGACGTGCAGATAGAACCCGAGGTCGCGCCCGGCGGCCCCGGCGAGCGCCGCTTCGGGGAGGCGTCCGTCGTCGGGCACGGGTTCCCCGTCGGGCAGTACGGATGGCATGCGTCCAGTGTCCCGCATGCGCGACGGGTGCCCGCCCCCTCCCGCACGGGAAGGGGGCGGATACGGAAACCAGGGGTGCGTGCCGGTAGCCGGGCGGCTACGCCTCCCGACTACCGGCGTACATGTCGTCGATGAGGCGGGCGAACTCCGCCTCCACCACGGGCCGCTTCAGCTTGAGGCTCGGGGTCAGCTCGCCGTGCTCGATGTCGAGGTCGCGGGGCAGCAGCCGGAACTGGCGGATCTTCTCCCAGCGCTGGAGGTGTTCGTTCAGCTCCCGGACGTGGCCCTCGATCAGCCCGACGGTCGCGGAGTCGGCCACCACCTGGGCGTACGTCTTGCCGGCCAGGCCGTTCTCCCCCGCCCACTTCATGATCGCCTCCTCGTCGAGGGAGATCAGCGCGGAGCAGAAGTTACGGCCGCCGCCGAGGACGAGGATGTTGGACACGTAGGGGCAGACCGCCTTGAACTGGCCCTCGACCTCGGCGGGCGAGATGTACTTGCCGCCGGAGGTCTTGATGAGGTCCTTCTTGCGGTCGGTGATCCGCAGGAAGCCGTCCACGGACAGCTCGCCGATGTCGCCGGTGTGCAGCCAGCCGTCGTCCTCCAGGACCTCCTTGGTCTGCTCCGGCATCCCGTGGTAGCCCTCCATGATCCCGGGGCCGCGCAGCAGCACCTCGCCGTCGTCGGCGATCCGCACCTCGGTCCCGGCGAGCGGCTTGCCGACGGTGCCGGTGCGGTAGGACTCGCCCGGGTTGACGAAGGAGGCGGCGGAGGACTCCGTGAGGCCGTAGCCCTCCAGGATGTGCACCCCGGCGCCGGAGAAGAAGAAGCCGATCTCGGGGGCGAGCGCGGCGGAGCCGGAGATACAGGCCCGCATCCGGCCGCCGAACGCGTCCCGGAGCTTGGAATAGACCAGGGTGTCGGCGACGCGGTGCTTGGCGGTGAGCGCGAAGGGGGCGGAAGTCTTGCCGGTGCGCCGGAAGTTGTCCTGGGTGGCCTTGCCGTACTCCCTGGCGACCTCGGCGGCCCACTGGAAGATCTTGTACTTGGCCGGGCCGCCCTCGCGCGCCTTGGCGGCGACCCCGTTGTAGACCTTCTCGAAGATGCGGGGCACGGCGGCCATATAGGTGGGCTGCACCACCGGCAGATTGTCGATGATCTTGTCGACCCTGCCGTCGACCGCGGTCACATGGCCGGCCTCGATCTGCCCGCTGATCAGCACCTTGCCGAAGACATGGGCGAGCGGCAGCCAGAGGTAGAGGATGTCGTCGGGGCCGATGAGCCCGGTGGCGACGATGGCCTTGGCCATGTACGACCAACTGTCCTGGAGCAGCCGCACGCCCTTGGGACGGCCCGTGGTGCCCGAGGTGTAGATGAGGGTGGCGAGCTGGTCGGCGGTCACCCCGTCGACGATCTTGCGGATGAGCTGGGGGTCCTTGGCGAGCTTGGCGGCGCCGCGCCGCTCCAGCTCCGCGAGGGTCAGTATCCAGCCGTCGGGGTCGTCCGGGGTGGGCTCGGCGCCCTCGGGGTCGATCACCACGACATGGGAGATCCCGGGCAGCTCGGCGCGGTGGCCGCGGGCCTTGGCCAGTTGTTCGGCGTTCTCGGCGATCAGCAGGCGGCTGCCGGAGTCGCCGAGGATGAACACGGACTCCTCGGCGTTGGTCTGCGGGTAGACGGTGGTGGTCGCGGCGCCCGCGCAGAGGATGCCGAGGTCGGCGAGCACCCATTCCAGGCGGGTCGAGGACGCGAGCGCGACCCGCTCCTCGGGGCGTATGCCGAGGTCGACGAGGCCCGCGGCGATGGCCTCGACGCGCTCGGCGGCGGCGGACCAGGTCAGCGCCCGCCACTCCTCGCTCCCGTCGGGCCCTGGCGCCGGGTAGCGGTACGCCTCGCGGTCCGGCGTGGCTGCCACGCGCTCGAAGAAGAGCGCGGCCAGGGACGGCGGCCGGTTCTCGATCAGGGTCTGTGTGTCGCTCACGACGTCCTCCGTGCCCGCCGACAGGGTGACTGGGCTGCTGCTGACCGGCCTCGGCCGGGTCTGGTCCGGTTTACGGGGTGACTCCCTGGCGCCCCTTGCTTAACTCGCGAGTAACTAGCGCGTCGCGATCAGGGTAGAGCGCGACAGCCCGCGGCGTAAGGGCCCTCGCGACTTTCCTCACGGGACGCCCTCAGCCTCCACGTGACCCCTTGCCTCCGGCTTTAGCACCCAGGATGGCCGCCGCGGGCCGGGGAGGCGGGGACGGGAGGGCCGGTGGGGTGAGTGCGCCGCCCAGGGGAGCGGCGGCCGACGGTCGCCCGTCGCCCGCGCCGGGGGCGCCCTGAGGGCTCCCACCAGGCACGACACCGGGCGGGCTGGTGCCGGGACGCCGGGCGGGCGGGGCGTGAGGACAGCGGGGGCGACCGCTCCCGTATCCCCGGAGCCGCCCGGAGCCGCGCGACTGCCGGGCGGGTGGCGGCGCCCCGGGTGCGCGGGGCGCGGGGCCCGGGCGGGCGCCGGGTGTGACGGCCTCGTGGAGATTGTGAGGCCCGTCCCCCTGCCGTGAGGGGCGATGGGGTGTCCCCCTGCCGCGGGCAGGGGGACGGGCCCACCGCGGGGCTACTTCTTCGCGGACTTGGCCTTGCCGCCGTCGTCGCTGGAGAGCACCGCGATGAACGCTTCCTGGGGCACCTCCACCGCGCCCACCATCTTCATCCGCTTCTTGCCCTCCTTCTGCTTCTCCAGCAGCTTCCGCTTGCGGGAGATGTCGCCGCCGTAGCACTTGGCGAGGACGTCCTTGCGGATGGCCCTGATCGTCTCGCGGGCGATGACCCGGGAGCCGACCGCCGCCTGGACGGGCACCTCGAAGTTCTGCCGCGGGATCAGCTCCTTGAGCTTGGCCACGAGCCGTACTCCATAAGCGTACGCCTGGTCACGGTGAGTGATGGCGGAAAAGGCGTCGACCTTGTCGCCGTGCAGCAGGATGTCGACCTTCACCAGCGAGCTGTCCTGCTCCCCCGTGGGCTCGTAGTCCAGCGAGGCGTAACCGCGGGTCTTGGACTTGAGCTGGTCGAAGAAGTCGAAGACGATCTCCGCGAGCGGCAGCGTGTAACGGATCTCCACGCGGTCCTCGGAGAGGTAGTCCATGCCGAGCATGGTGCCCCTGCGGGACTGGCACAGCTCCATGATCGCGCCGATGAACTCGCTGGGCGCGAGGATCGTGGCCCGCACCACCGGCTCGTACACCTCGGCGAGCTTCCCCTCGGGGAACTCGCTCGGGTTGGTGACGGTGTGCTCGGTGCCGTCCTCCATGAGGACGCGGTAGACGACGTTCGGCGCGGTGGCGATGAGGTCGAGGCCGAACTCCCGCTCAAGGCGCTCGCGCACCACGTCCAGGTGGAGCAGCCCGAGGAAGCCGACGCGGAAGCCGAAGCCGAGCGCGGCGGAGGTCTCCGGCTCGTACACCAGCGCGGCGTCGTTGAGCTGGAGCTTGTCCAGGGCCTCGCGCAGCTCCGGATAGTCGGAGCCGTCCAGGGGGTAGAGGCCGGAGAACACCATGGGCTTGGGGTCCTTGTAGCCGCCGAGCGCGGTGCCGGCGCCGCCGGACTGCGAGGTGACGGTGTCGCCCACCCGGGACTGGCGCACGTCCTTCACACCGGTGATCAGATAGCCGACCTCGCCCACGCCGAGCCCGTCCGCGGGCAGCATCTCGGGGCTGTTGGTGCCGATCTCCAGCAGCTCGTGGGTGGCGCCCGTGGACATCATGCGGATGCGCTCGCGCCGGTTGAGCTGGCCGTCGACGACCCGTACGTAGGTGACGACGCCGCGGTAGGAGTCGTAGACCGAGTCGAAGATCATGGCGCGCGCGGGCGCGTCGGCGACGCCGACCGGGGGCGGGATCTCCGCGACCACCTTGTTGAGCAGCGCGTCCACCCCGAGCCCCGTCTTGGCGGAGACCTTGAGGACGTCGTCGGGTTCGCAGCCGACCAGGTTGGCCAGCTCCTCGGAGAACTTCTCCGGCTGCGCGGCGGGCAGGTCGATCTTGTTCAGTACGGGGATGATCGTGAGGTCGTTCTCCATCGCCAGGTACAGGTTGGCGAGGGTCTGGGCCTCGATGCCCTGGGCGGCGTCCACCAGCAGGATGGTGCCCTCGCAGGCGGCGAGGGAGCGGGAGACCTCGTAGGTGAAGTCGACGTGGCCCGGGGTGTCGATCATGTTGAGGATATGGGTCATCGGGCGCTCGGCGAGCGGCGCGGCGCCGGCTCCGGGGCCGGCTCCGACGGCCGCGGGGACGCTCGTCGGTGTCCACGGCAGCCGGACGGCCTGGGACTTGATGGTGATGCCGCGCTCGCGCTCGATGTCCATACGGTCGAGGTACTGGGCGCGCATCTGCCGCTGCTCGACGACTCCGGTGAGCTGGAGCATCCGGTCGGCGAGGGTGGACTTGCCGTGGTCGATGTGCGCGATGATGCAGAAGTTGCGGAGCAGCGCCGGGTCGGTACGGCTCGGCTCGGGCACATGGTCAGTGGTCGCGGGCACGCAGGGTCCTGTCTCTTGAGGCTTCCATGCCTCGGCTCGGATCAGTACGCAACCACCATCGTCCCACGCTCGGGGCACCGGACCCGGTTTGGGACGCGATGAGCCCGGCTGCTAGCCTGGGCCGCTGTGCCTGAGGACCCGCGTGACGGTCGGCGGCTTCGCACCGCCCCCGGCACCGGCCACGGCACGGAGCATCATCTCCCGCGGTGGCTTCCACCGCACCCCTGTTCTGTACCTGTATCCGAAAAGGCTCATTCGTGGCGAACATCAAGTCCCAGATCAAGCGGATCAAGACCAACGAGAAGGCCCGGCAGCGCAACAAGGCCGTGAAGTCCTCCCTGAAGACCGCGATCCGCCGCACCCGCGAGGCCGTCGCCGAGGGCGACGTCGAGAAGGCCACCGCCGCCGCGCGCGAGGCTTCGCGCAAGCTGGACAAGGCCGCCTCCAAGGGCGTCATCCACAAGAACCAGGCCGCCAACAAGAAGTCCGCGCTGGCCGCCAAGGTCGCGACCCTCAAGGGCTGACGGACCGCGGCCACACCGCCGGACGGGAATCGCGGGCCCTCTACCCCGCCCCCGCTCCGGCCCCCGGGGTGACACACGGCCAGCGTTCGCCACGCGCGTGCGCCCCAGCAGAACGGCACCGGAACCCCCGTGCCCCCTTTCCCCAGGGGGTGCGGGGATTCCGGCATGCGCGGCGTGGGGCCGGGGCGCAGGGGGGCGTTCAGCGGCGGGAGCGTGCCGCGGCGGCGATGACCACCACCGCGCGCTCCAGCGCGTACTCGGGGTCGTCACCGCCGCCCTTCACCCCCGCGTCAGCCTCCGCGACGGCCTGGAGGGCGCGGGCCACGCCGTCGGGGGACCAGCCCCGCATCTGCTGGCGCACCCGGTCGATCTTCCACGGGGGCATGCCCAGCTCCCTGGCCAGGTCGGCGGGGCGGCCGCCGCGCGCCGAGGAGAGCTTGCCGATCGCCCGCACCCCCTGTGCCAGCGCGCTGGTGATCAGCACCGGCGCCACCCCGGTGGCCAGCGACCAGCGCAGGGCTTCGAGGGCCTCGGCGGAGCGCCCCTCGACCGCGCGGTCCGCGACGGTGAAGCTCGACGCCTCCGCCCTGCCGGTGTAGTAGCGGCCCACCACGGCGTCGTCGATGGCGCCTTCCACGTCCGCCACCAACTGGGAGACCGCCGAGGCCAGTTCGCGCAGATCGCTGCCGATGGCGTCCACGAGCGCCTGGCACGCCTCCGGGGTGGCCGACCTGCCCAGGGCCCTGAACTCGGCGCGCACGAAGGACAGCCGGTCGGCCGGTTTCGTCATCTTGGGGCAGGCCACCTCGCGCGCGCCCGCCTTCCGCGCGGCGTCCAGCAGGCCCTTGCCCTTGGCGCCGCCCGCGTGCAGCAGCACCAGCGTGATCTCCTCGACGGGCGCCCCCAGATACGCCTTCACCTCTTTGACCGTGTCCGCGGTGAGATCCTGCGCGCTGCGCACCACCACGACCTTCCGCTCGGCGAAGAGCGAGGGGCTGGTCAGCTCGGCGAGGGTGCCGGGCGCGAGCCGGTCCGGGGTGAGGTCGCGCACGTCGGTGTCGGCGTCCGCGGCCCGCGCCGCTGCCACCACCTGCTGCACGGCACGGTCGAGCAGCAGGTCCTCCTGTCCCACGGCGACCGTCACGGGGGCGAGGGGATTGTCGTTCGATCCACTGTTCCTGGCCATCACGCCCCAGCATGGCACGGGGCACCGACAGGCCCCCGCCCACCGGGGCCGCGCCCGCCGCCACGGGTGCCGTACGGGGTCACGGCTCCTCGCGCCAGCCGTCCCAGTGCGCCGCGAAGGCGTCGAGTTCTGCCGGGTCGAGGCGGTCTTCGGGGTCTTCGAGGAGCAGCAGCCACTGGGCGTCCTCGGCGTCGTCCTCGCCGGCGAGGGCGTCGCGCAGGAGCCGGGGCTCCTCGCCGGTCCCGAAGCGGGCGCCGATCGCCTCGGCGGCCTCCTCTGCGGCGTCGCGGTCGGGCAGCACCAGCACATGTCGTACGTCACTCACCCGGCCATCCTCCGGCACGGCGGCGGGCGCGCGGGCGCGGGGGCGGGTTCCGGCCGGACGGGCGGGGCCGGAACCGGGTCCTCCGGTCAGCTCTTGGGGACGATCTGGACGTCGAGGCTGACGACGACGCTGGGGCCCACGACGGCGATGCCGCGCGCGAGCATGGTCTGCCAACTGACGGTGAAGTCGTCGCGGTGCAACTCCGCGGTGGCCCGGCAGGCGGCCCTGGTCTCGCCCTCCATGCCGTTGCCGATGCCCAGGTACTCGGCGTCCAGCGTGACCGTGCGGGTCACTCCGTGCAGGGAGAGCGCGCCGACGATCGACCAGCGGGTGCCGCCCTTGTGGACGAAACGGTCGCTGTAGAACTCCAGGGTCGGGTAGTGGACCACGTCGAGGAAGTCCGTGGAGCGCAGGTGGTCGTCGCGCATCTGCACGTTGGTGTCGATCGAGGCCGCGTCGATCACGACGTGCATGGCGGACCGCTCCATGCTGTCGCCTATGCGTATCGCACCGGCGAAGCTGTTGAACCTGCCGTGGATGCGGGCGAGTCCGATGTGCCGGGCGGTGAACGCGACGGAGGAGTGGGTGGGCTCCACCTCCCAGTCCCCCGGGTCGGGCAGCCGGGGCGGCTCAAGGACCTGGAGGCGTACGTCGCCGAGCGAGGACAGGGTGCTCTCGGCCACCGTCGCGTTGGCGCGGTAGGGCGTGAAGCCCTCCGCCGACACCGCGAGCCGGTACTCCCCCGCGGGCACGGTCGCCACGAAGGAGCCGTACGGGTCCGTGCCCCCGGACACCACGGTGCGGCCCATGGCGTCACTGACGGCGAACTCGGCGTGCGGCACCGGGACGCTCACGGGGTCCAGTACCCGGCAACTGATCACTCCCGCGCTGGGCGGTGTGGGGACCGCCGCCAGCAGACCTGAACGTTGCGCCCGGTCCGAACGATTTCCCAGCCATCGACCGAACATCCGCGACACACCCCAGTGGTACTTGACTATGCGACTTTTCATTCGCCTGAACGGGGCGGCATTCGACCATCAGCCACTCAGGACAGGCAACCGGTGACCACTATGCGAGAGCCATGATCATCCATCAGCTTCTGCAACGAGTGGCCTGAATTGATCCTACAGATTACCTTTTCACCGCCAATTCGACCCCGGAGACCGACTCCGGAGGGCTCGCCCGCGGCCCGACGATCGGCAGAGTCTTCTCTGCAAAGAACCCTATGCAGAGAAGACTCTGCAATCTAGGCTGCGGTTCATGAGCGACGACCACGAAACCGCCGCGCCCCCGCCGCCCCGGTCTCCACGGCGTCTCGACGCGCGCAGCCTGCGCGGGCTCGCGCACCCGCTCCGGATGCGGGTCCTCGAACTGCTGCGGCTCGACGGCCCGGCCACCGGCACGGCGCTCGCCGCGCGGCTGGGAGAGAACACCGGCACGGTGAGCTGGCATCTGCGCCACCTCGCCGAGCACGGCTTCATCGAGGAGGACACCGGCCGTGGCACCAGGCGCGAGCGCTGGTGGCGCGTCGTGGAGCGGGCGAACCTGGTGGAGAGCGCGGACTTCCGCCACGACCCCGACGCCAGGGGCGCGCTCACCACCTTCGTGTACGAGCTGGTGGGCCAGTACTTCAACCGGGTCACCCACTACCTGGGCGAGGAGTGGGAGGACGAGTGGCGCGGCGCCGCGACCGTCTCCGACTGGAGCGACCTGCGCCTCACCCCGGCGCAACTCGCCGCGCTCAACGAGGAGTTGGCCGCCGTCATCGCCCGCCACACCCGCCCCGCGGGCACGGCGGCCGACCCCGGGGCGCGGCCGGTGATCGTGCAGATCCAGTCGTTCCCGCGGCGCGGGCGCGACGAGCGGTGAACACGGGACTCGGCCTGCTGCGCGCCCACCGGGACTTCCGGCTGCTGTGGTGCGGCGAGGTCGCGGGCAAGTTCGGCGCCTCCGTCACCTCCGTGGCGATGCCCCTGATCGCCGTCTCCACCCTGGGCGCCGGCTCCTTCCAGGTCGGGCTGCTGAGCGCGGCGGCCTGGCTGCCGTGGCTGGTCGTCGGCCTGCCCGCGGGGGCGTGGGTCGACCGGGCGCGGCGCAGAACGGTCATGCTGGCCGCCGCGGGGGTGTCCTTCCTGCTCTTCGCCGCCATCCCCGTCGCACGGTGGACGGGGCACCTCGGCATCGGCCTGCTGCTGTCCGTCGCCCTGGGCGCGGGAACCGCGTCGGTGTTCTTCCAGACCGCGTACAGCGCCTATCTGCCCGGCCTCCTCGCCCCCGGGGACAGGCCGGAGGGCAACGCCAAGCTGCACGGCAGCGCCTCCGCCGCGCAGCTCGCGGGGCTCGGCTCGGCGGGTCTTATCGGGCAGACGGTGGGGGTGGTGAACGCGATGTTCGCCAACGCCGCCACCTTCCTCGTCTCCCTCCTCTGTCTGAGCAGCATCCGGCACCGCGAGCCGCGCCGCCCACGGGCCGAAGGGCGCGGCGGCGCGCTGCGCGCCGAGGTCGCCGAGGGCCTGGGGCTCGTGGCCCGTGATCCGTGGCTGCGCACCCTGACGCTCTTCGGGGCCGCCTCGAACATGGCGCTGATGGGCTACCAGTCGATCCAGGTCGTCTTCCTCGTCGACACCGTCGGGCCGGCGCCCGGGGCCGTCGGCGGGCTGATCGCGGCGGCGAGCACGGGCGGCATCGCCGGGGCCCTCCTGGCGCGGCGCGCCGCGCACCGTCTGGGGACGGCGCGCGCCATGCTCTGGTCCGAGCTGGGCTTCGCCCTGTTCGCCCTGCTCATACCGGCCGCCGCCGGTGGACCCCGGCTGCTCCTCTACGTGGCGGGCGGCTTCGGCGTGGCGGCGGGGGTGGTGGCGGGCAATGTGATCAAGTCCAGCTTCCAGCAGCGCTACTGCCCGCCGGAACTCCTCGGCCGCCTCACCGCGAGCGCCGCCTTCCTCAACTACGGGGCCATCCCGCTCGGCGCCCTGCTCGGCGGGTGGCTCGGGGCCGCCCTCGGGCTGCGCCCGGCCATATGGGCCATGACCGCAGGGGTGCCACTGGCCGGGCTCATCCTCCTCTTCTCCCCTCTCCGCCACCACCGCGACCTGCCGACCGCTCCCCCGGCCCCCGACGCCCCGGAGGCCGACGCCCCGGCGGCCGCACCCCTGCCCGGCCGCCCCGAGGAGGCACCCCGCTGACACGGCGCCGTACCGGGCCCCGCGCGCGCCCACCCGGGAGCGCATCCCCCTCATCCCACGCCTCCATGACCCCGTGTCACCGTCCCGAGTCCCTCTCCGCCCGCGCCCGTCACCGCCACCGAGCCGTCCTTGTCGGTGCGCAGCACTCTGGTGCCCCGGGCGCGCAGGGTGTCGACGGTGCGCGGGGAGGGATGGCCGTACGGGTTGTCCGTGCCCACCGGGATCAGGGCGAGGCGTGGGGACGCGGTGGCCAGGAGGCCGTTGTCCTGGTATGCCGAGCCATGGTGGGCCACCTTCAGGACGTCCACCCTGGCCAGTTCCCCGGCCGCGGGGCTCGTGGCCAGGGCGTGTTGGGCGTCGGGTTCCAGGTCGCCGAGGAGCAGCAGGCGCAGGCCGTGGGTGCGGACGAGCAGGGTGACGCTGGCGTCGTTGGCGTTCTCGTCGGCGGGCGAGGGCCCGGGCGGCGGCCAGAGCACTTCCCAACTGAGGTCGCCGATACGGCGCCGCTCTCCGGCCCTGGCCACCGACACCCGCAGGCCGTGCGCCGCCGCCGTCCTGTCCACGGACGCCGCCTCGCCGGGCGGGTCGCGCAGCCCGGTGGTCTCGATGGCGCCGACGCTGCGCCCGCGCAGGACGCCGGGGAGGCCGGAGACGTGGTCGGCGTGGAAGTGGGTGAGCAGCACGAGCGGGACACGGGTGATGCCGAGCGAGCGCAGGCAGTCGTCCGCCAGGGCCGGGTCGGGTCCTGTGTCGACGACGACCGCGGTGCCCTTCCCCGCCGCGAGGACTCCCGTGTCGCCCTGTCCGACGTCGCAGAGCACCATGCGCCAGCCGGGCGGCGGCCAGCCGGTGAGGACCCGGGTGACGGGCGGCGGCTGGACGACGAAGAGGACGAGGGCGCCCGCGCAGACCACGGCGGGCCAGCGCCGCGCCCGCAGCCGCCGCGCCGCCCACAGCAGCCCCACGAGGATCGGCACGAGCAGCAGGCCCCCGGCCGCTCCCCCGGGCCAGCCCATGTCGGCGCCCGGCAGGGCGGCTCCGCCGCGGGCCACCTGGGCGACGGCGCCCGCGGGCAGCCCGGCGCACCTGGCGAGCCCCCGGGCGAGCGGCATCGCGAAGGGCGCGGTGGCGAGGGCCCCGAAGCCCAGCACGGTGGCGGGGGCCACGGCCAGCTCCGCGAGGATGTTGCACGGGATCGCGACCAGGCTGACCCGCGCCGCGAGCCCGGCGATCACCGGGGTGCAGGCGAGCTGGGCCGCTCCCGCGGCGGCCAGGGCCTCGGCGAGCCGCGGCGGCAGCCCCCTGTGGCGCAGCGCCGCGGCGAGGCGGGGGGCGAGGGTGAGCAGGGAGGCCGTGGCGAGCACGGAGAGCAGGAAGCCGTAGCTGCGGGCGAGCCGTGGGTCGTAGAGGACGAGCAGCAGGACGGCGGCGGCGAGGGCCGGGACGAGGGAGCGTCTGCGGCCGGTGGCGACGGCCAGCAGCCCGATGCCGCCGCAGGCCGCGGCGCGCAGCACGCTCGGCTCGGGTCTGCACAGGATGACGAAGCCCGCGGTGAGGCAGGCGCCGAGGAGCGCGGTGGTGCGAAGGCCGATACCGAGGAGCGGGGCGAGGCCGCGGCGCTCTGCGCGCTGGGAGAGCCCGGGCGGGCCGGTGAGCAGGGCGAGCAGCAGGGTGAAGTTGGCGCCGCTGACGGCGGTCAGATGGACCAGGTCGGTGGCCTTGAACGCCTCGGTCAGCTCGGGCGGCATCCGTGAGGTGTCGCCGATGACGAGCCCGGGCAGCAGCGCCCGGGCGTCGGTGCCGAGCGGCTCGGTGGCCGTGCGCAGGCCCGCCCTGAGGTGTCCGGCGAGGCGTTGCACGGCGGTGGGACCGCGGATGACGCGGGGTGTTTCGTCGGGGGTCCTGGCCACGGCGGCGATGTCGTGGTCGTGGGGGTCGGGGGGTGTCAGGCGTGCGGTGACGCGCAGGCGGGTGGTGGGCAGGAGGGCGCCCCAGGGGTCCCGGGCGGGGGTGATGAGGAGGATCGGGGTGCTGGTGGTGGTGCTTCGGCCGTGCTGGGTGGTGGTGCGCAGGGCGGTGGCGCGGATGAGGGTGAGGGTGGGTGCGGTGTGGTCGCCCGTGACGCGGGGGCGGGTGCGGCGGGGGTCGCCGGTGATCTCGACGTCGAGGGTGGTGGGGGCGTAGCGGCGGGCGAGTTCGGGCAGGGGGCCGCGGCGCAGGTCGGCGCCGTGCAGGGTGGCGGAGGTGGCGGCAGCGGCGGCGCAGAGCAGCAGGGCCGCCGCGGAGGCGCGGTGGCGGCGGGCGGGATGGGGGTCGGGGGCGCCGTCGGGGTGGGCGGCGGTCCTTGGGGTGCGGGGGCGGCGGGCGGTGAGGAGTGCGGCGGCCGCGATGGCGCAGATCAGGGCCGTGATCAGCACCGGGGCGGTGGGGGCGTCGAGGGTGAGGGCGGCGGTGGCCCAGGCGGCGAGGGCGGGCGGGACGAGGCGGAGGTCGGGCGGGCCCTCCTGACGGGGGTGGGCGGCGCCCAGGGGGCCGGGGGCACCGGTGTGGACGGGGGCTCGGGGCGCGGCTGTGGTCATGGGCGTACGAGGTCGTGGAGGTCGTCGAAGCGTGACTGGCCGATGCCGTCGACCTCGCGGAGTTCATCGACGGAGCGGTAGCCGCCGTGCTGGGTGCGGTAGTCGATGATGTGCTGGGCGAGGACGGGGCCGACGCCGGGGAGGGTGTCGAGCTGGTCGGCGGTGGCGGTGTTGAGCGCGAGGGGTGCGCCGGGCACCGCCCCTGCCGCGGCTCCTGGCAGGGCGCCGGTCCCGGGGGCGGGCGGGCCCGCGGCCGGCAACTCCGCGCCGACGACGAGCTGTTCGCCGTCGACCAGGAAGCGGGCGCGGTTGAGCCCGGTGGTGCTGGTGCCGGGGCGTACGCCGCCCGCGGCGCGCAGGGCGTCGTCGACGCGGGAGCCCGGGGGGAGCTTGCGCAGGCCGGGCTCGCGCACCTTGCCGCTGACGTCCACCACGACCGCGCTCTGCCCGGCGGCAGGGCCCGCGCTCGGGGCGGCCGTGGGGGCGGGCTCGCGCGGGGCCTCGGCGGCGGCGCGGACGGCGGTGGGGGCGGGGACCGGCCTGCTTCTGCCGCTCCAGAAGTGCTGGAGGGCGAGGGCGGCGGCGAGCGCGAGCACACAGGCGAGGGCGATGACGCCGCGCCGCTCGATACCGCAGCGGGTCTGCACCCACAGCGGCAGCCGCTCCCGCAGCGCGAGGGCGGCCCGCTCCCGCCAGGACCGCGGCTGCGCGGGGAGCGGCCGCGGCGCCATGGGCAGCGGGAGTGTGGGGGGCGGCGGGTCGGGCGCGGGGTCCGGCGGCGCCGGGTGGCGGGGCGGTGGGGTGGCGAGGACGGTGAGGGCGCGTCTGCGGAGGGGGTCGGAGGCGGTGGGCGCGCTCTGGTGGCGGGGGCGCGGGCGGGCGTGGCGGGGCCCGGACGGGGAGGGAGCGGTGGGCTTGGCGGGCGTGGCCGAGGTGCCGGTGGGGCGGGTCGACGTACTGGCCGGGCGGGCCGAGGTGCTGGTGGGGGCGCTGGTCCTGGCGGGGCGATGCGGGTGGAGGTGGGGCATGGCGGCCACGTTAGGCCGGGGCCGGGAAGCCAGTGGATCTTGGTGATTTTCTGTGGACTACTCGGCGCCTGTGGATAATTCGGCCACCCGTGTGGGTGACGCCCCCCGGTCGCGGGGATGTCAGCGGGGAGAGATGACCGCGCCCAGGAGGCCGGGTCCCGTATGGGCGCCGATGACGGCTCCGACCTCGCTGACGTGCAGGTCGACGAGGCCGGGGACACGGTCGCGCAGCCGGGCGGCGAGGGTGGTGGCGCGCTCGGGGGCCGCGAGGTGGTGCACGGCGAGGTCGACGGGGCCCGCTCCGGCGCGGCGGGCGACGATCTCTTCCAGGCGGGCGATGGCCTTGGACGCCGTGCGGACCTTCTCCAGCAGTTCGATGCGGCCGCTGTCGAGCTGGAGGAGGGGTTTGACGGCGAGGGCTGAGCCGAGGAGCGCCTGGGTGGCGCCGATGCGGCCGCCCCTGCGGAGGTAGTCGAGGGTGTCGACGTAGAAGTAGGTGGCGGTGGCCGCGGCCCGCTTCTCTGCGGCGGACACGGCCTCGTCGATACTGCCGTCGGCCTCGGCGGTCTCGGCGGCCGCCATGGCGCAGAATCCGAGGGCCATGGCGACCATGCCGGTGTCCACGACACGTACCGGGACGGGGGCGTCGCGGGCGGCGAGGGTGGCGGCCTCGTGGGTGCCGGAGAACTCGGCGGAGAGGTGGAGGGAGACGATGCCGGTGGCGCCCTGGGCGGCCAGCTTCCGGTAGGTCTCGGCGAAGACGGCGGGGCTGGGGCGGGAGGTGGTGACCGAGGTGCGCTTCTGGAGGGCCTGGGCGAGGGAGCGCGCGGAGATCTCGGTGCCCTCCTCGTAGGCGTGGTCGCCGAGGACAACGGTGAGGGGGACCGCGGTGATGCCGTGCCGGTCCATCGTCCGCTGCGGCAGATAGGCCGTGGAATCGGTGACGATGGCGACATGGCGGGACATGATCTGGAGGTTACCCGCCGCCCGGGGCGACGGACAGTCCGGCCCCGTGGGGCCTTGGACCGATCAAGTGGTGCTCTCGGGGCGGGTCTTCTTCTGCCAGGGCGGGGTGGGCCGCGCGGTCGGCGGGGTGATCTCGGGGCGGGTGGCCCCGGCGCCCGGCGCCCCGTCCGACCAGGTCTGTTCCGCGGTGGGGTCGGCGGGCGCGGGCTCGGGCCAGGCGCCCGAGGTGTCCGCCGCGTGGCCGCCTGCGGGGGTGCCGGGCCCGTCGGCGGGGGTCCAGTGGCGCAGGGCGCCGGTCTCCATGCTGATCTCGTCGCTGAGGGAGTCGAGGTCGTCGGCGGCGATGTGGTGGGCGCGGTCGCGGACGGCCCAGCGCAGTGCGTCGGCGGAGTCGACGATGCGGCGGGTGCGCTCGCGCACCTCGGGGACGCGCCGGCGGAGGGTGGCGCGGTCGGGGTCGGACTCGAAGCGCTTCAGGTCGTCGTCGAGTTCCCTGCCGTGCACGGAGAGGCGGTTGAACAGGGCGAGCGAGTCCTTCAGGGAGTCGTCCTCCGCGGCCGCGGCGTGGAGCGCGTTCTGCGTGGCGCGCATGGTGGTGCGCAGGCGCAGCCTGAGCTGGGCGATCTCGGAGAGGGGGCTGCCGGGCTGGGCGAGCGCCTTGGCCTTGAGCGCGGTGTCCTCCACGGTGCGGCGGGCCTGGCTGATGGTGCGGTCCACGCGCCGCCTGGTCATGCCGACGGCTTTCACCGTGCCGTACGCGAGGGCGACGACGAACAGCAGGAACAGTACGGCCGTCACGGCGACCACGGCGTCCATGGGCATCCCTCCGGTCCTCGGCAGGACTCCGCGCTGCGCGGGCGCCCGGCACCTCTCCACGGTAAACGCAAAGGGGCCGTTGTGGGTTCCGTGTTGTCCCGGACTCTCCCCGTAGGGGGATTCCCCGGGTCCGGGTGGTGCCGTCCACCGGGGCGCCAGAGCGCGGGATGGCCCGGGCCCGGCCCGGCGGAGGATAGGCGGCGTCTGCCGCGTACCCGGCGTGTCGTACGGGACACGGCGGGTACGCGGCGCGGGGAGCGGGGCGGGTCAGGCGGGGACGATGTTCACGAGCTTCGGGGCGCGGACGATGACCTTGCGCAGGTCGGCGCCGCCGAGTGCCGCCCTGACCTTCTCGTCGGCCAGGGCCAGCTTCTCCAGTTCGTCGGCCGCGATCGACGGGGACACCTCGATACGGGCCTTGACCTTGCCCTTGACCTGGATGACGCAGGTGACGCTCTCGTCGACGACGTGGGCGGGGTCGGCCACGGGGAAGGGCTCGCGGGTGACGGTGCCGGTGTGGCCGAGCCGCCGCCACAGTTCCTCGGCGATGTGCGGCGCCAGCGGGGTGATCAGCAGGACGAGGCGCTCGGCGACGGTCCTGGGCACGTGGCCGCCGGCCTTGGTGAGGTGGTTGTTCAGCTCGGTGATCTTGGCGATGGCGGTGTTGAAGCGCAGGCCCTCCAGGTCGTGGCGGACGCCGTCGATGGCCTTGTGCAGGGCGCGCAGGGTGGCCTCGTCGACGCCGTCGTCGGGGCCCGCGCCTGGGGCGGGCTCGGTGACGGTGGTCTCGCCCGTCGTCTCGTCGACGATGTTGCGCCAGAGCCGTTGCAGCAGCCGGTACTGGCCGACGACGGCGCGGGTGTCCCAGGGCCGCGACACGTCCAGGGGACCCATCGCCATCTCGTACAGGCGCAGGGTGTCGGCGCCGAACTCGGCGAAGATCTCGTCGGGGGTGACGGCGTTCTTCAGGGACTTGCCCATCTTGCCGAGCAGCCGGGTGACGGGCTCGCCCTGGTGGTAGTAGCGGCCGTCGCGCTCCTCGACCTCGGCGGCGGGCACGGCGATGCCGCGGGCGTCGCGGTAGACGTACGCCTGGATCATGCCCTGGTTGAACAGCCGGTGGAAGGGCTCGTTGGAGGAGACGTGCCCCAGGTCGAACAGCACCTTGGACCACATGCGCGCGTACAGCAGGTGCAGGACGGCGTGCTCCTGGCCGCCGACGTACAGGTCGACGCCGCCGGTGGGCATGCCCTCGCGCGGGCCCATCCAGTACTGCTCGACGGCGGGGTCGACCAGGCGCTCGCTGTTGCGCGGGTCCAGGTAGCGCAGTTCGTACCAGCAGGAGCCGGCCCAGTTGGGCATGGTGTTGGTCTCGCGGCGGAATCTGCGCGGGCCGCGGCCGTCGCCCAGGTCGAGGGTGACGTCGACCCAGTCCGCGTTGCGTGACAGGGGGGTCTCCGGCTGGGTGTCGGCGTCGTCCGGGTCGAAGGTGCGGGGCGAGTAGTCGTCGACCTCGGGCAGTTCAAGCGGCAGCATCGACTCGGGCAGGGCGTGGGCGACGCCGTCCTCGTCGTAGACGACGGGGAAGGGTTCGCCCCAGTAGCGCTGGCGGCTGAACAGCCAGTCGCGCAGGCGGTAGTTGACGGTGCCCTCGCCGATGCCGCGGCGGGTCAGCCAGTTGGTGACGGCGGTCTTGGCCTCGGTGACGCCCAGCCCGTCGATGCTGATGCCGTCGCCGCGGGAGTTGACGAGGGCGGCGTCGTAGGAAGCGAACGCGTCGTCCCAGGTGGCGGGGTCGGTACCGCGGCCGTCGCTGGGCTCGACGACGCAGCGCATGGGCAGCTCGAAGGCGCGGGCGAAGGCGAAGTCGCGGGTGTCGTGGGCGGGTACGGCCATGATGGCGCCGGTGCCGTAGCCCATCAGGACGTAGTCGGCGATGAAGACGGGGACGCGTTCGCCGCTGACGGGGTTGACGGCGTAGGCGCCGGTGAAGACGCCGGTCTTGTCCTTGGCCTCGGCCTGGCGCTCGACGTCGGACTTGGTGGCGGCCTGCTTGCGGTACGCGGCGACGGCCTCCGCGGGGGTGGCGTGGCCGCCGGTCCACACGTCGGGGATGCCCTCGGGCCAGGCGGCGGGCACGAGGGAGGCGTCCCCCGAGACCAGGTCGTGCTCGGGCGCCAGGACCATATAGGTGGCGCCGAACAGGGTGTCCTGGCGGGTGGTGAACACGGTGACGGAGCGGCCTGCGGTGTCGTCGGCGACGGCGAAGTCGATACGGGCGCCCTCGGAGCGGCCGATCCAGTTGCGCTGCTGGAGCTTGATGGCCTCGGGCCAGTCCAGGTGCTCCAGGTCGTCGACCAGCCGGTCGGCGTAGGCGGTGATCCGCATGTTCCACTGGCGTAGCTTGGCCTTGAACACGGGGTAGTTGCCGCGTTCCGAGCGCCCGTCGGCGGTGACCTCCTCGTTGGCCAGCACGGTGCCGAGTCCTGGGCACCAGTTGACGGGGGCGTCGGAGGCGTACGCCAGGCGGTATCCGCCCAGGACGTCGGCGCGTTCGACGTGGGACAGCTCGCTCCACGCGCGCGTGGTGCCCGGCACGGGGCGCTCGCCCGAGGCGAACTCGGCTTCCAGCTCGGCGATGGGGCGGGCGCGGTCGGCCTTCTCGTCGTACCAGGAGTTGAAGATCTGGACGAAGATCCACTGGGTCCAGCGGTAGTACCCGGGGTCGATGGTGGCGAAGGAGCGGCGCCGGTCGTGGCCCAGGCCCAGGCGGTGCAGTTGGGCCCGCATGGTCTCCATATTGGCCTCGGTGGACACGCGCGGGTGGGTGCCGGTCTGGACGGCGTACTGCTCCGCGGGCAGTCCGAAGGCGTCGAAGCCCAGGGTGTGCAGGACGTTGTGCCCGGTCATGCGCATGAAGCGGGCGTAGACGTCGGTGGCGATGTAGCCGAGGGGGTGGCCGACGTGCAGTCCCGCGCCCGAGGGGTACGGGAACATGTCCATGATGAATTTCTTGGGCCTGGCGCTGATCTCGGGGTCGTCCGCGAGGTCGCCGGTGGGGTTGGGGGTCTCGTAGGTGCCGTTCGCGTCCCAGAAGTCCTGCCACCGCTCCTCGATACGGGCCGCCATGGCGGCCGTGTAGCGGTGCGGTGCTGCCGCCTCGGCAGCGGTGTTGGTCTCGCTCATGTTCCTCAGGGCTCCATCGATCGTCTCTGCCGCCCGCGGTGGACTGGGTCCGCACATGAAAAGACCCCTCGCACAGGAGGGGCCGGCCGCGCCGATGCCGACCGCGATCCGAAGCGGTCGGAACTGATCAGCGCGGCCCGATAAGCAGGAGGCGTACGGCACGCATGGCCACAGGGTACCGCAGCCCCAACAACCCCGACGCCGATTTCGGTCCCCACCCCCCTGAAGCCCCACACCCCGGCGGGTCTCCGCCCTCGCAACCCCGGGGGGGGGCGGCTCCGCCCCCCCCCGGTGGGGCTCCGCCCCCGCAACCCGGGGAGGGGCCCCGCCCTCCGCGCCCGTTCCGCACAGCTCCGGCAGGGGGGGTGTGGGTGGCGAAGCCCCCACACACGCGAGGCGAAGCCGAGCAAAAAGGACGAGGGCGACCCGGCCCGCGCTTCCCGCGGACACACGTCGCCCTCGCTCTCGTGGAGCTAAGGAGAATTGAACTCCTGACCTCCTGCATGCCATGCAGGCGCTCTACCAACTGAGCTATAGCCCCTTGCTTCCGCCTGGATTCCCGTGGTTTCCCTGCGGCTTCGCCAACAGTACACGGTCCGGTCGGCGGATCTCCAATTCTTTCGTGGGGGCCGGACGGGGGCCGAGCGGGGCCTTCAGGGAGGCGGCTTCGCAGGCCGGAACGGCACCCGCCACGCGCGCGCGTTACGCGGTGGCGAAGGAGTAGAAGCGCTTCAGGGTGCAGTGTTCGTCGAGGAGGCGGCCGTAGATGGGTTCGCCTTCCAGTTCGCGGTAGGTCTCGATGGGGTCGCCCTTGATGATGAGCGCCCTGGCGCACTCCTCGCACCAGTACTGGTACTCGGGGTTCGCCGGGACCATGTCGCGGACGATGGGGGTGCCGCCGCCG
Organism: Streptomyces sp. NPDC050560; assembly: GCF_044457285.1. Taxonomy (NCBI): domain Bacteria; kingdom Bacillati; phylum Actinomycetota; class Actinomycetes; order Kitasatosporales; family Streptomycetaceae; genus Streptomyces; species Streptomyces sp. NPDC050560. The sequence continues at coordinate 285,656 of NZ_JBITGT010000011.1, forward strand.
CACCAGTCGCACTTCCGCCTGTGTGCGCCCATGCCTCAGCTCCCGGTGGGGGCTGGAGAGGGGGGCAGGCCGGGGGTCGGGGGGAGGGCGCGTTCCTGTGGTGGCTTCACCGCATCGGGGGAGCCGTGAACCTCCCCGAGGATGCGCGCGGGCATCGCCTCTCCCTCCGTCGGGGTTCCCCATCCGGCCCGCTTGATTCTGCCATGGCCCACCCCTCCTGGTCAGCGGCGCCGCCGTACCGTTCCGGACACGACGCGGAGGAGCGCGGCCCCGGCCAGCACGTATGCCTGACAAGCGGGGCGTACGGGGACGCGGCGGATTCCGGTTTTGGGACCTCGGGGCGGTTCCGGTGGGGATGCGGAGGGCTGTGACGCCGGGGGGCCGGGCCGGATGAAGCGTCGGCGCAGAGTGCGCCGGACCGGTACTCCAGAAGCCGCCGGCCTCCCCCTCCACCCCCGTTCCGCACAGCTCCGGCAGGGGGGTGTGGGTGGCGAAGCCCCCACACACGCGAGGCGAAGCCGAGCAAAAAGGACGAGGGCGACAAGGTCCGCGCTCTCCGCGGACACACGTCGCCCTCGCTCTCGTGGAGCTAAGGAGAATTGAACTCCTGACCTCCTGCATGCCATGCAGGCGCTCTACCAACTGAGCTATAGCCCCGGGTGTTCGTCCCGCATGTGCGGTGAACGGGATGAACTTTAGCCTGCGGTCCTCGGGAATGTGAAATCCGCGCACCTGGCGGCGCCCGGGCTCGACGGGGCCCCGGGGCGTGGGTCAGGTGTCGTCGCCGAGGACGACTTCGGGGAGGCTTCCGGCGTTGTGTTCCAGCAGCCGCCAGCCGCGGGCGCCCTCGCCGAGGACGGACCAGCAGCAGTTGGAGAGGCCGCCGAGGCTCTCCCAGTGGGTGGGCGCGAGGCCGAGGAGGCGCCCGATGGTGGTGCGGATGGTGCCGCCGTGGCTGACGACGACGAGGGTGCCGCCGTCGGGGAGCTTGTCGGCGTGCCGCAGGACGACGGGGGCGGCCCTGTCGGCCACCTCGGTCTCCAGTTCGCCGCCGCCCCTGCGGACGGGCTCACCGCGTTTCCACGCCGCGTACTGCTCGCCGTGGGCGGCGATGATCTCCTCGTGGGTGAGGCCCTGCCAGACCCCGGCGTAGGTCTCCCGCAGGGCCTCGTCGTGGGTGATGTCGAGGCCGGTGACGGCGGCGAGTTCCGCCGCGGTGGCGGCGGCCCTGCTGAGGTCGGAGGCGACGATGGCGTCGGGCCGCAGCGAGGCGAGCAGCCTGGCGGCCCTGCGGGCCTGGCCGACACCGGTCTCGGTGAGGGCGATGTCGGTGGAGCCCTGGAAGCGGCGCTCCAGGTTCCAGGCCGTCTGGCCGTGCCGCCAGAGGATGACGCGGCGGCCCCTGGGGCTGCTGGGGCCGCTGGTCACCGCAGTTCACCGCCGAGGTCGCGCATGTGCTCGGCCTCTGTCGCGGCCTGCTCGCGCTGGGTGTACTCGTCGCCCTTGCCGCGGGTGGCGCGGGCGTCGGCGGGCAGCTCCAGTTCGGGGCAGTCCTTCCAGAGGCGTTCGAGCGCGTAGAAGAGGCGCTCCTCGCTGTGCTGGACGTGGACGACGATGTCGACGTAGTCGAGGAGCACCCAGCGGGCCTCGCGGTCGCCCTCGCGGCGTACCGGCTTGGCGTCGAGCTGCTTGTTCAGCCGCTCCTCGATCTCGTCGACGATGGACTTGACCTGCCGGTCGTTGGGCGCGGAGGCGAGGAGGAAGGCGTCGGTGATCGCGAGTACGTCGCTGACGTCGTAGGCGATGATGTCGTGCGCGAGCCTGTCGGCGGCCGCCTGGGCCGCGGTGTTGATCAGCTCGATGGCGTGGTCCGTTGCGGTCACTACGCGGCTTTCCGTCGGAGATCGGGGTGGGGGCACCGGGCCGCTGCGCCCTGGGGCGGGGCCGGTGCTGGGTCAAGGATCTCACGGACGGCGCGGCGCATCTCGCACGTTTTTTCCTACGGCCCCGGCCCGTCGGGGCCGGGGCGGGGCGTCAGGGCGACTGGCTCGGCTTCTTGTAGTCGAAGTCGGAGCCGAGGACGACGGAGACGTCGGCGTTGGCGGCGACCTTGCCCTTCTTGACCGCGGAGTCGGGCAGGTCGAGGGTCTTGGCGACCTCGGCAGCGTCGGTCTTGTGAGCCGCGTCGCCGTAGCGGACCTGGGAGGTGGTGGCGGGGGTGTCGGCGTTGCCCGCGTCGACGTAGGTGTAGCCGCCGTTGAGCAGGTCGACCCGGGCGGTGCCCGCCGCGTCCTTGGCGCCGGTGGCGTTCTGCACGCCGACGCGCGGGTTCTGGCCCTGGTCGGGGGCCTTGACGGCGCCGCCGAGGTCGTTCTTGACGACGGAGTCGACGGCGTCCTGGCTGAGGGTGCCGTCCGGCTTCACGGCCAGCAGGGTGGTCTTGTAGTCGCCGACCTTCGCGTGGTCGGCGAGCTTGGCGAGGAAGGCGCCCAGGTCCTTGTCGCTGAGCGACGGGTCGAGGATCTGCGCGAGGGTCTCCACGGTGGTGGTGGCGGCGCCTGGGTCGGAGGACAGCTTGCGCAGGACGCCCAGCATGACCTGCCCGAAGCGTTCGAGCTGGGCGGTCGCGGGCTCGCCCGGGGCGCTGTAGGTGGCGTAGGCGACGGCCATGGGCCCGCTGAGTGTCTGGTTCTCGCCCTTGCGGACGAGGACGGAGCCGCCCTTGGCGTCCTCGTCGGAGGCACCCTTGGCGTCGTCGGAGGCACCCTTGTCCGAGGTGTCCTTGGCCGGGGTGTCGGGGACGTCGGTGTTCGTGTCGATGTCGATGTTGCCGACGAGTTCGACGAGGTTGTCGAGGTAGGGCGTGTCCAGCCGCCAGGTGCCCTGGATGCTGGTGCCGAGGAGGGTGTCGAGCGAGTCGCGGGTCCCCGCGGAGCCGTCGTCGTCGACGGACTTGGCGAGGGTGGTGGTGCTGCCGTCGTCGTCGGTGACGCCGAGCGAGTTGGGCAGCAGGATGGTGCTGCCGCGCTTGGTGGTGGCGTTGTTGACGAGGAGGGCGGTGGAGGTGCCGCCGCCCTTGGTGTTGTGCAGGTGCACCACGATGACGTCGCGGTCCTGGGGTCCCGCCGCGGCGCCGCCCTTGGTGCTGTCGCCGCCGAGGCCGGGCAGCCGGTCGGTGGACCAGAGGTAGCCGACGCCGCCCGCCACGACCACCACGAGCGCCACGATCAGCGCCACCACGCGGTGGCGGCCGCGCCTCCTGGCCTCCTCGCGCCGCTCGGTGCGGCTCTCGGTGAACTTCAGCCAGTCGATGACGTCTTCGGAGTCCTCGTCGGGCTCCTCGACGAAGGAGAACTCCCCCGTCTCGTAGTCGTCCTCGGGGTCACCGCCGCCCGGCCCCTCCCCCGGCACACCGGCCTCGGGCCCGCGGCCCTGCTGGCGGGGTATGTGCGCGGTGGCCCCCGGCCCGGGCCCGTAGGGGTCCGCCGGGACCTGGCCGCCGCGCGGGGGGTACGGCGCCCCCGGCCGTCCGCCGCCCCGGTGGCCGCCGCCGTACGGGTCCTGCGGCGGTGCGGGGGCCTGCGGCCCGGTGGCGTAGAGGTCCTGCGGCGGCTGGTGCGAACCGGTCCCGTACTCGGTCCCGTACTGGCCCTGCGGCGGGACCACGGGCTGCTGTCCCGTGCCGTACGGGTCGTAGGGCGGTACGGGCCGCTGCGGCCCGGTGCCGTAGGGGTCCTGCGGCGGCACCGGCCGCTGGGTGCCGGTGCGGTACGGGTCCTGCGGCGGCACGGGCCGCTGGGTGCCGGTGCCGTACGGGTCCTGTGCGTAGGAGCCGTGCGGGGCGGGGCCCTGCGCGTACGGGTCCTGGGGCGGTACGGGGGCCTGGTGCCCGGTGCCGTAGGGGTCGCGCGGGGGCCGGTGGGAGCCGGTGCCGTACGGGTCCTGCGGTGGGACCGGCGGCTGCTGCCCGGTGCCGTACGGGTCGTCGTAGCCGTAGGGGGCCCCGCCGCCGCTGGCCGGGTAGGAGCCGGTGGCGGGGCCCTGGGGGGGCGCGACCTGGCGGTGGACCGGGCGGCCGTACTCGTCGTATCCGACGATCTCGTACTGGGGGCCACCCTGTTGGTAGCCGTCGTGGCCGTCGTAGCGGTCGTTCACCGCTGCCCTCCCTCGGGGCTCACTTGCCGCGGTACAGGTTGCGCTTGTCGATGTAGCGCACCACACCGTCCGGGACCAGGTACCAGACGGGAGCGCCCGCCGCGACCCGGGCGCGGCAGTCCGTCGACGAGATCGCGAGCGCGGGCACCTCGACGAGGGAGACCCCGCCCTCAGGCAGCCCCGGGTCCGTGAGCGGATGTCCCGGCCGGGTGACTCCGATGAAGTGTGCCAGGGAGAACAGCTCGCTTGTGTAACGCCATGTGAGGATCTGGCCGAGGGCGTCGGCACCGGTGATGAAGAACAGGTCCGCGTCCGGGTTCAGTTCGTGGAGTTCCCGGAGGGTGTCCGTGGTGTAGGTGGGGCCGCCGCGGTCGATGTCGATGCGGCTGACGGAGAACTGGGGGTTCTCCGCGGTCGCGATCACCGTCATCAGGTAGCGGTCCTCGGCCGCCGACACCTCGGCGTCGCTCTTCTGCCAGGGCTGCCCGGTGGGTACGAAGACGACCTCGTCCAGGTCGAACAGGGCGGCGACCTCGCTGGCTGCCACGAGGTGCCCGTGGTGGACCGGGTCGAATGTGCCGCCCATGACGCCGAGCCGGCGCTTGGCGCCGCTCTGCGGGCCGGTAGGCGTGTCCTGCTCTCCCATGCGTGCAGACCCTACCGGCCCGGACGGTGGTGCTCGCGCGCCGGGCGCGCGGGGCTCAGCGGTCCCGGTTGAAGCGGGTGGTGATCCACAGCAGCAGGAGCAGGATGACGAGGGCTCCGCCGCCGGTGAGGATGGGGCTGAGGCTGGGGTGGTTGCCGCCCTCGCCCTCGGCGGCGAGATTGACCAGGGCAGCGGTGCTGTGGAGGCTCATCGTCGGCAGGACCTATCCGGAGGTGGGATCGGGCATCGTCGGAGATCGACGTATGGGGCCATCGTAGGCGTGCGGGGTGAGGATGCTCACGCCGACTCGGTCTCGGGCGCCTGCGCGGGGGCCGTGAGCGGCCGCGCGGGTATGAGAAGGGTCACGCGCCCCAGGGGCCGCACGGGCCTCGGGGAGGCGGCCCGGGGTCAGCTCTGCTGCCGGGGTCCGGCCCCGGCGGGCGCCGCCCGCTCGGCGTCGGCGGGCTCGGCGTGCTCGGCGGCCTCGGCCGACCCGACGGGCGCAGTGGCCGCTACGGCGGAGTCCCCCGCTTCCTTGCGCCCCACGGTCTCGTCCGCCGCGTCCTTGCGCCCGGCGGTCTCGTGCCCGGTGGCCTTCCCGGTGGCCTTGCGCTCGGTGTCGGCGGTCCCGGCCGGGTCTTGTGCGGGCTCCCGCGGACCGTCGCCGCCGTCCTCTGCGGGGCTCTCGCTGTCAGGCGCCGCGGGGTCCGCAGGGTCCGTGGGCGGTGTGCCGCCGTCCGGCCGCTCGGGTTCCGCGGGCCGCGCGGCGTCCGGCTCCTGGCGGTATCCGCGCAGCAGGAACCAGCCCGTGAGCGCGCAGCCGACCAGCATGACGACGAGGACGGTGCGCAGCAGCGGGCCCGCGCCGTGCTCGCCTGTGGCGTGGGCCGCCGCGAGCAGGGCGGTATGCGAACTGGGTGCCATGACGGACGACTCCTCACCTTTGCTGCCCCGCAACCGTAACTCCGCCTAGGCTGGGGCCCACCTCGGGGGTGGTGGCCGCGGCATCCGCCCCGGCGCGACAGGACGACAGCAGGACGGCAGGGGGACGACATGAGCGACAGCCAGGGAACGCCCGAGCAGGGCGACCGGGTGCCCAGCAGGCGGCGTACCCGATTTCCGGGGATCTCCTCGCGGGCGTACGAGCATCCGGCGGACCGGTCGGCGCTGGTGGCGCTGCGCAAACTCAGCGGCTTCGACACGGTGTTCAAGGCGCTGAGCAGCCTGCTGCCTGAGCGCAGCCTCAGACTGCTGTTCCTGTCGGACTCGGTGCGGGTGTCGGACGCCCAGTTCGCCCACCTCAACGCCATGCTGCGGGACGCCTGTTACATCCTGGACCTGGAGAAGGTCCCGGCCCTCTACGTGTCGCAGAACCCGGTGCCGAACGCGATGTGCATCGGCCTCGGCGACCCGATCATCGTGGTCACGACGGCCCTCGTCGAACTGCTCGACGAGGAGGAGATGCGGGCGGTCATCGGGCACGAGGTCGGGCACGCGCTGTCCGGGCACTCGGTGTACCGCACGATCCTGCTGTTCCTGACGAATTTGGCGCTGCGGGTGGCGTGGATTCCGCTCGGCAACGTGGCGATCATGGCGATCGTGACGGCGCTGCGGGAGTGGTTCCGCAAGTCGGAGCTGTCGGCCGACCGTGCGGGGCTGCTGGTCGGGCAGGACCTCCAGGCGTCGATGCGGGGCCTGATGAAGCTGGCGGGCGGCCACCATCTGCACGAGATGAACGTCGACGAGTTCCTGAAGCAGGCCGAGGAGTACGAGGGCGGCGGCGACCTGCGCGACTCCGTACTGAAGATCCTCAACGTACTGCCCCGCAGCCACCCGTTCACGACGGTACGTGCCGCCGAGCTGAAGGCGTGGGCGGCGACCCGTGACTACCAGCGGATCATGGACGGCCACTACCCGCGGCGCGACGAGGACAAGGACACCTCGGTCACCGACTCCTTCCGCCAGTCGGCGTCGGCCTACGCGAGCGACGTACGGGACTCGAAGGACCCGCTGATGAAGCTGATGAGCGATCTCGCGGGCGGCGCGGGCGACTTGGGCGGCAAGGTCCGCGACGTCTTCGGCGGCAGCCGCGGCCGAGGCGGGAAGAAGGACGCGGGCACGGAGGACGACGGCGGCCCCGAGCCCGCCGCCTCCTGACCAGAGGGCCGGCCGCCGCGCTCAGCCGTGCTGCGCGGACGCGGCGGTCGGCTCCGCCTTCGTGGCCAGGGTGCCGCAGAGTTCGGCGGCGGCGCCGGTGGCGTAGGGGTCGGTGCCGGTGTTGGGGCCGCCGGGGGTGGCCTTCTCCCCGGCGAGAAGTGGCCGGAAAGTGTCGGCGGAGCCGACGGGGCAGGACATGGGGCCCGCCTGGACCTGGGCGCTGAGCAACTCGGCCTGGTGCAGGCGGAGGTCGGCGCGGTCGAAGCGGAAGACGAGTTCGCGGCGGACGGTGAACAGCGACACCTGGGGGTGGGCCGCGGTGCCCGCGGCCTTGAGGGCGTAGACGAAGGTGTGGTCCGAGGTGACCTGGAGGGTGTTCGGGCCGGTCTCGGCGGCGGTGAGGGTGCCCCTGGTGCGGGCGTGGGCGTCAGCGAGCGCCGTGGTGGTGGGGTCGAAGCGGATCAGCCAGCCGATGGGGGCGTGCTTGCCGTCGGCGGCGGGGTGCTTGAAGCTGCGGTCGAACTGCGGGAGTTGGTCGGGATCGACCAGTATCCGCACGGGGCGTACCGAGCCCTTGGTGAGGACGTCGGGGTCGAGGGAGGACTCGACGAGGTAGTCCTTGGCGGTGGTGAGGGCGGTCATGACCTGGCCGTCGGAGAAGTGCTCGGCGTGCCAGGTGGTGGGCAGGGTGATGCCCGCGCCGCCGGTCTTGAAGTGGGCGGCGGGGCTGTGGGCGAACAGTTCGGCGGCGTGGGCCTCGCCCGGCACCGGGTGCTGGGGGGCGAGGGGGATCACCGTCATGTGCAGGGCGCGGGGGCGCGGCGGGGCCGCGGGGGTGCCGGGCCTGGTCACGCCCATGTAGACAGCGGTGCCGAAGGCGACGGCCATCAGCAGGACGAGGACGATGGCCTGCCGGGAGAGCCGGCGGTGGGCGGTGAGGCGGCGCCGTACGGCCGGGGCGTGGTCGGTGACGCGCTCGCGGGCCGAGGATTCCTGGAGGTGGGCAGCTCGGATGAACGACTCGTCGAAGACGACCCCGCGGTATTCGTCCTCGCTGCCTCCTGGCGCGCCGTCGTGTGACCCGTCCGGGGGATGTCCTTGCCCGCCCATACCTTCAGGGTAGGTCGCCGGGGAGTCGGGTAAACGCACGGTTGCGCGACAACTTTGGTTTGTCACTTTTCTCTGCCGGCCGCTCCGTGCGGCGGGCGTGGGTCAGCGCGCGCCGGGGGAGGCGGTGGCGGTGGCCGTCGGGGTGCCGGAGGGGGGTCCCATCCTGGGTGGCCCGGTGTCGGTGCCGACCTCGGTGGAGGCGGGCGCGGGGACCCGGTCCTGGCGGCCGCCGGAGGCGCCGCGGTAGACGGCGGTGAAGGCGAGGGCGACCATGCCGACGCCCATGACGAGGGCGAGCATCCAGGCGACGGTGCGGTGCCAGCGGGCGCGGTGGCCGCGGGGGCGGCCGTAGCCGTCGTCGAGTACGTCGGGGTCGTAGAGGCCGTCGTCGAACTCGTGGGCGCCGAAACCGCCGGGGCCGCCGGTGAAGAAGTCCTCGGGGGGTTCCTCGTCGGGGTGGGGTCCGCGGGCGCGGGCTCTGCGGCCTTCGGCCTCGGATGCTTCGGCCCTGGCCTCGGCGGCGGCGAGCAGCCGCTCGACGGCGGTGGGCTCGTGGATGGTGGCGGCCCGGACGAAGTCCTCGTCGAACACCACGGAGGCGAACTCCTCGTCCGCGCCTCCGCGGTCGTCGTCGGGCTCCCAGCCGTCCGGAAACGGCGAACCCCCCACGTCCTCCGGCACGTGACAAGCCTACGTCCTGGGGGTCATTTTGGGCAGACGGTAAGGATATTCTCCCGCCAGTCGAGACGGGCCGTGGGCGGGCCGGTGCGGCGTGCGGCCTGCGGGGTCAGCCGCGGGTGTGGCCGTCCCCGGTGACGATGTACTTGGTGGTGGTCAGCTCGGGCAGGCCCATGGGGCCGCGGGCGTGGAGCTTCTGGGTGGAGATGCCGATCTCGGCGCCGAAGCCGAACTGGCCGCCGTCGGTGAAGCGGGTGGAGGCGTTCACGGCGACGGTGGTGGAGTCGACCAGTTGGGTGAAGCGGCGGGCGGCCTGCTGCGAACCGGTGACGATGGCCTCGGTGTGCCCCGAGGACCAGAGGCGGATGTGGGCGACGGCGGCGTCGAGGGAGTCGACGACGGCGGCGGCGATGTCGTGGGAGAGGTATTCGGTCTCCCAGTCGTCGACGGTGGCCTCGACGACGGTGGCCTTGGTGGTGGCGGCGTGGCCGAGGACGCGGGGGTCGCCGTGGACGGTGACTCCGGCGGCGGCGAGGGCGTCGAGGGCGCGGGGCAGGAAGGCGTCGGCGATGTCGCGGTGGACGAGGAGGGTCTCGGCGGCGTTGCAGACGCTGGGCCGCTGGGCCTTGGAGTTGATGAGGATGTCGACGGCCATGTCGAGGTCGGCGGCGGCGTCGACGTAGACGTGGCAGTTGCCGGTGCCGGTCTCGATGACGGGGACGGTGGAGCCCTCGACGACGGTGCGGATGAGGGAGGCGCCGCCGCGGGGGATGAGGACGTCGACCATGCCGCGGGCGCGCATGAGTTCGCGTACGGGTTCGCGGCCCTCGCCGGGGACGAGTTGGACGGCGTCGGCGGGTTGTCCCGCGCCGCCGACGGCGTCGCGCAGGACGCGTACGAGGGCGGTGTTGGAGTCGCGTGCGGAGGAGGAGCCGCGCAGCAGGACGGCGTTGCCCGACTTGAGGCAGAGTGCGGCGGCGTCGACGGTGACGTTGGGCCTGGCCTCGTAGATGATGCCGACGACGCCGAGGGGGACGCGGACCTGGCGCAGGTCGATGCCGTTGGGGAGGGTGGAGCCGCGGACGACTTCGCCGACCGGGTCGGGCAGCGCGGCGACGTCGCGGACGTCGGAGGCGATGGCGCGCATCCGGTCGGGGGTGAGGGTGAGCCGGTCGATGATCGCCTCGCTGGTGCCCGCCTTGCGGGCGCGGGCGATATCGAGCTGGTTGGCCTCGACGGCCTCGCTGGTGCGGACTTCGAGGGCGTCGGCGATGGAGAGGAGGACGTCGTCCTTGGTGGCCCTCGGCAGCGGGGCGATGTCGGCCGCGGCGCTGCGTGCGCGGTAGGCGGCCTGTGCGACGGGCGACATGCTGTCGTACGGGGAGCCGGGGAGGGGCGAGGAGAGCGACGTCATGTCGGAAAGGGTAGTGGGCGGCGGGCGGCGTTTCCCGGGCCGTCCCACACCGCGAGACGTGGCCGGGCCGCCCCCGCGCCGTGCCCGCGGGGGTCTGCGGGGGTGGCGGGGGGGGTGGCTGGGGTGGCGGTCAGAAGAACGGCCGGATGGCGACGGAGCCGCCGGGGCGGGGTTCGTAGCCCTCGGCGACGCGCTGGTGGTAGGTGTCCCGGTCGATGACTTCGAGGCCGACGATCTCCCAGGCGGGGAGGTCGGCGCTGGTGCGGTGTTCGCCCCACAGGCGCAGTGCGACGGCCGCGGCGTCATGGAGGTCGCGGGCCTCCTCCCAGTAGCGGATCTCGGCGTGGTCCGCGGCGTATCTGCTGGTCAGGAGGAAGGGGTGGTCGTGTGCGAGCTGTTCGAGTCCGCGGCGTACCCGGGCCGGCGGGGTGTCGGCGCCCGAGACGCTGAGGGTGATGTGCCAGAGCCGCGGCGCCCGTCCCTGGTCGCCGGTCTGCTGGGTGGCGCGGCAGGTCTCTCCGGCGGCGACGCTCTTCAGGGGGCGGCCGTCCTGGCGGTCGCCGACGGCCGCCAGGGCGCGGGAGGCGCCGGTCGCGCGGCGCGTGGCTCCCGGGCGTGCTCGTCTCACGACAGCCTCCTTGCACGTGGGGGTGCGGAACGGTGCTGTCTCAAAGTTGAGCAGTTTCGGCGGGCTCCGCGCGGCGGTTTTGCGGAACGTACACCGGTGGGGCGTCGGGTGGTGGGGAAGTTAGGTGGTCAGGAGGACGAGGTCGTCCCGGTGTACGACTTCGCGTTCGTATGCGGGGCCGAGTTCTCGTGCCAGGTCGTGGGTGGAGCGGCCCATGAGCCGGGGGATCTCGCGGGCGTCGAAGCCGACGAGGCCGCGGGCGATGGCGCGGCCGCTGGTGTCCCTGAGTTCGACGGGGTCGCCCGCGGTGAATTCGCCTTCGGCGGCAGCGATACCGGCGGGCAGCAGTGATTTCCGGCCTTCGACGACGGCCCGTACGGCGCCGTCGTCGAGGATGAGGGCGCCGCGGGGGGTGGAGGCGTGCTGGAGCCAGAGGAGGCGGTCGGCGGAGCGGCGCGGGGCGGGGTGGAAGTAGGTGCCGGTGTCGCGTCCCGCGAGGGCGTCGGCGGCGTGGGAGGCGGAGGTGAGGACGACGGGGATGCCGGCGGCCGCGGCGATGGCGGCGGCCTCGACCTTGGTGACCATGCCGCCGGTGCCGACGCCTGCCTTTCCGGTGCTGCCGATGGGGACGCCATCGAGGTCGGCGGGGTCGTGGACCTCGGTTATGCGGGTGCTGTCGGCAAGGCGGGGGTCGCCGTCGTAGACGCCGTCGACGTCGGAGAGGAGGACGAGGAGGTCGGCGTGGACGAGGTGGGCGACGAGGGCGGCGAGGCGGTCGTTGTCGCCGAAGCGGATCTCGTCGGTGGCGACGGTGTCGTTCTCGTTGACGACGGGGAGGGCGCCCATGGCGAGGAGTTTGTCGAGGGTGCGGGAGGCGTTGCGGTGGTGGGCGCGGCGGCTGGTGTCGTCGCTGGTCAGCAGGATCTGGCCGGCGCGGATGCCGTAGCGGGCGAAGGAGGCGGTGTAGCGGGCCATGAGGAGGCCCTGTCCGACGCTGGCGGCGGCCTGCTGGCGGGCGAGGTCGCGGGGGCGGCGGCGCAGTCCGAGGGGGGCGAGGCCGGCGGCGATGGCGCCGGAGGAGACGAGGACGATTTCGCGGGGGCGGCCGCCGGGCGGGGCCGGGGGGCGCTGTCGCGCGGTGGCGAGGACGTCGACGAGGGCGTCCACCCGGTCGGCGTCGAGGCCGCCCGCGGCGTCGGCGAGTGAGGACGAGCCGACCTTCACCACGATCCTGCGGGCCGAGGCCACGTCCTGTCTTGCCGTTTGCACGTGCTTTCCCATCGACTCGCGGCCGTCGGCCGCCCGGTGTCCGCTGTGGTACCTGATGGTCGGCAATGTACGTGAGTCGGGCGCGGTGCGCCGCCGGGTTCCGGTGGGCGGACGGCGGGGGCGGGGCAGGGGCGCCGACCAGTGGGGGCGTACGGGGTGTGACAGGTCGCTCGCATCACGCGTCCGGTGAAAAGGTTGTGCCGTCGCCCTCTGGTAATTGACGGTTGCGCAAACTTAGCGTTAACCCATGGCATCTAGCCCCCATAAAGTGAAGCGCATCCTGCTCAGATCGGGAAAAAGTCCCTTCACTGCCATGACCGTCGAGGACGCGCTGCACCAGGATGTCATCGCGACGAACTCCGGGAACCTGATCTTCAGTGACGCCACGCACAAGATCCTCCAGACGCCCGGCACCGAGGTCGTCTCGAACGGGATTCAGACCCCGGTGGCCGAAGCGGGCCGTATCAACGAGGAGTTCGACGTCTTCGTGGTGCCGTTGGCGAACGCGTTCCGGCCGTCGTTCGAGCGTTCGCTGATCCGGCTGACCCGGTTGATCTCGCGGTTGCGCATCCCGGTCGTGGTGGCCGGGGTCGGCGCGCAGACCGGTCTCGACTACAACCCGGCCAGGCTCGCCCCGATGGCGGACTCGGTGCGGGCGTTCGTGTCGGCGGTGCTGGATCGCAGCGCCACCATCGGGGTGCGGGGCGAGTTCACCGAGAAGTACCTGCGTGACCTCGGTTTCACCGCGGTGGAGGTGGTGGGCTGCCCCTCGCTCTTCCAGGACGGTGACACGGTCGACATCGTCAAGGGCCGCGGTCTCGACCGGAGTTCGCGGATCGCGGTGAACGGCTCGCACGGTTCGTTCAAGCAGAAGCGGCTGGCGCGGATCGTCCGCGGGGCGTGGGAGGAATACCCGGAGACGGTGTTCATCGGGCAGAACCTCACCGAGGCGCGGCAGTTGCACTGGCGTGAGGCGTACGACGCCAAGGAGGCGCCGCGCTCGATGCCGACCCATCCCGAGCATCCGATGTTCCGTGAGGGCCGGGTGCGGGTGTTCGTCGACCCGGTGACGTGGATCGACGAACTGCGCGACTTCGACTACTCGTTCGGCGCCCGTATCCACGGCAATATCGCGGCGCTGCTCGCCGGGACACCCGCGACGGTGCTGTGCGGGGACTCCCGCACGCTGGAGCTGGCGCGCTACTTCGAGATACCCCACCGCACCATCCCCGACATCCCGGACGACCTGCGTCCCGAGGACCTGTTCGCCGAGGCGGACTTCGGGCCGTTCGTCAAGGGGCACCGGGACCGTTTCGACCGTTTCGTGGACTTCCTCGCGCGCAACGGCCTGGACAACACCTTCACGCACGGCGACGGCGGCAGGGCGTTCGACGAGCGCATGCGGTCGCTCGCGTTCCCGCCCGCGGTGCGGCCGTGGACGAGCGCAGGGGTCGAGGAGGTGAGCGCGCGTTTCGCGTGGATGCGGGACCAGATGGCCGAGCTGGCGGCGCGCAACGCGGCCCTGGAGCGGCGGGCGGCCCGTACGGTCGCCGCTCCGGCGGCGCCGCAGTCGGTGTACCGCAAGGCGCGCCGGGTGGTGGGCCGGCCGATCAAGCGGGCGCTGAAGTTCTAGCGCGCCTGCCCGCCCGCCCCGTAGAGCGGCAGGGGCGGGTTCCCGTGGGTGTCCCCGGTGGGGTCGGCGGGCCCACGAGCTGGGCCGCCGCTCGGGGGAAACCCCGGGCGCGGCCATAACCAAGCGGAGCGCCCCGGCGTTGAGGAGGGCAACCACGGGCCCGGCCGGTCGGGTCCTGGCACCGCTTGGAGTCTCCCGATGCCCGCCACCAGGCGCCGCCGCCCCGCGGCCCGTCTCCTCGGCCCGCTGCTGCTGGCCGCCGCCTGCGCCGTCCAGGCCGCCGGTGCCCTGCTGCCCGATCTGCGGCTGCTCGCGGGCGCGCTCGCGGCGGGGTACGTGACGGATGCCGCGCTGCACCGCTGGGGGCGCGCGGTGACGGGTGCGCTCGGGCGGGTGCGCGCGGACGCCACGCTGCGGCAGGTGCTGCGCGACCTGCTGCTGGTGGCGGCGGCGCTGGTCGCGGGCGAGGACGCGGGGCTGCTGGCTGCGGTGCTGGCGCTGCTGGCGTTCTACGCGCTGCACTTCGGCTGTCACGCGGCGGCGATCCTGGTGCGCCGCAGCCGGACCCTGCCGGTGGTCACCCGCAATATCGACACCTCGGCGCTGCGGCTCTCCGCGGCGCCGCCGCGGCTGCTGCGGCGCCCCGGCGACCGGCTGCTGGCGTTCGGGCTGCCCGCCACGTGCGGCCTGCTGGCGACGGCGGCGGGCGCGGGGGCGCGCTGGGCGGTGGCGGGGGCGGCGCTGTCCTGTGTGCTGACGGGGCTCGGTCTGTGCGCGCTGCTGGTGCGGCTGCTGCCGTGGCGCAGGCCGCCGGGCGAGGCGGAGGTGCTGGCCTGGTTCGACGAGTGGCTGGGGCGCTACCGGCCGACGGCGGGCATGTACTTCTCCGGCGGCGCCTCCTCCGCGTACCAGGCGAACATGTGGCTGGGTCCGGTGGCGCTCCTTGAGGGGCGGCCGCTGATCGTGCTGCGGGAGCGGTTCATGGTGCAGCGGATCGCGGCGACGGACGTGCCGGTGGTGTGCCTGCCGAAGGTGTCCCATCTGATGCGGCTTGAGCACTCCACGCTGAAGATGCTCATCCACCCGGCGAACTCGGGGAAGACGTCGCAGATCCTGCGGGTGCCCACGATCAAGCACGCGTTCGTCAACCACGGCGAGAGCGACAAGTTGTCGTCGTGCAATCCGTACGCGAAGGCGTACGACGAGGTGTGGGTGGCGGGTCCCGCGGCGCGGGAGCGGTACGCGCTCGCGGACGTCGGGGTCGACGACCGGGACGTGGTGGAGATCGGCCGCCCCCAGTTGGACGCGGTGCGCCCGTACGAGGGCCCGCCGACCGGTTCGTACCTGACGGTGCTGTACGCGCCGACCTGGGAGGGCTGGGACGGCAATCCGGGCAACACGTCCGTGGTGCTGGCCGGGGAGAACGTCGTACGGGCGCTGCTCGCGGACCCCGGGGTGCGACTGCTGTACAAGCCGCATCCGATGACGGGCTCGGTCGATCCGGAGGCGCGGGCGGCCGACCAGCGGATCAGGGCGCTGATCGAGGAGGCGAACACGCGCGCGGGGCACGGCGGGCGGCCGGGGGCGCGCACCGAGGCGGGCGCGGAACTGGTGCGGCGCACCGAGGAGTTGGCCCGGGTGACCACGACGCGGTTTCGCAGGGCGGCCGACGACATGGAGCGGATGCGGGCGCAGGGCCGCGGCCCCGAGCCCGGCCGTACGGCGGCGGTGGCGGAGGCGATGGCGGCGTGGGAGACGGCGTACTGGGCGTCGCTGCCGAGCGGCGCGCACCAGGTGGTGACGGGTGCGCGGCCGACGCTGTACTCCTGTTTCAACCACGCCGATCTGCTGGTCAGCGACGTGTCGAGCGTGATCTCCGACTATCTGAGCAGTGAGAAGCCGTACGCGGTGGCCAACACGACGGGTCTGGACGAGGACGCGTTCCGTGAGGCGTTCCCGACGGTGCGGGCGGCGACCGTGCTGGCGCCGGACGCGGGCGGGGTGCCCGCGCTGCTCGACACGGTGCGCCGCCCGGAGCGCGACCGGCTGGCGCCGGAGCGGCGGGCGCTGAAGTTGCGGCTGCTCGGGCCGTCCGAGCCGCCGTCCGCGGTGCGCTTCACGGACGCGGCGCGGGCGCTGTGCCGGGCCTCTGACGAGCACCGGGAGCGGATGGCTGACCAGGGCGCCCGGGGTGTTCCGACGCCGCGCGGGGGCGCGGCCTCGGCGGCGGGGCAGGCGCGGCGCGGCCGGTAGCGGCCCGGCCTGCTCAGACGGGCTTCTTCTCCTTGGCCGCCGCGGCGCCGCGGGTGGTGCTGCGGGGCGCCGGGAGGACGGCGGCGGGGCCGGTCGCGGGGGCGCGTGGCGGGCGCGGCGGGCCGCCTCTGCGCAGGAAGCGGCCGGCGAGGCGGCGCACGGCGCGCACGCCGCGTGCGCGGGGCGTGGTGGAGGGGCGCGGGCCGACGGTGACGGTCTCCCTGACGGTGGCGAGGTAGACGGAGTCGGGGATGCCCGCCGCGGGGTCGCGGAAGTGCGGGTAGGCGAGGTGGATGCCGCGGCCGTCGTCGGCGAGGACGATCTCGGGGGCCTTCTTCTCCGCGACGAAGCGGTTGACGTCGTCGAGGAGGTCGGTGCGGCCCTCGGCGACCAGGTGGAGCTGAAGGCGCTGGAGCACCTTCATCCGGCGGGCGAGGCCGGGGGTGAAGTGGGCGTCCATGAGGGGTTTGGCCAGGGCCAGTTTCTCCTGGCGGACGTCCTCGGTGTCCTTCAGAAACGTTTTGCCGAACTGGGGCAGCAGGGTGACGGTGAACGGGCGCAGCAGGAGCAGGTCGCGCTTGGGGCCCGGGGGGACGCGCTCGGCTATCAGGCCCATGAGCGCCCGTGCGGAGTCGAAGCGCCGTACGTGGGTGCCGCGGCGGGTGGCGTGCTTGCCGTCGTCGCGGCGTACGAGGTAGTAGCAGACGTGGTCGGCGACGACGGAGACCCCGTCGGCCCGCAGATAGGCGTCCATGGTGAACAGGGCGTCCTCGCCCGTGGTCAGCGAGGTGTCGAAGCGCAGCCCGTGTGCGGTGAGCAGGGACCTGCGGAACAGCTTCTGGGCGCTCAGCGAGTACCTGATGGGCGAGGAGAAGACGTCGGTGCGCTCGCGGTTCTCGCCGAACATGGACTTGGGGGCGCCGCGGTTGACGCCCTCGACCT
Organism: Streptomyces sp. NPDC050560; assembly: GCF_044457285.1. Taxonomy (NCBI): domain Bacteria; kingdom Bacillati; phylum Actinomycetota; class Actinomycetes; order Kitasatosporales; family Streptomycetaceae; genus Streptomyces; species Streptomyces sp. NPDC050560. The sequence goes on from NZ_JBITGT010000011.1 coordinate 302,541, forward strand.
TGCCGAGGACGACGTCGGTGCCGTTGCGGTCGGCCATGGCGACCATCCGCTCGAACGCCTCGGGGCCGAGCCGGTCGTCGGCGTCGAGGAAGAACACGAAGCGCCCGCGCGCGAGGTCGAGCCCGACGTTGCGGGGGCCGCTGGGGCCGCCGGAGTTGGCCTGCCTGATCACCCGGGTGGGGATGGCGGTGCGCGCGGCGAACTCCTCCAGGTACGCGCCCGTGCCGTCCGTGGAGCCGTCGTCGACGGCGATGATCTCCATGCGCCCGGCGGGCAGTGTCTGCGCCTCGACGGACTCCAGGCACGTCACCAGATAGGGCATCGCCTCGTACGCGCCGATGACGACGCTCACCTCTGGAACCGTCATGCTCTTTCCCCGTCCTGGCTTCCCGGATGTTCGAAACGGCGTCCGGGCGGCTGTCGGTGGTCTCCCGGCGCCTTCCGGACGCTGGGGTAGACACGACGGCGCCGCTTTTCGTTGTACGGGACGTAACCTCCGGTCCACGTGACAAGGAACACGCGCGGCGGGCGAACACGGGGGCTGTTTCGCGCGTCTTACCAGGGATGCGCGGTGCCCGGTGCGGGCACGCGAAAGGCCCGGCCCCGCCGTGTTCGCACACGGGGGCCGGGCCGGTCGTGGGCCGGGTCAGCCCAGGGACGCTTCGCTCTCCGAGGGGACGGGGGCCGCGGGCCCTTCGTCGGCCTCCTCCGCGGCCTCCGGGTCCTCCGGGTCGGCCGGGTTCTCGGCGAGGTCGGGGAGTTCTGCCGCGGCGGGCGGAGGCCCGGGGGTGTCGACCCGCTGCACGGGGATGGCGGTGGCCTCCCCGGGCTGCTCCTGCGCCTCGTTGCGGGCCCGGGCGCGGGCGGCGAGGTCGGCGACGGCCGTGTTGAAGCGGTCGATGGACGGCGGCTCGTCGGGGCCGAGCAGGTACTCCTTGAGCCCGGCGCGGGCCTCGGTCAGCGGGTCGGCGGCGGCGGCGTGCACGGCGGCGAGGAGGTCGCCGAGGCGGGCCGCGTCGTTGGCGAGGATCACGGCGGCCCGTACGGCGGTGTTCTGCCGCTTGAACTCGTCCTCGCCGAGCCCGGCGGAGTCGGTGACGGCGTAGGGCTTGCCGCTGGCGATGAAGTCGGACACCACGCTCGATATGTCGGAGACCATGCCCTCGCTGACGTTGAAGCAGTCGTAGAGGCGGGGTTCCGCGCCCTCGATGACGCGGTGCTCCCAGCCGGGGAAGGAGCGCCAGAAGGCGGCGTTCCACTCGTCCCGCAGGCGGGCGGCCTCGGCCTCGCGCGCCGGGTCGGCGATGCCGTCGCGGGACGCCTCGGCCTCGTCGCGCTCCTCTCCCCCGCCGCCCTTCAGCTCGTCGAGGCGTGCCTCGATACGGGCCATGTCGGCGCGGGCCGCGTCCTGGGCAGCGGTGTCCGCGGTCCACCGCGTGCTGCCGGCGCGCTCCGCGGCGGCGCGCTCGACCAGGGCGACGATGCGCTGGTGGGTGGCCTTGGCGCGGGCGCTGCGGGTGCCGGTGAAGGGGTGCGGCTTGTACAGGACGCGTACCGGCGGGTCGGCCGCGAGCAGGCCCTTGACGATGTTCTCGCCGGCGAGCAGCAGGGAGGTGTTGCCCGGGTCGTCGTCCCAGCCCTCCCAGGTGGGCGCGTACAGGACGGTGGGGATACGGCCCTGCGGGGTGCCGGAGGCGGGCAGGATGGGGGCGAGCTGGGGCCTGCCGACCTCGGCGATGTCCTCGTCGCGTACGCCGATGTCGGCGAGTGCGTAGCGGTCGCGTCCCGCCCGGCCCGCGGTCCACACCTCGTCGTAGACCTTGCTGAACGGGTTGACGCTGGCGAGCTTGTCGCTGTCGCCGTGGCCGATGAAGACGTGCTTCATGGTGGGCACGCGCAGCAGGTGGATGTTCTTGCCGACGTTGGCGGCGTAGAGGGCGACGCGGACGGTGGAGAGGTCCATCTGCATCAGGTGGACGCCGCCCGGCACGCAGATGACCGGGACGCCGGTGCGTGCGAGCTTCTTGAGGATGACGCGTTCGCGGAGGATGACCAGCGGGCGGCTGTCAAGACGCTCCATGGTGTCCAGCCACATGTTGACCTGGTAGGCCGAGTCCTTGGAGCCGGAGAAGTACAGCACGGTCTCGGGCCGGTAGTCGCGCAGCCAGGCGTCGACCCCGGCGAGCACGGTCTCGGCGTTGGAGGGGATGCGCCTGCCGCGGATGTACGGGACGAGCGCGAGCAGGTAGACGAAGCCGGTGGCCAGGGTGACCGCGATGCCCGCGTAGCCCCAGACGGGGGTGTCGGACCCGGCCGCGACGAGCAGTCCGGCCACCGCGAACAGGTCGAGGTGGAGCATCTTCTCGGCGGCGCGGTGGGTGAGCGCGGTGGGGGGCGCGTCGGGGATGCGCACCGTGGAGAGGTCCACGTTGCGGGTGGCGACGGGGAGCCTGCGGCGGGCCCTGATGAGGGTGGTGAGGGCGCTGTGCGGGGCCTGGAAGCCGAAGAAGACCAGGAAGCAGGCGATGGCCGCGTAGAAGACGGGCGTCTCGGAGAGGTCGGCCCTGGCCAGGAGCAGGATCAGCAGCAGTTCGCGGATCAGGAAGCGGATGGAGAGACCGGCGCGGACCTTGCCGAGCCGGTTGATCAGATAGCTGCCGCGGTGGTGCAGGTATCTGTCCGCCAGGTAGGTCACGGCGCCTGCGACGGCGAACCCGGCGGCGCTCGGCAGCAGCGCCGCCACCAGGATGCCGGGGTATCCGAGCAGCATCAGCACGGCGGCGGCTAGCTCGGCGCCCGAGCCGACCCGGGCGACGCGTATGGCGGTTGATATCACGGAAGACCTGTTTCTGGGGGGCTTGTCCGGATGTCCTCAGGTGTGCGCAACGCTGTGTGGGGGCCACAAGTCGCCCTGCGGACAAGGAGTCTTGTGAAACACCGACCATATGCCAGGGGTCGTGGAGATGGCCAAAAGGGGACCCCGGGCCGAACGGCCGCGCGGGGCGCCGGAGCGTCCGTTCGGCCCGTGTGCCCCGCCACGAGCGTGACGGGGCGTGTCGGACGCGTACCGGTGGGTCACATGCCGCCCTGCCGGTCGAGCACGGCGGCGAGCGCCTGCTCGAAGCCGCCCGCGGCGTGGGCGGGCGCGGTGGGGTCCTGCTGGCGCACGTCGATGACGTGTCCCGTGAGGTCGGAGACGAGGACGTCGAGGGAGGCGCGGGCGACGGCCTCGGAGGAGAGCAGGGTGCCCGCGGGCTCCTCGCCGAACGCCTTGACCCGCATGGGGGTGGCGGTGCGCTCGGGGTTGAGGCAGTTGACGCGGATGCCGTCGGCGGCCCACTCGTCGGAGAGCGCCTGGGTCAGGTTGACCATGGCGGCCTTGGTGGACGAGTAGAGGCTGTACTCGGCGCGGCCGCGGGTGTAGCTGCTCGACGTGTACAGCAGGAGCTGGCCCCTGGTCTCGGCGAGGTACTTGTACGAGGCGCGGGCGATCTGCACCGGCGCCAGGTAGTTGACCCGCAGGGCCTCCTCGACGGTGGCGTTGTCGGTCTCGGCGAGCTTGCCGATGCGCAGGACGCCCGCGGTGTTGATCACGTAGTCGACGCGGCCGGTCTGGGCGTAGGCGGCGGAGAGGGCGTCGTCGACGTGTTCCGGGTTCTCCACGTGGGTGCCGGTGGTGGAGCGGCCGAGCGGGAAGGAGGTGGCGCCGTAGCGCTCGGCGAGGTCGGCGATGTCCTTGCCGATGCCGTAGGAGCCGCCGAAGACGACGACGGTCTTGCCGGTGAACAGGTCGCGGTAGGCGTCCTCGCCCGCCTGGGCGGGGGCGGCGCCGGAGGCGAGCTGGAAGAGCTTGTCGGCGATGAACACGTCGACGGGCTGGGTGACCTTCATGTTGAACTCGTCGCCCGCGACGACGTGGATCGGCACGTCGGGCAGGTACTTCAGGACCACGGAGCAGTCGTCGGTGGCCTGGAAGTTGGGGTCGCCCGCGGCGACCTCGTACGCCCTGCGGATCGTGGAGAGCTTGAACGCCTGCGGTGTCTGGCCGCGGCGCAGCCGGGAGCGGTCGGGGACGTCGGTGATGAACTCGCCGTCGTCGCCGTGGGTGCGGGTGACGATGATGGTGTCCGCGGAGGGGATGGCCACGTCGACGGCCTGGTAGCGGTCGAGGGCGCGGACGCAGTCGTCGATGACGCGCTGCGAGAGCAGGGGGCGTACGGCGTCGTGGAAGAGGACGTTGCGGTCCTCGCCCTCCGCGAGGCCCTCGCCGACGGCGGCGATGGCGCGCTCGGTGGTGTCGTTCCTGGTGGCGCCGCCCTCGATGACCTTGACGACCTTCTTCAGGCCCGCCTTGGCGACGATCTTCTCGATGTCGGGCACATAGCCCTGGGCCATCAGCACGATGATGTCGTCGATGGAGTCCGCGTGCTCGAAGGTGGTGAGCGTGTGTTCGATCACCGACTTCCCCGCGATTTTCAGTAGCTGCTTCGGTATGGAGAGACCTACGCGCTGACCGGTACCGCCCGCCAGGATCACTGCGGTGGTGCGGGGTGTGGCTATGTGTTCGGACACGGGCTACCTACCTCGGGGCGTACGGGGAACCCGGCGATCGTCTCACTCACGGTTACCGCGGTGCAAGGTGAGCGTCGTGCCCCCCACATGTGCGAGTCATGCGGGGTTCACCTTGGGCGGGTCAGGGGGTGCCGGGCGGCTCCGGGGCACCGCGGGTTGTGACCGATCACACAACGGCGGCCGGGGTTCCGTGGTTTCCGTATGCACCTGCCCGGATAAGGCGCGCGTATGCCGACGGCCCCTGTGGCACGGGCCACCGGGGCCGGTGCCACAAGGGCCGGTCGCGCGGGCAGAACGGCGCGCGGTGAGGGGGCGGGGTCAGACCAGGCGCACGCCCGGGCGGCCGTCCTCCACCCGCAGGGCCTGGAGGGTGGAGGCGGTGGCGTCGGGGCTCACGACGGTGCTGACGACGCGCACCTGGGCGTCGACGCCGTCGCGGTCCACGTCGAACAGGTGGTAGCCGCGGTGGGTGTCGATGAGCTTCCAGTGCGGGTTGTCGGCCTTGCGCGGGTTCCACTCGGCGTCGAAGGCGGCGTAGTCGCTGTCGCCGCCGCTGGTGACGGAGGTGCCGACGAACTCGGCGCCGACCACCGCGGACGACGGGTCGGCGAAGTCGCGCTTGAGGTCGCTGACCATGGTCAGATGGCGGTCGCCGGTCAGCACGACGGGGTTGCGCACCTTCTGGAGTTCGCCGAGGAGCGCGTTCCGCTCGACCTGGTAGCCGTCCCAGGCGTCGTAGTACCAGAGCTTGCCCTCGCCGACCTGGAGGTCGGTCTCGGCGAGCATGATCTGGGAGGCGATCAGGTTCCAGCGGGCGGGCGAGGAGTGCAGCCCGTCGAGCAGCCAGCGCTTCTGCGCCGCGCCCAGCATGGTCGTCGAGGGGTCCTCGGCGCCGTCCTGGGTGGTGGCCTGGTCGCTGCGGAACTGCCGGGTGTCCAGCACGTTCAGCCGGGCAAGACGGCCGAAGTCGAGGCGCCGGTACATCTGGACGTGGGGCCCGTCGGGCACCTGGGCCGCGCGCACCGGCATGTGCTCGTAGTACGCGCGGTAGGCGGCGGCGATACGGTCGACGAAGGCGTCGTGGGGCTGCTTGTCGGGGTCCTGGGGGACCTGTCCCGCGTAGTCGTTGTCGACCTCGTGGTCGTCGAAGGTGACCACCCAGGGCGCCGCGGCGTGCATCGCGGCGAGCCTCGGGTCGCTGCGGTACTGGGCGTAGCGGTTGCGGTACTGGGTGAGGGTGCAGGGCTCGTCGGCGCCCTCGTGGACCCGGACCGCGGTGGGGGTGGGCTTGTTCTCGTAGATGTAGTCGCCGACGAACAGGACGAAGTCCGGGTCCTGTCGGAGCATGTCGGCGTACGGGGTGAAGTAGCCGGCCTCCCAGTTCTGGCAGGACGCGAGCGCGATCCTGAGGGAGCCGAGCGCGGTGGGGTGCGGCGCAGTGCGGGTACGGCCCACGGGAGAGACATGGCCCTGGGCGCGGAAGCGGTACCAGTAGACCCGGTCGGGGCGCAGGCCGCGCACGTCGACATGGACGCTGTGGCCGAACTCGGCGCGTGCCGCCGCCTCGCCGCTGCGCTCGACGCGCCGGAAGCGGGCGTCCGTGGCGAGTTCCCAGCGCACGCTCACCGCCCTGTCCTGCATGCCGCCGCCCGCCAGCGGGTCGGGGGCGAGCCTGGTCCAGAGCACCACCCCGTCGGGCAGCGGGTCGCCCGAGGCCACGCCGAGGGTGAACGGGTCGGTGCGCAGCCGGGGTTCCGCGACGGTGCGCGCGGCGGTACGGGGCGCCTGCGCGACGGCGGACGCGGAGGGCAGGAGCTGGGTGGCGGCCGCCGCGCCGAGCGCGGCACCGGTGGCGAGAAAGCTGCGGCGGTTGCTTCCGGGGCGCGGGGCACCTGCGGTCACGGCGGACTCCCTTGGACGAATGCCGGGTCAGCATCCGGAAGCTCGCATGCCGGTACGGTGCGGGGGCTGAACAACAGCCTGCACGGACATGACAAGAAGACGAGCAGCGTGCGATCCGTCCCGGCGGGCGAACGCGCCCTTGCCGGGGCGCTGTCCGGGGGCGGTCGCCCGGTGAAGTCACGGCAAACCGGCCGCCCCTGACGGCCCGTCAGGGACGGGTCGCGGGGCGGCCGGTGCCGTTGTGAAGGCGGCGGCTCGTGCCCGTGGGCGGCGGGGTCAGTAGGCGAATCCCGCGCCGAGGTGTGCGCCCTTCGCGACGGTGCCGAGGGTTCCGGCGCCGAAGGTGAGCGATCCCGCGGGGGTGACGCCGTCTGCGGTGGACTTGAACGCCCATACGGACCCGGCCCCGTCGTTCTCGCCCGAGGCGCCGACGACGAGGTCCGCGAGGCCGTCGCCGTCCACGTCGGCCAGGGTGGTGGCCGAGCCGAAGGCGTCCTTGGCCTCGGCGACGCCCGGCACGCCCGCGGTGTTCTGCGTGACGGTGGCGGCGTTCTCACCGCTCAGCCCGTCCGGCTTGCCGAAGAGGGTGATCGCGGCCCCGGCGTCCTTGGTGCTCCCCAGGTCCTCCCCCGGCAGCCCGGTGGACACGTCGGCGAGGCCGTCGCCGTCGATGTCGGCGACGGAGATGCCGGTGCCGAACCTGTCCTGGGTCTCCGCGGAGCCCGGCACGCCCGCGCTGTCCTGGTTGAAGGCTTGCGCCTCGGTGCCGTTCGGGCCCTGGTCGGAGCCCGGGATGTAGGTGACCATGCCGCCCTTGGCGAGCGGGGTGTCCAGGTCGCTGTCGTAACCGTCGACGGCGCGGCCCGCCACGATGTCGTCGACACCGTCGCCGTTGACATCGCCGACACCGACGCTCTCGCCGCCCTGGAGCGGCTCCCCTTCGCCGTCCTTGACGACGGTGAACGGCGCGAGCCCCGCAGGGGAGCCGTCGTAGACGAAGACGTTGCGGGCGTCGTACTCGTCCTGGTCGTTCTCCACCGCGACGAGGTCGTCCACGCCGTCGCCGTTGACGTCGCCCACGGCCATGTCGAGGACGGTGTGGATGCTGCCCGGGGTGTCCTTGACGCGCTTCGGCGCGCCGTCGCGGCCGAACGGGCCCGACAGCACCCGCATGTGGTCGCCCGAGACCGTGGTGGCGATATCGAGCGCGCCGTCGCCGTCGAAGTCGCCCACGACGGTGTCGCTGCCTATCTCGTCGCCGCCCTCGGCCTTGGTGGGCAGGGTGGCGGCCTCGTCGCCGAGGCCCTCGGGCCCGCCCCAGACGACGGCGAGGGAGCCCTTGGAGACGCCGTAGCTCTCGGTGGGGTCCTCGCCCGCGGAGCCGACCACCAGGTCCGCGTAGCCGTCGCCGTCGAGGTCGCCCGTGGTGACCGAGCTGCCGTAGGCGTCGCCCGCCTCCGCGGTCCCCGGCATCCCCGGCGCGTTCTGGTCGAAGACCTGCTTGGTGGAGGTGTCGAGCCCGTGCGCCGAGCCGTAGACCACGGCCACGTACCCGGCCTTGGCCTTGCCGTCCACGGTGGCGTCGGGGGCGGGGAACGCCACGTCCGCGTAGCCGTCGCCGTTGAAGTCGTCGCGCAGCGGAGCACCGCCCGCCTTGCTCTGCTGCCGCCCGGTGTCCGCCTGCGCCACGGGCGCGGTCACCCCCAGCGTGACGGCGATGGCGGCGGCGAGCCCGATTCCCCCGGCGGCCCTGCGTGTGTTCATGTCGCTCCTCCTCGACGCGGTGTTCCTGGCATGGCGTACGGCCTCTGGTCAGAAAGCCGTACGCCCGCCAGACCTCCGAGGTGGCGCGATGGTTGCACGCCCGCGCTTAACCCGCCGTACATCCGCAAGCCGCTTCCACGTGGGGTGAAGGGGCGGGCACCGGGGGCGATCGGGAGACGGGGCTAGGCCGTGTCGTTTGGATCTTCGCGGGGGTGCGACGCCAGCTACGGCACCTCGCCGCGTTGTCGGAACGTCCACGTACGCCCAGTACGAGGACGATCCTCCGCCTTGCGATGCTCCCCCACAGCCCGAAGGGCGTGGGAGGTACCCCCAGCATCTGACGCCGCACCCTGGTCCACGAAGATCCAAACGACACGACCTAGGGGCGGGCCCGGGGCACGGGCGAGCGCCGGGCCGGGGGGCGCGGGCGGGGGCTCGCGCGCGGGCGTGGGTGCGGTCGTCCGCGCGGGTGCGTACGCGGGCGGGGCGCGGGCGTGGTCAGAAGGGGCCGCCGAAGGAGTCGAAGTCCTGGTCGGCCTCGTCGCGTTCGGCCTGGCGGTCCCTGCGGCGCTGGGCGGCGGGGCGTGGCTCGGCGAGGCGGTGGTCCTCGCCGCGGCGGCCCAGCATCTCGGCGCCCGCGAGGACGGTCGGCTCCCAGTCGAAGACGACCGCGTTGTCCTCGGGGCCGATGGCGACGCCGTCGCCCGCGTGCGCGCCCGCCTTCAACAGCTCCTCCTCGACGCCGAGCCTGGCGAGCCGGTCCGCGAGGTAGCCGACCGCCTCGTCGTTGTTGAAGTCGGTCTGCCTGACCCAGCGCTCCGGCTTCTCGCCGCGCACCCGGAACAGGTCGTCGTCCTCGCGCACCACCGTGAAGCCGCTCTCGTCGACCGCCTTCGGCCGGATCACGACCCGGGTGTTCTCCTCCTTGGGGCGGGCGGCGCGCGCCCGGGAGACGAGCTCGGCGAGCGCGTACGACAGCGGGGCGAGGCCGCTGTGGGCGACCGCGGACACCTCGAAGACCCGGTAGCCGCGTGCCTCCAGGTCGGGCCTGACCATGGCGGCGAGGTCCCTGCCGTCGGGCACGTCGATCTTGTTGAGGACGACGACGCGGGGCCGCCCCTCCAAGCCGCCGTACTGGGCCAGCTCCTCCTCGATCACGTCGAGGTCGCTCAGCGGGTCGCGGTCCGACTCCAGGGCGGCGGTGTCCAGGACGTGCACCAGCACGCTGCACCGCTCGACGTGCCGCAGGAACTCAAGGCCGAGGCCACGGCCCTGGCTGGCGCCCGGGATGAGGCCGGGCACATCGGCGACGGTGTACACGGTGGCGCCCGCGGTGACCACGCCGAGGTGTGGCACCAGGGTGGTGAAGGGGTAGTCGGCGATCTTCGGCTTGGCGGCGGAGAGCACCGAGATCAGCGACGACTTGCCGGCGCTCGGGTAGCCGACGAGGGCGACGTCGGCGACGGTCTTCAGTTCGAGGGTGATGTCCTCGCTGTGCCCGGGCTCGCCGAGCAGCGCGAAGCCGGGCGCCTTGCGGCGCGCGGAGGCGAGCGCCGCGTTGCCGAGGCCGCCCCTGCCGCCCTGCGCGGCGACGTAGCGGGTGCCCTCGCCGACGAGGTCGGCGAGCACGGTGCCGTCCGCCGCCTGCACCACGGTGCCGTCGGGCACCGGGAGCACCAGGTCGTCGCCGTCCTTGCCCGAGCGGTTGCCGCCCTCGCCGGGGCGGCCGTTGGTCGCCTTGCGGTGCGGGCTGTGGTGGTAGTCGAGGAGGGTGGTGACGTCGCGGTCGACGACGAGGACCACGTCGCCGCCGCGGCCGCCGTTGCCGCCGTCGGGCCCGCCGAGCGGCTTGAACTTCTCGCGGTGCACGGAGGCGCAGCCGTGGCCCCCGTTACCCGCGGCCACATGCAGCGCGACGCGGTCCACGAAGGTGGTCATGGGAGTGCCTCCAGCGGCGGTACGGGCCTCGGCCGGGAGCCGGGGTGTCTGTCTTGTCGGTGGCCGCCCCGGGGGTGTTCGCGCGCGGCCCGTGGGCGGGTGCGGGACGCGCGAAGGGCGGACCCGCTCCCCGCGCGCTCCCGGTGCCGGGAGGTGCGGGAAGAGGGGTCCGCCCTCGGGGAACTCCTGGTTACGGGTCCTGCCGCGCGGTGCGGGTCAGGCGACCGGAACGATGTTCACCACGTTGCGACCGCGGCGGGTGCCGAACTCCACGGCACCGGCCTGCAACGCGAACAGCGTGTCGTCGCCGCCGCGGCCGACGCCGCTGCCGGGGTGGAAGTGGGTGCCGCGCTGGCGGACGATGATCTCACCGGCGTTGACGACCTGGCCGCCGAAGCGCTTGACGCCGAGCCGCTGAGCGTTGGAGTCGCGGCCGTTCCGGGTGGACGACGCGCCCTTCTTGTGTGCCATCTCTCCTCAGTCCCTTACTTCGCCGTCGCGGGGATACCGGTGACCTTGATCGCCGTGTACTGCTGACGGTGGCCCTGACGGCGGCGGTAGCCCGTCTTGTTCTTGTAGCGCAGGATGTCGATCTTGGCGCCCTTGTGGTGGTCCACGACCTCGGCCTGGACCTTCACGCCCGCCAGCACCCAGGGGTCGCTGGTGACGGCGTCACCGTCGACGAGGAGCAGAGTGGAAAGCTCTACCGTGTCGCCGACCTTGGCGGTGGAAATCTTGTCAACCTCAACGATGTCGCCGACCGCAACCTTGTGCTGGCGACCACCGCTGCGCACGATGGCGTACACGCGGATCTCTCACTCTCTGTGCTCGAATCGGACCTCTGATGCCAGCCGCGCCGCCCTGCGGGCCCGTGCTCCCACCGCCTCGTACCGCCCGCGTCGCGGGGGACCAGGGGCGCGGCGCACGGCGCGCGGCCTCTCCGGAAGCGGACTCCCGGAGGAAGGTGCTCAGGGGTGTAGGCGTAAGACGCCGACGCCCCAGATTACGGGGGCCCCGGAGACGGGGTCAAACCGGGTACGGGCGGGGGGGGGGGGGGGGGGGGGGGGGGGCGCCCCCCCCCCCCCCCCCCCCCGCCGCTACTCCCCCTCGCCGGAGGGCGCGGCCCCCGAGGCGAGCGACGCCGCGGTCTTCTTGGCCGGGGCCTTCTTCGCGGCCGCCTTCTTCGTCGTCGACTTCTTGGCCGCCGTCTTCTTGGTGGCGGTCTTCGTGGTCTTCTTCGCAGGGGCGGCTTTCTTCGCGCCGGTGGCCTTCTTCGCGGTGGCCGCCTTCTTCGCCGTGGACTTCTTCGCCGCGGCCCGCTTGGCGGCGGTCTTCTTGGCCGCCGTCTTCTTCGCCGGGGCCTCCGCGTCGTCACCGACGGCCGCCCCGGACTCCGCGCCCTCCTGCGGCTCCTGGGGCTCGTGCGCCTCCTCGGCCGCCGGGGCGGACACCACGAGCACCGCGGTGTCCTCGGGGGCCGTGGGCGCGGCCGTCGCCCGTACCGCGCGGCGCCTGGCCCTGGCGGGCGGCGCCGCCTGCGGGGCCTCGGCCACCGGCTCGGCGGGCGCCGCCTCGGCGGCGGGCCCGACGGGCGGCGCGGTGCTCTCGGCGGGCACCGTCACCTCGGCGGGCGCGGGCTCGTCCGCGGTGCGCGGGGCACCGGCGGGCGCGGTGGCCTTGCGGGTGGCGCGCCTGCGTACGCGCGCGGGGGGCGCCGCCTCCGGCTCCGCGGCGGCGGGCTCGGCGGTCACGGGCTCGGGTGCGACGGGCTCCGACGCGGGGGCGACCACGGTGACCGGGACGGTCGGGGTGGGCGAGCCCTCGGGCGCCGACACCCTGCGGGTGGCGCGCCGCCGCGACCTGCCGCCGCGCCCGACACCCGCCGCGGCCTCCGCCTCGGCGACGCTGCTGTACAGCTCCTCGTCGGGCTGGAACTCGACCGGCGCGGCGGCGGGTGCGGGCGCCTCGGCCTCCGCCCTGGCGGCCGGGACCTCACGCTCCACCGTCTCGACGGGCTCGACCGTCTCCACGGGCTCGACCGTCTCCACGGGCTCCGGCGCCTCGGCGGCGGAGCCGCGGCCGCGCTTCTTGCGGCGGCCGCCGCCGCCCGTGGGCGGCTGCTCCATGTGGACGATGACACCGCGGCCGTTGCAGTGCACACAGGTCTCGGAGAAGGACTCCAGGAGGCCCTGCCCGACCCGCTTGCGGGTCATCTGCACCAGGCCGAGCGAGGTCACCTCGGCGACCTGGTGCTTGGTGCGGTCCCTGCCCAGGCATTCGAGCAGGCGCCGCAGCACCAGGTCCCGGTTGGACTCCAGGACCATGTCGATGAAGTCGATGACCACGATGCCGCCGAGGTCGCGCAGCCTGAGCTGGCGCACGATCTCCTCGGCCGCCTCCAGGTTGTTCCTGGTCACGGTCTCTTCGAGGTTGCCGCCCTGGCCCGTGAACTTGCCGGTGTTGACATCGATCACGACCATGGCCTCGGTCTTGTCGATGACCAGCGAGCCGCCGCTGGGCAGCCACACCTTGCGGTCGAGCGCCTTCATCAACTGCTCGTCGATGCGGTACGTGGCGAAGACGTCCACCTCGGAGGTCCAGCGGCCGAGCCGGTCGGCGAGGTCGGGCGCCACGTTCTCGACGTAGCCGTGGATGGTCTCCCAGGCGTCGTCACCGCTGACGACGACCTTCGAGAAGTCCTCGTTGAAGATGTCGCGGACCACCCGCACCGTCATGTCGGGCTCGCCGTAGAGCAGGGTGGGGGCGTTGCCGCTCTTGGACTTGCGGCGGATGTCCTCCCACTGCCCCTGGAGCCGCTCGACGTCGCGGCGCAGCTCGTCCTCGCTCGCGCCCTCGGCGGCGGTGCGCACGATGACGCCCGCGTCCTCGGGGACGATCTTCTTGAGGATGGTCTTGAGCCGGGCGCGCTCGGTGTCGGGCAGCTTGCGGCTGATGCCGGTCATGGAGCCCTCGGGCACGTAGACCAGGTAGCGGCCGGGCAGCGACACCTGGCTGGTGAGGCGGGCGCCCTTGTGCCCGATCGGGTCCTTGGTGACCTGGACGAGCACGGACTGGCCGGACTTCAGCGCGGTCTCGATACGGCGCGGCCCGCCGGAGTGGCCGAGCGCCTCGAAGTTGACCTCGCCCGCGTAGAGGACGGCGTTGCGGCCCTTGCCGATGTCGATGAACGCGGCCTCCATGGAGGGCAGCACGTTCTGCACCTTGCCGAGGTACACGTTGCCGACGTACGAGGTGGCCTGTTCCTTGTTGACGTAGTGCTCGACGAGGACGTTGTCCTCCAGCACCCCGATCTGGGTGCGCTCGCCGTGCTGGCGTACCACCATCACCCGCTCGACGGCCTCGCGGCGCGCGAGGAACTCCGCCTCGGTGATGATCGGCACCCGGCGGCGGCCCTGCTCGCGGCCCTCGCGGCGGCGCTGCTTCTTGGCTTCGAGACGGGTCGAGCCCTTGATGGACTGGACCTCGTCGGAGCCGGTGCGCTCTTCCTTCTTGCGGGGCTCGCGGACCTTGACGACGGTGCGCTCGGGGTCGTCCCTGCCCTCGCCCGGCTGGCCGTCGGCCGGGGAGTCGCCCGCCCTGCGCCGCCTGCGCCTGCGGCGGCGGCTGCTGCTCGACCCGCCGTCGCCGTGGTCGTCGTCGTGCTGCTCGGCGCCGTCGCCGTGGTCGGCGTCGTCGCCCTCGCCGGTGTCGCGGCCTGCGGACTGCCGGCCGTCGGCGTTGTCGCCGGACTCGGCGGAGTCGTTCTCGCCCTCGGCGGCCTCGCCGCGCCTGCGGCGGCGGCCACCGCGGCGGCGCCTGCGCCGGGACCCGGTCTCCTCGCCGTCGTCGCCTTCGCCGTCGTCGTGGTTGTCGTGCCCTTCGGGAGCGTCCTGGCCGCTCTCCTCGGCTGCGGGGGTGTCGGCGCGCTGCTCGTCGGCGCCGTTGCGGGGCGCGGTCTCGTCGTCGGAGGCGCGCTTGCGGCGGCGCCTGCGCGGGCCCGGCTCGTCAGCAGCGGTCCTGGTGTCGGCGGCGGCGTCGGCGGGGGCGTCCCCGGAGTCGCCCGGGGCGGCGTCCGCGGCCTCGGCCGCCGCGGCGGCTGCGGCGCGCTCCGGGGTCTGGAACATCGGCTCGGTGAAGACGGGCGCCTGGAACACGGCGACCGCGGGGCGCGCGGGGCGCTTCCCGCGGCGCGGAGCGGCGTCCTCGGCGGGCGCGGACCCGGCGGGCGCGGAGTCAGTGGGCTCGGTCGCGGGCTGCGCCGTCTCGCGGGTGGCGCGGCGGCGTGCCCTGCGGGGGCTCTCCTCGGCGGGCTGCTGTGCGGTCTCCGCGGCGGGTACGGCCTCCGCGGGCAGCGCGGCCTCGGCCGGGGTCTCGGCGGTCACGGGGGCGTCCTCGATCGCGGTGTCCTCGGCGGCCCTGGGCGCACCGGCGGGCGCGGAGGCGCGGCGCCCGGCGCGGCGGCGGGTGCGCGGCGCGGGCTCGGCGGCCTCGGGCTCGGCGGTCTTGTCGGCCTCGGCGGCGGGGGCCTCGGCGGCGGCCGGGGTCTTGGCCTCGGGTGCGCCCGCGGGGGCGGAGGCCCGGCGGCGGGAGCGGCGCGCGGGCGGCTCGGCGGCGACGGGCTCGGGAGCGGCGGCCTCTGCTGCCGCGTCCTCGGCCGCCTCGGTGTCGTCCTCGCCGTCCTCGGCGGAGTCGAGTGCGGTGTCCGTGCCGGTGACGGCGCCCGTGTCCGCGGCGCTCTCCACGGTCGCCGCGGGCGCGGGCTCGGGCGTGGCGGCCCTGCGGGTGGCGCGGCGGCGGGTGCGCGGCGCGGGCTCGGGGGCCGGTGCGGCCTCCTCGGCTGCGGTCTCGGGCGCGTCGGCCCCGGTGGCCGTCTCGGGGGCCGGGGGAAGCACGGTCTCCGCTTCGCCCGTCGCGCCCGTGGGCGGTCCCGCGGGGCGGGAGGCGGCCCTGCGCCTGCGGCGGGGGGGCAGCGTGTCGCTCGGTGTGTTGTTCTGCGAGCCCTCTTCGGGTTCGTTCTGTTCCAGCATGCGGGCGTTTCTCCCGTCGGGCTCCCGGGCGCCGCGTCCGACCCGGTGACGCCTGCGGGCCCGCCGCTGTGCGGGGGCCGCCGTCCGGGGGCGCGTGCGCCGCACGGGAGCTTTCTCTGTCTTGGTCTCAGTCCTTGGTCTCACCGGTTCCGTACGCGGCGCGTACGGCCTGGCGAAAGTCTTCTGGTTGACGCGCCGCCCGACCCAGATGGCTCCCGAGTACCAGGGCGACGCTGCGGCGGCGTCCCTAGCCAGTGCCCTCAGCCGCCGCCGCGGCGGCGGTTACGGCATCGCCCGCTCCTCGTCCGGGCGGGGCTGCCGCGACCGCCTCGCGGTCGGGCGCGAGGGGATCGGTAACTGTGCCGGTCTCGTCGTCGAACGGCCCCTGCGCCAGCCTGGTCACCGAGGCGGGGACCGGGGGCGCCAGGTCGGCCAGCGCTTCGAGACCGGACAGGACGTCGTCGGGTCGTACGGCAGGCGTCACGTGCCGGACAACCAGGCGCAGTATCGCACAGGGCCCTTGTCCCGGCCTATCAGCCGGGGCCGCGGAGCCGTCGCGGGCGGTGAGGTCCACGACGGCGGCGCGGGCGTCGAACGCACGCATGCCGCTCTTGGTCCTGCGCCGCACCGTCACCTCGGGCGCGGCCAGGAACGCGGCCACGGCCCCGGCGGCCTCGTCGGGTGCGACCCCGTCGAGCCGCAGTTCCCACACGGAGGCGGCGAGCCGGTCCGCGAGGCCCTGGGTGCGGGCCTCCACGGCGTCGACGACGTCGAGGCCCGCGGGGAGCGAGGAGTCGAGGAGTACCCGCAGCTCCCCGGGGTCGCGCGCGGTCGTGAGCGCGATCTCCAGGTACTCGGCCTCGCTACCGGTGCCGGTGGGTGCGGCATTGGCGTACGAGACCTTGGGGTGCGGGGTGAAGCCCGCCGAGTAGGCCATGGGGACCTCTGCGCGGCGCAGCGCGCGCTCGAACGCGCGCTGGAAGTCGCGGTGGCTGGTGAACCGGAGGCGGCCGCGCTTGGTGTAACGCAGTCTGATGCGCTGCACCGCCGGTGCGGGCGGCGGGCCTTCGGGCTGTCGCTTGCCCAGTGGTACGTCTCCTCGTGTACGGGGCCGTCGGGGCGGGCCCCGCCGTCGGCATACGGCCGTGGCGGTGGCTCCCGCACCGGGGCCGTCTTCCAGGATACGCGAGGCCGCGCCGGTGCCGGGACGCGGGGTGCCGGGCGCCGCCGGGGAACGGTCCGCGCGCGGGTGTCGTCCTCCCTGCGGGGCGCGCGGGGCGTCCACGGGGGACGGAGCGGGGTGGCGTATGGGCGCGGGCGGGTTCGCGGCGTGGACGGCGCGGTTCGAGGAGGAGCGCGGGCGCAGGGCCGCGCTGGGGGCTCCCGCGTGGGAGCGGGGCGCGGCGCTTCCCGGGCCGGTGTGGGACAGCGTCCGCCGCTTCCAGGTCGGCGAGGCCGGCGACGGGGCGAACCTGATCGCGAAGGCGGACGCCGCGGGGGACGCGGGCTACGCGGCGGCGGTACGGCTGTTCGTCGCCGAGGAGAACCACCACGCCGGGCTGCTCGCCGGACTGCTGGCGGCGGGCGGCGAGCCGCTGCTCGCCTCGCACTGGAGCGACCGGGTGTTCGTACGGCTGCGGCGGCTGCTGGGGCTGCGTCTGGAACTGCTGGTGCTGATGATCGCGGAGATGGTCGCGCTCGCGTATTACCGGGTGCTGCGTGACGGCACGGACGACGCGCTGACCTCGGAGGTCGCGGCCCGCATCCTGGCCGACGAACACCGCCACGTCCCCTTTCACTGCGCCCGCCTCCACCAGGGCATGGCCCCACTCCCCCGCCCGGTGCGCCGCCCGCTCCTGTGGACCTGGCGCACGGCACTGCTCGCGGTGGCATGGGTGATCGCCCTGGACCACGGCCCGGCCCTACGTCGCCTGGGCACGACCCGCCGCATGTTCATCCGGGAAGTCGTGGCCCCGTCCCGGAGGGTCACGGCGTCGATCATCACCGGAGCCCCACTGACACCCGAGCCGAACGCGACGGCCTCTGCACCGCGGTAGCGGGACAGGGCCCAAGGGCTGTCCCGCAACGTTCGGCGGGCAGTTGAGAGGCGGGCAGTTGAGAGACCGAGAAGTTCGCTGCCTATCCTCGTGTGGTGCAGTTGCCTCGCGTTTCGTCGAATGTCGCCGATGTCCTGGTGGCTGCGTTTCCGACGCGTCTTGCCGGTGACGTGCGCAGTGTGCTCGCGGCCATGCCGGAGGCCAGGCTCGCGCCGGTGATGCCCTTCGAGGTCGAGGTGCAGGGCGAGACCGTCGCCATCCCGTCGCGCATCCACAACGGGGAGCCGGGCGCCGGTCTGGAACGGCCCCTGGCCGGGACCCGGCGGCTGATTTTCCACTGCCTGTACTCCCGTCACAGTGACGGCCGAATCCGCCAGCGGCACCTTGAGCAGATCGTGGCGTCGGGCGAGCCGTGGGTGGTCCCGTTCGTGGTGCAGTTGGCAGGCGAGTACGTGCTGGAGATCCTGGAGGCGATCGGCCGGGGTCTTCCCGGCCTCGCGGTCCCGGGCTCGGCCCAGCGCCGCCTCTACGGAGAGTTCATCGCCCGAAATCCGGCCTTCTTCGCCCGCACGGAGCGGCGCGTGGTGAGCTACTGGTCGTGCTACTACCGCTGGAAGTACGCAGCGTTCGGGACGTATCCCGGCTGCGCCCTCCTGGAGGCGTTGCGGGCCGCCGCGGCGGAACAGACGGGCGTGCACTGGCCGCGGCACACACCGCGCCCCGGCGGCCGACGCGGGTGAGCGGCCTGCCTGAGTCCGGCCACGGTCCTCTCCGGCAAGGGTGAGACCGATCCCGGAAACAGAGCCCGTTGGCGCATGGTCGAGCTGGTGCGCCAACAGGCCGCGGCCCAGAAAACGGCGTCTTAAAGGGTGTCTCACGTGGTGGCCTTCGCCAGCTTCTTGTAGCAGGTCAGGGCGGCGGCCAGGCCGAGGAAGGCGAGGAAGTGTGAGCCCTTGCGTTCGTATCGGACGGTGAGGCGGCGGTAGCCGAACAGCCAGGCGATCGACCTCTCGATCTTCCAG
>NZ_JBITGT010000012.1:0-3734 GCF_044457285.1 Streptomyces sp. NPDC050560
CTAGGTCGTGTCGTTTGGATCTTCGTGGACCAGGGTGCGGCGTCAGATGCTCCCCCACTGCCCCGAAGGGCGTGGGAGGTGCCCCCACCATCGCAAGGCGGAGGATCGTCCTCGTACTGGGCGTACGTGGACGTTCCGACAACGCGGCGAGGTGCCGTAGCTGGCGTCGCGCCCCCGCGAAGATCCGAACGACACGGCCTAGCCGCCCCCGACCCCGGGAGCGGTACAGGACGGCGCCGGACACCACGCTCCCGGCACCGGACACCACGCCCCCGCCGGTAGCCGCCGCGCTCCGGAGGCGCTTCCGTACCATCCCGGACGCCCCCAGGGGCGCCCCGTTCTTCCGGCTCCGCAGTGGCGGCGCACCAGCCCATTCCGGAGCCGGCTCTCACGTGCGAGGGCCGACGTGGCCCAGGGCGTGTCCGCCGGTCGTCGCCGCCCGCGAGACCGGGGAACGCGCCCCGGGCCGCGCGGCGTTCGCCGGTGCCGGGCCGCGCGGAACATCCCCGGGCGCGGCGCGCACCTCTGCGTGCGGTTCGCAGCCGGAACCGCCCACCCCCACAGGAGAGAGGCTCCATCCCGCGATGAGACCACACAGGAAACGCCGGATCAGGCCGGGCCCCGTCACCGGCGCGCTGGCGCTCGCCGCCCTGCTGGCGGGCGCCCTGCCCGCCGTGTCGGTGGCCCAGCCGGCGCACGACGCCTCCGCGAAGGGCGCGGCACGGCTGTCCACGGGAAGCATCAGCTCGCTGAAGCCGAGCCAGAACTACTTCCTCGGCAAGCACGCGAGCGTCCCGCTGAAGGCCGAGGTCAGGGGGGACGTCAGCAAGGTCGAGTACTTCGCCGACGACACCCTGCTCGCCACCGACTCCACGGCCCCCTTCGACGGGGTCTGGAAGGACGTGCCCGCCGGGCAGTACTCGGTCACGGCCAAGGTGTTCAACAAGGACGGCAAGCCGACCACGACCGAGCCCGCCGTCGTCACCGTGCTGTCCAAGCCGACCATCCTCGCCTCGCCCGTCACCAAGCAGGTCAGACAGGGCCACCACACCTCGTTCGGGGTCACCCTGGCGACCAGGCCGTCCTCCGATGTCACGGTGAAGGTCGACCGGGCGGGCGGCAGTGGCAACCTGACGCCCAATCAGAAGAGGCTCACGTTCACCCCGGAGAACTGGAACAGGGCACAGCGGGTCGAGGTCGCGTCCCTGAAGAAGGGCGGCGACCTGAAGAACGCCACTTTCAGGGCGAGCGCCGACGGCTACAAGTCGGGCCTCGCCGAGGTCCAGGAGCTGAAGCCGGACGCGTCCGACTACGAGCAGGCATTCCTCGACCAGTACAACAAGATCAAGGACCCGGCGAACGGCTACTTCCGCAACTTCGACGGTGTGCTGGTGCCCTACCACTCCGTCGAGACCCTGATGGTGGAGGCCCCCGACCAGGGTCACGAGACCACCTCGGAGGCGTTCAGCTACTACCTGTGGCTTGAGGCCGAGTACGGCAAGATCACCGAGGACTGGGGCCCGCTGAACGACGCGTGGACCTCCATCGAGACCTACGCCATCCCCCCGCACTCCGCCCAGCCCACGAACGACGGCTACAACGCCTCCTCGCCCGCGACCTACGCCGCCGAGTACCCGGAGATGTCGTCGTACCCCTCGAAGCTGGACTCCGGGGTGGCCGTCGGGCAGGACCCGATCGCGGCCGAGCTGAAGTCGGCGTACGGCACCAGTGACGTCTACGCCATGCACTGGCTGCTCGACGTCGACGACGTGTATGGCTACGGCAGTTGCTCCGACGGCGACGGGCCCTCGTACATCAACAGCTACCAGCGCGGCTCGTCCGAGTCGGTGTGGGAGACCATCACCCAGCCGTCCTGCGACGACTTCAGCTACGGCGGCACCAACGGCTACCTCGACCTGTTCACCGGCGACGCCTCGTACGCCAAGCAGTGGAAGTTCACCGACGCGCCCGACGCCGACGCGCGCGCGGTGCAGGTGGTCTACCAGGCCAAGCAGGCCGCCGAGGAGCAGGGCAAGAGCGCGGACGTCTCCGACGTCGTCGCCAAGGCGACGCAGATGGGCGACTACCTGCGCTACTCGATGTACGACAAGTACTTCAAGAAGATCGGTGACTGCACCTCCCCGTCCTGCCCCGCGGGCACGGGCAAGGACAGCTCGCACTACCTGATCTCCTGGTACTACGCCTGGGGCGGCTCCCTCGACACCCAGAACGGCTGGGCCTGGCGCATCGGCGACGGCGCGGCCCACCAGGGCTACCAGGACCCGATGGCCGCGTACGCGCTGTCGACCGACCCGGACATGAAGCCGAAGTCCGCGACCGGCGCCGAGGACTGGGCCACCAGCCTCGACCGCCAACTGGAGTTCTTGCAGTGGTTGCAGAGCCCCGAGGGCGGCATCGCCGGTGGCGCGACGAACAGTTGGGACGGCCAGTACGGTCAGCCGCCCGCCGAGTCCGCCAACTCCACGTTCTACGGCATGTACTACGACTGGCAGCCGGTCTGGCACGACCCGCCGAGCAACAACTGGTTCGGCTTCCAGACCTGGGGCATGGAGCGGGTCGCCGAGTACTACCAGGTGACGAACGACGAGCGCGCCAAGGGCATCCTCGACAAGTGGGTGGCCTGGGCGCTCGACAACACCACCGTGGGCACCGACGGGGACTTCACCATCCCCGACACCCTGGAGTGGAACGGTGCGCCCGACACCTGGGACCCGGACAGCCCGGGCGCCAACAGCGGGCTGAGCGTGTCCATCACCAAGACGGGCCATGACGTCGGCGTCGCGGCCTCGCTGGCGAAGACCCTCATGTACTACGCGGCGGGCTCCGGTGACACCGAGGCCCAGGCCACCGCCGAGGGCCTGCTCGACGCGCTCGTCGCCAACCAGGACGACATAGGCATCGCCGTTCCCGAACAGCGCGCCGACTACGACCGGTTCGACGACCCGTACGACCCGGCCACCGGCCAGGGCCCGTACGTGCCCGACGGCTGGACCGGCACCATGCCCAACGGCGACACGATCGACAACAGCTCGACGTTCGAGTCGATCCGGTCCTTCTACGAGGACGACCCCGACTGGTCCAAGGTCCAGGACTACCTGGACGGCGGTGAGGCGCCGGCCTTCACCTACCACCGGTTCTGGTCGCAGAGCGAGATCGCCACGGCGTTCGCCATCCACGTGGACCTCTTCGGCTGAGCCTGCGGGCCGGCTACGGAAGAACAGCGAGATGACGCGGCCGCGTGTCGTCCGGCACGCGCGCCGCGGAGCGCGGGCCCGCCGTCACCACGGCGGCGGGCCCGCACCCCGGGGCCCGCACCGCGACCGCCACCGCCCGGCGCACGGCCGTGCCACCCGCCCCACGCACCACCCGCGCATGCACCAGCCGACCCGCCACCGACCGCCCCGCCCACCACACACGCCCCGCCCACCGCACGGACGGGCACACCCCCACCGGCGGCACAGCGCCGCCGCACCACGAGACCACAGAGCGCGCCATGCCGTGGCGGCGGACTCCTCGCTCACGCCGCCGCTCGTGAGGAACGGCACGGCGCGCGCCCCAGGTGGTGGTTCCGCGACCACCACCCGCCGCGGGGGGGGGGGGGGGGGGGGGGGGGCCCCCCCCCCGCCCCCCCCCCCGCGCGCGGGCCCCCCCCCCCCCGCCCCGCCCCCCCCCCCCCCCCCCCCCCCCCCCCCCCCCCCCCCCCCCCCCCCCCC